>CAYGBT010000033.1:0-29214 GCA_964348275.1 uncultured bacterium
AGGCCAGACCTAGCCCGGATTATTCACATAGAAGTGAATAATCTGCCCTCCGGGCCGATTCGACATGCTCACGGCCCCTCCCGTTGGAACCAGGTCCGAGGTCCCGAGCTTGTCGAGGGGCTTCGACTCCGCGGCTCGACTGAGCTCGCCGAAGTCCCCGCGTTTGCGGGGCGTCGCTCAGGGCTAGCCTTGAGTCCCGCCGCAGCGGCGGAATCGAAACCTACACGGGCGGCCGAGGCCGCCCCTGTGGGCGCATTATTCACGAGGGCACTCCGCTCGTGAATAATGCGGGCTAGCCGGTCATCTCTTCTCGCAAGGAAATCCCGTCGTCGAGATCCGCATCGCCCGATAAGTGTACCACAAAGCCCTTCTTACGCCGCTAGCCCCTCCCCGGCTGCTTTTGCTCGCGGGCCTGGCCTGCCCCCTCCGGGGGCTGCACCGGCGCCTCAGGACGCCGAACGAGGAGAATCGGCGTGGTCGTGCCGTGGACCACCGACTCGGCAACGCTCCCGAGAATGAGCCGGCCAAAGCCACTCCGGCCGTGCGTGCTCATGACGATCAGGTCCACCTTGTAAAAACGTGAAGCCTCCAGGATAGAATCGGCCGGGGGCCCATACCACACCGACGTTTGGACATTGCGGATTCCCTCGTCCCGTAGACGTTCCGCAGCCACATCCAGGTACCGCTCGGCTTCCCGCACGACCCTGACCTGTGCCTCCGTTGGGTCCGCGCCGGGGAACGTGTGCGCCTCGGCCGCACGAAGCAGGAGGAGCTTCGGCTCTTGGATCACTGCGGCAAGTTCTGCCGCTTTGGCGAGGGCAGCCTCCGCGAGTTCCGAACCGTCCAGCGGGACAAGTAACGTCTGACTTTTCATCATTGTCCTCCTCAACCATCCGGCCTTTGGAGCCGGCCACTCCGACAGTATCGATCGGCTTTCCCCTCTTCTCTCAAGGGTCGACTCACCGCAAGCCCCGTGCCAGCAAGAGCCGAAGCGGTACCCCCTGAGAAAATCGAGATTTCCCTCTTCATGCTCCATGGTTGACGACCGCGGATGTGGGGCAACCATGCCTCGCTGTACCAGAGAAGTCACGCCGCCCCGCAGTTCTATTTTTCTTTGACGCGAGGGACTGCCCTGAGTAAGAATCGCGGTCAGACGCTCGGACCTGCCGCAGCATTGGATCGGGCGACCGTAGTTTACCCCCAGGAACAAGCCGCAAAAAGTCATGGTAACAGATTCGAATCGATCGACCGCGAACAAACATAGGCAAATGACAAGGAGGGTCCGACATGCGGAAAGGGGTCATCCTGTTTCTGGCAATCCTGATATTTGCTTCCGCAGCCTTTGCTGGTGGGGGCCTGGTCAGCAAAAAGAGCGCGTTCAGCGTCGCAGAAACATTAGACAGACTTGAACGAGCCCTCGATCAAAAAGGAATAACGGTCTTCGCACGGATCGATCACGCGGCCGGGGCGAAAAAAGCCGGTCACCAATTGCGAGCGACCGAAGTGCTGATTTTCGGGAATCCGAAGCTCGGCACTCCACTGATGCAGAGTAACCAGGCCATCGGAGTCGACTTGCCCTTAAAGGTCCTTGCCTGGGAGGACGAGAAGGGACAGGTGTGGGTCACATACAACGCTCCGGACTTCCTGGCGGACCGTCACGGCGTTACCGACAGAGCAGCAGTCCTAAAAAAGATGTCCGGGGCCCTTGAAAAGTTGACCGATGCCGCAACACAACCCTGATTGGTCACACCGCACGGAGACTCAGAGGAACCAGGCGGTCGGTATCTTCGTTGCGGTGCCGAGACCGACCTGCAATGATTAGATGAGCTTCCAGCCAATGGCAGAGTTGACCGCGTCCCGCACAACACGCAAGGCCGCGTTGATGGCCTGTTCCACAGCGATGATTCCGAGCCCCTCGACGGTGAGCATCACCGACCGCATGGCATTTTTTTGGATTTCGATGAGGATGCGTGCCTCCTCCTTATCGATTTCACCCGCACGCTTCATCTGTTGGATATTCATGAGAGTTTCGCCGAGCTTCCGAAACTCGACCGCTGCATACTTTCCGACTGCTGGACCCTTCTTCTTCAGGACGCCAAGTGCGGCAGCCATCATTTTCTTCACGAGTTTTTCGACATCGATCTGCGGCATGATTCACCTCCCCCGACGCATCCGTCATGACTCCTTCTCCTTGGGACTTCCCCGTACCTAACTGCCGCGCTTCTTTGCCAACTCGAGTTTGATGATTGCGGTGAACTGGGCGTCCATCGCGGTCCGTACGGGGTCGACGAGGGTTTTTGCCAAACCTTTACGGCCACGCCGTTCATGCATATTGCGCAGTTCATCGACGTTCTTTTCGAGCAAGTCGATGTGTTCCACCGTGAGCTGGTTCTTCGGTATTGCCTTAGCACGGATTCGCATGGCTCTCAAGGCGACTTTTGTTTCGTCATAGAAATCCTTGTTGTTGACGTACTCCCCTGCACTGGTGCCGGCTGCATGCTCCATTTTGATCAAGAATCTTTCGACCTTTTTATGGAGCGCGGTTGCTGACTTATCGGTGACCTCGTCATAATCGCTAATGAACTTGACCGTGCATCCCGACATGGCGAGCGTGAGCATGGAGAACAGCACGAGAGCAAGATTGAACCTGACGCGGGTGTCACGGCGGCCGGCAATTATCACGTGATCCTCCTCTTTGGTGAGGGTGTGGAGTTCATCTCAGCCCACAGCCGATTTGTCAAGTTGCTCATGCTTTGTAAGCACCTCTACGGTCTCAGTTCCAAGGGGAAGGATTACCATCCAGCGTTTGCCGATCGTTTTTTTTGCAGCCGTCCATCTACCCGAAGTAGTCTGCCCGGAAAGTCGTCGTCCCGTCGTTATGAAGGAGGTGGGCCAAGCCGCTCTATCTTCCCCTGGCGCAGGAAGAGGGGGTCGAAAATACACAGGTGAATCCACACGAATACCGAGCCGATCGCGGGGAGAAGTGCCCGGGTCACAAAGCGAACCAGGAATTCGGTGGGCGATCGGAGGAAACGGAGCACCTTGAAGATCCGGCTGAGCCTCGGGATAAAGCCCAGCGCCAGCACGACAGCGGCGGTCACGAGCTGGCCCACCGTGAGTGGTGTGGAGAGCAAGGCCTTGATCTCTTCCTTGAGCAGGGCCCAGATGCCGAGAAGGAGGCCGACGGCGACCAGGAGCGTTACGACCGCCACGGACCTTCTGAGCCGGAAGACCTTGAAGAGTAGCTCGCCGCCCACCTCAAGCTGCCACAAGTAGGGTTTCTCCGGATCAGCCATCCATGGGGCGACCTTTAGGAACCGCCATTGCGGGGCATCCGCCGTTGCTTCAGCGGGTATGAGATCCTTGATACCCCTCGTCTTGCGAAGCTCTCCCTCGCTCATCATATAACCGTCGAGCATCAAAGAATAGGCCTCGACCTCGGTGAAGGAATCGAGGTCGGTGCGGATACGCGATAGGCGTCTCTGGACCTCTTGTGCTACTCCAAAATCCTCAGAAGGTGGTAGAGGCTTACGCTCCTCCTTGGGCTCTTGGACCGGCTCGCCGTCACGGCCGATCCAGGATACGGCCTTGACCGGGACCCCCCTCCGCAAATGGACGAAGGTGACCGGCAGATCGCTTCCCTGAAGTATCCGGAACAGTTCCTCCTCCCGTACGCGATCCATGAGGATGCCGTTCGTCCTCCCCAAAATCGAGTTAATGGTAGTGGCGGGATCCGGCTCGTCTCCCATCTGCCCCGAGGCATCGCTCACGACGAAAAGGGTGCACTTCCTGTCCAGGAGACCCTGGATACCCTGGTTATCGTGGACGCCACCGTCCACCAGTTGTACGCGGATGCCATCAGGGTAGAGATCGCTGATGGCGAGTGGATGAAAAATGCCTGGGACGCAGGCCGATGCGGATACTGCGAGGCCAAGCTCAATGTCTTGCTGCTTCTCGATGATGGCGCCATAAGAGGGCGCCCTCAGCAACCTCAGGTTCTTGTCAACGTCCTGGGCCAGATCGCCTTTCCGAGGTGGCTCCCCCATCCGCGAGGCCTCAAAACGCCAGTTATGGCCAGTGTTCAGGGTGGTAGCATTGATGAGGAGTATTGGGACCTTCGCCCTTCTTCCGACGTTGTCCTTTAATGGATAGAAGTCTGCCTTGGCCGCTTTGGGCTGGATCTTGAGTTCCCGCATCTGGATAGGGGTCGAGCGGGAGGTGTCCAGAACGGGCCGGTAGAGGAGTTCATCATAAAGCTCGCCGATCCGGTCGCTCCGAGAGTAGTTGGCCATGCCCATGCGGATGTTCTTCAAAGGGTTCAGGAAGGTCCGCATGCGAATGTTACGCTGCACACCCCGAAGGAAATCAACCTCGATCCGCTCTACGATCGCCTTGTAATCCTGATCCGTGATCTCGTCATCAATCTTTATCTCGAGCAATTTCTTGACATGGAGGTAGTAGAGCGCTCCGACGATCGAGCCGCCGGAGACCGTTGAAATGACCTCAACGTGACGCAACAATCCCAACATCGCCATCTGCGCCAACACGCCGATGTGGAAAAACGCCGCGCGAAAGCCCCCTCCCGAAAGAGCTAATCCTAGCTTCCCGCCCGAATCCGTTCCGGACACCGCACCTTCCGAGCCCTCCTTGTTCACGATGCCTTCCTCCATCTGATTCGCTTCACGCTCGATCTAACGAATCAACCCATTGACTCAGTTCATAGAGGTTTGAAGAAGCATGTGCCTCCAGGGACTCGATCTTGGCGACTTCCTCCATTTGCCTTGGGGGTCAATTATTCGACGAGAGATTGTATACAAACACAAACGCCCGGGGGGGGAGAAGGCCCACCGGGCGTTTTAACGTAAGAAAAGCATTTACAATCAATTCGATTGGAGGCGGCATCTCCACACCCATTTTATTCGTGGGATCATACAATGAAAACTTTGCATGGTCTAAAGGATTTTTTGACCGTGATCATGCCGACGTATGAGATGGGTCAGTTTCTATCAGTCGTTAGTCACATAATTTCCATTGAAGGGGAAAAATCAATGCAGCTTGAGGAAAGAGGTGGGAAAAATATTGACCGACGACAACCGAGATGAGACGGACACCTGGGTATGGGGAATATGCCGCAGGTAGGACCCTCAGCAATCAGCGCGCATCCTGGCGCCGGATATAGATCTCCTGACCTGAGCTGTACACCGCGTACGGGACCCCGACGGTGAGTGCCCGCCGCTCGACTCGGACCCGCACGTCGAAGCCCAACCGTTCGTAGGGGTCCGTCGTACGCGCGAGATGTGACAGGAGCGCCCGTGTCAGGGGATCCCGCTCCACGGAAACCCGCTCGTCACCCTCCAGGGCCAGCAGGAAGATATGGTGATAACCGAGCTTGTCCTGACCGATCTGCAGGTATTCGATTCCGATCTCCTTGCCCATAGCGGCCACTCGGAGTGTGTTGAACGTCACCTCACTCCCGGTGTGCCGAAGCTTCCCGAGATAGTGCGCCTCGACCGTCGCCGTCGCCGACGCAACGAAAAGGAAGAAGAAAACGAAGCCGAGCGTCGAAAGGCCGAAAAAGAGATTCGAGAACCGCCTCAACAAACCGGGAGCGTAAAGCGAGAAAGTGCGGCGAAAGAGAATGCAGCTCCACACAAGGGCAATGGTCCCGGTGGCGATGAAGATCTTCCGGAGGTCCGGGCCCGGCCGAAAAAGATCCATCTTGACCGCAAAGAGAGCCGTGAAGGCGTAAAACCAAACAAGCCCGAAACTGTGGTACACGGCTGCCGTTCGCGAGGCGAGCCTTCCAGATCGCCACTCCTGGAGGCGAAGCGAGAGACGAAGGAGTGCGGGGACCTGCAGTTCCCGGCCGCAGCGTCGGCAACTGAGTCCATGGGGCAGTCCCGCATAACCACAGTTCCAACAGTGCATGACCGTCCCCTCACTAATGCCATGCATGGATCGCCAGCGGCGGACCCGCCACATGAGCGGGGGGAGGAGCCACACCCCAACCAGCAGGACCATGGCAGCAACATGCAAAATACTCGCAACCGTCGCCAGGCTCTCCCCCAGCACCGACTGCACCGTGTCAAAGAAGAGACGAAACACCTGATCTCCTTGTAAAACCGCTCACATCGTTTAAACACCTCTGGGCGCGTAGGCCATTGTACCTCGATGGACCGACCAGGCCCAGCCTTGGCCGGGGACGGGGCAACTGAAGCAATCGGCGGGAATCGATGCGCTGGAATTGCCTGTTCGGGGCACGGTCGAGTTTCTCAAGAAGAACCCATCACGTCCAGCGACCCTTGGGTACCGTCACCCATCCCCCAAAGGCTTCCCCGGCTTCTCGGTGGAAGGCCTCTCCCTCCCCCTGATATCGCGGAGAAAAGTGAAACAGCGCCAGTCGCCGGACATCCGCCTCGCGGGCGATGAGCCCGGCTTGTCTTGCGGTGAGGTGACACCGTTCTGCCGCGAGCAATTCATCCCGATCCAAGTAGGCGGCCTCGCAGTAGAGAACATCAGCCCCCTCGGCTAAGGCCACAATGCGGGCCACGTTCTCCGGAGAGTAGAGGACATCGGTCACGTAGGCCAGTTTCTGACCCGGTGTGATATTGATCAGCGCCGCTTTGAGCTCGCCGAGGGGAAAGGTCTCCGTCCGCCCCCCCGGCCCCCGCACAGGAATCTGGGTTTCATCGGCGGCCCCCTCGCGGATCTTCAGCTTCATCTCTGAAAGCCACGGTCCCACCGGCAACTCGAGATCCGCAAGGCGCTCCTTATCAATATTGATATGGAACGGCTCTTCCACGGCGAAGGCCAGACACGGGATCTGATGATCGAGATGCGCGGCCAGAACGCGAAAGCCAGGCTCAGCCCAGATCTCGCCCTGACATGCACGCGGTGCCAGGTCACTTCGCCGGAATGCCTCCGCGCAGGCAAATCGCGCCCCTCGGACGGACTCGACATCAACCTCATACACTTCTAGGCTCAAGGGGTAGTCCTGAACCAGATTCCAGGTGTACCCCTGAAGCTTTCCCTCCACGTTGCCAATGATTCCTGGCGGCCCAAAAAGGCTGAGGACGCGATCTCGACCCAGGACCGTTCGAAGGAGGTGATCGAATCCGACGAAGTGATCGAGGTGGGTATGGGTCACGAAGACCTCGCCGACGCGCAGGAGGTCGCCAGATGGTAAGGAGTTGAGAGAACCCAGATCAAAGAGCAAGGCCCGCCGCGCCCACCGGATGCGGACATAGAGGGCTGGGTCACCCCACGGGCCGTTCACTAATTGCATCTGAAAGGTGGGTTTCATGTCCGAAGCAATCAGCTATCACACGATTTCGGATTGGCAATTTCGGATTTCGGATTGCAAGGCAGGGGCATCCTCGCAAAATCCGAAATTCGCAATCCCATATCCGAAATGCCGGGGCTGACCGGTAATAGCTGTTCTCATCCGTCGTCGGTCATCGGACAACGGTCATCGATAATCGCAAATAGTTAATGCGGATTTAGCTGGGCCAGCCTACGTATTGCCCGTCCTCCCAGAGCTCGACCATCCGTTCTACAATGGCCAGGCGATCGTCGAAGCGCTCGCTCTGCGAGAGCCGCTTATCATGCGGCCAGACTTCCTCCAGGAATGGACGGGCTTCTTCGGGAATGGCGTAATAGGTTTCCCGAAGCTGAACGACCGTCCGGCGGTTGACCTCCTGGAGGTTGGAGGTGGGAACGATAAGGGGTTGCGGGTTGTCGTAGAGGCTCCGCCAGTGAAGGCAATCTCTGAGGTTGGCACCCACGAGGTCCCGAGCGAGGCGGGCAAACTCCATAAACCACCCAATCGTCCGCTCGCACACGAGACAGCCGTGACACCCATCACTCTCCACGACAGGATGGTAGGCCTCAGCCCGTAAAGGGCCGCCCGGGAGAATCCAGCGGATCGACCGGTAGTGGCGGAAGCGGGCGTTATTGACGGTCAACTCAGGCATTGCCAGGTCCAAAACGACTCATGGCGTAAGGCGGGACTCGGTTTTATCCACGATCCTCCACAAAGATTCCAAGGGTACTGTACCAAAGGAGAAGCCCTCCCTGCAAACCTTCTCCTGTGGCCACGTCCTCAGAGCTCACCTCGGGCGCCCATTTGTCAGGACGGCCGCGATGCGGACGAACCCCCTTGTTCCTATCAGAAACTCCCACAACTTTTTTGTCAAGACAACCCGTGCTAGGATGATCCCCGGCAAGGAGGAGGACCGCAGCATGGCCGAGGCGATTCTTTACAATCTAGAGGGTTGACCCACCTGCGTTGAGGCGAGGGAGTTTCTCTCGCAGCACCGGATCCCCTTTGCGACTCACGAGATCTCCACGCAACCCATCGGTCCGGAAGGCACCCAGACGCTGGTGCGGCAACACCGGAGGCTTTGGGTCAAGGTGGGATCTGCAATTCAAGAGTGGGATCTTGACCGGACCGAAATCACGGATGAGGAGATCACGCGGTATCTCGTCCACAAAGATGGCAGGCTCCGGGTCCCGGTCCTCTCCCGCGGTCCAATCCTCATCCGAGGGTATACAGAGGCCCTGTACCGCCAAGTCCTCACTTCCGAAGACCCGAGACCCGAATAGCCTCTTTAGATTTTTACCGGCTATTTATTTTGAGATGGGGACGAGCAAGGAGAAGGCTGGCCAGGGTCATGCCGTCCTGGATGCGATTGCTTGCTACCCGTCGGAAGACCTCGCGGATCGGCATCCTGACCACCTGGATAAACTCCCGATCCTCCAGCCGCTGCTTGCCAGATGTAAGCCCCGAGGCCAGATACACATGGCAGATTTCATCACTCATCCCTGAGTACGGGTGAAAGTGTCCCAGGCGCGTCCATCGCCGAGCCCGATAGCCGGCCTCCTCAAAAAGCTCCTGCTTCCCCGTCGCGAGCGCGGACTTCCCGTCGGTGTTCCCCCCCGGAAGCTCGTAACTGAATGATCGAGTCGGATATCGGTATTGGCGGAGGAGAATGATCCGTCCGTCTGCGGTTATCGGAACCACCATCACGGATGGGGGGATCGTCACGTAGTAGTAGTCAATGACGCGATCGGTGGGGAGCCGGATCTTCTCCCGGGCGATGTCGTACCAGGGGCAGGAAAAAGCAACAGACCTTTTCAGTACTCGCCAATGTGTCCGTAGTTGCCGTGCCGCCATCACCCTCTCAGTTCGCTACAGAGCAATCCGCACACTTCGGCGAGCCCCTCACCCTGAGCTCGAGCCGAAGGCTCGGTCGAGCCGCTCAGTCGAGCCGTCCGCTGTCAGCTACCAATCGATTTCCGATTGCCAATTTTGCATTGAAAGACAGGTGTATCGTTACAAAATTCGAAATCCACAATTCCAAATCCGAAATACTGGAAGCTAATCGCTGATAGCTGATGGCCGCTTTTAAACGGGCCATGCCTCCATACGCCAGCTCATATCCCAGAAGGCATGCTCGTACCTGGCGCTCAGCAGGAAAAGCTCCTCCATCCGAGCTCGCTCGGGCGTCCCCGCATCCTGACCCAGGGTATCGAGAAGAGCACGGATCCACTGGGCCAAGGCCGCGAACTCCGGCGATGCATAGGTCCGGATCCATTCGCCATAGAGGGGCTGGCCTTTGGGCTCTCCCTGTTTTGCGAGGGCGACCCCGATCTCGCAGTACCCCCACTGGCACGGGACAAGCGAGGCAACGATTTCCCCCAAGCTTCCCAATGCCGCCACGTGCAGGAGGTGTCGCGTGTATCCGACGGCCGTCGGGGCTGGCTTCGTCCGTTCCAGTTCTTGCCGGCTGATCCCGAATTTCTCCGCGTAGCCCCGGTGCAGGGCCATCTCGGTGTGCAGGGTTGCATGAAGGAGCTCGGCAAACTTTCCCATCGTCCCAAGGTCGGTTCCCTTCGCCGTCGCCAGAGCGAGAACCCGGCTGTACTCGATAAGAAAGATGTAATCCTGGCAAATATAAAATTTGAACTTGTCAATCTCTAACGTTCCGTCACCAATCCCTCGAACAAAGGGATGGTGCAGTGTCTTTTGCCAGATCGGCTCTACCCTTTTCCAGAGCAACGCAGAAAAACTCACCGTCTCCCTCCCCCCAGTTAACATAAGCAGTCAGCCATCAGTTGTTAGTAATAAGCAAAAAGACTCGCCGGACCACTCGCTCACTGCTGACCGTTGATAGCTGTTTGATTAAATGTGAAATTCGATGACATCCCCCTCATGCACCCGATATTCCCGGTGAACCTTTTGCCCGTCGAATTTTCCCGCTCCCCAGACTCGGGCAAACTTGAGCTTGACGGAAAAGTCCTTATGGACGGTCTCGGCCGCCTCGAGGAGCGTGCTCCCCCTTGGCAGGGTCACGGGAGAGGAGAAGTCCGCCGTTTTGCCGGGGGGCTTGGTGTAGAATCGCAGCACCTCGAGGGACTCGTACAACCGGTGGCCGACCTGTTCTAATCCGGTTCCAGACGCAGTAGAAACCATCAGGAGGGGGAAGCGACCTCCCGAGTGTTCTTGAAGGAGCAGGAACCGATCCTCCGCCCCGGGGAGGTCTGCCTTGTTCCCTACCATGAGCACCCGCTTCACCACCTGTCCCGGCTCCACGATTTCTTCCCTAGATCCACCGGGGAGGATTTTGGCCTGGATGAGGATCTTCTCGGTTGCTTCCACCTGCTCGAGGAGTTCATCAGATCCCAGGTCCACCACCCAGAGGATCAGATCGGCGTTCCGGACGATGCCAAGGACCCACCCTTCGACCAGCCCAGGTGTTACGGCCGGCATGTCCACCAGCTGGATCTTCACATTTTCGAATTCGAGCATCCCGGACAACGGCTTTCGCGTCGTGAACGGGTAGTCTGCCACGTCCGGCCTGGCATTCGTGAGGCGCCGCACCAGGGCGGATTTGCCCACATTGGCCCCTCCCACCAGAACCACCTGGCCAACTCCCTCTCTCTCTACGAAGATCCCGGTCCCTCGCTTGGTAGCCGGCCGTCTTTCCAATTCGACCTTGAGCTTCGAGATCCTCCGTTTCAGGTCTGCCTGGAGCTTCTCGGTTCCTTTATGCTTCGGAATCACGGCCAGCATCTCTTCCAGGGCCCGAATCTTTTCCGGGGGCTGTTTGGCCTGGCGGTATCGTTTTTCGGCGTCGAGATATTGTGGGGGGAGATTGGCCGGCATATCAGCCTCTTTCGAAGCATAAAATCAGCCGTCAGCAACGAATCGGACGTCGCTAGCTGCTTGTCGCCAATGCTGACTGCTGATGGCTGCTTGCTGACTGCTGTCCCTCGCGTCGGCGGCGCTCAAGAGACACGAGGAGGATAGAGAGGGCGGCGGGAGTCACGCCAGAGATGCGGGAGGCCTGCCCGACGGAGGACGGGCGAATGGCGCTGAGCTTCTGCCGTACCTCGTTGGAGAGGCCCGGGATCCCGGAGTAATCCATATCGTCGGGGATCCGCCTGGCCTCAAGCCGTTTGAACCGTTCCACCTCCTGAAGCTGTCGGTCGATGTACCCCTGGTATTTTACCTGGACTTCCACCTGATGGGCCACCTCACGGCCTCCCCAGTCGACTTCCCCATCCATAGCAGCCAGGTCGGCATGACCTACCTCCGGCCGCTTCAACAGCTGGATCATCGGGGTGACCTCGCTGAGAGGAGTAGTCCCGAGATGCGTGAGCATTGCGTTTACCCGTGGGGAGGGATGAAGCTTTCGGCTTCGAATCCGGTCCATGGCTTCCTGGATCTTCCGCTGCTTCTCCTCCAAGCGCTCGTACTGCTCGCGGGAAATCAGCCCGAGATGGGACCCCTTTTCCATAAGGCGAAGATCGGCATTGTCCTCCCGAAGGAGCAAACGGTACTCCGCCCGCGAGGTGAGCATGCGATAGGGTTCATCGGTCCCCCGTGTCACCAGATCATCCACCAATACAGCCATATACGCCTCGGAGCGGTCGAGGAGAAACGGGGGATGCCCCTGCACTCTCAGGGCCGCATTCACCCCGGCCCAGAATCCCTGGGCCGCAGCCTCCTCGTATCCGGAGGTCCCGTTGATCTGCCCAGCGGTGAACAGCCCCCGGATCTCCTTGGTCTCGAGCGTGAGTTGAAGTTGGTGGGGGTACAGAAAATCGTACTCGATGGCGTACGCGGGCTGGATAAACTCCGCCGCCTCGAGCCCTGGCACCGAGCGGACGAGCTGCTCCTGTACCTCAAAGGGCATGCTGTTTCCCAAGCCGCTCGGATAGATGATTTCGGAGTCGCGCCCCTCAGGTTGAACGATCACCTGGTGACGTTCTTTATCACAGAAACGGACCACCTTGTCCTCCAGGGACGGGCAATACCGGGCCCCCGTCCCCTTGATGGCTCCGCCGTACAGCGCCGAGCGGTCAAGGTTTCGCCGGACGATCTCGTGCGTCCGTTCGGTGGTAAACGTGATGTGACAGGGGACCTGATTGATGTCGAGGTGCGTCGTCGTGTGGGAAAAGGGACGCGGTTCCTGATCGCCTTCCTGCCGCTCCATTCGGTCAAAGTCCAGAGAGTCTCGCTTGAGACGGGGCGGAGTCCCGGTCTTGAATCGGCCGAGCGCAAAGCCGAGCTCTCGAAGGGAATCGGACAGGGTATGGCAGGGGCGCTCCCCCATCCGGCCGCCGGAGAAGTTCGTGGATCCGATATGAATGAGCCCCCGCATGAATGTCCCGGCCGTGATCAAGACGGCCTGGGCGCTGAAGAAAGTTCCATCATGACTCACGAGGCCGCTGATCCGCCCTCCGTCCACGATCAGGCGCTCGACTCTTCCCTGAAGGAGATCCAACCCCCTTCCCCCCTCGAGAACCGCCCGCATCGCGCGATGATAGCGGCGTTTGTCACACATGGCTCGCGAGGATCGGACCGCCGGGCCTTTGGAGGCATTCAGGGTTCGAAATTGGATTCCGGTCCGGTCCGTCACCCGGGCCATTTCGCCCCCCAAGACATCGATCTCCCGAACAAGCTGTCCCTTAGCCGTTCCGCCGACCGAGGGGCTACAGGGCATGGCCGCAATCGTGTCAAGGTCTAACGTGATCAGGAGGGTCCGACAGCCGAGACGGGCCGAGACCAACGCCGCCTCACAGCCCGCGTGTCCGGCTCCCACTACAATAATGTCATACGACGTCTTCGCCATGACCACGATTTCTTCACAATCGTCAGACAGGGGTTATGTCTCAGCCGGCTAGGATGCTAGGATGCTGGAAAGCTCTCCGGTGAGCAATCGTCCGACCCTCGATAACAACTCAAGCGTCATTGCCTTCTAGTCTCCCAGCGTTCTAGCCTTCCAGCTTGCCAGCTGAAGCGGACCGGGCTAAGATACGGACACTATGATATCAGCTCCGCCAACACAAACCAAGCGCTACACCGACCTCCGAGGCTTCTTGCAACGTCGATTTGGCTGCCGCGTCCACAAGATCACGCTGGATGCCCACTTGACCTGCCCGAATCATGACGGCACCAAGGCGGTCGGCGGGTGCATCTTCTGCCACCAGGGCTCCGGTCATTCTACGCTGCGCAACTGGAGTATTGCTGAACAGCTCGAGCGGGGAAAGGCCTTCATCCGCCAGCGGCATAACGCAGCAAAGTTTCTGGCCTACTTCCAGCGGTACACCAACACGTACGCATCGGTCGAGGCCCTTAGGCACCTGTACGACGAGGCGCTTGCGGTCGAGGATATCGTGGGCCTGGTGGTTGGGACCCGGCCAGACTGCGTTCCAGATGTGGTCCTCGACCTGCTGCAGGAGTATGCGCAGCAGACCTATGTTTCGATTGAATACGGGCTGCAATCGATTCATGACCGGACCCTTGCCCGTGTGAACCGGGCTCACGGCTCCGCCGAATTTCTTGATGCGGTGTCCCGGACAGCAGGCCGCCAGATCCACACGTGCGTCCATGTGATGCTGGGTCTCCCTGGAGAGAGTAGGGCAGATATGGTGAGGACCGCGCGAGCGATTGCCACACTCCCCCTCGACGGGATCAAGGTTCATCTCACGTATGTTCTCAAACAAACGGTACTCGGCGACATGTTTCACCGGGGAGAATACCGGCCGATGGAAATGATGGAATATGTCGAAACAGTCTGTGACGTTTTGGAACGACTCCCACCACGCATGGTGATACATCGGCTGACTGGAGACCCACCTCGGGAGCTCCTGCTTGCCCCGGACTGGGCGCGCCATAAATGGCAGGTCCTGAACGCGATCCAGGCGGAGCTCAACCGGCGAGATACCGTTCAGGGACGCCTATGGGCTCCCACCTCATCTCACCCGTCCTCCGGTCCTCGCTGAGATCTCAGAAATTTATCGCAGGGCTCACCATGGAGTATCCAAAGCTCAGGCCTGTGGAGGCATTTCCAACGGAGGTGAAAGGAAGGCAGGTGCTCTGCCTCCGGGACCCGACTCACTACGCCGAGGCGGTCCTCTTTGTTCCCCTTGCCGCCATGGACATCCTCCGCCATTTCGACGGCAACCACTCCGTCCTCGATATCCAGGCGGCGTACGTCCGCCGCCGTGGGGAGCTCCTTTTCCGAGAGCAGGTGGAAGAGCTTATCGCCACGCTCGACCAGCACTACTTTTTAGAGAGCGATCGCTTTGCCGACTTCCAGGAAGCACTGAAAGAGGGGTTCCGCCAAGCCAAGGCCCGGTCCGCCTTTCTCGCTGGAAGGTCCTATCCCGCAGAGCCACGGGAACTTCGCCAGACGCTCCATCAGATCCTGGCACATTCCGAGGGTCCGACTGATGATGCCGGCACGACAGCGGAACCCATTCGGGCCCTAATCGCACCTCACATCGATTTCGTGCGGGGAGGCGTGGGATATGCCTGGGCCTACCGTGGGCTCGAAGCAAGGACGGATGCCGAGGTGTTCATCATCCTCGGGACCGCCCATGCCGGGACGACCATGCCCTTTGCTGCCTGCGGGAAAGATTTCGAGACGCCTCTTGGCCCTGTCAGGACAGATCGCGATCTCCTCGAACGACTGAGGCAACGTGCCCCCAATCTCCTGGCGGTGGACGACATTGCTCACCGGGCAGAGCACTCCATCGAATTTCAGGTTATCTTCCTTCAGCACCTCATCGGTGCCAAGCGCCCCATCCGTATCCTTCCGATCCTCGTTGGCTCTTTTGACGAATGGGTCCTGAGCGGAAAGCTCCCCTCGGACGACCCGGAGGTTCAGGGCTTTCTCGACACCTTCCGAAGTCTCCTCGAAGCACGGAACAATTCCGTCTGTCTGATCGCCGGAGCCGACCTGACCCATATGGGTGCCCGCTTTGGCGACCAGGGTTCCGTCACCCGTCATCTGCTCCAATGGATCGAAACCCAGGACAGACGGATGCTGGAGCCAGTCCTTGCTGGCGATCCCGACGGTTTCTTCCGCTTTGTGAGCCGAGAGGGGGATCGTCGGCGAATCTGCGGACTCCCTCCCATGTACACCCTGCTCCATCTGGTGAGAGGTCAAACCGGGCGGCTGCTCCACTACGGCCAGGCGCCTGACCCACAAGGGGTCGTGACCTTTTGCAGCACGGTCTTCCCCGCCTAGTGCCGTTCCAACTATTCTGACCCAACATAGAGCTGTCCGATACGTAAACCAGGTTTGCTGGCTTCGTTGCCCGTTTTCGGTGCAATAGGTTGGAACGGCACTAGGTTCCAATCCGGTTCACAGTTCACGGTTCATGGTTCACCGTAAAGTCGAGTTGGCAGCTGATTGCTGTCCGCTATCCGCAAATTATCACAGCCCTTCTCACGGCGGTGAGGGGAGGGTCGATCTCGAAGGAAGGTGGAAACCGGTTTGCGGGCCCTCGAGCAGCACACGCACGCCCCTCGCTCCAGGCCTCTCCGCAAAAGCCCGGAACCATTCGGGCTCGCGGCGACCCTGGTCGGTCCGAAGGCTTTCGGACTCCCGGCAATGTCGCTCGGGCCCTGGACGTGCTGCCGTACCGTCAGAAGGGTCAAGATTTAGGCTGTGGAGCCGAGGGGGGGGCCGGATTCGCGAGGAAGGCGGAATCTGGTTTGCGGGTCCGAAGGCTTTCGGACCGGAGCGCAGCGCAGGTGGGGGTGGCCGTCCTCTTGCCTGCCCAAAGGGGGTTCGTGCGGAACACTCAACTTGACGAACTATTGACCAGTGAAATTTTCCGCCGACGAGCAGAACGGTCCTCCCTCGGCTGAAACAATGGGAGGCCTGGAGCGAGGGGGCGAAGGTGCTACGTCGACCTGGGTCGATAACCATTGACCGGCGACCGACGACCGATGAGCAGGTTCATGGTTCAGAGTTCATGGTTTGGGGAAAAACCGAATTTCCGTTCTTCGGCCATGAACCTCCAACCATAAACCATGAACGACTCTCGGTGGTCATCGGTCAACGGTCGTCGGTCACCGGATCTGGAAGTGAGCTAGCAAGCCGGTGCATGTTCAATAGAGGAAATATGTTTCGCTGGGAGGAGAGTACTAGGCGGGGTCGGACAGGACGTAGATTGCCTCGGCAAGGGTCTGTTCCAAAGCCAGTTCGGTCTCGTGAATTCTCAAGATGTAGGCAGGCACGCGCTGGAGAACCCTGAGGTGAACCCCCGGAACCAACCCATAGGCCATCAAGCGGTGTAACTCCTTCTCATCGAGGGAGTCGAAGCCAACCAAGCGCGCCTGCGCTCCCACCGCCAGGTCTCCGAGGGGACACGCGGCACCGCAATCCCTCATGGTAAAGGACTGAGTTACGGAGGCAACGTGGGGGGTAACGGTTTCCTCCGTGGGCAGGCTATGATACCCGCAACGGGGACACCGGACTAACTGGAAGCGACAGCCCCGCGTCAAGTGATAGAACGGGCAGCTCTGACAGGCGTGTAACCCGTCTGTCGCATCCAGTGGTACGCGGCACATCGGACAGTGCATGAGCTACCCCCAGTACACGGCTCGCGCCAAGACGTTGACCACCGCGCCCACCAAGACGGCATAGGGGAGGATAAAGACCACGATGGCCGCAGCGGTGCGCCAGCCTCGCTCCTTCATGATCACCAAGAAATTCGCGATGCACGGCACAAAGAGCGTGATCACGACCATACTCACCAAAACCTGAATGGCATCCAGTCCACCCGCTTGCTGCAGTTGATAGAGCCCGGCAGCGCCGTAATCGCGGCGGAAAAACCCCATCACGAATGCGGTCGCCGCTTGTGCGGGCAGACCCAACAGCCCTTCCACGACGGGGCGCGCCGTGGCTTGAATCGCCACCAGCATCCCAACCCGATCCAGCAGAAACAGCGCCACGGTACCCAGCACGAACAGGGGCACAACCTCCGTGACATACCAAACCAGCCGCAGCCGGGTCTTGGCGGCGATGTTGCTCCACTGCGGCCAGCGGAGCGGCGGGAGCTCCATAATAAATGCGGAGGCCTCCCCTGGAAGAAGATGGGCGGCCAACCGGCCCACGATGATCAGTTGCAAGCCCACACTCCCGAGCACACCGATCAGAACCCACGGCGACACCGCAGCCGACATCGCCAACAACACAGCCAGTTGGGCCGAACAGGGGACACCCAAGGCCAAGAGGAGTGTGGCAATCACCCGCTCCTTGCGTGTCTCCAAGGCGCGCGTGGTCATCGTAGCCATCGTGTCACACCCGAGCCCGAGAATCATGGGCAGCACGGCCTGGCCGCTGAGACCCATCCCGCGGAAGACGCGGTGGGCCATCACGGTCAGGCGCGGGAAGTAGCCAGAATCCTCCAAGAAGCCAAAGGCCAAGAAAAAGGTGGTGACAATGGGTAAGATCAGTGCCAACGAGTACGTTAATGCCATAGTGAGCACGCCGTACTCCCCCACCAGCAGGTCCTGCAGGAACGGCACGGACACGTACCGGTGAGTCAGGGCGACAAGCGCAGGGTTGATGTACTGACCGAAGGCCGTCCCTTCGAGCCAGTCCACCAAGACCTGTGCGCCTAGATTTCCGACAAACTGGTACATCCCGTAGAGCACGCCAAGCAGGATGAGCGTGCCCCACAAGGGGTGAACGGTCCAACGCCCCAGGTGCCCGATCCAACCAGATTTCGCGACGGCCAACCTGCTCGATTTGCTGACTCCGTCTGCGCTCTGGCGGAGTGGGCTCTCTTGCAGAATCCGGGCGACAGTGTTCTGCCGCGCGATCGCGATCTCGTAAGAGGGCCGTGCGGTTTGAGCACGGGCCTCTGTAGCCACGCGATAAATCCTCTCCTGCGCCTCCTGGGACAGATCCAGTTTTCCTAACAGGTCCGGAACATCCTGGGGCCGGAGCGCCAACACGAGAGCGGCCAGGCCGCGCCCTTGGTTTTGGACCCTGCCATTTCCACTCACTGTCTTCTTCTTGACCTGGCAGCAGGCAGCCGTTTGACCTTCGAGGTCCTGTCCCGTCCAGGCACAACCCAGTACTTCCTCCTCCAGCGCGGTGATTGCCCACCCCATTTTCGACCCGTAGTCCACCCGGAGCCGCGGCACTCGTGCCTCGGATATCGCCTCGCGCAGCGCCTCGAGGCCCTCGCCTGTCGTCGCCACGGTCTCCACCACGGGAACCCCCAAGTGCCGGGCGAGCCCCGCCACAGAGTACTCGAGCCCGCGGGCTCGGCGCTCGTCAGTCAAATTCAGATCGAGCACCAGCGGCAGTCCCAGCTCCGCGAGCTGGACAAATAACTGCAGGGTGCGCTCCAGGTTCTTTGCATCGGCCACTTGCACCACCACGTCGACGTCGCCAAAGAGGAGAATGTCGCGCGTCACCTGCTCGGCCTCGGAGGAAGAGGTCAGGCCCACCGCCCCCGGCGTGTCCAGCACCTGCCAGGACTGATCGCCAATCTGAGTGGTGCCCCGGAAAAGCTCCACCGTCGTGCCGGGGTAGTTGGAACAGCTTACGTATTGGCCCGTCAAACGGAAGAAGACCACGCTCTTGCCGACGTTAGGCTGCCCCACGAGGGCGACCGTCTTCGACGCCGTGACATGGGCTCTACATGACTTCTGGACCCTATCCACGTCTACCTTATCCTGCGCTCCGCCTGCACCGTGTTGGCACGTCCACTGTTTCCAGAATTCACTGATTAGCTCACCATTAGAGCACCAGTAAGGGTCTCTTATTCGATAATTTAGTCTTCCATTTGTAAATGGCAATGATTGGCATTAGTATTAGACATGATTTAGGTCATATTCCGTTGCTACGAAATTGCATATAGTTATGATGGGGGTGTCGATGATGTGGTCGGTGAGCTGCGTATCACACGAAAGCACGGTGGCCTGATGAAGCTGAAGGTGTGTCAGGTATGTGGCAAGGGCTCAGCGACCGTCGCAGAGGTGTTGGGCATATGTGGCGAGTGTGCGCGTGACCAGGCGGCAGGTGCAGAATCGCGCATCGAGCAAGCCCATGCGGCCTCCCGAAGACCGTTTCAGTTGCCCGAGCAGCCGCCTCAGGTCGAGGGGGGGGCTCCATGCACCATTTGCGCTCAGGACTGCCGCTTCCCGAAGGGGGATGTGGGCTACTGCGGTCTGCCCCACGGTCGCCGACGCCTGGCAAAGGTTTCATGGTACTTCGACGCGCTGCCGACCAATTGCGTAGCCGATTTCGTCTGTCCTGCGGGGACCGGCTGCGGTTACCCCCGGTTCGCCTACAGCCCCGGCCCCGAGTTCGGATACTACAATCTTGCCGTCTTTCACGAAGCCTGTTCCCTGAATTGTCTGTTTTGTCAAAACTGGCAGTATCGCTACGGGCCCATGCGGGGCAAAGCCGTTTCGCCCACAAAGTTGGCCGACGCGGTGAATGAGCGGACAGCGTGCGTCTGCTTCTTCGGCGGTGATCCGACACCCCAGCTCCCCCACTCCCTGGAGGCCGCCCGGCTCGTCCTGGAACGAAACCGCCACCGGATCGTCAGGATCTGCTGGGAGACGAATGGAAATATGCATCCCAAGCTCCTCGACCGCGTGGTGGATATCGCGCTGCACTCGGGGGGATGCGTGAAGTTCGATCTCAAGGCCTGGAGCGACAGCGTGTATCTCGCGCTCACTGGCGCATCGAACAAACGCATGCTTGAAAACTTCGCGCGGGTGGCCGCCCGTATCTCCGAACGTCCCGGTGTCCCCCTGTTGATTGCCAGTACCCTGCTTGTACCCGGTTACGTGGATGTCACCGAAGTCGCCAGGATTGCCCGCTTCGTTGCCGACCTCAACCCGGACATTCCCTACTCTCTCCTGGCCTTTCATCCAGCCTTCCTCATGCGGGACCTTCCGGCCACCTCATGGCAGCACATGCACCGTTGTACCGAGGCGGCGAAGGAAGCTGGTATACGGACGATTCATATCGGCAACCGCCATCTCCTCTGGTGGGGAGAGTACAATAAAATCAACGTTCAGGATCCAGGGTGAAGAGTTCAGAGTTGAGAGTTCAGGGAGGATCATTCGGGGTTGAGGGTTCAGAGTTCAGGGGAGTACATCTGTGTCTTCCATGAGCCCTGAACTATGCATCCTGAACCATGAACCGACTCAGCGGTCATCGGTCAGCGCGGATGAGGAATTGTTCCAGCGCGGCAAGCTCACGCGGAATGGCGGCGGGCAAGGGAAGGTTGGCCCGCGGTTGCTTCAGCCCGTGCCCGGTGATCACCGCCACAACGAGATGATCCCGCTGAATGATCCCCTCTTGCGCCATGCGGATGGCAGCCCCTACTGAAATGGCCCCCGCCGGCTCGGCAAAGATTCCTGCCTCACTCGCCACGAGGTCCTGACTGCTTTCGATCTCGGCCTCTGACAGGGCCACCGCCGTCCCCCCCGAATCCCGGACGGCGCGAAGGGCCCGCCACGCCACCGTGGAGGGGCGCCCCACCCTGATACTCTCGGCGATCGTCTGCCCTGACTCAACCGGCCGGATTGCATCCCACCCCGCCTCGAAGGCGACCGCAATGGGGGCGCACGCCGCCGCCTGCGCCACCACGATCCTGGGGAGCCGCTCAATCCACCCCAGGCGGTAGAGCTCATTGAATCCTTTCCAACAGGCGGCCGGGCCCGTCCCGCCCGCTGTCGGATGGATCACCCAGTCGGGAACCCGGCCCCCCAGGTCGGCCCAGATCTCATACGCGTAGCTCTTTTTCCCCTCGTTCCGAAAGGGGTTGGAGGAAAGACAGTTATACCAGCCGAACCTCTTCAGGGCCTGACCATAAAAGCGTGCCGTCTCGTCGTAGTCTGCCTGGACCCGCACGATCCGCGCACCATACGAGGCCGCCTGGGCCACCTTTTCCGGGGCCGTTACCTCCGGCACAAAAACCACACTCTGAAGACCCGCGCGCGCCGCGTAGGCAGCCACGGAGGCCGCAGCGTTCCCTGTCGAGGCAACCGCAACCACCTTCTGCCCTTCCTCCAGCGCGCGAGAGATTCCTACAGAATTGGACCGATCCTTGAGCGACCCCGTGGGAAGGAGGGTGTCATTTTTCAGGTAGAGGTCGGCCCCACCGACCCCCTGCCCGAGCCTGCCTGCCGGCAAAAGCGGTGTCCCCCCCTCGCCCAGCGTCACGATGGCCCCGTCCTTCTCGATCGGGAAAAACTCTCGCCACCTCCAGATGCTTGTCTCCTTGCGCTGCAAGAAAAAATCGGGGCTGTGCTCCTGGAGATCACTCAGGTCCAGCTCTACCTCGAGAATATGATGACACTGCTGGCACCGAGGCTCCGCGATCCCGATCGGGTAGCCCTTCATGCATTTCGGACATTTGAGGTGTTGAACCTTCCCCACGCTAGATCCCGCGAGCGTTATCTATTTGCCATTTGCCCAGAACGAGACAACCGAGTTTGGCCCCAGTTCTTCCGACTACTGGAGGAGCGCCCCGAGGGAGGGTCGCATGATCCCCCGCTCCCACGCCGCCAGGTTCTCCGGGTGAGATGCCCCCCACACGAAAAAGAGCGCCATCGCCCCGTAGAAGGGGAGGTGCCCCACCAGTTCAGCCGGGCCAAAGATTCCGAGCGTCAGGTTGAAGGGGAGCCAGGCGATCACAATGATGTCCCTGAGGAAGACCCCTGTGATGACGCAAAGGCCCACGAAAAGCTCAACACCCCCAATTATCAGTACAAACTGGGCATCCGTGATGGGCATACCCAGGGCGGGGAGAAAGTTCAGAGGGTGCTCCGCCAGGAAAGCCACGGCCATCGGGACATTCAAAAGCTTCTCGGTCAAGGCAACAACGAGTAGGCTCAGCCCGATCCCCACGCGGAGCATCGGCACCGCCCACGCAACCAGAGCTGGGCTCGGCTCCCATTTTGGGAAGAGCGCCCGGTCCACTGCGAGAGGCCCCCGCCCGGCACAGTAGAAAAATGCGCTGAACCCTAGTATGTGGGCCGCCTCTAGCATTGGCTCGACGCCGACGACGAAGAGGCCGGTCCCCCACATCAGGGCCAGGACGAGAGCACAGAGTCTGGTGGGCGTGCCGTAAAAGAGGCCGAGCGCCACTCCAATCTGCCCCAACGTAAAGGGATGGGCCCACATGGCTTCCAATGCATTGTTGGGGGTGAAGAGGGTGTGATTCAGGCCGTTCACCAGCAGGGGGACAGCGAGATGGACGGCGAGGACTAGCGGCATGAGGGCATACACTGCATCCCTTGCCTCGGGCCTCCCGCCGAGAGCCTCGGGGCTGGGCATGAACGAGCGCCGCCTACGCCGGCGCCATAGGAGCCCGGCTAGGGCCCAGAGCGTGATCGGCCCCCCGATCGCCAGCCACGTCAGGGGATCCGCAAGTGACTCGCTCGCTCGGAGGGGATACCCCTCGGGATCGAGGAACCACTTCTCGTGCGCCTCGGCCGCACCACTCAGGGCGCAGACAACTGCGAATCCCCCAACGAGGGTTCCACTGAGGACCGCACCTGCTCTCATAACGTGACCTCCATTACCGATACGCCGTCCCCCCGCAACGGACCATTCAAGTATCTTCTATTTCTATATGCCTGCCGGGAAAAAGGCAACCGAGGAAGAAGAGGGCGGGGCTGCAATACAAAACAATCTGTTGTATGATCCGGTTAAGACATACGCGTGGACTTGTAAAAAGCCCTTGATAGTTTTGTCAGGGGGGCCATACTTTAGGCGTAAAGGTTCCTTCCTGCTGAAAGAGCCCACGGGCTCTGCTGAAAAGCTAGCCAGGGGGGTCATTCTTTTAGGGGTATGAGGAATAGTGGGGCGGGCCCGATCTTCGCCCCGATGGGCCTGCTCATGAATGTACTCAAAACCGTTTTGGTAGGCGGAGGTGGAAGTTGTGAGAATCAGGCGGAATCACCTCGGCGAAAACCGCTTCGCGGCGCGCAGCCGCCGCGATGTCCTCCGAATAGCCGGGGCCGTGGCGGCAGGTGTGGCCGCGACGGGCCTCCTCCTCACCACGTTTGCCGATCCGGCAGCCAGCCGATCTCGGATGAAGATCGGGATCATCGGAGCGGGCCGGATCGGCGGCACGCTCGGCGAGCTCTGGGTGAAGGCCGGGCACCAGGTACTGCTCTCGTCGCGCCACCCAGAAAACCTCAAGGACCTCGCCAACCGTCTGGGGCCATTGGCCGGCGTCGGAACGCCGCGGGAAGCCGCCGCTTTCGGGGACGTGATTTTGGTTTCCGTCCCGTACGGCGCGCTCCCCCAGGTCGGCCGGGATTTCGCAGGCGAGATGCGGGGGAAGATCGTGCTCGACACCGGTAATCCGTTCCCGTATCGGGATGGCGCGATGGCGGAGGAAGCGCGGAGAAAGGGGACCGGCGTTGCCTCCTCCGAATACCTCCCTGGCGTGCGCCTCGTCCGAGCGTTCAATACGATACCCTTCACGACCCTCCGTAGCGAGGCACACCGGGCGGGGGAGCGGGTCGCGGTGCCGCTGGCCGCAGACGACCCCGAGGCACTGGAAATCGCCTCGCGCCTGGTGGAAGATGCCGGGTTCGAGCCGGTCGTGGTCGGGACGCTCGCGCGCGCCAAGGACTTCGACGTCGGCACGTCCGTCTTCGGGAGGGGACTCACGGCACAGGAGCTGCGGCAGAGCCTCGGGATTGGAACGACCAAGCCCTGAGTCTGGCACGCTCGCTCGAGGCCGGCCTCTGGGCGCGTTGGGTGAACTCGAGCGACGGGATGTCGGTGAGCTTACGTGGCTGCACGACACCCTCGGCGTCCGCCGGTGTGCTACCCTGCCCCGCGTGAAGCTCCAGCTCGGACGTCAACTGATGACCCTGAATCGCCTCGAGGCAGTTGTGGACCGCCGGATGGCAGGCAATCCGCCTTCAGTGCCAGGGAAGGGCGTCGAAGGAGTCATGGGGGAGGGGGGATGCGTCGCCAGCAGCCGTACAGGTGCTCCCACTGCTCTGGCTCTTGCGCGCCTGGACGGGTCACCCGTGCGACCCGACCGAGAGAATCCACGATCTGTATCTCGGCCTGCAGCGTAGCCCCATCGCTTTGCTCGAGCCACGCCTTGGCCTGCTCCGGGGTCGTGATCTCCGCATCGCCACCATCGGAGGGAAGCACGACGATCCATGAGGCGAGACATTCCCTGGTCGGTTGGCAGCAGGTCCCTGGGGAGAGTCGTCTGGATACCGGCTGAGGGCTTTCCAGCCGGACGATCAGTTTGAAGAGAATATCTCGCTGCCTTTCCTCCGAATCCAGCGTGTGCCAGTAGCGCAAGATCGGCAGCGCGCGAGCATCCGCGAGATTCTGCAGGATCCACCAGTGGTTGGTTTTCTCCGGGATCGAATCGAATATCCGCAGATAGCGGCGCGTGTTCTTCCCCGACACGTTTTTCGCGAGGCGGTAGAGCAGATGATTGCGTACCCACGGGTTCTGGGGGCGCGCTCCGGTTTCGAGCCAGGCGAGGAGTTGTTCGAGATCTTCTTCGTCCATCCGCCCGGCCCCCTCGGGGAAGTTCAGCCGAAACTGGAGGGTAGGCGGCAGCCAGATGTCCCAGTAATCCCGGAACCGCGCCCCTTCTCTCATTTCGACATTGCCGTGCATGAGCTCCCACTGCACGTATTGGACAGGCTCGTGAGCCAGCAGGTCGAGTGCCGGTCTCGTAAACTCCTTACTGAAGTGAGCAAAGCCGATCCGTACGATCTGGGCGCGCTGCCAGGCATCCTTTTCCGTGGTAAACAGGTCTGTCCAAAACTCGATGGATTCGGTCGAGCGCAGCGCGAGTGCCCGGACGGCGAAGAAGCGTGTATAGAAGCATGGTGCCTTCGCCAGGTCCCGCAGGAGATCGAGCTCGGCCTCGTGCTGTTTTGGATCTTCCCCCTCCGGCAAGAACCCCAAGAAATACACCGCCAGCGCAGCCTGCCGGCTGCAGCGCTCTGCGGCGATCGCGAATAACTCCTGTCGCGTCCGCCGGTGACTCGGGATGAGATGCGCGTGCTGCTGTAACTCCTCCAGAAAGGGGTAATGGTGATCGGCCAACAGGTTCTCGGCCAGATTGCGGTCGTCCCGGGTGTCGGCCACCTGCTGCACCAGACTGTTGGCCCGCCGGCTTCCGATATTGCGAAGCGCCTGCAGCACCACCCCACGCTTGAATGCGTTCCCGGAATTGATATGGCGCTCCAGCACATCGATGGTCTTGTCGGCCGCCCCCCTCATGACCATGGCATAGACCAGCGTGAAGACGAGATCCTCCCCGCCAAAGCCAGCCGGCATCTCGGGCGGGAGATGGTACGCGTGAGAGCGACGCTGGAGCTGATTCAAGGCCCGATCGAGCAGCCGCTCGATGGGCCAATCCGGGAAGCCCTCATCCTCACCGAGCACCACGAGGGCCGCCCGCGCCAGCACGTGTCCCAGAAAATCTGCCTCGTGGCCCTTGGCATACCGGGTGATCTCGGAACGGTCGAGCTGCTGCAACGTCCCCGTCTGGATGGTGCGCAACAGACGGTGCTGAATGGGTTCGGCCGACGCGGCTGCTGGCAGCGCCAGGACCAGGGCGAGGACGAGGACCCGCATCACCAACCTCGATCCCCTGGCAGGTTCACGGTGATCGATCCGTGAAGGCGCAGGGGAACATCACCGACCAGCTCGATCGTGTTCAACTGCGCCTCGTTCCAGGGATACGAGATCTGCACCAGCGTGCTTTGCCCGTGCTCTCCAAGAACCGGGCCGGATTGGAGCAACAGCCTTTGCGTGATGAAGCGGTGCCTGATCTTGTTGAGCGCCTGGGTACAGCCCTGATGCTCGGCGGCCGGCGTATTCGTTTCGCACCAGTGCTGCAAGGCTCGAGCTTTGCATTGCTGATGGATGTCCTTGAGTGTCGCGGTGAGGTTCGAGAAACGATACCGCACGACCACCTTGGGAGTGGTGTCCTGGGAATTGAGACGCAGGTTCCGGCCGTACTGGTCGAGCCCGAGCTGCAGGAGCCGCTCGAGCGTCCCGTCGATGTCGATCCCGAGAGGAAATTCCATTTCCAGACGCTGGATGACCACGAACGGGAGCTGATCCATCCTGACGTTGCGCGCATCGCGAGGAATCCCCCGCACGGCACGGACCCTCTCCATCACATGAACGGTCCCACCCTGCTGGGAGACAAATTTCTGGATTTCTGCGAGCTGCTGTTCGATCTGCTCCCTGGCTTGTGCGGGCTTGAGACTCTCGGCCGTGATTCCCCCCACAATGCCCGCGCGATCCGGCTTCACCTCTCCACTGCAGGGCGCCGTAATGGACTGCTTGAGCGATCGTACGATAGAGGCATAATCTTGCCCTTCTGGAGACCCAGGTCCCACCTCAGCTCCACCGACGCTCAGTGGAACCAACAGCGCAAGCACACAAACAAGGGATTGGATGCGTCTCATTCCACCTCCTCGTTACGTTTCCGAAAAGCCGATCCCCCTCCGATCGAAGTTACGCCCCATACCCTTCGGCCTCGATACAGGCGACCCAGTGGTTCGGCGAGACCTCCCGAAGCTCCGGGACGATCTGGCTACACTCGGGGACGGCGACGGGACACCGGGGATGAAAGACACAGCCGGAGGGGGGGTTCAACGGACTGGAGACCTCACCCTTGAGAATGACGCGCTCCCGTTTCGCCTCGACCGCAGGGTCTGGAATGGGCACGGCGGAGAGCAGGGCCTTGGTATACGGATGGAGCGGGTTCTCGTACAGCTCCCGGCGGTCGGCCACCTCAACGATCTTGCCCAGGTACATCACTGCGACCCGATCGCCAATGTGCCGAACGACCGAGAGGTCGTGGGCGATGAACAGATAGGTGAGGTCAAATTGCGCCTGAAGCTCCTCGAGCAGGTTTATGATCTGGGCCTGGATGGAAACGTCTAGAGCCGAGACCGGTTCATCACAGACGATAAAGCTTGGTTCCACCGAAAGGGCGCGGGCAATCCCCACCCGTTGCCGCTGGCCCCCCGACAACTCGTGCGGGAACCGATCAGCCATGGCAGGGTTGAGCCCGACCACCGAGAGGAGTTCCTTCACCCGCTCTCGATACTCGGCCTTGCCTGGGACAATGTGGTGCACCAGGAGCGGCTCGCCGACAATTTGTCCGATCGTCATGCGGGGGTTGAGGGAGCTATACGGGTCCTGGAAGATCACCTGAATCCGCCGCCGCATGGGCCGGACCTCGGCCTCATCTAACGTTGCCAGGTTCTGCCCTTCAAAGAGAACCTCTCCCGACGTCGGCCGCTCGAGCTGGAGGATACATCGGCCCGTGGTCGTCTTGCCCGATCCCGACTCCCCGACCAGCCCCAGCGTCTCCCCCTTTCTAATGAAGAAGGACACATTATCGACTGCCTTGATCAGGCCCACAAATCGCTGAACGAGGATCCCGGAGGTGAGGGGAAAGTACTTGCAGAGCTGCCGGACCTCCAAGAGGATGTCGGAATCCGCGCTAGCCTTCTCTTGCGTCCCCGCCCCGGCGTGAAGGCCGACCGCTCCCATTGGGGTTTCCTCACATCTCATGCAGGGTATCGGCCACCCAGCACGCGGACAGATGTTCTGCATCAACTGCAGTTAGTGGCGGAATTTCGTGGGCACACTTCTCGACGGCAAATTTGCAGCGAGGCTTGAAACTGCATCCGGCCGGGAGGTTCGCCAGATCGGGCGGCTGCCCGTCAATGGGGTTGAGCTTGGCTTTCCTCGGCTGGTCCAGTCGAGGCACCGACCGCAGCAGACCCAACGTATAGGGGTGGCGGGAGTGATAGTAGACTTCAGGCGCGGGCCCCTGCTCGATCACCTTTCCCGCGTACATCACATTTACGCGGTCGGCATAGCGGGCCACAACACCCAAGTTGTGGGTGATGATGATCATGGCGACCCCGAAACGGTGGCTCAACTCTTTCATGAGTTCCAGGATTTGGGCCTGGATAGTCACATCCAGGGCGGTGGTCGGCTCGTCCGCTAATATCAGCTTGGGATTGCAGCTCAACGCCATGGCGATCATCACGCGCTGGCGCATGCCGCCGCTGAACTGATGGGGATACTGGGCGAGGCGCCGTTCGGGTTCGGGAATGCCCACCATCCGGAGTAGTTCGGCCGCTCGCCCCTGCGCATCGGAGCCACTCATGTCGAGGTGTGCCTCGAGGGTCTCGGTCAACTGGCGCCCGATGGACAGCGCGGGGTTGAGGGAGGTCATCGGCTCCTGAAAGATCATGGCGATCTCTTTCCCCCGCACCTGTCTGATCTCCTCACCGTTCAGTGCCAGGAGGTTTTTTCCGTTAAACCAGACCTCGCCACCCACGATCCGACCCGGAGGATAGGGAATTAGCCGCATAATGCTGAGGGCGCTTACCGATTTGCCGCATCCGCTTTCACCGACCAAGGCGACCGTCTCACCCTCGCGCACATCGTACGATACCCCGTCCACCGCCTTGATGGTCCCCTCGAGGGTGAAAAAGTGTGTCTGGAGCTCTCTGACCTGAAGCAGCGCGCCCACGATCACTCCTGAATTGGCCGTGCCACCTTACTGTACCGTGCCTCCCCTTGTCAATCCAGGACCCCCTGCTTACTCTCGCCCCGATGACCGATTCTGACCCGGAAGTCGCTGAAAACATGCTACTATTCCACGGCCCGCCTTCCCTGCTCCCCCTCATCTTCCCGGCCAACCAATCCACGTCCCCAGGCAAAACGAAGACATGCTGCCGACCCCTCCCACGGTGAAACCTAGTTTGAATAATTGAATATTCCCGCTTGACAGCCATTTGTTCTCGTGTTCTAAATCATACCACACGTTTTTTACGCCTCCCGGGGGCCCCTTCACGGAGGCCATCCGCTAGCAAGACATCAAACCCGGAATCGACTACAA
>CAYGBT010000034.1:0-27850 GCA_964348275.1 uncultured bacterium
TGCGGGGGCAGGATTTGAACCTGCGACCTTTGGGTTATGAGCCCAACGAGCTACCGAACTGCTCCACCCCGCATCGACGATTATACGGAGTGGACGTGATAGTGTCAAGCGGCCTCTCGGCCGTTACAAGCATGCCGCAGGCAGCGGAGATATCCTCTCCTCGACTCTCCCGAATGGTGGCAATGTAACCGGCCCGCTCCAGCACTCCCTGGAAGGATTCGGTGCGCTGCCGCGAGGGACGGCGGAACGGAATCTCCGGTGACTCGTTCAGGGGGATGAGGTTCACTTTGCATCGGATGCCTCTCAGCAGCTTGACCAGCCGCCGAGCATCCTCGGTGTGATCGTTGACTCCGGCCATGAGGACGTATTCGAAAGTCATGCGGCGCCGGGGCGGGAGGGGAAAATCCCGACATGCCTGGAGCAGTTCCCCGAGGGGATACCAGCGGTTGATTGGCACGAGGTGATCGCGGAGCTCATCCGTCGTGGCCGACAGGGAGACAGCAAGGTTGACCCCGAGCCCAGAGCGAGCTAACCGACGGATGCCTGGAACCAAACCCACGGTGGAGACCGTGATTCGCCGCGGAGAGAAGCCGACCCCTTCTCTGGCGATCAGGATCCTCAGGGCCTTCTCGGTCGCCGCGTAGTTCGCCAAGGGCTCCCCCATCCCCATGAGGACAATGTGGGTAATGTGCCCTCCGGCGGCAAGAGTGTTCCCCAGTGCCACCAGCTGGCCCGCAATCTCCGACGCCCGGAGATTTCGGTGGAGCCCCATAGACGCTGTAAGGCAGAAGCGGCATTCCATGGCGCAACCGGCCTGCGTGGAAATACAAGCGGTCAGGCGCCGCGCCTCCGGAATCAGCACCGCCTCGATCCGCTCGCCATCCGGGAGCTCGAGCAGAAGCTTGCGGGTCCCATCCTGGGACGACTGAACCGCCACCACCGTGACCGTGCCGAGGCGAGCCCGCGTTTCGAGGTTCTGGCGGCAGGTTATGGGCAGGTCCGTCATCTCCCGAAATGCCTCAACCCGTCGCCTCCAGAGCCAGCGATATAACTGTCGTGCCCGATAGGGAGTCTCGCCCAGCCCTGTAATCCACTCCGTAAGCTCCGGCAGCGTGAAGTCCCGAAGATCTGGGGTCTGAACCGCTGGCATCCCCAGCGAGACCACGGTCATCGCTTGAGCTCCTCCAACATCCTTCGCGCATATTCCGCCGACGAGCTTTCAGGTTCCACCTCGACCACTGTCTCAAAGGCCTTTTGGGCCTTCTCGTGCTCGCCGGCTTGATAGTACGCAACACCCAGATTGCGGTGATAGATGGCCATTCTGGGTCTCAAGCGAGTCGCCTCGACAAACTCTCGAATGGCCAGGTCCGTCTCCCCTTGCCGCAGATAGAGGAATCCCAAATTGTTGTGGGCTTCCACGTAGTTTCGCTCGATGTCCAACGCACGCTTGTACTCCTCAATCGCCTTCTCTATTTTCCCCTGCTGCTCGTAGATTTTGGCCAGGTTGAAATAGGCAAAGTGGGGCGTCGGATACAGGGGGTCGTCCAACACCTCGAGGTAAATTTCCCGTGCCTTCTCGAGGTCCCCATTGAGCATATAAGCAGTCGCCAGGTTGTTCTTGGCCGCCGAGAATCTCGGGTCAAGCCGGACGGTCTCCTCGAGCACCTTGATGGCCTCGTCGAGGTTTCGCGTAAACATCAACGCCATGCCTAGGGAAAGCCGATAGTCGGAATTGGAAGGATTCAGTTCCGCTGCCTTGGAAAACTCTGGGATGGACGCCCGATAATTCCCGCGGTCAAAATACGCTTTCCCTAACTGGTAATGGGTTGCCGCCACCTGCACCGGTGACACTCGCGGCTTCGGGGCACAACCAGCTATGAGCAGGACGATTGGAATCGTCCGCAGGAAGGTCCGAACCATCCTCATTCCTTCCTCCTTAAATACTTTTCCCTTTCCGGATTTTTTGGGTCTCCTGGTACTTGCGAACCGCCCGGTTGTGTTCCTTCAAGGTTTGGGAAAAGTGATGGGTCCCGTCATTCTTGGAGACGAAATAAAGATAACTGACCCGGGCCGGGTGCAGGGCGGCCTTGAGGGCGGCCTCTCCCGGGTTGGCAATGGGGCCCGGCGGGAGACCGTCCTGGACGTAGGTATTATAGGGGTGTTTCGTCCGAAGGTCCCGGCGGGTGATCCGGCCCCGATGCTTTTTCCCATACAGGACGGTCGGGTCGGCTTGCAGTCGCATCCCCCGCCGGAGGCGGTTGTAAAAGACCCCCGCGATGATTGCTTTTTCCCGATCCACCACCGCCTCTTTTTCGATTATGGAGGCGAGGGTCACGATCTGGTATACGCTCATCCCGAGCTTCCGGGCCCGGAGCTCATCCTCACTGGTGAATGTCCGAAAGAACCGCTGGATGATCGTCTCAATGATCTCCTCCCCCGTGACACCCTTGATGAAATAGTATGTATCGGGAAAAAGGAATCCTTCCAGAGTATCCGCCTCAGGTACATAATAGCTGGCCACCCCAGTATCCATGGTCAGCTCGAGGAAGCGCTCGCGCTCTACGAGCCCTTCCTCGTCCAGCAGCGTGGCAATTTGCCAGACAGTGGACCCCTCAGGAATGGTCACCTTGTGGACCAGTACCCTCCCCTCCTCGAGGATCCGAATGACGTCCAAAAGCCCCATAGAGGGGGTGAACTCATACTCTCCGGCCTTCAGCCGATCAGAGGAACCGCGGAGCATCGTGAAGAGGAGAAAGAGGAAGCGATTTTGGATTATCCCTTCCCGCTTGAGTAGCTCTGCAATCGCGGAAGATTCGGTATCGGGTTTGATGTAGACGACCTTAACGCCCCCGTCTCGATACCCAGGGCTCACGGTGGGATGGAGCGCCAGATACGTCCGGACGCCAAACACGGTCATCAAGACCAAACTGAGCCCCACGACCCACGGAGCAAACCGGCGACACCAAAAGTTCACGCTAGGTACCCCTCTGCCGGCGGTCGAGGTAACCCTGGAGGATGAGGAGGGCTGCCACACTGTCCCTCACCTGCCGCCGGCGCTCTCGCCTCACCCCTGCTTCGATCAGGGTCCGCTCTGCCGCGACCGTACTGAGCCGCTCATCCCAAAGGATCACCGGGACGCCCAGCGCGGCCTCCAGTCGTTCGGCGAACTTCTGAGCCTTGGAGGCCCCCGGCCCCACTTCACCCCGGAGGTGCCTTGGATACCCGACAACCACCTGGTGAACCCCCCAGGTCTGAACCAGGCTTTCGAGATGGGCCATATCCGCCCGCCGGTCCTTCCGACGCCAAGTCGGTAATGGCTGAGCAGTGATCATGAGCTCATCACTGATAGCCAAGCCCATTCGAACCTCGCCGAGATCAATAGCCAGTACCCTCGCCACGCAACCCAACCCTTAAACGGATCCCCCCGCGACACATCTGTCCGGGGGGTGATCCTTGGCCAATGAGTCCAAATATGATACTACAAAACGAAGCCGGATGCCACCTCTGCTTTGTCGCGACTCTCCTGCCAGCCGAATTCAGGAGGCTCCGATGCGGCGGCGATTCCTGAGCATTTATCAGCGGCTGTATGCACATTTCGAACCGCAGGGTTGGTGGCCCGGACGGGGCCGATTCGAGCTCATTGTCGGGGCACTCCTCGCCCAGAACACCAACTGGGGCAACGTCGAGAAGGCAATTCGACGCCTCCGCCGGGCAAGGGCTCTTACCCCCTCAGCCATGTCAGCGCTGTCGCAACGTCGCTTGGCGGACCTGATCCGCCCTGCAGGATACTTTGCCGTGAAAGCACAGCGACTCCACAATTTCCTTGTCTTTCTTCACACTCGACACAAGGGGAGCCTCCAGCGGATGTTCCGGGATGAGCCGGCACGTATCCGGGAGGCCCTTCTTGAGGTCTCCGGGATCGGTCCGGAAACCGCAGACTCCATCCTCCTCTATGCGGGCAACATGCCGGCCTTTGTGGTTGACGCCTACACCAAACGCGTCTTTTCCCGCCACCGGATCATTGCCGACCAAGCCCCCTATCGCGAGATCCAGGCCCTCTTCATGAATCACCTGCCGCAGGATGCAAAGCTCTACAACGAGTATCATGCCCTGCTCGTGGCAGTTGGAAAAGCGTACTGTCGGAACACCCCGCAGTGCGACACCTGTCCGCTGCGCAGCGATCTAGAGCGGCACAACATCCCGTTCCCCAACCAGGCAGTTTAAAGTTGAGAGTTGAGAGCTCAGAGATCCTGAATGCTGAATCCTAAATCCTCATGTCGCAAAGAGCGAGGAGGGGGTTCCATCCGAGGCAGGCGACATCTGGCTTGCGTCTCCGAAGGAGTCCGGAGTCCTTCGGACTGGCCGGGGTCCGCGCGGTGAGGCCAGCGGGTGACGCCACACCTGAACCGGCGAGGGAATCAGATCGTCCCTCCCCAGGCAACAGCACCTGCAGGTCCCGAGCGACATTGCCGGAAGCGGCGGGGCCCGATTCTTTCACGACTGCCTGACCATGGCGAGATCTCCAAAAGGGCGAGGGGAACTGGGCCTGGACCCGGCGGAACCTGGTTTGCGGCCGGTCGGGGTCCCGCCGCCGGAGCGAAGCGCAGGTGGGGGTGGCCGTCCTGTGGCCAACTGGAACCGCCTGACGCGGAAATACCGACCTTCGCTGGACCCACCCGTGGAATTGTTCCGGCGGGGAAGACCCACTCCCCGAGCCCTTGCGGGCTCGTCTGCCATGAGAGGCCCGGAGCGAGGAGCCAAAGGTGCTGGCCCGCCAGAATCAGGAATCCGTCGAATGTTCCGCCAACGAAGGACAGTTCCCGAGCCGGTGAGCTAAGAGGCGACCCAACGCGCCCGCCACGAGGAAGGTCCCTCCAAGCCCTTAGTGCTCGGTCGTGGGTGATCAGGGGGTACCTTGACTCTCGATTTGAGCTGTGGTATCCAGTTCGACTGCTGAGGGAACCATGCAGATCGGTCTCATGGCGGACTCTCACGATCACCTTCCCCGAATAGAGCGGGCGGTTGAGCTCTTCAACCGTCGCCGGGTAGCGTTTGTTATTCATGCGGGGGACTTTATCGCTCCCTTCGCGTTGGCCCCCCTCGAGCGCCTCCGGTGTCAATGGGTTGGCGTCTTTGGCAACAACGACGGGGAGCGGGCAGGACTCGAACGGAGGTCGGAAGGGCGCATCAAGAACGGACCCTTCCGGATGGAACTTGGTGGCAGACAGCTTACGGTCATCCACATCCTGGAGGAACTGGACCTCAGCCGCGAGCAGGCGGATCTGATCATCTTCGCGCACACTCACAAAGCGGAGATTCGCCACGAAAACAATGTGCTGCTGATCAATCCTGGGGAGACATATGGGTGGCTTCACGGCCGTGCAACGGCGGCTACAGTGGACCTCGCCACCCTCACAGTGGAGATGATCGACCTATGACGAAACTGAAGGTCAAGACCGGAAAACGAGAGGAACTTTATGAAATCACCTCGGAGGTTCAGCGTGCGGTAGCTGGATCAGGGGTGAACGAGGGAATATGTCACATCTATGTCCCTCACACGACCGCGGCCGTTCTCATCCAGGAAGCAGCAGATCCGGCGGTTGGCCGCGACGTCGCGACCCATCTCCATCGCATTTTTCCTCCTGGAGACACCTACGAGCATCTGGAAGGAAACGCCGACGCTCACCTGAAGGCTGCGGTAGTCGGCAATACGGTCACGGTCTTCGTCGAGAAAGGGAAGCTCTGCCTGGGAACCTGGCAGGGAATTTTTTTCTGTGAGTTTGATGGGCCTCGGACGCGGGAGGTCTGGGTCAGGGTCCAGGGCTGAGAATTTGGAAAGCTGGACCTGCTCGACACGCCCGGCGGATCTGTCCCGCTGGGCGTTGCCGTTTTCGCTCACTGCAATTCGGCGAACACTATCGCGCATTCAATGCTCTATGACGGGGGAATTGGCGGTGAAGCCGGCTCTGCATAAGACCTGGGCATGGCATGGATGGATCGGCTGCCTCTTGGTGGGAGTCTGCTGGCCGCTCAATTGGCTGCTGCCGGGGCTCCGGACACACCTTCTATTTTTCCCCTTGTGGCTGGGGTACACCCTGATCGTTGACGCGCTCGTACTCCGCCGTACGGGCACTTCCCTCTTCACCCGATCACCTCGAGACTTTGGCCTGCTCTTTCTTATTTCGGCACCCGCATGGTGGTTATTCGAGGTCATCAATTGGCGGACCGCAAACTGGGTGTACGTCGGCGGGGAATTATTCAGCGATCTGGAGTACTTCGTGCTCGCGTCCGTGAGCTTCTCAACCGTCATCCCGGCGGTCTTCAGCACGGCCGAACTGATGAGGAGCTTCGGCTGGATCGAGCGCTTCGCCCGCGGCCCATGCATGGGACCCACACCTCGCGTGACCCGCGGGCTCTTTCTCACCGGCTCCGCCATGCTCGGCCTGCTCCTGGTGTGGCCACGCTACTTTTACCCCTTCGTGTGGATCTCTCTCTTTTTCATTGTGGAGCCTATCAACGCGTGGCTTGGCAAGCGATCAATCCTGGCCCACCTGCACCATGGCGATTGGCGCACGGTCATTGCCCTATGGACTGGCGCGCTCACCTGCGGGTTTTTCTGGGAGATGTGGAACTACTTCTCTTACCCGAAGTGGACCTATCACGTCCCGTTCGCCAATTTCGCGCATCTCTTCGAGATGCCGCTCCTTGGCTACCTCGGCTACTTGCCCTTTAGTCTTGAACTCTATGCGCTGGTTCACCTCGCTCAGCGACGCACGACTCACCTGCGGATCTCCGTCTGAACGGAAACAGCGGTGGCGCATGAAATGCGAGGAGTCAGGACCGCGGATCGATGGCCTTGAGCAGGCCATAGAGAGCGAACGTCAACGGGGTGGGAATTCCAGCCGCTTGTCCCTTCCGGATGACCACTCCATTGAGGGCCTCGGCCTCGAGCGGCTTGCCTGCCTCAAGGTCCTGACGCGTAGAGGTCTTCATCCCGGCGGCCGCCGTTCTGGTCCAGTGGAGTAGCTTGTCCACGATTTCCTCGGGCAGATCAATCCCGGAGGCTGCCGCCACGGCGCGGACCTCTTCCATCACTCCTCGCGCGAGCGCCCGAGTTTCTGGACGTTCGACCAAGTCTCGGACCTCCCCGCCGACCAGCGCATTGATGGCGTTGAAGGCAGCGTTCCAGCACAGCTTCCCCCATAGGATCGCCTGGATGTTGGAGGAGATTTCTGCCGGCAGGCCAGCCTCACGGAAGGTCTGCTCCAGGCGTCTGACCCGTTGACTAATTCCACCGTGGACCTGTCCAAAGACGATGCGACCTTCAGCCGTATGCGCAATCACGCCCGGCTCAGAGACTGCCGCCCCGATGTAGGCAACGCCCGCGAGGACTGTTTCCTCCCCGACCACTTCGGCGATCTTCTCTTCGTTATCCACCCCGTTCTGGAGGGAGAGGATGGTCGTGCCTTCCTGAACCATGGGAAGACACTGGCGTGCCGCCGATGCCGTTTCATATGACTTCACACAGAAGAGGATAAGCTCCACCGGTCCGACCGCCTTTGGATCACCGACCGCCTTGGCCGGAACGGTAAAGTCCCCCTCCGCGCTCTTGATCTGAAGCCCACGCGACTTGATGGCCTCGAGATGCCGACCTCGTGCGATCAAGGTCACATCCAGCCCTCCCCTGTGGAGCAGGGCTCCGAAATACCCTCCCACCGCCCCGGCCCCCATCACCGCAACCTTCACCGCCCTCCCCTTTCAGGACGTCCCTACGACTAGTGTCGAAATGCCCGACTTCTCTGTGCCCCCTCAGGGCATCCTCAAATAGCTGTTCAACATTCCCGATACGAAGTACACCAGCCTTCGGCTCCGCGGTCGAGGCCAGACGCCTTGCCCTCCGATTTCGGAATTCTGCAGCCGGGGAAGGGTTGCCCAAGCGCAGGAGAGGACGGCTTGCCGGGGATCGTCCGGAGCCTGAGGTGGTTCAAGAATCTCGTGGGGAGACATGGCAGCGGTTGACCGCTGCTGGGTGTTTTTGCCTTACGACTGTTGGCGGGACCAAAGGAGGTTATAGCCGTCCACGAAGGCCTGGACCGAGGCGACGATGATGTCGGGAGAGGTTCCCGTGGCAACGATCCGGTTTTCCTGAGCATCCTTTAACACCAACGTGGTCTCCACCGAGGCATTGGTCCCGGGGGAGTTGATCTCCACCTGGTAATCGATCAACTCGAAGAAAAGTCGACCCCGACTACTGGCAGCGGCCTTGAGGGCGTTGATCACGGCATCGACCGGCCCGACCCCCGTAGCACTCGACTCGAGCCGCTCCCCGTCCAAGCTGACCCAGACCCTGGCCTCGGCATGACCGTGCAACGTCGTCGTGACCTGAAAATCCTCGACCTTGAGCACCCCTTCCCCGGAGGCGCGCTTCAAGGTCGTCTCCAAAATGTATTGCAGGTCCGCCTTGGTCACCTGTTTCCCCTTGTTGACGAAATCCTCCACCAAGCCGAGGACCCGCTGCGCGTACTCCGGCGTGAGGCGAATGCCGAATTCCTTATTCACCAACTCAGAGAGGGCCGCCTTCGAGGGGACCTCCGTGAAAAGGTTTCGGTCGCCGTTCTTGGCTCCGGCGGCCCGGATCTCGTAGAGCTTGAGCTTGAGAAATTTGTCCACCTCCTGGATGGAGGGTTCGATGGCCGCAGGCGACGGCAGAACGCGGAGAGCCGACCGGGGGTCCTTGAGGCCGTTCCCGGTGGCGAGACAGACCACCACCTCGTCAGCACGGACCCGGGCACTCGTCAGCAGCGGCTGCAGAGCGGCCATGGGAAGGGCGCCTGCTGGCTCGACAAAGATCGATTCGAGTCGCGCCAGACGCTGCTGGGCCTCCAGGATCTCCCCATCCGTGGCGATCAGGGCACATCCCCCTGACTCGCGGATGGCGCGCAGGGCCTTCACGCCATCCAAGGGGTCCCCCGCCGCCACCGCGGAGCAGATCGTCTGAGGGCGTTCTACCGGGATCATCTTCTCGTCCCCTCGATTGAAGGCGGCGACGATGGGGTTACACCCCTCCGGCTGCACCCCGATGAGGCGGGGGAGACGGTCGATAAGCCCCAGGTCATAAAACTCCTTAAACCCCTTCCACAGGGCGGCGATGTTGGTGCCAAAGCCCATGGGGACGATCACCACCGCGGGGACCCGCCAGTCGAGCTGTTCGATGATCTCAAAAGCCTGAGATTTTTGTCCCTCGACCCGAAAGGCGTAATCCCCGGCCAGGTAGAAGTGGTATCGCTCACTCATCTCTTCGGTGAGACGAAAGGCGTCATTGTACGTTCCCCGGATTTCGAGAAGTCTTGCCCCATAGCTCAAGGCCTGGGCCATCTTTCCGAGGGCGGTCCCCTCGGGAACCAGCACATAGCAGGGTATCATGGCCATGGAAGCATACGCAGCCACAGAGGCAGCCATGTTCCCCGTGGAGGCGACACAGATCGCCTTGGCGCCCCGTTCCTTGGCCTTCGTAAGCTCCACGACGGTCCCTCGGTCCTTGAATACCCCGGTGGGATTCGCTCCCTCGTTCTTGATGTAGAGACGAGAGTACCCTGTGGCCTCCCCCAGTTTCCGGCAGCGGTACAGAGGGGTCCCCCCTTCATCTAAAGAGACCACGAGACCAAGATTGTCAATGGGATAGAAGTCGAGATACTTCATCGCCTTGATCGGCGAATTCCGGAGCGAGTACCGGTTGAGCCGGGAGCGGATGTGGTCGTAATCATACCGAACATCCAAGGGGCTTCGACAGGCCGGGCAGCGGGTCGTGGATTCCTCTTCCCGAACCCTCTTGCCGCAGACGAAGCAGTAAAGTTCGTAAAAGCGGGAACCCGATTTTCTGGCGTGGCTTTTCATGGACCTCCTATCCGACCACATATCAATGACTTGGGCGCGGATGTTACCTCCCACCCGTTCAACCTGTCAAGTCCTTCGGCTATCGGCCTGCGGCGAGCCGGGTCGAGCCGTCATCGGTCGTCGGCTTGCGGCGAGTCTTGTCGAGCCGTCATCGGTCCGCGGACGTTCGCTCGGCCCATCAGCATCTCGTAGGCCTGTTGGATGGCGATGAGCTTCTGATGGGCCATCTCCTGGAACTCCTTCCCCAGATGGGAAACTTTGTCGGGATGATACTGGGCCACCATCCGCCTGTACGCGGTGCGGATCTCGTCCGGGCTGGCGCCCCTGCCCACCCCCAGAAGGCTGTAAGGATCGGACGATTCCGCTTCGTGCGTCTGCTCCGGCCCCCACCCCCGCGAGGTACCTCCGGCGACCGGTCGCCTCCCAAAGAGATACCAGAGAACCAAGCCCAAGACGATGAGGTCATCGAGGTACCCCAGGGCTGGTACGAGATCAGGGGCGAGATCCACTGGCCATACGATGTACAAAAGGCCGGCGAGGATCAGGAGAATTTGCTTAAGGCGAGTGGTCATGAGACTCCCCCGGCAGGGGCAGCGCTGTCCGCTCCAGGAGATTGGCGGAAGCTCAGCCTGATTCTACGAGAGAGCGTGACAGATTGTCAAAGAATATGGCAGGATATGCCAATCATAGGTTGGACACAAAGATGCGGATGGCAGCCCCTCGGCTGTCATCGCCGCTGACGGCAACAGGTACAAAAAGATGTCCCGACGGTCGCCTGCGCTATTTAAGCGATCGCTTCTGGGAGTGTTGCCCTTCCTGAACTGCAATCTACCGAGGCCTGGCGAACCGAACGCCGAGTCTGCTAATCGTTGCCCGCCTCACTGGGCAGATCGACATCGACCTCATCCATTCCCAATGCACGCCGCTCGTGTGAGGTACAGCCGGTAACATTCGGGGCAACACAGGCAGCGTAGGTCACGGGCTTTGCGATGAAGATATCCAGGACCCACCCCACCGCATGGATGGGATAAATGACCCACCGGGGTGGATAATCGTAGAACCCTCTTGTCTCGAAGTCATGCTCCACTGCTGCGACCACTCCAGCACTTCCCACAAGCAGGCTGACCGCGATGATGAGTGTCAGTAACCGCTTTGCCATTCTTCGCCTCCTTTTTCCCTACTTTTCTCCCAACACGGTGATCTTCACCTTTTCCTTGAGGGCGGCGTGCGCCCCGGCCATCTTCGCCACGGGGACGCGATACGGAGAGCAGCTTACATAATCAAGGCCAGTGCGATGGCAGAACTCCACCGACCGGGGGTCGCCACCGTGCTCGCCACAGATGCCGACTTCCAGCCCCTTTCGGGCGGAGCGCCCCTTCCTCACCGAAAGGGCCATCAGTTCTCCGACCCCTTGCTCATCGATACTGATGAACGGATCATCCTGCAGGATTCCCTCCTCGATATATTGCGGAAGGAACTTACCCGCATCGTCTCGGGAAAAACCAAATGTCGTCTGGGTCAGGTCATTGGTCCCGAAGGAGAAAAACTCGGCCTCGGCGGCGATCTCGTCCGACACGAGACAGGCCCGGGGCGTCTCGATCATCGTCCCCACCTGGTACGGTACCTTCACGCCAGACTTCCGCATCACCCCGGCAGCCACCCGGTCAATAATCGCCCGCTGGTGCCGGAACTCCTCAACCGTGCCGACCAGGGGAACCATCACCTCCGGCAGTACCTTCTTTCTTTCTTTCACCATCTGACAGGCCGCCTCGAAAATGGCGCTGGCTTGCATCTCCGTGATCTCGGGATAGGTAATGGCCAGCCGGCATCCTCGGTGTCCGAGCATCGGATTGGATTCCACAAGCGCTTGGACCTTGCGCTCGAGGCGCTCGAGCGGGATCCCCATGTCTGCGGCCAGGCTTTGCAATTCATGCGCCGTTTTGGGCAGGAATTCGTGCAGCGGCGGATCAAAGATGCGGATGATAACCGGCAACCCCTTCATCCGCTCAAAGATGGCCTTGAAGTCACTCCGCTGCATGGGGAGGAGCTTGGCGAGGGCTTTCCGCCGCCCCTCCGCGTCGTCGGCCACGATCATCTCGCGCATGGCGGTGATGCGATCCTCTACGAAAAACATGTGCTCTGTCCGGCACAGCCCGATCCCTTCGGCCTCGAATTCCATGGTGGTGGCGGCGTCCGTCGGAGTATCGGCATTGGTCCGGACCCCGATTTTTCGGAAATCGTCGGCCCACTTCACGAGGCGCGCAAAGTCGCCTGAGAGCTCAGGTTGGATTAGGGGAAGTCTACCCAGCATCAAATCGCCAGTGGTCCCGTCGATGGTGATCCAATCACTTTCTTTCACGGTCCGGCCCTTCACCAGGAAACTCCGCTCGGCCTCAGAGATGCTGATATCGCCACAGCCCGCCACGCAGGGCTTCCCCATGCCACGGGCCACCACCGCGGCATGCGACGTCATCCCCCCTCGCGCGGTCAGGATCCCCTGGGCGGCATGCATCCCCCCAACATCTTCGGCAGACGTCTCGGCGCGGACCAAAATGACCTTTTCCCCTCGCGCGGCCCACGCTTCAGCCTCCTCCGCCGTGAAGACCGCCTGCCCCACGGCTGCCCCCGGCGACGCAGGAAGCCCGCGGGCCACCCGCTCGACCTTCGCCTTGGGGTCGAGCATGGGATGGAGGAGGATCTCCACCTGATGTGGGTCCACGCGGAGTACGGCCAGTCGCTTGTCGATGAGGCCTTCCCGCTGCATGTCCACCGCCATTCTGACGGCGGCGGTCGGGGTCCGCTTCCCCGTCCGGGTCTGCAGGAGAAAGAGCGTCCCATCCTGGATGGTGAACTCGACATCTTGCATATCCCGGTAGTGTTTCTCCAGCCTCCGGCAGATGCGATCCAGCTCCTGATAGGCCTTCGGGGAAACCTGTCTCAGTTTTTCAACGGATTGCGGGGTCCGAATCCCGGCCACCACGTCTTCCCCTTGCGCGTTCATCAAGAACTCTCCGAAGAGGCGCTTTTCCCCCGTCCCCGGATCACGGGTAAAAGCCACTCCTGTTCCGGAGCGCTCCCCCATGTTGCCAAAGACCATCGCCTGCACATTCACCGCCGTCCCCCACGTATGGGGGAGCCGGTGGATCTCCCGATACTTGATGGCGCGTGGGTTATTCCAGGAGCCGAACACGGCGCCCACGGCTTGCCGGAGCTGCTGCCGGGGATCCTGGGGAAACTCCCGCCCGCGGCGCTCCCGGACGAGGGCCTTGTATCGGCGAACGACCTCTTGGAGATCAGCCGTCGTCAGTTCCGTATCCAACTCGACTCCCCGCTCACGCTTCCGCTTCTCTAAAATCTCTTCGAAGTATTTGATGGAAATGTCCAGCACGACATTACTGAACATCTGGATGAAGCGGCGATAACTGTCATAGGCAAAGCGGGGATCTTGGGATCGCCTGGCAAGCCCCTCCACCGCCTGATCGTTGAGGCCCAAGTTGAGCACCGTATCCATCATTCCCGGCATGGAGACCCTGGCCCCGGAACGCACCGAAACCAGCAAAGGGGCATTCCGGTCCCCAAACCTCAGTCCCATCGCCTTCTCGAGCTTCGCCAGGTTCTTTTCCACCTGGGTCCACATTCCCGCCGGGAACTTCCCTCGGAGCTTCATCGACTCGACGCAGGCCTCCGTGCTGATCGTAAAGCCGGGTGGGACAGGGATTTTCAGATTGGTCATCTCGGCCAGGTTCGACCCCTTCCCCCCAAGCAGGTCCTTCATCCTGGCTGTTCCCTCGGCTCGGCCGCTTCCGAAAAAGTAGACGTATTTCTTTGCCGCCATGACACCTCCGCGCTGATGAGTCACAAGGAAAGCCGCTCAGCTAGCCCTTGCATTCCTCGTGCCCATTCTCAAACTATCCCGCTTCGTGGCCAAAAAATCATAAGCGCCCACCCCTGCCCGGGATAGACGCTCTCCATGCCCCCTTCCTATACCGCAACGGCGATCTGGCGAAAGTCGGCAATCCGGCTAAAAAGGCCGGCCGTCTCGGCCAGGAGTCCCAAGCGATTCGCCCTGATCGCCGGTTCCTCGGCCATCACCAGCACATCGTCGAAGAAGCGGTCCACCGCGGGCCGCAGCGTGGCAATCTTCTTCAGGGCCTCTTCGTAGTCCCCCCGATCGGTCAGGCGAGATACCTCACCTTGCAGGGCCTGTACCTCCCGGTGAAGGACCCGCTCGGCCTCCTGCTGCAGCCGACCTTCATCCACCCCACCCGCAAAATCGGGGGGAAGAATATTGGCCACCCGCTTGAAGGCAATCGCCAGGGAGGCAAAGGCCGGATCCTTCTTGGCCTTGGCCAACGCCTGTGCCCGTTGAAACGCCCGCGGAACATCCTCAAAACTGGCATGGAGCACCGCCGTCGCCACATCGGCCGGAATCCCCCGATCGACCATGATGCCCTCACACCGGACCCTGAGAAACCCCAAAATATCGCGTAAGGCCTCCCCCTGAGGACGGCTGACCCTGTCACCAAGGAGTTCGAGGGCTTTCTGGGTCAGTGTCGTGAGCGGGATCGAGAGGCTCTGTCCCGCCATGGTCAGGATGCAGCCCATGGCCGCCCTGCGCAACGCGTACGGATCTTCAGAGCCAGTGGGGATCATCCCGATGCCAAAGCAGCCGGCGATGCTATCCAGCCGGTCAGCCACTCCGACCAAGGCGCCGGCTTTCGTCTGGGGAAGGGCATCCCCCGCGTATCGGGGCAGATAGTGCTCTTCGATCCCGACCGAGACCTCCCCCTTCTCGCCGCTCATTTCCGCATAGGTGCGCCCCATGACACCCTGCAATTCCGTAAATTCCCGGATCATGCCACTAGCCAGGTCCGCCTTGCATAAGGTCGCGGCTCGGCGCGCATGCTCCTCCACCGCCGGCTCCATCGTTTTGGCCATAAAGCCAGCGAGTTCGGTGATCCTGTTGGTCTTATCGAGCAGGGTTCCGAGCCGCTCTTGAAAGAGGACATGGCCCAGGCGGGGGACCAGCTTTTCGAGCGGAAGCCTTTTCTGGTCTTCTTTGAAATAGAAATCGGCATCCGCTAATCGGGCCCGCAGGACGCGCTCGTTTCCGATGCGGACCACGTCCATGTTCCGCGTCTTCATGTTCGAGACGGCAACGAAGTGGGGAAGCAGCTTCCCTTTCTTATCGACGACGGGAAAGTAGCGTTGATGCTTCCGCATCGGGGTGATGATCAATTCCCGCGGGAGACTCAGATACTCTTCGGGAAAGCCACCCCGGACGAGCGTGGGATACTCCACCAGCTGGGTAACCTGATCCAATAGATCGGGATCCAGGAGCGGTTCGCCACCCACCTTTCGGGCCGCCTCAGTCACGAGCTTCTTCACCTGTTCTCGCCGCCGGTCTTGATCCACGATGACGAATCCTTTTTCCAGCTTTTTGAGATATTCTTGAAAAGTCCGGACCTGGATCGGCTTCGGGGCGAGGAAGCGATGGCCGTAAGTTTTCGCGCCACTCCGAATCCCGTCGATCTCAAACCCGACCACCCGTCCCCCGTACAGGGCAAGAACCCATCGAATCGGCCGGACGAAGCGGATGGTCGAATCGCCCCAACGCATGCTCTTGGGAAATGTCAGTGACGTAATAATCTTCGGAAGGAGAGAAGGGAGCACCTCGGTGGTCTTGGATCCCTTGGTCATTTTTCTGGCGACGACATATTCCCCTCGTTCCGTGGACCGAATTTTCAATTGCTCGACGGGGATCCCCTGTGCTCGGGCAAAGCCCAACGCGGCCGGGGTCGACTTCCCCGCCGCGTCATACGCAGCCGCCTTCGGCGGCCCGACCACCTCCCGCACCTCGTCCGCCTGCCTCTCGGCCAAGGACTTGATGTAGAGCGTCAGACGTCTCGGGGTCCCCAAGGTCCGCACCTTTCCATAACGCAGGCGGGTCTGGCGCAACAGCTGGTCAGCGACCGCGTGTAAATCTCGAAGGGCATCGGCCATATAGACCGAGGGAATCTCCTCGGTTCCGATTTCGAATAACAGTTCTTTCTCGTTTGCCATCTATATCTCCGTTCGTGGCCTGTGGTTCGGGGTTTTCTGACCTTATGTCTTGCCGCGAACCCTGAACCGTGAACTATGAACTATTTCCGCCAGGCCTTCTTCAGCAGTGGAAATCCCATATCTTCCCGTTGCTTTAGATAGCCCTCGGCGGTCCGACGGGCCAAGTTCCGTACCCGGCCGATGAGGGCCTGGCGCTCCGTCACACTGATGACCCCCCGGGCATCCAAGATATTGAACGTGTGTGAGCATTTGAGGCAGTAATCATAGGCAGGCAGCACCAATCCTTTCTCAATGAGTCGCAGCGATTCTGTCTCGTACAGATCGAAGAGCTTGTACTGCAGCTGCGTGTCCGCTTCGTCAAAGTTGTGGACCGACCACTCCATCTCCCCCCGATGATGGACATCCCCGTACGTCACCCCCTCGACCCACTCCAGGTCGTACACGCTGTCCACGCCCTGGAGATGCATGGCGATCCGCTCGATTCCATAGGTGAGTTCGCCTGAGACCGGCTTGAGGTCGATCCCACCCGCCTGTTGAAAGTAAGTGAACTGGGTGATCTCGAGCCCGTCTAACCAGACCTCCCAGCCCAGGCCCCAGGCCCCAAGGGTTGGCGATTCCCAGTCATCCTCCACGAAGCGGATATCGTGCTTGAGGGGATCAATACCAAGATACCGGAGGCTGTCGAGATAGATCTCCTGGATGTCATCAGGAGAGGGCTTGAGGATAACTTGAAACTGATAATAGTGCTGAAGCCGGTTGGGGTTTTCTCCGTAGCGACCATCGGTGGGACGCCTCGAGGGTTCGACGTAGGCGACATTCCACGGCTCGGGCCCCAACACCCGGAGAAAGGTGGCCGGGTTCATGGTGCCCGCGCCCACTTCGATATCGTACGGTTCCTGGATCACGCACCCCTTCTTGGCAAAGAACTCTTCGAGTCCAATTACGACGTCCTGATAGTTCATGCTCCTCCCTCCGAGCAGGATGCCCGACCAAGGCGTATGCCTATGCGTCGGGCATATTCCGAAAGGGACTCGAAGTCCCTGTAAATTCAGGCCTCAGCTTACTTAATGGGGGGATGAGCTGTCAAGGGAAAAGCCCGGAACTCCAACGAGGAAGCGGGCCGATCGGATCCTGCGTCCCAGCTTGAACTCCAGAAACGTTTGCAGGAGTGATCGGAGCTCCTCCAACTCCTTGGGCTCGAGACTGACACGGCTTATGCCCAAATCTCCCCGAAGGGCCATTCGCAGAAAACCCAACGCGGGTGGTGAGATAGGCGTAGTCTCCATCGCCCCTGCCTCACAGGTCGGGCAAAGGAGACCCCCCTCATTGAGCCCGAAATCCTGAACCCCCTCCGGGAGCGCTCCGCGGCACCGAACACACTTGTATAGCTCGGGAAGGTAGCCGAGAGTCTTCAGGAGGCGGATCTCGAAGGCCCGCAGGACGACGGAAACCTCCATCCCCGCATTGAGCCTCCCGAGCGTCCCGACGATCAGGGCAAAGAGCTCCTCGCTTCCCTCTCCCTCGACCCCCCCGATTCCAGCGAGTTCGGCCACCTCCGAGGCGGCAGTCAGGAGCTCCAGAGAGGTTCGGAGCGCGTGAAAGGGTTCCCGGAGGGCAAATTCACTCAGGCGGTGAAGATCGCTCGTGGGCCGCTCGAAGTAAACGAGGCGGCCATGCGTAAAGAGCTCGAGGCTGCCACCGAACCGACTCCGAATACGCCTCGCGCCGGCTGCAACCGTCCGGATCTTGCCGTAGCTTCGCGTGTAAAAGACGACGATCCGGTCCGCTTCGCCGAGATTGTGCCCCCCGATAACGACCGCCTCGCTCGATTTAAGCCCCATATCAGTCCCCTAGCGTATTCGATATTACTCCCCGCGACAAGGGAATTCCATGCAACCATCTCGCGTTATCTTCGTGGAGGCGGCAGCGCGTGCCAATTTCCCATTTTGGAACGCACCTTGTATTTTGCGAGGCAATTCCTCCGAGGAGGAACCGTGACATCTGATGAACTTGAAGTGACCTCGCGGGGCGTTGCCGATCATTTCACTGACTGCCACGCCTGTCGCCTCGCCGGCGCGGAGCAGGCGGACCCGCACGATCTGTGTGTCAGGGGACAGCAACTCCTTCACAGTCGGGAGCAAGCCGAAAAAAGCTGGGTCCTCGCGGGAGTGGACGCCTACAACATGTAAGCAAGCATGCTGGCACGCGCGGAGGCTGGAAGGCTTAAGCGCTCTTACGTCCTTAGCGCTCTACCTTTCTAGGTTCCTAGCCTATCTCGGGCAATACCGAAGGCGGCTAGTGTGTTGGGGAATCCGACCAAACCGGTGGCCGCGAGAATGGCTTGGTAAATCTGTTCGGGACTTGCCCCCACTTCCCGTGCCCGATCAATGTGGGCGATGAGCCCCCCTTCCCGTCGCAGGGCTGCCGAGATCCCCACCTTGATAAGCTCAAGCTCCCGAGGAGTCAGGGGTCCCTGCCGGTCACAGGATTCGCGGAGCCGGACGTACGCCTCCCACACGTGCGGAAACCGTTGCTGAAAGTCCTGTAGCAGTCGCGGTTGCTTTCCCTTTCCCTCTGCCATCGCTCGCCCCCCTCCATTCACCAGCTTGGAATTCCCTCGCCATTCCTAACCTTATTCCCGCTCCTTCTTACAAGAGGCCGCGGAATTCCTCTACAGTGATCCCAGCCTTCCGGATCAGACTGTGGAGGAGACCCGGTCCTAATTCGCTGTGAAGAGGCACAGTAAGTACGACGGGTGTATCCGGCTTCACCAGGCTGACGTGGCTTCCCTTCTGGCGAGCCCTGATCCAGCCCGCCCGTTCAAAGGCTCGGATTGCCTCGTCCCCAGAGCAAACCGGGAGCCTTGTCATTTAAGTGATCACCCCGAAGGCAACCAATTCCATGAACAGAGCAGCCTCCGTCCAGAATTTAGACTCGGACCCTTGACTAAGAATGCCTTCGGGGGGACTTGAAGGGTGCTTCGTCGAGCGAGTGGGAAGCGCGCGGGAGAAACTGCGCGTCGTCGGCATACACACTCATGAGGTGACCACTTCGACTTCGGCTACTTCAACTTCGAGGGGTAACCCTTGGGCTTTCCGGGTCTCTAGGCTGAGCAGGATTGCCTCCTGGATGTTGGCGAGAGCCTCTTCCCGTGTCCGTCCCTGGGAGAGGCAACCCGGCAGGCTCGGGCACTCCACGACAAAATAGCCAGCCTCATCCTTCTCAAGGGTTACCAGGAATCGCATTGGGCCTCCGCAGCTTCTTTCAACTACTGTGCCAGTACGCGGCAAGAATTCATCGACTGTAATCGCACTCTATCACTGCGCTCCAAAGCACGCAACCACTTATTATCGTGGCAGAAGCTCTGACCCCTTCCAATCTCGTTTACCTGACTCCGGGAGCATACTGCGGGAAAAAGAAACGGACGTCAAATGTCGGACTGAATGACGGCTTGAAGGAAATAGGCTGTACTCAAAACAAGACGCCCTCCCGGCTATGCTCCGCCCGAGAAGGCGTCTGAGTGTTTGGTGCGTTGTCGGTTGTGCCAGAGGTGGGCACCGGCACGAATCAGGCTTTGCGCTTCTTCATCTTTATTGACTGAATGATTCGCTCCGCGTCCTCCTTACATTTTGGGTAGTAATGGGCTTTCACCCCTGTATACATGATGAGATGTAATTTCTTCTCAACGACCGTGCCGGTCACAAGACCCTGTTCCTCCAGACCTTCCTTAGTGAGATATGCCATCTCGAAACGAAATCCCTGAGCATCGCCGAACTTCTCGGGCCTGAGATTCATTGCTTTTACCTTTTGCGCGCCAGCCAAAGTGAGACTATCAACAACAAACTCCATAATCTCACTAGGCGTCATGTGCTTTTTGAACTTTGGTATGTTCTTCTCGTCCTTGGCTTTGACGAACCCCTCACCATCTTCGAGGCCCTTTACAAAGCGGAGTGCGTGAAGCGATGGGCCATCGACCGTCCAGATCTCTACCTTCCCTGTGCGCGACGAACTCCACGCGATTTGAGGGTCGACGGTGTACAGATCCCCGAGATCTGTTCGTTGAGGCTCTACCAGGCTGTAGACTGCGCAGCCGGTCACAATCAGGATCAATGCAAAAAGAGCCGCTATTCGCATCATGCTCACCTCACTCGAGATCCTCGATATACGCTTTGATCATTTCCCGGTCCGCTGCGTCTGGTCGAGTCTCAAGATATCGTTCAAAACACAACCGCGCCTCTGGTTTCTCATTGGCATGGAGGAACAACAGACCTAGGGCTCGGTGTGTCTCTGCCGGTGCGTCCTCGAACCCTAAGGCCTTCTGATAGGCGGCAATTGCTTTGTCCGTATCCCCTTCTTTAGCCCGCAGACGATAGAGTTCGCCTTGGAAAAAGTGGAGCTCCCCGAGACCTACGTTAGTTTCAAACAAACGGTCCAAGACCACTTGGCTCCGCGCGAACTCCTTCTGCCGCAATTCATCACGCAAGAATGTTGCTCGCGGTGGGAGTGTGGCGGCGAGAAATCGTTCCGTTCCTACAATCTTCTCTCCTCCATCCGCCATCGCTTTCTTTGCGAGCTCTTTCAGGGTCTCGATTCGCTCCTTCGTCGAGGGATGCGTTGAGAAAAATATCAACCGTTTCGGGTCCTTGGCCGCTTCTCGTTCCCTCACGAGCGCCTCCCAGATTCTTGATGCCTCCCGAGGGTCGTAGCCTGCCTTCACCATCAGTTCGAACCCCAGTTCATCCGCTTCGCGTTCCTGGTCCCGCGAGAACTTGTATATGCTCCCCAGTGCAATGAGCGCCCCAAGGTCACCTACAAAGCCGTAACCAGCAGCAGCGGTCAAAATCTGGAAAAAGACAAGGAAATTGGCCTTGGAGCGGGCATCGCGCCAGCGTTGTAGCGTGTGGCGGCGCAGATAATGGGCAAACTCATGGCCAAGCACGTATGCAAGCTCTGCCTCGTTCTGGGCGCGTAGGATCAGGCCAGTCCATACTTGCATTGCACCATTGGGAGCCATGGTCGCGTTGAAGTGTGGCGTTTGGACCACGTAGACGCGAATGTCGGGGCAATATGCGGTTACCAGCTTGCACACGACGTCACGCACATACCAATTCAGGCTTATACCAGTCAGGCCCGCATCAGCCACGCCTACATCAGTCAGGCCTGCGTCAGTGACAAGCCTCCCCGAGGTTTTCAGCCGTTCCTCCACGCGATCCATCATCATCCAAAACCCAGCCTCCTCCGTATCGAGTGCGGGTCGCTGACCCGGCTTGATATCAGCCAGGGCCCCGGGACTGCCCCTCGGCGTTGCACATGATGCGCACGCGAGGAAGACTAGAATCAAGTAAGCAGTTTTCTTCCCAAGTTTCATAACGGGAGCTCTGTCAACAACTGCTTCACGGCCTTTCGTGCCGGTTCAGGGGTGCGCAGGTCCCCTGTCCCGCTGATCAACCGATTGAACCAGAGGATATCCCCATTGTGGAGATCGACGAGAGATGCGAAGCCAACTTGCTGGCCTCCGGGAATGCCAACACCGAACAACGCCGCAGCCAAAAAAATGGCTACGGCGCGTCCAGTACTCGTATAACTATCCCTCAACTGGATGAACAGGCCGTATTGGGCATCGCTCTCCTCGCGCAGGACGGTCGCACCCTCTCCGAGGGTCCAATCAAACTTGTCTTTTTTGGTTGGCAGTGCAAATTGGGAAATGTATTTGTGCTTCAGGATAGTCCTACCCACAGCTTCGTGGAGCTTAAGGAGTTGAATCTGCTCGTAGTTCTGTGAAGGCATATCTGTCGGTGTTTGATGAAGGAGCAGCTGGACGTTTTTTGCCCGCAGCTCCTCTTTCAACGCATCTATCACGTGCAACCTGGCCTTTGCTGTCCATTCTGCTTTTGGTTCGAGCATGCCACTGGCCGTCAGTACGTATAGTTCTATATCGGGTGGCATCAAGACAACACGGACCTCTGACGTCAGCGGTTGGATACCGTCGCTCACGAAGAATGACTTAGTTTGAGCACAACCCGCCGCAATGACGCCGATGAGAAGCAAGGCCAGTTTTGGGGATCGCCGCCACATGGGAGTCACCTCGCTTCCACGTTTGGAACCAAATACCGAGTGCCGCCAACTGGAAAGCCTCTCGAACATGACCGCGCACCGAGTACCCACGTGCAACATCACATCCTCCCGGAGCGAGACGCCTAAAAACTTACGTTTGAAAAATAAAACGCCTTCTCGGGCCGTGCTCCGCCCGAGAAGGCGTCTGATTAATTGGTGCGCCGTCGATTGTGCCGGCGGTGGGCGAGGGGACCATGTTCATTCCGGTTTCATCGTCCTACCACCCGCGACAACTCGAAGGGTCGCCCGAACCGCGTACCAAGTATTTCTACTAGTTTAGGTCCTCCTATATCTAATCGGGATTCCCCGTTTCAAGGCCAAACTGTGTTTTAAAAATAGGCCCGAGGTAACTACCTGTCAATATGCAGTTTTTGCACACATGGCTTGTCCCCTGGTACCAGGGGCGAAAGATGCAACCGAGGCGCCAAAGGCAACTACCAAGAAATCGAGGGAAAGTGTGGCACCGGAAAAACACTGGGGGTGACCCGTGACATTGACTGGCGATGCTCCCTTTGCTACAAGGGAATTCCATGAGAAAAATTCTGACACTCTATCGGCCCTATCGCGGGCTCCTCTGCCTTGGCCTGGTCGCTGTCCTCTTCTCGAGCGGCTTTGGCCTGACCATCCCTTGGATCCTCAAAGAGGCCATCGATCGCCTGCAAGAGCGACCACCCAGCACGACCCTCCTCATTTTTGCTGCCGTCCTTCTCTTCTTCACACTGCTCCAGGGCACCTTCCGCTTTGTCGCCCGAAGAACAATTGTGGGGATCTCACGGCAGATTGAGTACGACCTTCGCAATCAGCTCTATTGGCAGTGGCTCCGCCTGGACGGCAGCTTCTACGACCGGGTCCCCTCGGGCGACCTCATGGCCCGGGCGACTCAGGATATGAGTATCCTGAGGATGCTGTTGGGAGCAGGGCCGCTCCACCTTTTCAGTACCGTGATCATGGGGATCTCGGCCGTCCTGCTCATGGTACGTCTGAACCCGTGGCTCACCCTGTACGCCTTGGCCCCCTTCCCCGTGCTCCTGTGGACTCTCATGAAGCTCCGTCACCGGATGGAGGCGGCAGTGCACCGGTCCCAGGCTCGATACCAGGAGTTGTGTGGCCAGGTGCAAGAGGCAGTGGCCGGGATGCGGCTCATCAAGACCTACACCCTGGGAGAAGCCATGGCGGGAGCCTTCCGCGATAAGAGCGAGGAGTACCTGGCGGAGGAGATGCGCGTGGTGCAAGTGGAAGGGATCTACCATCCCCTGACCAGCCTCACCGGCGGTATCGGCCTGGTTCTGGCCCTCGCCATCGGCGGCCAGCAGGTCGCCTCAGGGCAGATGACGCTCGGGGAACTCGTGGCTTTTAACGGGTATCTCGCCATGCTGATGTGGCCCACCATCGCCCTCGCCTGGATCGTGGGCTTGTGGCAGCGGGGGAAGGTTGCCTACGACCGGATCAGTCAGACGCTCGCAGAGGAACCGGCGGTCCGGGAACATCCCCAGCCAATCCAACCGAGCACCATCCAGGGGGAGATCGGGGCGCGAGACCTGAGCTTTCGCTATGGAAACGGCAGCGGTCCACCGGCTCTTTCGCACCTCTCGTTTGTGATACCGTCAGGCACCTTCGTGGCACTTGTGGGGCCGAGCGGAAGCGGGAAGAGCACCTTCCTAAGTCTTCTCCCCCGTCTTCGGGAGGTCCCAGAAGGACGGTTATCTCTGGACAGGTACGACCTCACCCAGCTCTCCACCACCGTCCTGAGACAGAGTATCGGCTATGTCCCCCAAGAGGGCTTTCTCCTCTCGGACAGCCTTCGGAACAACATCGCCTTCGGCCTCGAAGACCCTGACGAGACTGCGATTCACCACGCGGTGTTCCTTGCCTCCCTGGAAGAAGACGTCGCGACGTTACCGGATGGCCTCGAGACGCTCATGGGCGAACGGGGGGTGACCCTTTCGGGCGGCCAGCGCCAGCGCGTGACCATCGCCCGCGCCGTAGCCCCCAAACCACAGATCCTGATCCTCGACGACGCGCTCTCCAGTGTGGACGCCGAGACCGAGAGGGCAATCCTCGACCGCCTTCGGCTCCATTTCCGGGGGCGGACGATCCTCGTGAGCACGCATCGGCTGACGAGCATCGAGGCAGCCGACCTCATTCTGGTCCTAGACGGAGGGCGTCTCGTGGAACAGGGCAATCACAGGGAGCTTTTGAATCGAGCAGGACTCTATGCCCGTCTTTGGGACGAGTATCATCGGCGGCAAGAACTTGATGAGTTCACAGTTCACGGTTCACAGATGAGCGTTGAGGGTCGAGAGTGAAGCGATTTCGGATTTCGAATTGCGAACTTCGAATTTGAGAGAACCGCGGTTTAAATCCGAAACCCGAAATCGTTCGACTGAGGGCCTCGACGGTGAGCTCGGCCGAACCGCTCACGACTCGAAGTCCCAAATTCGAAACTCCCCGGTCATCGGACATCGGTCACCGCTGACCAGTGAACTGCTTATGAGGTACGAGGCAGAATGACAACGATGGTGCGACAGGAGGAAGAGAAGATCATCGGACGGGCCTACGATGCCCGGCTGATGAAGCGCCTGCTCAGGTATCTCACGCCGTATCGGACGGCCCTCGCCGGCTCGGCAACGTTTCTCGTTCTTGCCTCAGGCCTCGAGGTCATCCGCCCCTACCTCATCAAGGTCGCCATCGACAGCCACATCGTCCCGGCCCGCCTCGAAGGTCTCTGGACCCTTGCCCTGCTCTATCTCGGAATTGTGGCCGTCGAGGGCGCGCTGCGATACGGTCTGCTGTTCCTCACGAACTGGACCGGCCAGCGGATCATGGCCGATGTCAGGCAAGAAATCTTCCGCCATTTAAATCGCCTCTCCTTGCGCTATTTCGACTCGAATCCCGCAGGCCGGATCTTCACTCGGGTGACATCGGACGTCGAGAACTTGAAAGAGCTGTTCACCAGCGGTCTCGTGAGCGCCATTGGCGACCTTCTGACGGCGGGGGCGATCGTGGCCGCGATGCTCTACCTCAACCTGAAACTTTCGCTCATCGCCTTTACCATCCTTCCCCTGCTGATCGCCGCCGTCACCCTCTTCCAGCAAAAAGCGCGTGGGGCATACCGTCTGATCCGTCAGAAGCTCAGTCGCCTGAATGCGTTCCTCCAGGAGAGCCTGAACGGGATGGGGGTGATCCAGGCCTTTAGACGAGAAGGGGCCATGGCCAACCGCTTTGCCGGGGTGAATGCCGAGCACCGTGAGGCCACACTCCGCTCGCTCCTCTACTACGCCCTTTTTTATCCGGCGGTCGAGGTGATCGCGGCGGTCGGGTTAGGACTCATCATTTGGTACGGCGGCGGGCAGGTGGTTCAGGAAGGCCTGACCTTGGGCGTGCTGGTTGCCTTCCTCGAGTATCTCCAACGGTTCTTTACTCCCATCAAGGACCTCAGCGAAAAGTATTACGTCATGCAATCAGCCATGGCCTCTTCCGAGCGGATCTTTGACCTGTTGGATGAATCGCAGGAGCCGAACGGCAACGGGCACCGGTTGAGTTCACTGCGGGGTGCGATCGAGTTCAAAGATGTCTGGTTTGCCTACCGGCCCGAAGCGTACGTCCTCAAGGGGCTTTCCTTTTCGATTGAGCCCGGCGAGCGGGTCGCCCTCGTCGGGCCCACCGGCGCAGGTAAGAGCACGGTGATCAACCTCCTCACCCGGCTCTACGAGATCGAACGGGGCACCATCCGGGCAGACGGGCTCGATATCCGGGAGGTTGACCTCAGCAATCTCCGGCAACGGATCGGGCTCATCCCTCAGGACCCGTTTCTTTTCTCGGAAAGCGTCGCCGTCAATCTTCGCGTGGGTGATAGGGTCAGCCAGGAGGCAGTGAACAGAGCGCTCGACCTTGCGGGTGCCTCGCCGGTGGTCGAGCGCCTCCCGGCCGGGCTGCAGACCCGTCTCACCGAGCGGGGGGCCTCCCTCTCCATGGGGGAGCGGCAGCTCATCGGTCTCGCGCGCGCCCTCGCCTACGCCCCGGACATCTTGATTCTCGACGAAGCGACCTCAAGCATTGATGCCGCGACCGAGGCAGCGTTCTCCCGGCGGCTTCGCCATCTCACCGGAGGGAAGACCCTCATCATCATCGCCCATCGGCTGCAAAGCGCAGCGGAGGCGGACCGAATCCTCGTCCTCCATCACGGAGAGCTGGTAGAACAGGGAACCCACCAGCAGCTTTTGGCCAAACGAGGACTCTACTCTCGCCTCTGGCACCTGCAGCACGACGGCCACCCGAAATAGAAGCGCTCTCGGAGGCACGTCACCGCGCGCGAGCTGCATAGCTATTCTCTGATCCCCCCACCTTCGCGGATCCGCCAAAGCAGCCAGAGGGCGACCCCCTGGAAGAGGACGACCATGAACCAGGCCGGGGTGTAGGAGCCGGCCACGTCCACGACCCACCCGAAGAGGGGCGGACTCACCATAGCGCTCAGAAACCTGATGGAGAGATGCGCACCGAGCGCAGTCCCCGCCCGGTCAATTTCCACCCCTTCCGTGAACAGGTTGACGACGAGTCCGTTCCATCCGACAAGGCAGAGCCCACCGACGAAGGCGAGAGCGCTCACCAGCACGAGTCCCCCTCCAGGAGGAAATTGGCTTACAGCTACAAGAATGACAGCCCCGCTCGCAATCACCCACGCAAGCACCGGCCGGCGCTGTCCGCCGATCAACCGGTCCGATAACACACCCCACCCGATCCGTCCCGCAATCGCCCCCAGATGGATCCAAGCAAGAAGGCGGGCGGCCCCCGCCGGGGTCCAGCCGTGGCGGTCGACGAAGAAGAGGGGAAGATACCCTGCGAGGGCAAACTGCCCCACCACCAGGCAGGCCCCAAGGAGCGTGATGGAGAGAAAGTCCCGATCGGCAAAGAGGCTGGGAATTGTTCCGATGCTCGCAGTCCGTCGTTTCACAGACGGGCTGTCGGGGGGGAGCCCCCCGGATAGGAGGCCAAACAGGAAGCAAAGGACCCCGACCCCCGCTAAGGCCACCCGCCACCCTCCCAGCCCGGCGAGATACGGGATGAGGAGCGCGGCCGCCATTCCCCCGACGGGATGGCCCGCCTGTCGGACACCGATGGCAAAGCCGCGCGCATGTCCCGGGAACCGCCGCACGACGGCCTTGATCCCCGCTGTTTGGCCGCTTGGGACCCCGATACCGGCTATGGCGAGACAGAGGAGCAGGACCCCATACGAGGGGGCCAGCGTCCCGATGATGGCCGCACTCCCAACTATTATCCCCCCGGCCCGCAGCACGCGGCGCTCTCCCCAGCGATCGGATAGGATTCCCGTCGGGATGAAGGACGGGAAGCCGCCCACATCCGTAGCAGCCAGCAAGATCCCCACTTGCAAAAGAGAGAGAGCAAGGTCCTCCCGGACGAAGGGGGCGAGCGCCGGAAGACCAAATCGGACCAAGGTGATCCCAGCCTGCTGCAAGGTCGCCAGGACAAGGGTTCGCGTCCCTTGCCCGCTGTCGCCCGCTTCGCCGCCTCTCTGGGACACGCCGAAGTCGCTCATGCGCAATTGCCCATGTCCACCGCCATTATCTCCTCTCCGCCGTCAACCCCCGGAGGCAGTGAGGGTAGCCTCCTCATCTCTCTCCCTCTCGGATACGCGCGAGTAGCAGGAGGGCAATGCCCTGGAAGAGGACGACCATGAACCAGGCCGGGGTGTAGGAGCCGCCCACCTCCACGACCCACCCGAAGAGGGGCGGACTGGCCATCGTGCTTAGGAACATCACGG
>CAYGBT010000035.1:0-27598 GCA_964348275.1 uncultured bacterium
CTCAATGGCGAGTGGCCGTCTATCAGCCAGAGGGAATGGCCTTTGAGGATGCGCTCCACCAGCAAGTCCTGATCTTGGGTTTACTCATCGGAATGCTGGTCGTGGTCATTGCCAGTGGCCTGTACTTCCTTTTTCGAATCCTGCGGCGTGAAATGGAGATGGTACAGCTCAAGGCCGAGTTTGTGACCCATGTCTCCCACGACTTGAAGACCCCCCTCTCGGTGATTCGCATGTACGCCGAGACATTAGAGATGGGGCGGATCGCCGAGGAGGCTAAACGTGGAGAGTATTACGGGATCATCGCCCGGGAAAGCGAACGTATGACTCATTTCATCAACAGTTTTCTGGACTTCTCCCGGATCGACGTTGGGAAAGCCCGCTATCGTTTAGAGCTGTGCGAGGTGGGTCCGCTCATCGTTCAGACGCTGGAGGTCTTTCAGTATCAGCTCAACCGGCTACGCTTCAGCGTGGATGTCGAGGTTCAGCCGGATATGCCTGAGATCCCTCTCGACCCTGACGCGTTCCGTCAAGCACTGGGGAATTTGATTGATAACGCCATCAACTATTCGAAAGATCGAAAGGTCATCCGGGTCGAGGCCGTGGTATGGGAAGGGGAGCTTCGGTGTAGTGTTGCCGATCAGGGCATCGGGATTGATCCGGCGGACCTACCACATATCTTTGAGAAGTACTATCGGGCTGGGCGGAACGAGACGCAATCGACCCGGGGTAGTGGAATCGGGTTGTCGGTGGTCAAGCATATCGTTGAAGGCCACGGCGGGAGGGTCGTCGTCGAGAGTACTAAGGGGGAGGGAAGCACATTTACCCTCATCATCCCAGTTGATTCCTAGCCGACCGGAGATTATGAAGCGGATTCTTGTCATTGACGATGAGCCGGAGATGTTGACGGGGCTCGAAGACAACCTGAGCTACGAGGGCTACGCCGTCCTCACCGCCCGTGACGGCCCCGACGGCCTCGCCAAGGCGCAGAGGGAACTACCCGACCTGATCATCCTCGACATCATGATGCCAAGCATGAGTGGCTGGGACGTGTGCCGGGAACTCCGGAAAAAAGGGGTCCATGTCCGTATCATCATGCTCACCGCTCGGGGCCAAGAGGTTGACACTGTCGTGGGCCTGGAGTTGGGAGCAGACGACTACGTCACGAAGCCGTTCAGCGTTCGGGAACTCCTGGCGCGGGTCCGGGCCGTCCTGCGACGCCCGGGACGCAGGTCGGACGTCGAATCTTTTAGCTTTGGATCGGTCCGCATTGACTTCAAACGCTGCATCGCCGTCAAGGGGAATCGGCGGATCCCACTGACAAAAAAAGAACTCGAGATCATGAAGTATTTCATTGAGCACAAGGGTGAAGCGCTGGCCCGAGACCGGATGCTGGATGAGATCTGGGGATATGAGCGGTTTCCGACCACACGGACCGTCGATAATCACATCCTGAAGCTTCGGCAGAAACTCGAGGACGACCCAGAAAATCCCCGCTTTATTCGCACGGTGCACGGGATCGGATACAAATTTGTGAGCCCCTGAGCGCTGAAGGGGCCGGCCGGTAGATTGCTGTATAGCAAGGTCACCTGGCTCTGCGCGTGGGCCGGAATCTCCCCCACAGAGGACTGGTCAGCGAGAGAAGCGCCAGGAAAAGAAAAGCGGCAGAGATGGGATGGGTGACGAAAGTGGAGGGGTCCCCTCGAGAAATGATCAGGGAGAGGCGCAGATGCTGCTCGATGGTCGGCCCGAGCACCATGGCCAGTAGCATCGGGACGACAGGAAAGCCGTACCGGCGCATTAGATACCCCAGGATGCCGAAGAAGATCATGACAAAGCTATCGAACAGGCTGTTTCGGATGGCGTAGGATCCGAGGATGCAGAGGGTCGTGATCAGGGGGAGGAGGAGTGTCTTGGGAATCCGCAAGACCTGGACGATGAATCGAATCCCAGAAAGGGCGACGATGAGATTGACCAGGTTGGCCACGAGAAAGGCGACGAAGACACTGTAGACGAATCCCGCATTCTCCACGAAGAGCAGAGGACCCGGGATGAGTCCTTGAATCAGGAGGGCCCCGAGGAGCACCGCCGTGACGGGGTCTCCGGGGATTCCCAGGGTCAGCATGGGGATGAGCGCACCCCCCGAGACGCCGTTGTTGGCGGCCTCAGGGGCAGCCACGCCTTCTAGCGCACCATGGCCAAAGCGGTGGGGCTCTCGGGAAAGCCGCTTCGTGTAATCGTAGGCCAGGAAAACCGCAATCGGCCCACCTGTCCCTGGAATGGCTCCGACCCCGGTGCCCACACCCGCCCCCAGGAGTATCGCCTTGGCGCAGCGCTTGAGTTCTGCCAGACGAGGAAGGAGGCCGGCCAGGCGGGCGTCGAATCGGGGAAGGATGAGCTTGCTGAGCGACTGCAATTCCTCGAGGACCTGGGATACGGCAAAGAGACCGATCATCGCCGCCAGGAAGAGAACGCCCGCTTGAAGCTCGACCACCCCAAAGGTAAAGCGGGCCGTGCCCACGATCGGATCAAGCCCCACTGTCATAAAGGCGAGTCCGAGCGTCCCCGAGATGAGTCCCTTGAGCATGGAGCGTTCAGCAAAGGTGCAGATTAACGTCAAGCCCATGAGGACCAACGAAAAGAGTTCGGGGGAACCGAATTGCAGCGCCACTCGGGCGATGAGGGGCGCGAACAGCACCAGGCACACGAGGCTAAACATCCCCCCGCAGAACGAGGCGATGATTGCAGTCCCCATGGCCTTTCCCGCCTCTCCCCGCTGGGTCAGTGGGTATCCATCGAGCATTGTGGCCGAGGCAGAGGGGGTGCCGGGCATGTTGAGGAGGATGGCGGAAAAAGATCCTCCGGTCATCCCGGCTGCATAGAGACCGAGGAGCAGGCTGATGGCGGTGACCGGCTTTAAATAAAACGTGAAGGGGAGCATCAGGATCATCCCGAGGGTGATGGTGAGCCCCGGCATGGCTCCCACGAAGAGGCCGAGGAGAACCCCGATGAAGCTTGCGAGCAGGCTCTGCCACCGAAGGGCCTCGATCGCCGAGGAGATGAGGAGATCCCAACTGAACATGGTGGATTCCTTTGCCTGCCTTTAGTCGAGGGGGCCTAAGGGGAGAGGGACACGGAAGATAACGCGCAGGAGAAGGTGGATTCCCGCAAAGAGGACGGCAGTCCACAGACATATGCGGAGGGGACGGCGCTCGCCGGCAAGCCAGATAGTTCCAGCAAGGAAAAAGGGAGTGGTAAGCAGGTAGCCGGCGAGCCCCATCCCCGCGGCGTATGTCGCCATGAGGGCGCCCAGGGCCACGAGACGGCCGCGGGCGCCCAGGGCGAGGGGGGAAGCCTTGGGGGTCGGTGCGTGACGCGCCTGCAGAAGGAGCAGGATTGTGAGAAGGATCAGCAGGCCCGTCAGGAGCTTGGGGAGGAAGGCTGGCCCGAGCGTATGTTCCATCGGCTGCACGGGGAGCTTGAGGGTGAGATACCCGTACGCCGCGGCAAAGGCGAGCAGTCCTCCCCCGATGACGGTGTCCGTCCGCATGCCCCCACCAGGCTTACTTCTTTTTCTTCTTCGGTTTGATTCCGGCCTTTTTGATCGTCTTGGCGATGATTTCGTTCTGCTCCGCGAGGTACTTGTCGAATTTGCCCGGCCCGAGATAACTCACCGAGTATCCCCGCGCATGCCCCATCTGCTTGAACTTTGTCGAGTTTGCCGCCTTTTGGAAGGTCTCGGCAAGCTTCTGGATGACGGCCGGCGGTGTCCCCTTGGGAACGCTCAATCCCCGAAAGAGTTCGATTGCGGCTGGATAGCCCAGTTCCTTCAGCGTCGGCACATCCGGGGCAAGAGGATCGCGCTTCTCGCTGGGGACCACCAGCAGGCGCACCGTTCCTGCTTCCACGTGCTTTGCCGCTTCGGGCAGGGGGACGCAGACCGCTTCGACTTCTCCCCTCAAAAGCGCCGGGACCCGGCGGCCCGACCCTAACGGGACGTGGATAAACTTTATTCCGGTGGCATGGCCGACCGCCACCGACCCGATGTGCGTGGCACTCCCCGTCCCGGCAGTGCCAATCCGCACGGTGCCCGGATTCTTCTTGGCATGCGCGACAAACTCCTTGAAGGTCTTCCAAGGGCTGTCCGCCTTGACCGCGATCGGCATGGACTGGACGGACACCCGGGCGACGTGATCGAGGGCGGTGTACGGGAAGGGGGCCGTGCCCAGGTTAGTGGAGGTCAGGACGGAGGTCGAGTTCCATGCGACCGTATAGCCGTCCGCCTTCGAGTTCTTCACGAAGGTATAGCCAATCCCTGCACCCGCCCCAGGCTTGTTGACCGAGACCACGGGCTGGCCGAGAATCTTTTCCGCCGCCTCGGCGATCACGCGGCCTTCGACGTCCGCGGACCCCCCGGCCTTCCAGGGGATGATGAATTGGATCGGTTTGGTGGGGTATTCAGCGGCCTCAACCGCAAGCACGGAGAGAGAAAAGAAACCTAGGATAAGCCAGCCGAGTCGTCTCATCACTTTACCCTCCTTTCACATTAAGGACGAAGGATCACCTTGATGGGGTCTCCGATCCGTTTATCAAAGACCTCGAACGCCCGATGCACTTCATCTAACGGAAAGACATGGGTGACGAGGGGCTTCGCCACGATTTTGCCCGTCGCCAAAAGCGCAAGGGCGCGGCCGACGCTTCCACCTCCTTCGCCGCGCTCGGTGTAGATGGTGACGTTGTTCCGCACGGCGATGGAGATGTCGGCCGTCACTGGTCCTTTATAAAAGGCAACCAGCACGACCTTGCCCCCACGCTTCACCATCTGGAGCGACTGTGCAAAAGTCTCGTCGCCCCCGGCGCAGTCAATCACCATATCGGCGCCCCGACCGCCGGTCGCCTTCAGCACCGCTGCGACCGGGTCCTCTTCCCGCGTGTTCACCGTGACATCCGACCCGAGCTCCCTCCCGAGCTTGAGGCGCCCTTCTCTCGTCCCGGTGAGGATGATCCGACCGGCCCCCATGGCGCGACAAAGCTGGACCGCCATCAGCCCGATGGGCCCCGGGCCGAGGATAGCGATGGTCTCCCCGACGATATAGCCGCCGGCATTCTCCAGCCCGTACAGAGGGCTGCCAGCGGTCATAATCATGATCGCTTCATCAAAAGAGACATTCTCGGGGATTTTGTACAGGGTGTTGACGTGGTTGACCGCATACGTGGCCAACCCGCCATCGGTGGTGATGCCGTTGCACCGGTGCCCCTTGTCGACGTTACCGTAATTCAGGCAGGCGGTGTACATCCCCCCCAGGCAGTTTTCGCACCGGCCGCATCCTTTATGGGCCTCGACGACCACGCGATCCCCGATGGCAAATTCATCCACGGTTTCCCCCACTGCCACCACAGTCCCGGCGTATTCGTGACCCGGCGTGAACGAGCCAAATGGCGGCTGGCCGGGAAGGCCGTGATCCCGGATCTTGATGTCGGTCCCGCAAATGCCGCATCCGGCCACTTGGACTAACACTTCTTCCGGACCGGGATTGGGGACCGGTTTTGTGCTTATTGCCATCCTTCCTGGGGCAGGGAGGATGACTGCTTTCATCGTGTCAGGGCGGGTCATGTTTTACCTCCTGTGTCCCAGACTTCGGGAACCATGGGAAAGGGTTTTTCGTCGACCAGACGGCTCCAGAGCGCGATCTTGGCCGTGTCCTCCACGAGATCCGCGATGTAAAACGCCCCCTTGATATGGGGACCCATCGCGATGAGTCCATGATTTTTGAGAAGAAAGGCTGTGGCCTCCGGGTATGTCTTGATCCCGGCTTCCACGATTTGGTGGAGTGCTGGTGAGCCTGAGGGGGCATATCCAAGACAGGGGACCATTTTGAGGCGTGCTGCGGCCCCGTCCGTGACCAGCGGCAGAGGGTGATTTTTTGTCGCAAAGGCCGTGGCGTGGGGGGGGTGGACGTGGACGATGGCTCCCACGTCCGGACGCAGTCGATACGCGGCCAGGTGAAAGCCGGTCTCTTTGGAGGGACGACAGCCTTCGGGGGCATCCACGACCTCTCCCTGTAGGTTGACCGTCAGGATTGTCGCGGGGTTCACGTCGAGGAGAGCCACCCCGGTGGCCGTGACGAGGCAGAGATCCGTCCGCGGGATCCGAAGGCTCACATTGCCCCCCGCCCCTGCGATGAGCCGCCGCTGCCAGGCCAGAACGGAGATCTCAGAGAGTTCCTCTTTGAGTTGCTTTACATCGGCCATAGCGTTCTCGTCAGCGCGGACGGACAGAAGGTCCCTGAAGCATCGCCGCAAGGCGCTCGACGCACGTCTCGGCAAAGGGAGGATCGTTGATATGAAGATCCAGTTCGACCAGCTCGACGTTCGGTCGAAGTGCCGCCTTGAGGCTCGCGGCAAACACCGCTCTTCCCTTTGGGTTCCACAGGGGACCTTCCTCCCGGCCATACTCAGACCAGCCCTTGAGGGGGAGGATCAGGGACACCGGGCCGATGCTCTGGTTGAGCCGCTGTGCCATGGCCTGCCCCAGGCGGCTCATTTCCTCTGCCGTGAGCATGACGTTCGCGTTCGCCGGGTTGTGCATGTAAATGACTCGATCCTGGAGCTCGGGGGGAATGGATTCCCTTGGCCCGAGACAATAATACTCGAGTCCGCCCGTCGACACCACCTGGGGGATTCCCCGACGGCCTGCAGCCGTCAGGCGGCCGGGGCGAACCGGCGTGTAGATATCGTGACCGAGGATTTCTCCCACCAATTCGTGGGGCGTGATGTCCAAGACGGCGTGGATCTTGGCTGCCTCGATCAACTCCTCCATGGCCGTCCCGCACGCGCCCGAGGCGTGGAAGGTGACCCCGCACCACCCCTCGCCGGTGAGGAGTTCGTGGCACCGAGCCACGGCGGGATGGGTGTTTCCCAACGCACTCATGGCTATGACCAGCAGTCCGGAAGGGACGGCAAGCTCTTCCCCCCAGAGGACCATGCCGCTCAGGGCGCCGGCGGCTTGGGTGAGAATACTTCGGCTGATGGGATTCGGTCCGCCGAAGAGATCTGCCACGGCAAAGACCATGGCAATGTCCTTGGACCCTATATGCGGCCGAATGTCCCCCGAGGCAACGGTGGAGACCATGACTTTTGGCAGCCCAAGGGGGAGTGCTTGCATGGCCAAGCAGGCCATCGCGGTCCCTTGGTTTCCCCCGAGGCCAATCACTCCATGCAGCTTCCCTTGATCATGGAGTTTTTTGAGCAGGATCCCCGCTCCCACGCCCATGCGGGCCATGGCTTCGTCTCGAGACGAAGCTAACAGCCCTGCCACGCTCGCCTTGGCTGTTTCTGCCACGGCGTCCCGCGAGATGTCGGAACTCACCACAGGATCTTCGAGCAGCCCGAGGTCGAGCAAGAGAGGGTTCAGGCCCCGCTGCGCAAAGATTTGCTTGAGGAAGGCGGCTTCAGCCCCCTTGGTATCGAGCGTGGCCAGAATCGCAATGGTCTTCGCCATGCCGACGGCTCACCAGGTCCGGTCCCAGAGATTGCTCGAAGGCGATACCCGCGGTCGGTTAGGACCACCAGGCCCGTTCCGGAAAGTCGCGATGGATCACTTTGACGCTGATCTTTTTCACTTCTTGCACGAAGGCGGCCAGGTGCTGCGCGCCCCGCTCGAACAGTTTCTCCCCTTTGGCCTTTGTTCCCCGGAAGGGATTGCCGATCGTGGCGGTGTCCGAATATTCGTGGTGTTCCATGGGGACCCAGATGTTCTCGGCCTGCTGAAAGATGACGGTGCCGGTCCCATCCTTCTTGGAGAAGGCCTCGCCCATCCACTTCGGCGCATGCGCCCGATCCTGCTTCGCCCGCTTCATATTCACCAGTGCCTCGTCGTACGCCAGGATCATGGCGGTCTCGATCTCGCCCGCGTGCCAGCCGGGCGTCTCCTCCGGCGGCCCTTCGATGATATCGCCCACGACCGAGAGCTCCCGCTCCGTCGGGGTCTTGTAGAAGGCCAGGAAGGCTCCCGTCTCGTAGCGAACCCGGCGGAGGTAGGAGTCGATCAGCTTGGTATTGGAGCCATGGTGTGAAACGTAGATGAGCTTGCTGAAGCCGTGAAAGATGAGACTCCGGCCAATCTCGTAGAGGATTCGGTTATACGTCTCTCCAGAGAAGGTGAGCGTTCCTGTTCCCTGATCGACCTCCCCCATATGGTGAGGGGAGTAGCCAACGGGGAATATGGGGGCGTGAAGCACATCGGCCAGTTCTGCGGCCATTTCCGTCATGCGGATCGTAATGAAGCTGTCAGTGCCAAGCGGGACGTGCGCCCCATGTTTCTCGCAGCTCCCAATGGGAATCAAAATCGTATCGTTCTTTTTCAGGTACTCGGCCACATCTACATAAGAGAGATCTAAAAGGTTTCGTCGCTTCCTGGACATCTGTGCCTCCTTTGACTGACGCGTGAGATTACGCTTCCTCTGTGCGGCTGTCTGGCCCCGACGACCGCCGGACCACTAGCTTGGTGGGCAGGCTCTTTGACGGGGAATCTCTATCACCCCTGAGGAGACTGAGCATCGTGTGGGCGGCCTCTTGCCCCAACTGGTGCATGGGCACGGCCACGGTGCTGAGGGAGGGCTCCAGATGCGTAGTGATGAGGATATCATCAAACCCGACCACCGCCACATCTCTTGGGATGCTGAGCCCTTCGTCTCGGATCGCCTTGATCGCCCCCAGGGCCATGAGATCGTTGGCGATCAGGACTGCCGTCGGCCGCTCGGTGAGCTCGAGCAGCTCCCGCATCGCCTGATATCCTCCCTGCGGCCTAAGATCGCCATATCGAAGATATCGGCGGTCCAGAGAAATGTGCTGCTCGCTGAGGGCCGCCTCGAAGCCAGCCTGCCGATCCTGAGTGGTGGTTGATTCCGGCGGCCCCCCCACGAAGCCGATCTTGCGATGCCCTTGGAGGATCAAATGGGAGACTGCACTGAACGCCCCCCCCTCATTGTCGACGACCACTGCTGGCAGATCCACATCATGGCGACCGATGAGGACGACCTTGATCCCGAGGTCGGGAAGGGTAGAGAGGCGCCGCCCGCCCCGCCGTCCGCCTCCCGCAAAGATGATCCCGTCGCACTGCTTTTCTTGGAGCAGGGTGAGGTATCGCTCGACCTTTTGGGGCTGTCGGTCGGTGTTGCAGATGATCACGGTATAACCCTCGGCACTCACCGTGTCTTCGATGCCTCGGACGATATCGGCGTAGTACGGATTGGCGATGTCGGGGACTAAAAGCCCGATGGTCCCGCTTCGCTTGCTCAACAGACCTCGGGCTAACGCGTTCGGTCGATAATCGAGCTGCTCGATGGCGGCAAGGACCTGGCGGCGTGTCTTCTCTCGAACGGGGTGCTGGCTTGCGTTAAGGACGCGAGAAACAGTAGCAATGGAGACGCCGGCGAGCCTTGCAACATCCTTGATGGTGGACATTGGAAAACCTTTTCCGGAAAAGGTTTTCCGCATGGTAGATCTCCGTCTTTCCCTTGTCAAGGAAAAAAGAGATCAGCGCGTTACGGATTGATTTTCCAGGAAAACTCTGATAGGAGATGCGCTATGAAAAGTGGACGACGGGTACGGGTGCGGATTCCAGCCTCCACCGCCAATCTGGGTCCTGGTTTTGACGTTCTGGGATTGGCTCTGGGCCTGTATAACACCATTGAGGTGGAAGCGATCCCTCAAGGGTTCGAGCTGACTGTGGAGGGGGAGGGGGCGGACCGTCTTCGGCAGGTGGGGGAAAGGTCTTTGGTGCTCCGAGCCGCGCTCGCCACGTTCGCGTATCTCGGAGTCACCGCGCCGGGGCTCAGGATCCATCTCAAGAATGAAATCCCCCTGAAGCGGGGGTTGGGCTCGAGTGGCACCGCGTGCGTAGGCGGCGTTCTAGCGGCGGCGGAGCTCAGCGGACGAGCGCTGTCTCCCCCTGAGATCCTCAGGTTGGCGCTTCCTCTGGAGGGGCACCCGGATAACATTACTCCTTCTTTGGTGGGGGGATTGACGGCCACGTGTCTTAGAGGGGAAAGCATCCGATATGTAAAGATTCCCATCCCACAAGCGATCCAGGTGGTCGCGGTGATTCCGGAAAGAGAGTTGAGCACCGCGGAGGCCCGGCGGGCCCTTCCATCGCAGGTGCCCATGGCCGATGCGGTCTACAACGTGGGACGGGCGGCGCTCTTGGTGGCAGCGATGGTCGCGGGAGAACTGAACCTCCTCGATGAAGCGACCCGGGACCGCTTGCACCAGCCGTATCGGGCGAAGCTCTTGCCGGGGATGGAAGAGGTCTTCGAGGCGGCTCGGCGGGCGGGGGCGTTCGCTGCCTTTTTGAGTGGCGCTGGCTCGACCGTGGTCGCCCTCGTCGATCGGGAGCCTGAAGCGGTCGGCAAGGAGATGGCAGGGACCTGGGCACAGAAGGGCACCCGGGCAGCGGTCAAGGTTCTCAGCGTGGAGCACGAGGGGGCACAACTGACATGACCGGGGCCGACCAGAGCAGTTCGCTGTACTGCATGAGCTGCGGAGAGCATGCCCCCACCTACGATGTCGAGGAGGGGGGACAGGTCCAACTGCGGTGTTCCTACTGCGGCTTCACACTGGAGGTGGCTCGGGGTGCCCTCGATTCAGCGCTCAAGTGTATCGTTCTGGCGGATGACGAACGCCTCTTTCGCACGCTGTTGAAGGATCTCCTGATAGAAGAAAAGGTGGCCACGGAGGTCATTGCCTGCGAGAGCGGTCCTGAATTCCTGACGGAGTGCGTCCGGCGCTTTCGGAATCTTCGCCCGATTTCCTTGGTCATCATGGACATCTTGATGAAACCGATGGATGGCTCGGTCGCCGCCCAGGCATTTCGGGCACTCGAGAAGGGTTTCGAGACACCCGCCCCGGCTCCGATCCTTTTCGTTTCTGCAGTTCGTGCAGACGAATCTTTGCGCCGGATGATCGAGATGTTGGCACCCGCGCTCTATCTGAACAAAGGGAAAGACGCCGCTCCACCTCGGCTGGCCCACCGCATCAAGGAGCTACTTCCGCACCTGCTCGCTTCGGAGAGGTCTTGATGACATCCGTCCGGAGGAGCCGGTGAGGCACCTCCTCCTCTCTCCTGGCATATCTCGTCCCGACTTCTGGCAAGCCACGGCGGCGAATTTCCTCTTTTTTTTCAATATCAACGCCTTCAATCTCCTTCCCCTCTTTGTTGCGGAACTCGGTGGCTCAGAAGCCCGCATCGGCTGGATCATGGGGGTCTACAGCCTGGCCGCCGTCATCTGCCAGCCGCTGGTGGGGAGGTGGGTTGAACGGATCGGGATCAAGCCGTTTCTCTATCTCGGCGGTGTCGCAGGGCTGATAGCCTCGGTGGCTTTCGCCTTCGTGACGGAACTGAGTCCCCTTTTTACCGTGCTCCGCTTTATTCAGGGCTTCGGATATTCCGCCTTCTTTATTGCCAATCTGACCCTGATTGCCGAGATCGCCCCTCCCACCAATCGGGCCGAGGCGGTGGGAATCTTCGGGATCTCAGGCCTGATCAGTATGGGCGCCGCCCCTGCGGTAGGAGAGCTCGTGATTCAGGCCTATGGGTATCACGCCTTTTTTGTGTTTGCCTCCTTCTTTTCTTTGGGTGGTCTTTTGGTGATTGGGGCCTTGAAGCCCCCCGAGGTCGTCCCCGTCACTTCCGGCCCATGGGGCGGGGTCACGTGGAAAAGTATTCTTCTTCCCTTGCTGGTCTCCCTGATTTTCGGGATATGCTTTGGGACCCTCTATGCGTTCTTCCCCCCGTTTGCCACAGGGATCGGCGGGGTAGAGAGGGTGGGGGGCTTCTACATCGCCTACGCCTGCTCCGCGATCGCCATCCGCTACCTGGGCGTGCGCTGGGCGGACGCGTGGGGCAGGTGGCAGGTGGTGATCCCAGCCCTCATCCTCCAGGCGGTTGGGATCTTCCTCCTGCTCTGGCCAGGCCCGCTTGAGGCCCAGCTTTGGATCGGTGGGCTCACCGGTGGCGCACACGGTCTTCTCTATCCCACCTTGGCCGCAGTCCTGGTGGACCAGGTGGAGTCCGGGCGTCGCGGGCGTGTGCTCGGCTTGTTCAGCGGTTCCCTGGTTCTCGGCACGAGCCTCGGTCCAATGGTCATGGGGCTGGTGGCGCAGCGGATCGGCTATCACAGCATGTTTGGCTTGACAGGGCTCTTGCCTTTAGTGGCGGTCCTGCTGATCGGCGGCTTTCTCAGGCGAGGCCGGTGAGGCCTCGAGATCTTGACCCCCCTGCTATCTTGTGGTAAGAAAAGGCTGTGAGGGTTCTCGGCGCAGAGGAGGCCCTGAGGAGGGGAGGGGAGCGTATAGGCCCCTTAGTTTCTGAGATTGTCATCCGGGATGCTCGGAAAGAGGATAACGGAGCCCTCATCGAGTTGGACCGGCAGTGCGTCATGGGGGGGGAGATCGAACTCGTCTTCGATCGCTCCCCCGTTTTTTTTGCGCGCTCCCAGGCGTATGACAATTTCCACATGTGTGTGGCCGAGCACGAAGGGGCAATTATCGGCGTTGGAGGCGTGACCTTTAAGACCCTTCGCGTGCATGGGGGAACCGATCGGTGGGCTTATTTCTATGACCTTCGAGTCAGTCCCACCCACCGCCGACGAGGCGTGGCACGCCTGATCGCCGACTCCCTGGTCGATGCGGTCCGGGACGCGGGCATCAGCAGGGCCTATTCCTGGATCCTCGAAGGCAACACGGCATCGCAGTCTTTTGTGGAGGAGCGGGGAAGTTTGCCCTTCGCCCGGTGCGCCTTCGCGCTGCTCTCTGGGACAGCTCCGCGTGAGCCCGTCGGGTTCGAGCGGATTACGGAGCAAAGTGGAGAGGTAGTCTCCCTCTTGGAGGCAACCTACCGATCGTACCATTTCACACCCCCCTGGGATGCAGCAACGCTGGGTCGGACGTTTGATCGGCTGACTCCTCTGGGATGGCAGGGAACTTACGGAAAACGAGTGCACGGGGGTTGGGGGGTCTGTTTTGGCTTATGGGACTACTCCCGGGTGACACAGATGGTGTTTCGAAGCCGTCAGTCGCAGACGCGGATTCGTCCCTTCTTTCTCTACCCGCTGGGATGGCGGGATCCACAACACCTTCAGGAGGGACTTAGAGCGGCAGAGACTCTGGTCGCCAAAGCGGGAGGGACCTTGCTCCTTCCCTATGTGGCGGGAGATCCGGTGAGCGCTTTCATCCCCCAGGAGGCCTTCCGCGTTGGGATGACGCTCTACACACGTGGGCTTTCGCGCGAACAGCGTGAGATGGAGAAGTTCGTCTTTATTGATCCGATGGATCTGTGAGATTTTGAGGATGGATTAGCGGAGGCTGGACGGAACGGAGGAGAGGCTTATGGAGGCGGACGTTCTCGAGCGGATGAACCGCGGGATCATCTTGCGGACCGGGGCGTACCTGACGAACGATCATTTCGTCATCTCGTCGGGTCGGCACGCGCGGGAGTATGTGGAGAAGCGACTGGTGACGACAGAGCCAGGCTTCACCGAAGGACTGGGGGACATCATTGCCGACCGCTTTGCCGACTCGCCGGTGGATGTGGTGCTCACCTCAGGGATCGGTGCCACGATCCTCGGACACTGTGTGGCGAAGGCGCATCCATCGCGGCCCAAGCTGCTGTATGCGGTGAAGGGAGAGGGGAAAGAAGGACGGACGGAAGTGGTGCTTCCCCGAGAGTTCTTTCGCTTCATTTACCGGGGATGCTCGACGTTGATCGTCGAGGATATCGTGACCACCGGATCCACGATCCGGGCCTTGATCCGGCTGGTGGAAGAGCGGGGTGGCCACGTGGTCGGGGTTGGAAGTCTCTGGAACCGGAATAGAGCCATCAGGTTTCAACAGCCCTTCTTCGCTCTCGTGACCAAAGACTTCCCCACCTACGTCCGCGAAGAGTGTCCCCTGTGTAAGAAGGGGATTCCGCTCAACACGGAGGTCGGGGTGATGGTGGGTGCCTCACCCCGGCGGAGTCGGCCGCCGCGCCGGGCGAGTTCCTAAGGGATGCAGACGGAGGGTCGCAGAGAGCCCATCGAACGGTTGGAGCGAGGTCCCGGTGAGGAGATCCGCATCTTCCTCACCGAGGGTGGGATCGATATTCAGCTCTTTGAGCGGGAGCCAGACGGGGAGTGGGTCCCGGGGGCGGAGCGGCTTGAGATCCCACTTGCCCTTCTCGATCGGTTTCGGGAGATCCTCCACGAGGCAGAGGAGAGTCCAGTTCTCGAGGAAAAAGAGGTCGCAGAGCGTGCCCTGTTTGCCAACAAGAGTGAAGAGGAATTTGCCCGGATTCTCGACTTTTACCAGATCGAGTGGCAATACGAACCGAGGAGCTTTCCCCTGGAGTGGGACGGCGGCGGCGAAGCCACCGTCAGCTTCACCCCCGATTTCTATCTTCCCCAGTTTGACCTCTACATTGAACTGACGACTCTCAAGCAGGACCTCGTGACGAAGAAGAACCGAAAAATCCGAAGGCTTCGAGAACTCTATCCGACTGTGAACCTGAAGGTCTTTTACGGGAGGGATTATCGAAAGCTTCTTGAGCGGTTCGGGATCGTCCCAAAATAAGAGTGAGTCCCGAGTGACCCCTCCGATCTTTTTACTTCTTTGGCCGGCTCCCGTGACCCGCTCTTCTTCCTTCTGCCCCTCGGCGTCAGGTGATGAGCGTGTCGTTATATCCTCGGGAGTTCCCGGTCCCCCGGATCTAAAGACCCGGTATCGAGATCGGATTGACCTCTCGGGACTCGCAACCAATATATGCCATGGGGCTGGAACTGTCAAGGGGGGCAATTCTATCACGCTGAGGGCTGTATGGCCGATGATATTGCCGAGGTCCTGATCCCAGAAGCCGAGCTGCAGGCGAAGGTCCGAGAGCTGGGGGCAAAGATCTCCAGCGGCTATGCTGGCAAGGATCTCGTCTTGATCAGCGTGCTCCGGGGCGGGTTCATCTTCCTCGCCGACTTGTGCCGGGCGATCACCATGCCGGTCTCCATTGATCTCATGGCCATCTCGAGTTACGGCCCGGGGGCGAAGCCCTTGGGGGTGGTCAAAATCATCAAAGATCTCGACGAGAACATCGCCGGCCGAGAAGTCCTTGTGGTCGAAGATATCATCGATACCGGTCTCACCCTGAGCTACCTGCTGCGCAATCTCCAGCCTCGGGCCCCGGCAAGCCTTAACGTGTGTGTCTTGCTGGATAAGCCGGTTCGTCGCATCGTGGACCTGCCCATCGTCTATCGGGGGTTTGAGATTCCCGACAAGTTCGTGGTCGGGTACGGCCTTGACTATCGCCAGCGGTACCGCAACCTTCCTTTTATTGCCACGCTGACCAAAGAGGCGATGGACCGCCTGAACCGCCAGTAATACCGTTCCAACGTATTGCCCCGAACACGGACGAGAAGGCCAGATCGCACACCTTTGTCAAGCCGCGTCTTCGCATTGGGTGAGAAAAGTTGGGACGGCACTCGTCGCAGTCTCCCCCCGGTACGCTCGGGACGAATACGGGTTCATTGAGGGAAAGACGCCCTTGACACCCTCACCCCAGTCGGGGATACTGAGGTCCACCGCCTCTCGCACCTCTGCCACAACGTGGGTACTTCAGAGGGACGCACGGGCTATGATGCGGGATGAGGTCACCGCCAACAGGTTCGCGACGTACATCGGGTTCTTTGTGTGCTTGTGGGCGGGCCATCTCATCCTCCGGGAGTCTGCCTGGCAGGGCAGCGCCGAGCTCCACGCGCTGATGGAGGCCATCGCCACCTTATTGGCGCTGTGTGTGGGCATCATTGCTCTGGTGCGCTTTTCCGGCAAGCGAACCGGTCTCTATCTGATCATCGGCACCGGGTTTCTGGGCACGGGTGTGCTGGACGGATATCACGCCGTCGTCGCCTCTCCCTGGTTTGCAGATCTTTTTCCTGCGGCCCTTTCGTCGCTGAACCCCTGGAGCGAGATTGCCCCACGCCTGTTCTTATCCGTCTGCTTGTTGCTTAGCGTGCGGGCCTGGGACACAGAGGGGAAGATGAGAGAGGCGGGCAGGATCAGTGGACGCATGATTTACCTGACTGCCGGTTTCTTGACGCTCGCGAGTGTTGCTTTGTTAGTGGTCTTCCCGCTGCCACAACCGTACTATCCCGAGTTCATCCTGCACCGGCCCGAAGAGCTCCTCCCCGGTTTCTTTTTTCTTATGGCCCTCTTTGAGTACTTGCGCAAAGGACGATGGCGCGAAGGTGATTTCGACCACTGGCTGGTGCGTGCGCTCATCCTCGGTTTTGCCGGCCAGGCCATGTTTATGTCGTTTTCCGTCCAACAGTTCGATGGCATGTTCGACGCTGCCCACCTCCTCAAGAATGCCTGCTACGTGTTTGTTTTGGTCGGTTTGGTGATGAATACGCATCGCCTGGTCCGAAGGGCGGAAAAGAGCTGCCAGGAGCTGGCCCGGGTTAACGAGATCCTGAATCGAGAAAGCACCGCGCGCAAGCGAGCACATGAGGCCCTCAGCAAGGTCCGTGAGGAGGTCGCGCTGCGCGTTCAGGAACGCAGCGCAGCGCTGGTACAGGCCAACGTAAGCCTCCAGCGAGAAATCGACGAGCGCCAGCGGGCACAAGAGGCGTTGGAACGGATGCACGCGGAGGTCGAAAGCTGGGTGGAGCAGCGGACCGCGGAGCTGGCGCAGACCAACGAGACGCTGTACCGAGAAATCACCGAGCGCAAGCGGGCGGAGTCGGAGCTGGAGGCCCTCCACGAACTGAGCCGCCAGCTCGACTCCACCCTGGAGTTGGAGGATCTCTTCGAGTTAGCGCTGGTGAAGGTCCGGGAGCTGCTGGGAGTGGACCTCGCCGTGATCTCCATTGTCGATAACAGGTCCGGCGGGCTCGTCCTCCGTGCCCATCCTCAGGTCCCCCATGAGCAGATCCAAGACATGGTCCGGAGCGAGGTGGGAGAATGGATCTCGGGGAAAGCACCGGAAGGGTGGGACCCTGTATTGGTTGACTCCGTCTCGGAGCAACACCGGCTCTCCTCCTTGGCCACCACCCTGGGGGGCATCGAGTCCTTGATCTGTGTCCCCCTGAAAGCCAAGGGGACCGTCGTCGGCCATATCACCTTTGTCAGCGCCCAGGCCGGGCGCTTCACGGAAAAGGGGATCCCCTTTCTCTCATCGGTGGCCTCGGCGATCGCGAGCGCCATCGATAACGCCCGCCTCTATGCGCAGACGAAAAAGGATGCTGAGGCCAAGACGCTTCTGTTCCACGAGCTGAACCACCGGGTTCGGAACAACCTCGCCACGATCGTTGGTCTCCTCTCCATGGAACTCGGTCGGAGGAGGCGCTGGACGGCTGAGCAGGCCCTGAAGGCCTGCATCGATCGAGTGCAGAGCCTGGCCGCCATCCACGATCTCCTCGCTCAGGACGAATTCAGGGAGTTGGATCTGAAAAGGCTGGTCGAAGACGTGGCCAGAGCCGCCGTGAGGGGGTTGAGCTGGGAAGAAAACGTCAAGATCGCGGTCGACGCCCCTCCGCTCAGGCTCCCTCCCAAGTGGCTTGCCTCGTTAGCGTTGGCCGCCAACGAGCTGATCACCAACGCCCTCAGACATGCCTTCCGGTCTCGCGATGCCGGGCTCATTCACGTTCAGGTCACAGAGGAAGGAGGAGAAATCCAGTTGGCGGTCAAAGACGACGGTGTTGGGATCCCGGCCACCAGCGAGGGCGGCCGGAGAGCCGGTGTCGGGCTGGATATCGTCGCTTCGTTAGTCGAGACCGATCTGCGGGGCCAGTTTCAGCTCCAAAATGATCAGGGAACGGTGGCAACCATCCGGTTCCCCAAGCCCAGGCGAGCAGAGGGCTGATTGGTCAGGTCATAACAGGACCTTGCAATGACGTCGAAGCGAAACATGCGAAGGCTCAAAGTCCTAGTCGTCGAAGACGAAGGCCTCGTGGCGGCAGGGCTGAAGGGCCAACTGGAAGGCATCGGCCATCAGGTTGTGGCGTTGGGGAAGGACGGGCAAGAAGCTGTGGCGCTTGCGTCGGAACTCAAGCCGGACCTCATCATCATGGATATCCGGATCCCAGGCATGGACGGCATCGAGGCGGCACGAACCATTCTGGCCCGGGAACCCGTCCCCATTGTCTTCCTGACCGCCTACCCCGATGAGGACTTTGTCCGGCGTGCTGGCGAGGCCGGGGCCATGGCCTACCTGTTGAAGCCGGTGAACAATACGGCCCTCCGCTCGACCATCGAGGTGGCGTTGGCCCGCTTCCAGGAGCTGGATACCCTCCGTCGGGAAGTCAACGACCTGAAGGAGGCGTTGGAGACGAGGAAAGTGGTTGAACAGGCCAAGGGGATCCTCATGAAGCGACTGCAACTTTCCGAGGCAGAGGCGTTCCGACGGATGCAGCAAAAGAGCCGGACCAAGCGGACGAGCCTCAAGGAGGTCGCCTTGACGATCTTAAGAGCCGAGGACCTTTTCGCCCCCTTCGAACAAACTCCTTGACAAAGGGGGCGGGGGTAGTATTGACATAATCGCAGAGAGACGGACGAGGTCGAGGGGTCCCTAGGGCGCACCACTCGACACAGGCCACGACGCCTCATGGAGGAGTAGATTCCTCCCTGAGGCGTTTTTGTTTTCACACTCAGGTCCTACCGTTCATCTTCCCAGGTGCGGGTGACGTCCTTCCCATTTCTCGCACTCGCAGCAGGGGGAGGACCCGCCTTTGTCGATTGGGGTGGCAGAGGGGGGCTTTACCCGCAGAGGAAGGAGCCGGACCTGTGGTTTCAAGGCCGTATCGGCTGGGGAGGTGAGACATGCAGCCGTTGTCCGACATAGGATGGGGCTCGTCTTCAGAGGCCGACCCGGGCGGCACGAAAAAATTGGGGAACCTCTGGGGTATCATCCTGGCCGGCGGGGACGGGCAGCGGGTCCGGCGGTTAATGCGCCGGGTGACGGGCGCTGACCGGCCCAAGCAATACTGTGCCGTCGTTGGCCGCCGGAGCATGCTCGAACACACCCTGGATCGGGTCGCCACCCACATCTCTCGCCACAGAATCCTGACGGTCATCAACCAGGAGCACTTGGACCGGGCCCGTGAGCAACTCTGTGGATGGCCCCGAGAGTTGCTCGTCATCCAGCCGCACAACCGGGAGACGGCTCCCGGCGTCCTCCTCCCCCTGCTCTGGATTCACGCCCGGGACCCGGAGGCGACCGTCGCGATCTTTCCCTCCGATCACTTCATCCTGGAGGAGGCAGTCTTCATGAAGCATGTTGGGCAGGCAGTCCAGTTCCTCGCAGACCATCCCTGGCTCCTGATCCTTCTGGGGATGGCGCCCGATCACCCGGAGCCCGCCTACGGCTGGATCGAGCCGGGCGAGGAACTCGGCCGACGGTCGGAGTTTGGGCTCTTCCAGGTGTGCCGGTTCTGGGAAAAGCCCGACCCGCCCATCGCCCAGTCTCTCTACCTCCGCGGCTGCCTCTGGAACTCCCTGGTGTTAGTGGGACGGCTCCAGGCCTTTCTCCAGTGTATCCGGCAGGTGCTCCCCGAGCTCTGGATGGACTTCCAAGCTATCGGAGAGGTCCTGGGAACGGCCAGCGAGGCGACGGTCTTGAAGGAGGTGTATCGAAGGATCCGGGCCGTAAACCTCTCGCGTGAGCTACTGGAAAAAATTCCCCACCGCCTCGGCGTTGTGCCGGTGAAAGGGGTCTACTGGTCCGATTGGGGTGAGGAGAGGCGGATCTTCGAGACCGTGGCGCAGATCGGCAAGGCGGAGGAGTTCATGGGCCGGCTCGACCAGAGCGGAGGTCGTCCCTCGAACGAGGCTGCGTAACGGGACACGAGCTGCTCCGCAAACTCATCGGTCGGGCGCCGCCCGACCTGGCGGCCGCCATCTATGACCGGGTCCGGGAGGGCAAGGAGGCCGACGGGGAAGGGCTGTCGTGGCATGAGATCGCCCGCATCGCCCAGGAGCTTGAGATCTTCACGGGTGAGGAGGCCGCTCAGTTCCTGCGGCTGATCTCTGACGGGATCCAGGATGTCGCCTGAGGTGGGAAGGATGCGCCCGGCACGCGGACGAGAGGCTGGAGGTACGAGATGGCTAGTCAAGAGAAGATGGCGCGGAGGATCACGGAAGAACGGCGGGCCATTCGGGCGCGATTGAGAGAGATCGACCAGCGGTCCTCAGGGGGAAATCCGCAAGATCTGTTTGAACAGGCGCAACAGGATTTCATGAAAGAACAGGAGGCGAGGGAATACGAGCGCTTAACCGCCAGGGCGAAGGCCTTGGATTGGGCGTGGGAGAGCCTCCAGCAAGGGACCTACGGCATCTGTCAGCTCTGTGGGGAAGTCATCCCACAGAGACGATTGGAGGTCGTCCCCGATGCAGTGTTCTGCACCGCCTGCCAAGAGCAAGTGGAACACGCCGCACGAAGCCCTGGCGCGCCGGGATCGCATCGCCTCCGGGCGATCCTTCGGGATGTTGAGTGGGTGATCGATAGGTAATAAAGGAGGGAGAGGATGTCTTCTGATACACGGACGGAGGAACTCAGGCGGCATTGGGATAAGCAAGATGCCAGGCGGGAGTTGTCCCAAGAGCAGATCAACTCCGATATCCAGCGGACCCGCAGCAAGCTCGATCTCGTACGCCTCGCCGCCCAGATGCGTGCGCAAATGCGGACCCCAGGAAGGCGCTCGAGCAGAGTCACGGCCGCCGCCCCCAAGCGCGACCCTAGGATGAAACTGATGGCACTCCGGGCAAAGATCGCAATGGTTATCGATTTTAGGCTCTCAAAGTCTGCGGGATCGTATCTACGGAAGGAAGTTTTGCCGGAGTTCGATCAGATCATTTCTGATCTAGGCAGGGGAGACACAAGGTAAGCACCTTTCCTTCATTGGCACCCTGATCTACAGGGGCGACGGACCGCCTCAGCCCGCCACCTAGCCCCCGAACTATCCCTAATTCCACACCATCAGGTGAAGATATTCCATATAAGTTATTGAAAATAATGATGTCTCAAAAATCTTATGCTGCGCAGCTAAAATTTTCTTCCGATATCTTGACAGATATCTCGAGATCAATATATTATTGGGGCAGAACCCACAGGGAACGAGGAAAGGAGGGATTTAGTATGACGGTTTGGGAGGAACTGGAGGCCTTACGGAGGGAGATCGATCGAACATTTCAGGAATTTGAGGGTGACCGGTGGCCACGGGCCTGGCGGGCGGCGTTTTTGCCCGGAACGGCAACCCGGCGGTACCCGCGCGTCAATCTCAGCGAGGACGCGAACAACCTGTACGTCGAGGCACTGGCCCCTGGCGTGAACCCGAAGAGCCTGGACCTGTCAGTAGTGCGGGGACGGCTCACCATCAAGGGGGAAAAGCCGGGGCTCGAGCAGGTGACTGCCGAGGCCTACCATCGGAACGAGCGGGCGGCAGGGCAGTTCAGCCGCACGATCGATCTGCCCGTGGACGTGGACGCGGAGAAGGTGCGGGCGGATTACAAAAACGGCGTACTGCTGATCACGCTGCCCAAGAGTGAGGCGGCTAAGCCGCGCCAGATCCAGGTATCTGTTCAGTAAGGGGAGGTGAGGATAATGGCGGAGAAGACAGTTCCGGAGGTCCGGCAGGAAGGGGCCCCCCGGCGCGAGGTGACCCGCGAGCAGGAACGCTACATCACCCCGCCCGTAGATATCTACGAGAATGCCACGGGATTGACGCTGGTCGCGGATCTGCCCGGCGTGGACCAGGGGGGTCTCGATATCCGGGTAGAGGACGACATCTTGACGCTAAAGGCACGGATAAACCATGTCGCACCCGGCACGCCCATCGCACGTGAATACGACCTCTTAAATTTCTTCCGGCAGTTCGAGCTGTCCGATGAGGTCAACGTGGATGGGATCCGGGCGGAGCTCAAGCACGGGGTCCTCACCCTCAACTTGCCCAAAAAGGAAAAGGCCAAGCCGCGCAAGATCGACGTGAGCGTGAGCTAAGAGAACCAGGCTGAAGTCATGAGGCACCGGGGGGCCGTAGGGCCCCCCGGTGCACTTTTTAGTTGTGCAGTGGGCCTTGTCCTTTGGGATGCGGGCGATAACGACGGGGTGGGGGTCGATGACCCAATTCGGGAGCTCAGGCGTCCTGCGCGCGTGTAAAGCACAGAGGGGCAGAGTTATTTTGTCGCTTTGTCCAACGTCTCAACCAGCGGGTCTGCCTTCGTATTGCTGACGTTTCGCAGCACCAGAATGTCGAGCGGTTTTACTCCTGGCTTGTCGTAATACGCGCTGTTCCAGTCGTCCCGGGTTGAAATGAACGACCCGTCGACCGATACGCCCACGAAGACCCCTTGCGCCCGGGCGTAGGCGAGGATATCGGCTGTCTTGAGCTTGGCGCCTGCACCCGTGGGTCCCGCGGCAACGCTGACGTCGGCGCCCAGTTTGAACGATGACGTGAGTAACGAGTCCAAGCCCTTCTTGGTCCTCACCACGAGTATCACCTCTGGCCATTGGACACCCACCTGTAAGCCGAAGCTTCCAGAGATCATCCTGTAGAAGGCGGGGTTGCTCCACTTCCCCGTCTTCTCATCGCGGACCAGCAGGACCCCGCTCCCGCCCTCCAACCCTACGATAAAAGCGGCCTTCACCATTTGTGGGATGATGAGGAGGGCCTTGGTCTCCTTCAGGTGATGAGGAAACCATTTCATCTCCGGGTCAGCTTCGAAGTTCTGATAGGTTTTACGCGCTTCATCAACGATCCTCTGCTGATCGGCGGTGTTCGCCGCGGCTGCCGCCACCGTTGCACAGGCAAGGAGCGCGAGGACAAGTGCGGCGGCGAAGGCCCTCGATCGACCCAGATGAGACATTGATGATTTCTCCTTTGCGAAGTCAGCCTAACCACTTGCATAATACGATCTTTCAGCCCAAAAGTCACTAGGAGATTCACGGGATAGGAATGACCGGGGTAAGCCGTCATAGGCATTTGCCGTTCCTCCGGTTTATGTGGGCGCCACCCGCCTCGAAGGAGTTCCCCTAAGATGGCGAGTGCTGATATAAGATGGGCCAAGGGACGTCAACGTTTTTCAGGACCCCCTGAGGTTACGTGGAGCGTTTCCATGGAGATGAGACCTGTCACATCTGTTGAGGACTGGGCCGTGCCGCGTGAGCAAGCCATCCCTCGCTTGCTTGACATGCACGGGGGTCGGCTGTACGCGCTGGGCCGACGCTTGTGCAAGAACCCACAGGATGCGGAGGACCTGGTTCAGGAAACTTTTCTCCACGCCTACCGCAAGTGGGATCAGTTCGAGGGGCGGTCCAGTCCAATTACGTGGCTCTACACCATCGCTTCTCGTGTCTGCCAGCGAATACACCGACGGCGTGCCGGTGAGCCGAGAGAGATGGCGTCCCTGGAAGAGCTTCTTCCCTTTGGCGAGACAGAGATGGCCGTGTTGCCCTCCGAAAGGGACGACAGTGCTGCCGAGCAGCTTCGCCGGGAAGGCCGGGAGCGTGTGGGCGAGGCGATCGCCTCGCTGCCGGTGACCTTTCGACTCCCCTTGGTGCTCAAAGAGATCATTGGGTTCTCCATAACAGAGGTGGCGCACATCTTAGGGATCAAGGAAGCCACGGCGAAGACCCGAATCCACCGGGCGCGGCTCCGGGTGCGGCAAGCGCTCGACGCAGCGCTTTCCCGGAAGCAGGGCCCGCCACCCGTGTATTCGAAGCAGATCTGCCTCGACCTCCTTCGGGCAAAGCAGGAGTCTTTGGACCGGGGGGCGGAATTTCCCCGGGCGAAAGAGATCATCTGCGCACGCTGCCAGGTGGTGTTCGCCACCATGGACCTCGCCCAGGAAGTCTGCAGGGATATCGGCGAGGGAGCGCTCCCCGAGGAGTTGCGCAAGCTACTTCTGGGCCAGATTGGTCGCTGACTCCCTTCTCACACCATCCCCCACCGGATCTCAATTCTCACGGGAACGAAGCCACATTTTCAACAAATTGGCCGCTTCCTCCTCGTTCGGGAACCTTCCGAGACGGCCATGTCTCTATAGAGGTGAGGCTGGACCAGGGGAGCAACTTGCATCGCGAGTCAGGATGAGTGGGAATTGATTCAAGGAGGTTGGACTATGACGTCACTGCTGAAACGCCCTCGGTGGTCCCCCTACCTCGTCGGTGCCGGCATCGGGGTCCTCTCTTGGGCAACCTTTCTGTTCATGGGCAAGGCGCTCGGCGTCTCAACGACGATGGTGCGGGCGTCTGGCGTCATCGGAGCCCTCGTGGCAGAAGAGCACGTCCCGCAAAACGCCTACTTCGGCAAGTACCTCGTTGGGAAGCCCGCATTCGAGTGGCAAGCGGCCTTGGTGGTCATGCTTGCCGTTGGAGCCTTTTTGGCGGCGAGGCTCGCGGGTGCCAGGCGCCGCGAGGCTGTCCCGTCGATCTGGGCAGAGCGCTTTGGTCCGTCCAGAGGGAAGCGCTACCTCGGAGCCTTTGTCGGCGGGGCCGTCTTGCTCTTCGGGGCGCGGTTGGCTGGTGGGTGTACGTCGGGGCACGGCATCTCCGGAGGTCTCCAGTTAGCCCTCTCCTCCTGGACCTTTGTGACCTTCATGTTTGCCTCAGGAATCGCGACCGCTTTCGCCGTATATGGCAGAGGGAGACGCAGCCATGTTTGATACCAGCTTCTTTGCAGACCCGACCATTCTCGTCCTGGGAGCCTTGACGGGGCTCATCTTCGGCTTTTTGCTCCAAAAGGGCGGGGTCACCCAATTCAATGTGATTGTGGGTCAATTTCTCCTGGAGGACTTCACCGTACTGAAGGTGATGCTCACAGCGGTGGTTGTGGGCGGCGTGGGCATCTATGGGATGCTACAGCTTGGCATGATCGATGGGCTCCACGTGAAGGCGGCCCATCTGGTCGGAAACGCCCTTGGCGGGCTCATCTTTGGTGTCGGAATGGCGATTCTAGGGTATTGCCCCGGAACCGGCGTGGCTGCCCTCGGGGATGGCTCGCGAGACGCCATTGCAGGGGTCGCCGGCATGCTCTTCGGAGCGACCGTTTATGCCGAGCTCTACCCCTGGGCCAAAGAGCGCATCCTGGGACTTGCAAGCCTGGGCAAGGAAACACTTGTCACGGCCACAGGCCTTTCGCCCTGGTGGTTCATCGCCACTCTGATGGTCATCGCGGTGCTCGCGTTCAGAGCGCTTGAGGCCCGGGAACATCCTGTCAGGTGAATGACCTTTTCTCTTCCTGGCTGGGTGGCTTTTTCGAGAACATGATGAACGTAGTTGAATCCAACATAAGGAGGTTACCATGAACTTCAAACGGACGCTTGGAATTGTGGTTATCGCAGGACTTCTTACCATTCCTTTGACCTCACCTTTGACGGTCGGGGCGGTCGAGGAGCAGTGGGAGCAGCAAGCGGAGCAGGCCTTTGGCTTCGGCCGGGGAATCGGCCGGCAGCTCATGACCCAGGAAGAGTGGCGAGAGCACCAGGAAAAGATGCGGAGCCTCTCCCCCGAGGAACGGCAGCAGTACCGCGAGGAATGGCATAAGAAAATGGTCGAGCGGGCACACGAGCGCGGCATCACCATCCCCGAGACCCCTGGGCCGCATCGTGGTCAAGGAATGGGGAGGGGGTACGGCCGAGGAGGTGGACCCCGCGGCGGCAGAGGCCGTGGCCCCCGATATTAATCGGCAATTCAAGAGCTGAGTGAGGAGAGCTGAGCGCCACAGGCAAGAGACGAAACTGAAATGGGAATGCCCTGAAGCACCCCAGCACCGGGCGGGCCTGACAGGCCTCCCGGTGCTTTTTTATTTTATGGGCAAGATGCGGTCCTACCGCCGCCGGCGTGGGGCGGGTTGACGGGACTCTCCCTTGACACCTGGGATGGTCTCGTCTATTGTCGAGTTCCACCTCCCGCTCATCGAGCGGATTGTCTGCGCGCTCCAGCGGGCAAAACGGTGCCCGCTGATCTTTACCCTTCGCGTCGACGGCAGCAGCCGCCGGTTGGGGGGTATTTCGTTCCCTTATTTCGCCGGTCGAGCAGGCATGGATTCCAGAGATGAGTGAAGTCGCGCACTGGCGGCAGGAACTTCACAGGTTCCTCGACGGGGAGGATATGGTCCTGAAAATCCCGTACCCGGGGCCAGAGCTAAACCCGCGCCGGTTCTGGCATACGCTGGCGAGCCGCAATCCCCTCCGGTTCGCCTGGCAGGCGCTGACGGTGGCCCTCACCACGTATATGCCGGCCGGCTCGCTCAAAAACGCCCTGCTGCGATCCATCGGCATGCGGGTCGGCCATGACGCGTTTATTGCTTCAGGGGTCTTCTTCGACGTGGAGTTCCCAACCCTGATCGAAGTCGGGGATGGGGCCATCATCGGTACAAAGACGCAGATCCTGACGCACGACGTAACGATCCGGACGGTGCGGGTCGGCCGAGTCAAGATCGGGCGGCAGGCGGTCATCGGCGCCAAGTGTCTCATCCGGTCCGGCGTCCGCATCGGCGACGGCGCGGTCGTCGCCATGCAGTCGTTCGTGAACCGGGACGTGCAAGACCGCGAGCTCTGCGGCGGCAGCCCGGTGCAGACGATCCGGATGTTAGATGACCTCATCTGATGTGTGAAAGGACCGCCCCGACTTCGCCGAACGCATGCTTCCCTCCCGTCCTGCGGCTCCATCATGGCCGACAATGGTGTTGACTTCGACTGCCGCCCACCAATCAAACGACTACGCCAACCGACCCTGCTATCCCGAGCTCATGGCTATCATCGCTGCGGGCTGCCTGCATGTTGCAGCCGAGGTGGCCCTGTCATTATCGGTTGCCCGCGTCTTTAACGCATCAGCGTCCCTGTGCTTTCTGATCTACGTGGTGTGGCGCGCGATCCATACCAAGGGGGTGTTCAGGGTGTGGGGGATGCGGGGCGACAACTTTTGGACAGCGCTCTGTGCGCAGCTCAGCATCGCCGCGCCTGCGGTCCTTGTTTTTGTCGGCCTGGGATTTGTCTGGGGATCGTTCCCCCTTCCGAAGACATTTTGGCTGACGCTCGGCCTGTACCCGGTATGGGGTACGGCGCAGCAGTTTGCGCTCCAAAACTTCATTGCGAGGAACTTGACCGGACTCTTGTCTCATCCGGTGGCGATCGCGGGCGCCGCCGCAGTCCTCTTTGCGGCATCGCACAGCCCCCGGGGTACCTTGGTCGTGCTGGCGTTATTCGCAGGGTTCTTGTTCACGTTGGTCTATCAGCGATTCCCGAATCTCTGGGCTGTGGGGATCGTGCACGGCATTGTCGGAGCTCTGGTGTTTTATATCGTGCTCGGTGAAGATCCGGGCGCGGAAATCCTCAGATGGATTTTTCGTTGGGACGCTCTTCTAGGAAACTAGCTCGCAACGTGGCTTGCAAGGATCCGAAAGCGGCTCTACCGTTTGTTCAACGAATTGCTTGGGCCCGTTTTTCCAATTGTTGTGCCTTCCTTGTCTTTCCCATTCGTTTGTAAAGGTCTGCCATATTCTTCAACGTTGTCGCCAACTGAGGATGGTGTGTCCCCAGGGCCTTTTCCCGGATGGCGAGGGCCCGCTTGTACAGGCGCTCGGCGGCA
>CAYGBT010000036.1:0-27060 GCA_964348275.1 uncultured bacterium
ACATGCAGGTCGGCATCGTCCATTTCATGGCCTACCCACAGACGCTCACCGGGGAAGGACCGGTCGAGGAGACGATTCGTTGCATCGCCGAGGATGACTTCTTCTCGGCCGTCGAGATCACCACGATCAAGGATCCGAAGGCCCGCGAGGCCGTGGCGCGACTCCTCGCGGAGAGCCATCTGGTGGTGGGCTACGGGGCCCAACCGATCCTGCTGACCCGGAAGCTGAATTTGAACGCCTTTGATCCCGCTGCGCGGGCGCAGGCGGTCCAGGCGGTCAAAGAGGCCGTGGACGAGGCGTACGTGCTGGGCGCGGGCGCCCTGGCGGTCCTGAGCGGGCCCGAGCCCGGGGAGCGCCGGGAAGAAGCCATGCGGCTCCTCGTGGAGTCGCTCAGCGAGATCTCCACCCATGCGCGATCGAAGGGAGAGCTCCGGATCCTCCTCGAGACCTTTGATCAGAAGATTGACAAGCGCTGCCTCATCGGCCCCCATGTGGATGCGGTCAAGGTCTCTGCAGAGGTCCGCAAGGTGGATCCCGGCTTTGGGCTGATGCTTGATCTGAGCCATCTGCCGCTGCAGGGCGAAACCTCCAAGGAGGCACTACAGGTGGCCAAGAACCATGTGGCGCACATCCACATCGGCAACTGCGTCATGCAAGAGGGGCACCCCGCTTACGGCGACCAGCATCCCCGGTTTGGCATTGACGGAGGAGAAAATGATGTCCCGCAGGTGGTAGAGTTTTTGCGGGAACTCTTCCACATTGGCTATCTCGGGGAGGGGAAACGCCCCATCGTGGCCTTTGAGGTGAAACCCCTCGCCGGGGAGTCATCCGAAATAGTCGTCGCGGGGGCCAAACGGACCCTGGTGGAGGCTTGGTCGCGGCTATAGGACCTTCACGTGTTCATCCGCGAGCCGAAGTCGTACCACTGATGGAAAAGGAGGGAAACGACGATGCCGAAGATGCCTGTGATGGACGCGGTCGTTCACATCCTCGAAGACGAAGGGGTCAATGTCGCATTCGGCATCCCCGGGGCGGCCATCCTGCCGCTTTACAAGGCGTTGTCCAAGTCCAAGAAGATCCGACATCTCACCGTCCGCCACGAGGAGGCAGCCTGTCATATGGCCGACGGGTGGTCCCGGGTAACCGGCAAGGTGGGTGTGGCGATCGGCACCTCCGGTCCGGCCGGGACCAACATGATTACCGGACTGTACACCTGCATCGGGGACTCGATTCCCATCGTCTGCTTCACCGGCCAGGCCGTCCGGCCGACGCTCCACAAGGAGGCCTTTCAGGCGGTAAACATCACCGAGATCGCCAAGCCCGTGACCAAAAGGAGTTACCTGGCGCTTGAGCCGGCCCAGCTCCCCTTTATTGTCCGGGAAGCCTTCAAGATCGCCCGGGAGGGACGGCCGGGACCGGTGCTTATCGACATCCCCTTGGATGTGGGGCGCTCGGAGATCGAGTACGATCCTGAGGCCGATGGGCCGTTGCCTGTTTTCAAGCCTGCCCCTCATCGTAAGGCGATTCGGCAGGCCTTGAAGATGCTCTTTTCCGCAGAGCGACCGATCCTCATGATGGGAGGCGGCGTGATCCTGGCTGATGCCGCCGAAGACTTCGTGCGGTTGGCCGAGTATCTCCAGATCCCGGTAATCCCAACCTACATGGCCATGGGCGGCATACCGGCAGACCACCCTCTCTACGCGGGGATGGTGGGTATCCAGACCTCCCACCGAGGGGCGAATAAGCTGTTCTTGGAGTCGGATATGGTCCTCTCCATCGGCAACCGGTTCGCCGATCGCCACACCGGTCAACTCGACGTCTATACTGCGGGGCGAAAGTTCATTCACATCGACATCGAGCCGACGCAGTTGGGCAAGGTCTTCCCTCCAGATCTGGGGATCGTGGGAGACGCCAAGCTGGCCATCCAGATGCTTTTGGACGAGGCGCAAAAGATGACTTCCAAGCGTGCCCCCACCCCTTGGTCGCGGAAGGCGGCGGACTACCGGATTCGGTTTCGGCGCAAGATGGACTTCGACGACGTCCCCATTAAGCCGCAGCGAGTTTACAAGGAGATCAACGAGTTCTTCGATCCCAACACCATTTTCGTCCTCGCCATCGGCCTCTACCAGATCTGGTCTGGGCAGTTCCAGGAGATTTACAAGCCCAAGCACTACTTCTGCTGTGGCCAGGCGGGACCCCTGGGTTGGGAAGTGCCGACCTGCATCGGGGTCAAGCTGGGGACACCGGAGAAGCAGGTGGTGGGAATCGTGGGGGACTACGGCATCCAGTTTCTGCTCGGAGACATCGCCACGGCGGTCCAGTACCGCGTTCCCTATGTCCTGGTGATGATCAACAACGGCTATCTCTCCTTGATCCGGCAACCGGAGAAATACATGTACGATATGGAATATGCCGTGGACATCGGCTACGACGACGGCTACGGTCCCGACTTCGTGAAGATCATGGAGGGGATGAAGGGGCTCGGCCGTCGGGTCATCCGGCCCGAAGAGATCAAGCCAGCCCTGGACTGGGCGGTGAAGGAATCGAACCGCCAGAATCTCCCGGCGCTGGTGGAGATCCGGGTGGACCGGCACACCGATTGCGCCATGGGGATGGCCATCGATAAGGTCCGAGAGTTCGACCCGGTCATCGACCTGCCCGAGGAGGTCCCGGCGGAGGCGGTCGCCTCCGCCCGCTAACGGCTTGACAAGCTTGACAAGCATGAAGGGGGAGCCCCCGGGCTCCCCCTTTATCATTCAGTCTGACCGCTCCGCAAAGAGGACGCCGCCGACGCGCTCTGCGTTAGGGAGGTCTCCTTTTCCTTGTGCTCGCCCCGGGAAGCCATTTTCCATTGGAGTAACGCTGTTCCATTCGGCTCCAGTCACACCTGCCCGAAGATGGATGAAGCAATGAAGAAAGGGGATACCGAGGATGACGACAACGAGGACGGGTCCTCTATTTCGAACTAGTTCGGGGGCCACCGGAAAATCGCTTGACAACCATAAGAGCAAACATCATCATTCAAATTCCATTCTACAATTCTAATCTCCTGGAGAAATAACTGAGTTCCCAGTCAGGTTTAAGGAGTAAAAGGAGGAGGCGATGATTCAAGACAAGGCACGGATCGTCCGGGAGCTGGAAACGATCGTCGGGCCAAAGGGAGTGGTCCACGAGGAAGACGAGCTCCGCGTCTACGAGACGGATGGATTAACTATCTTCAAGGCCATGCCAGAAATCGTCGTCCTCCCGAGCACGGCCAAGCAGGTGGCCGAGCTGGTCACACTCTGCCAACGGGAGAAGATCCCCTACGTACCGAGGGGGGCGGGAACGGGACTTTCAGGTGGCGCCCTCCCCCTCCATGGAGGGGTCATGATCGGGCTCAACCGGATGGGAGCCATTCTGGAGATCGACTACGACAATAAGCGGGCTGTTGTAGAGCCCGGGATGGTTAACGTCTGGCTCACGAATGCGGTTGGCCCTCAGAACTACTACTACGCCCCGGACCCGGCAAGCCAGATCGCCTGCTCGATTGGTGGCAACGTCGCGGAGAACTCCGGAGGGGTCCGCACCCCGAAGTACGGCGTGACCACGAACCACATCATGGGCGTCGAAGTGGTCCTGCCCAACGGCAAGCTGGTCCAGCTCGGAGGCAAAACCCTCGACACACCCGGCTACGACTTACTCGGCGTCTACGTCGGTTCGGAGGGGACGTTTGGAATTACCACGAAGGTGATCGTCCGCCTCATGCGGAAGCCGGAGGCGGTCAAGACCCTGATGGCCGTCTTCGAAAACTTGGAGGACGCATCCAACACGGTTTCCGGCGTTGTGGCGGCGGGGATCATCCCGGTCGCCATCGAGATGATGGACAACAATAGTATCGTAGCGGTGGAGAAGGGTGTGGGGGCTGGGTATCCCACGGACGCGGGGGCGGTCCTCGTCATCGAGGTGGACGGGCCGCGGGCCGAGGTCGAAGCGCTCGTCGATCCCATCAGGGATGTCTGCAAGAAGAATAATGTCCGTGAAGTCCGTGTGGCCAAGGACGAAGACGAGCGGACGCTGCTATGGAAGGGAAGAAAGGCCGCCTTCGCGGCCATGGGGCAGATCAGCCCAGATTATTACGTCCAGGACGCGGTGATCCCTCGCACGAAGCTTCCCCAGATCTTGCAGCACATCACCGAGCTCAGTGAACAGTACGGGCTTAGGGTCGCCAATGTCTTCCACGCCGGCGATGGCAATCTCCATCCCCTGATCCTGTACGATTCCAGAAACGAAGGGGAGCTCCACAAGGCGGAAGAGATGGGGAGCAAGATCATGAAGGCGTGCATCAGGATGGGGGGCAGTATCACCGGCGAGCACGGGGTCGGCCGGGAGAAGCGGGAGTATATGCCCCTCATGTACACCGACGACGATCTCGAGGCGATGAAAAAGGTGAGAAGGGCCTTCAATCCCCATGAGGTGCTCAACCCCGGGAAGATCTTCCCGACGACCACGCCGGACGTCAAGGTCGGACCCGCGGGGCAGCGCGAAATCGTGGAAAAAGTGGTCGGACAGACGTAGGAGACGATCATGCTGTCACAGGAAAACTTGGTTCAACGCCTCAACACCCTGGTGGGCCCGGAGCACGTCGTAGCAGGCACGGAAGCATCGGGGTATGCCGTGGACGGCAAAGTCCCCACGGCTGTCACCTTCCCAGGTTCGGTCGAGGAGGTTTCGGCGGTGATGGCGTTTGCCTCGGCCGAAGGGCTCAAGGTCGCTCCCTGGGGAAGCGGGACGAAGATCGCACTGGGCGGCATCCCTGAGCGAGTCGACCTTGTCCTCGGTCTCCGCCGCCTGGACCAAGTGGTCGACTACGTCCCTGAGGATATGACGGCCACGTTCCAGGCGGGTACCCCCCTGAAGGATGTTCAGACTGTCCTGGGCGAAAAGGGACAGTGGGTCGCTCTCGATCCCCCTTACGCCGAGCGGGCGACCGTCGGCGGTGTCTTGGCCACAAATTCGAGCGGCCCCAGGCGACTTCGCTACGGATCGTCTCGCGACTTTCTGATCGCCATCAGTGTGGTTCACGCGGACGGAAAGATCACGAAGGGTGGGGCCAAGGTCGTCAAGAACGTGACCGGCTACGACATGCCCAAGCTCTACATCGGCTCGCTGGGGACCCTGGGCATCATCGTAGACGCGACGTTCCGCGTCTACCCCGTTCCACCTGTGGAAAAGTCGTACCTCGCCCCCTTCCCCACCGCAGAGGCCGTGCAGCAGGTTCTTAACAGGCTCCTCGACTCCACGATTGTTCCAAACGCGGTCGAGTTATTGAATCCCGAGGCGGCCCGCCGGATCGCACCCCAGGCGGGGTTCCCGTGGCAGGAAGGAAGCTACGGGCTGGCGGTGGCGATCGGCAGCGTCTCCGAGGCGGTGGACGCACAAATTGGTGCCGTGGAAGGGCTCTGTCGGGAAGGAAAAAGTCTCCAGGGCCACGTCCTGGACCGCACAGCTCACCAGACCTTCTGGCAGGCCGTCCGAGACTTCACCCTGGGAGACGGCCACAGTGCGGTCCTGAAGGCGAGCGTCCTTTTGGCCCACGTCGGCGAGGCGGTCAAGCACGGAGAGGCGGCGGCGGCCAATGCTGGACTCGGCCTCGGAGTCGTCTCCGAGGCCGGCTCCGGCATTGTGCGGTACTACCTGGCCAGCGATCGGCCCGAGCGGCTCCAGCAGGGCCTCAACGAAGCCGTCAGCACGCTCAGAACCTTCGCCCAAGAGGGCGGAGGGAGCCTCGTTGTCCTGGAGGCCCCGCCTGACGCAAAGACCCGACTGGACATTTGGGGCTCTCTTGGGAATGCCCTTCCCTTAATGCAGGGAATCAAGGATCAATTCGATCCGCAGAGGATCTTGAACCCGGGACGGTTCGTAGGGGGACTGTGAGATGGGACAGCCAGCGCCAGAGAAGACCCGTGCGAGCGGGTTCGACCACATCGATCCACCGAACACCGAAATCTACCTGGACTGTGTACACTGCGGCTTTTGCCTCCCCACGTGTCCTACCTATCTCGTCCTGGGAAACGAGATGGACAATCCGCGGGGCCGGATCTACCTCATGCGGGCTGTGGACGAGGGGAAAGCGAAGATCACACCGAGCTTCGTTGAACACATGAATCTCTGTCTGATGTGCCGCGCCTGCGAAACCGCGTGTCCCTCCGGCGTCAAGTTCGGCTTCATCATGGAGGCGGCGAGGGGACAGATCGAGCGGAACTACCAGTACCCTGCTTCGGACCGGCGTTTCCGGAGTTCCATCCTTCACAGATTCACGAACCTGGGCCGCTTGAGCACCCTCACCCCGCTGCTCCGCCTCTACCAGCGGTCCGGCCTTCAGAACCTGGTACGGGCTTCAGGATTGTTAGGCCTCTTTGGCCGCCTCGGGAAGATGGAGGCCCTTTTGCCTCCAATCCCGGACCAGCGGCTCCGCCTCGATCTCCCCGAGGTGATGGTGGCCAAGGGCCAAAAGCGGGGGCGGGTAGGTTTACTCATCGGCTGCGCCCAGCGTTTCTTCCTGCCGCAGGTCAATGCGGCGACAGCCCGCGTCTTAGCCGAGAACGGCTTCGAGGTGGTGATCCCGCGAGATCAAGAGTGCTGTGGCTCGCTCTTCGTGCACGAGGGGGAGCGGGAGCAGGGGAAGGCATGCGCGCGCAAGATCATTGACGTGTTCGAGCGCGCAAACGTGGACTTTATTGTCGTGAACGCAGCGGGGTGTGGCTCGGTTATGAAGGAGTACTGGGAGCTCCTTCACACTGACGCGGCCTACCGCGAAAGGGCCGAAGCCTTCAGCAAAAAGGTGCGGGATGCCTCGGAGCTTCTCGCTCAAGCGGATCTGAACGGCCGGCTTCGCGAGCTCAAACTCAAAGTTACTTACCATGACGCCTGCCACCTCGCCCACGGGCAGAAGGTTCGGCTCCAGCCCAGAAAGCTCCTCACAGCCATTCCCGGCGTTCAGTTCATCGAACTCGTCGAATCGGACTTCTGCTGCGGCAGCGCCGGGGTTTACAATCTCATCTACCCCGATGTCGCCCAGCAGTTCCTCGACAGGAAGATCGACCGGATCAAAGAGACCGGGGCCAACGTGGTGGTGAGCGCGAACCCCGGCTGTACCTTCCAGATTGAGCGGGGGCTCAAAGAGCGAGGACTGAATATCCGGGTGCTCCACCCCATGGAGCTGCTCGACGGGGCATATCGGGGCGAGATTTCGCCTCGAGCCTCATGACGCAAAGGATATCGACTGCCGGCGTGGGCTGAGCGAGTTCCCCGGAGGGGCCAGGCGAGGGGGTGGCGTCAGATGACGCCACCAGGAAGTATCACCGTCGCGACGGTCGGTGGAGAGCAAGGAGGGCCAGGGTGTTTAAAGAAATGGATCTTTCGGAGGCGGTGCCCCGCAGCACGACTGCCATCACGTTTCGGTATCACATTGAAGGTCAACGAGACGGGACGCCACCTATGGCTTGGCTCGCCGATAATCCTCAAGGCGAAAACCCGATCCTCCTTGCAGAGCCTACGGGCCAGGTGACCCTGCGTTTTCGGACCACCCAAAAACTTTACTACCACGTCGACGACCCGCGCCTCCACCTGAACATGTGGATCATCGAGTACGATGAGCTGAAAAAGCACTCCTGTTGAAGCCCCGTCAAGCACCCCCCTCGGCAAAACCGACCTCCCCCAGCCAAGAACGTGTCATCGCAGATCTCGTTGCACCGCCCCCTTGTATTCCTCGACAATGGCTCGGGGCCATCTTCGTCCGTATCCCGGCAAAAGTCGCCGCTCAATTGCCGTAACCAAAGGATAATTTCAGAGAAAAGAACATGGGAAGGGAGCGTAAAGCAGATTGGAGGGAGGGATAGGGGAGCGAGTCAAAGAGGAATCAATTTCTAGCCTAGTCCTTGTCTTTTCTGACAGATTGGAAAAAGTCGACCATCACCAGGGCGAGGACAGCAACGATTATGATCCAAAGCGGAAGAGAACGTAACGAGACAGCGTAAAAACCTAAGAACGCGAGGACCAACAGAACTGCGATCAACCCGCCGATCAAATTGCTCACGAGACCTCGATGCCTCCTTCTACGCCTTTTTTCCGTGTCCCTGCAATATTCACGTACGGGACACGCGATTGACCCGAAACCCGTCCCTCCAGTGGCGGCCGAGGGAGCCACCGAGGGCCGTTACTTCTCGACGAAGTTTACGAGCCAGCGGGCGGTTCGCAACAGCTGGGCGTCGTCGAATTTGGGTCCGACCAGCTGCACCCCCATCGGCATCCCGTGTGTGCCCTGGAGGATGGGGAGACTGATTGCGGGCATCCCGCACAGGGTCCAGATGGTGCAGAAGATCGGGCTTCCCGTCGAATCGAGGCCCACCGGGGCCTCGCCGGTGCTCGCGGGGGTGAGAATCGCATCGTGCCATTCAAATATGTGGTCGAGCATGCCGTTGAGGACCGGTATCTGGTCCACGGCGCGGTGGTAATCCACGGCGAGGACCTTGTGTCCGCGCTCGATCATCTCCCGAAGGGTGGCACTGAGCTTCTCTTTCCCGCGGGCGTACTCTTGCTCGAAACTTCGGGCCAGGTCCGCTTCCATGATCGTCCGGTGCCACGTAACCGCCTCATGGAAATCATCGGGAAGTTCTTTTTCCGCCACGTGCTCCCCCAGGTGCTCGACCAGCTCTGCAAACGCGGCGTGGATATCCTCGTCGGCCTGGTCCCACACGGGGCTCTTCACGAAGGCCAGGCACGGCGGGAACGGGGGCTCCTCGTTCAGCGTCTCGGTGAGCTTTACACGCGCCCGCGGCCGCATGTCCGGATCGCGGTTGTCGAAAGCGATGAGCTGCTCCGCAATCATCGCTACATCCGCGACCGTCCGTGCAAACACCCCGACCTGGTCGAGGGCGCGTGATTGCTGGAGCACCCCATGGCGGGAAATAAGACCGTGGGTCGGCTTGTAGCCGACAACGCCACAATAGGACGCCGGTCGGATGATCGATCCGTTGGTCTGGGTCCCAATGGCCAGGGGAACCATAGATGCCGCCACGGCCGCCGCGGACCCACTCGAGGAGCCACCAGGGGTACGCTTGGGATCGTGCGGGTTGGTCGTCTTCCCCGGTGCGTACACGGCCAGCTCGGTGGTGACGGTCTTGCCCATGATAATCGCGCCAGCTTCGCGAAGCAAGGCGACCGCGGTGGCGTCCTCGACCGGCTGCCGCCCTGCGTGGAGCACCGTGCCGTCCTCGGTCGGCATGTCCTCGGTCTCGAAGATGTCCTTGACCCCTACCGGGATCCCGTGAAGCGCGCCGATGGCCTTTTCTCCCTGGCGGCGGGCCAGATCCGCTTCGCGCGCCTGCTGCAGGGCGTGTTCGGGGTCGAGGTGGGCCCAGGCCCCGACCCGCTCCTCGGCGGCGGCGATGTGATCGAGGCAGGCCCCCACCAGCTCTTCTGAGGTTATCTTGCCAGACCGAATCGCCTCGACCGCTTGAGCCGCGCTCAACTGCACTAAATCCATCTCCCCCTCGAAACGGTATTATCCCTGAAATAAGCCGAAGCGACGCCTGTCCCTACCTGATGATGCCGTAAACCAGGTCAGGCAGCCAGAACGCGATCACCGGGAAATTGTAGAGAATGACCATGGCAATCAGCACCATAAACAAAAAGGGCAACGCCCCTTTGAAGATCTGCGAAAGCTGGACGTCCGGCGGCGCGATCCCCTTCAGGTAGTAGCACGACATCGCCATCGGCGGCGTCAGGAACGAGGTCTGCAGGTTGAGTGCCACGAGGATCCCGAAGAAGAGCGGGTCAATCCCAAAGGGGTCCAGCAGCGGGAGGAAGATCGGCACGAAAATGATGATGATCTCGCTCCACTCCAGCGGCCAGCCGAGTAAGAAGATGATGACTTGTGCCAGAATCAGAAAGAGAACCGGCGACAGGTTCAGGCCCAGGACAAAACTTTCGATCCATTTATGGCCGCCGAGGTAGGAAAAGACCGAGGAAAAGGTCCAGGAGCCGACGAACAGCCAGCACACCATGGCCGAGGTGCGTACGGTGAGAAACACCGATTCTTTCAGGCGATCCCACGTCAGTTCGCGATAGGCCGCAGCCAGGGCCAGGCTGCCGAAAGCGCCCACCGCCGCCGCCTCCGACGGCGTCGCCAACCCGAACAGGATGGCGCCCAGCACCGACATGATCAGGACGGCCAGCGGCACGAAGCCGGTCACGATCATATAGGCCAGCTCCGAGAACGGGATATCCCACTGCTCCTTCGGCGGCTTCGGCGCCAGGCTGGGATTGAGGTACGCCCGCCCAATCACATAGATGATGTAGAGGCCGGCCAGCATGAATCCCGGGATCATCGCCCCGGCATAGAGCCGCACCACGGAGACACCGGACACCGCCCCGTAGACGATCAGCATGATGCTCGGCGGAATGAGAATGCCCAGGCACCCGCCGGCACAGATGACGCCCGCGGACAACTCGGTATCGTAGCCGGCTTTCAGCAAGGCCGGGAAGGCCAAGAGTCCCATCAGCGTCACCACGGCGCCGACGATGCCGACGGCGGTGGCAAAGATCGCGCAGGTCATCAACGCCGCCACCGCCATGGCGGCCGGGAGACGGCGGCCCGCGATATTCAGACTGTAAAACAGGCGGTCGACGATGTTGGCCCGCTCGACCACGTAGCCCATCATGAGAAACAGCGGCACCGCGACCAGGACGTCGTTCACCATGACGGAGTAGGTCTGGTTCACCAGCAGGTCGAAGATCCGATTCTGGAGGATCGCCTGCTCCGGTACGTAGTAGGCATAAAAACCGAAGCCGACGCCCATCGCGATCAGGGTGAAGGCAATGGGGAAGCCCAGGGCGATGACAAAGATGAAGGAGGCCATCATCAACATGGCGACTTGGGGATCGGTCATCACGCCTCCCCCCCGGCCTCGCTGCCCTGCTGGGCGGCCATGCTGGCCTCTTCCTGCTGCTTTCTTTCCCGGATGATCGTCTCCATCTCCTCGACATCGGCCAGCCGCTTTGGCCACTCGCCGCTCCGCAGGCATTGGACGCAGCGCATCGTCTCCGCGATCCCCTGCAGGAGCATAAAGAATGAGGCCACGGGAAGGATAATTTTCAAGGGATACACCTTGACCCCCGCGGGGCTATTGATGCTGGCCTCCCGCCACCTGACAGACTCCGCCGCGTAGTCGTACCCGGCATAGATCAGCGCCAGGATCCCGGGAAAGAAGAACACGAGATACAGCACGAGCTCGACCCCCGCCTGCACGCGCGGGGGCCAGAGCCGATAGACGACATCCCCGCGGACGTGGGCGTCCCGCGAAAGCGCGTACGCCCCGGCCATCATGAACAACGTCCCGTACATGATGTAGCTGACGTCAAACGCCCACGCGGTCGGATCCCTCAGCACGTAGCGGACGAAGACTTCGTAACTGACCGCAAAGGTCAGGACCAGGATGCACCAGGCGAAGCAATGCCCCACCCACATGCTCAATTTTTCGATGAAAAAGGCAATCCGAGTCATAACTCTATTCGCCCACCGAGCCCGTGCATACCCTCACGTAGGCGGGGCGGCGCTCGCAAGCACCGCCCCGAACCCACGCCGAAACGCTTTGGTCAACTCGAGACCACGGCCTTAGAAGCCGAGTTGGCCGGGGAAGTAATGGTCGAAGGCAAGCTTGTAGTCGCACTGGTTCATGATGTAGTAGTAGCTGGTCCGGTGCGCGAAGTCCTTCTGTGACTTCAAGACCTTGGCGAAGAACGGATCCGCCTTCTCCAGCCGCTCGATCAAGATATCCCAGGCCCTGAGCTGATCCTGCATGACCGACTGGGGTGTGCGGTAGATGTTGACTTTGGCCTTGTCCTTCAGCCACAGGAGGTCCTTGGAATACTGGTCAATCCCCTTCCAGAAGTTGTCGGAGGACGCCGCCTCGGCCGCGTACTGGAGGATCGCCTGGTGCTCCTTGGCCAGCTTCTTGAACTTGTCCTTGTTGAAAATGATCTCGAAGAACTCGGCGGCCTGGTGGTAGCTCCCCAGCATGTAGTGTTTGCTGACGTCCTGGGCGCCGAAGCTTTTATCCGAGGTCGGGTTGTTGAACTCGAAGGCCTCGATCACGCCCCGCTCGAGCGCCGGGACGATCTCGCCGCCGGGAAGCTGGGTCACCTTGACCCCCATTTCCTGGAACAGGTCGGCCGCGAGACCCACCGTGCGGTACTTGAGACCTTTCAACTCCCTGGCGTCCTTGATCGGCGCTTTGAACCAGCCGAGGGGCTGGGTCGGCATCGGCATGGCAAAGAACCCGATGACGTTGATCCCCAGTTGCTCAAGGAGCTCGGCGTAGAGTTCCTTTCCGCCGCCGTAGTGAATCCAGGCCAAACCGAGGTGGGCGTCCTGGCCAAAGACGGGGCCGGTGCCGAACAGTGAGGCGACCTTGCTCTTGCCGTACCAGTAGACGGTCACGCTATGCGCGGCATCGAGCACGCCTTTGTGGACGGCGTCCTGCACGCGGAATGCCTTCACCACCGCGCCGGAGACCAGATACTCGATTTTCAGGCTGCCGCCCGACATTTCGTTGACGCGCTTGACGTAGTCTACGGCGAAGTCGTTGAAGATGTCCTTCGCACCCCAGGCACCCTGCATCTTTAACACGACCGGCTTCGCCCTGACCACATTCGGGAACGCGACGGTTGCCGCCCCCGCCGCCGCGGTCGCGACCGCCGCCTTCTTCAGAAAGGTCCGGCGGGATACGCCCTGGGTCTCCTGCGTTTTGAATTCCTCGCTCATAGTCTCCCTCCTGTGTTAACTATTGTTTCTAGGAACGCGCTCATTCGCGTCCGCGAACAGACCAGGGTCACCTCCCTAGTCCCCGCACTGCTGCCCCTAGGCTCTCTCCCTCCGGGCCCCTCGGAGGGTCGAGAGAGAGGACAGCGTTCCTCTCCTCCAAAGAACTCTCTCCGTTCCGGCTGGCGTATGATAACCGAACCCGAAATTTCACAGAATGAAAAGGCGTTATATTTTTCGAAAAGACAAACGTACGGGTGTTTCTATCCCACGTATCCCCCCCTGTCAAGGAAAAAACAGCGGAGATCTTCTGGCCCATTAGCCCTTACAAAATATAGTTTTAGGACGGAAAAATCCTCGGTCGGTCCGCCGTATTTATCAGGAGCACTGTACTGAAGAAATATGACAACGGATAGTACTGCTTTTCTTTAAGAGGCACTTACAGGCATGATCCTCGTCATAGGGACGTTTTGAGCCCGGGAAATATTCCAGGTTGAGGACAGGCGCCCTTTCCGACCGCTCCCTACAGCTCGCGGAAAAGGACTTCGATGGAGGGTCTCCGCTAGTGTTCTATCCAACCATGTGTAATCGCAGATCTCGTCCTACGGCCTTCTGGTACGCCTCGACGAAGGCTCGCGCATTGTCTCGATCCGTATCCCGGTAAAATTCTAAGACATCGCCATTTTCGTCTCTGAACTGGCCGATGACCTCATAGCCTAGTGTGAGGAAAAAGACCTTCCGTGGTCGGCCAATGACGTCAGGTCTCTCCCCTGTGACGTACCTGCCCGATGGGTGATCGCGCGTGACAAGGCAGGTAAAGTCATCTCCGAAGTGCTTCTTTACCAGCCCATCGATCAGTCCGGAGTCCACGTCTTTGCTCTGTAACGGCATCTGCACCTCCACCATCGCAACTTTTGCAGATCACCATCGCCCCCGTCCCTGGGATCCAATCTGCCTCCGTCGTTCGAGCAAGCTCAGGACAGGCTCACTCGACCGGCCTAGCCCCGAGCTTCGTCGAGGGGTCAGGCTAACCCATTCGACGGGGCTCAGGACAGGGCCATTCGACCTTGCTCAGGCCAAAGTAGCCTGGAGCGCCGCCTCCAAGTCGGGGTAGCGGAAGGAATAGCCCAATTCCTGGGTCCGCTTGGGGAGGACCCGCTGGCTGGCGAGCAGAACATCGGCAAACTCGCCGAGGAGGACTTTGAGACCAAAGGCCGGGACCGGAAGAAAGGCGGGACGGTGAAGCACCCGAGCCAGCGTCTTACTGAATTCCAGATTTCGGACAGGTGTCGGGGCAGTCGCGTTGACCGGCCCGCGGACCCTCGGTTGCTCAATGGCGTGCAGGATAATTCCCACCACATCGTCCAGATGCACCCACGGCATCCACTGCTTCCCACTCCCGAGCGGGCCCCCGAGACCCAGTTTGAAGGGGAGGAGCATCTGTTTGAGCGCCCCGCCTCCCCGGCCCAGGACGAGCCCGGTCCGGAGCGACACCACCCGGACCCCGAACTCTTCTGCCCGCCGGGCCTCGGCCTCCCAGGCCTGGCAGACATCGGCAAGAAAATCACTCCCGGCCACGGCCTCTTCGGTCAGTTCCTCATCCCCGCGATCACCGTAGTAGCCGACGGCCGAGGCACAGACGAGCACCCCCGGCTTCGATTTTGCTTCGCCGATGGCCTCGACCAGGTGGCGGGTGCCGACGATCCTGCTGTCCCGTATGGCCCGCTTCTTGAGCGCATCCCACCGTCCGGCCACACTCTCGCCCGCTAGATGGACAACTGCACCAGCTCCTTGGACGGCAGCCAAGGGGGCGGGCTCCATCTTCGGCCTCCACTTCCACGCCTCTTTCACCCCCGCTAGCCCCGCCTTGGCCCTCTCCGGACGGCGGGCGAGTGCCGTGAAGGTCTGTCCCCGATCCCTGAGCGTCGTACAGAGTGCCTGGCCGATAAAACCCGTGCCCCCCGTCACCAACACGGGTGATACCGTCGCCGCCATCCTCTTTCCCTCACTGCGGAACTCTCGTTGCTCCTGTTTGTAACACCGGAAATACCCGGTCCACTCTAGGCGAGCCCTCTCCTTGTGTCAAGGAGAGGGCGTGAAAAAAGGAAGGGCCAGCGCAGACGCGCTGGCCCTTCGAGATCTAACACGCGACGGCTACTTGGTGAGATTGACCACGACGGACTTCACCTCCATATACTCTTCGAGTCCCTCTTTGCCCCCCTCGCGACCCAGGCCAGACTCCTTGAAGCCGCCGAAGGGAATCTCGTGCGTGTAGCCCGCCGCGTCGTTCACCCCCACCAGGCCATACTCGAGGGCTTCAGCCACCCGAACCACCTTCCCCAGATCCCGGGTGTACAGGTAGCTGGCCAGGCCGAAGATGGTATCATTCGCCCGCTCGATCAACTCCTCCTCCGTTTTGAACGTCAGGATCGGGGCGACCGGTCCAAAGATCTCCTCCTGGCATACCGGCCACTGATCCTTGACCTTGAGGACGACCGTGGGCGCGTAGAAATACCCCTTGGCGTAGGCGCCCTCTTTCAAGGGACCGCCACCCAGGGCGACCTCGCCACCCCGGGACAACGCGTCCTCTACGAGGCCGTGGACTTTCTTGCGGGTCTCTTCATTGATGAGGGGCCCCACCTGCATCCCGGGCTCGAAGCCCGGCCCGACTTTCAGGGCCTTGGTCTTTTCGATGAAGGCGGGGATGAACCGGTCGGCGATCCCCTCCTGCACATAGATCCTGTTTGCACAGATGCAAGACTGCCCGCCAACCCGGAGGTACTTGATGGCGACAGCCCCCTCCACCGCCGCGTCAAAATCCGCATCGTCAAAGACGATGAACGGCGCATTCCCCCCCAGTTCGAAGGAGATGCGTTTGATTGATTTGGCCGCCTGCTCCATGAGAGTCTTTCCCACCTCGGTGGATCCGGTGAAGCCGATCTTCTTGACCTTGGGATTATTGAGGAGCTCGTCGGCGATCGGTCGGGACTTGGCCCCCGTGATCACGTTCAGAACGCCTGGCGGGATTCCCGCGTCGTGACACGCCTGGGCGATGGCCAGCGCGGTCAGTGGCGTAGCCGACGCCGGCTTCAGGACCACCGTGCAGCCGGCGGCCATCGCCGGCGCGATCTTCCGCGTGATCATGTTCGCCGGGAAGTTCCAGGGGGTAACGGCCCCGACGACGCCCACCGGTTGGGACAGGACCCAGAGCCGCTTGTTCGGGAACGGAGACGGCACGACCTCACCGTAAGCCCGGCGCGCCTCCTCAGCAAACCATCCGAAGTACCCCATGGAGAAGCCGACCTCTCCCTTGGCCTCGGCAAATGGTTTGCCGTTTTCGTAGACCACCAGCTTGGCGATCTCGTCCACGCGCTCCTGCATGATACTCTGGACCTTCTTTAGAATCTCTCCCCGTTGCTTCGGAGGGGTGGCCGCCCATCCCTTGAAGGCCCGGTGAGCCGCGTCGATAGCCCGCTTTGTCTCCGCGACCCCACCATCCGCGATATCCGCCACGTGATCCCCGGTGGCGGGATCGCGTACCTCGAAGGTCCGTCCCCCGTCCGAGTCCGTCCACTGTCCATCGATATAGAGCTGTCCTGTTTCGTCGATCACCTTACCCATAATATCCTCCTCCCCCGTGCTCGGGGGTGAATCATTCATACGGCCCGTCCACCCGTTCGCAGAAATCCTCCACGTGAAAACGAATTTTACCGATCATCCAAAACCATCCGCAAGAGAAAAGTATTCCCTCGGAACAATTTTTTTCACGTTATTGGTTTTCGCCCTGCGGAACAACCGGGAAAGCGCGCCCTTCTTTTACAGGGCTTCGGCACAGCTCAGCCCAGGGGCTCAGGACAAGTGCTTCGACAGGGCTCAGGGTAAAGCTTCGGCGAGGAGCTCGGCGACGTGCTTGACCTCGATGGGACTTCCCTGCTTGAGCAGGCCGCCTCGAATCTGCATGAGACACCCGGGGCTGTCCAGAGCCACGACGCGGGCCCCCGTCCGCTCGATCGCTTCGATCTTGCGCTTGAGGACCTCGCCGGCAACATCTGGATAGTCGGTAGAGAAGTGCCCTCCAAAGCCGCAGCACTCTCCGATCTCGTCGAGCTCCCGCAGCTCGTACCGCTCGAGCATCCCAAGGAGACGCCGCTGCGGATTCTGAACCCGGAGGCCCCGGAGTGCACTGCACGAATCATGGTACGCGAGCGGGACCCTTTCAGCAGTGGTATCTCCCACCGTTTCGTCACCAAGCCCCAGAACCTCGACCAGATACTCTGAGAAGTCCATCGTCCGTGCCGCGAGGGACCGACCCCGTTCATCCCACACGAGATCCTCATGAACGAGCTTGGGGATGTACTGCTTCAAGGTGATCCCGCACGGGGGGGTCGCAGTGACGATGTGCTCGCCCTGACCGGCCTCGAGAGCGGCAATCAGGTCTTTGGCCATTCGTGCTGCCGTCTCCTGGTGTCCTTCATAATAGGCCGGCAGGCCGCAACAACTCTGGGCCTTGGGGTAATGGACGGTGACCCCGTAGTGGTTCAACACCTTGATCATCGCTTGTCCGATTTCGGGATAAAACTGATCGACGAGACAGCTCCCGAACAGGATCACGCCCCGCTTCGACTCTCTGCGGGGCCGGAGAACTTCCGCGACGCGGCTTCGCAACGGCCGGGCAGCCAGTGCTGGTATCGCGCGGATACTGGTCAGATTCTTTAACGGCCGGGGAAGCTCGCGAAGTACCTTCCGCCCGCGGGTGAGAGGAAGTTGCGCAATGGCCCCCAGCCGAAGGGTCAGATGGAAGAGGCTGGGATTCGGAAGGATCTTATCGAGGAAAATGCCCCGGAGTCCTTTCGCCTTCTTCTTGTGTTCCTCCTGTTTCACGATTCGCGCCCGCATGGCAATGACCATCCGAGGCAGGTCGATCTGCACCGGGCACGCATCGTAACACGCCCGACAGAGAAGGCACGCCTCTTGGGGAACCGCCGCCGCCTCCCAACCATGGTGGAACGGGGTAATCACGGTGCCGATGACTCCGGTGTAGATGTGACCGAACACATGCCCGCCCACTATTCGGTACGTGGGACAAACATTCGCACACGATGCACAGCGGACACAGTAAAGGGCCTCCCTGAACTCCGAGTCATCCCGCATGGCCCACCGGCCGTTATCGAGGAGGACGATATGCATCTCCCCTCTGGGGGCGCCCTGGAACTCCTTTGGCCTCTGGATGCCACTTATCCCAGTCTTGCCTGTAATGAAAGTCGTGTAGACCGTCAAATGCTGCGCGGTTGCCGTCTTGGACAGCAGCTTCAGGTGTGAGGCGGCGTCCTCGATCGTGGGCACGATCTTGTCGTAGCCTAGCAGGGCCACGTGAATGGGAGGGAGTGTAGTCACCAGCCGGCCGTTCCCCTCGTTCGTCACGATGATGACGGTCCCGGTCTCGGCCACCGCGATGTTGGCCCCCGAGAGCCCCATGCCGGCGCTGAGAAATTTCTCCCGAAGCTCTTCCCGCGCCAGGCGAACCATCAGGCTGACGTCGGGAGAAACCTCGCGCTTCAAGGCCGTGGAGAAGATTCCGGCCACCTCCTCCTTACTCATGTGGATGCAGGGCATGACGCTGTGGGACGGGTGCTCACTCGCCTGTTGAATGATCCATTCCCCAAGGTCTGCCTCCAGGGGACTGATCCCGAGCTGCACCAAGTGTTGGTTCAGCTCGATCTCCTCGGATACCATCGACTTGGACTTGACAACCAGCTCCACTCCCCTTTCCTTTGCCAGCTGGCCGATATATCGGCTGGCCTCCTCGGCGGTTTTGGCTTGGTAGACGAACGCTCCAACCCGGCTGGCCGCCTTTACGAACTGCTCGGCGAGGTCCGGGAGCCGCTCAATCGCGTCCTCTTTCATTCGACGCAGCCGCGCCCGCTCACCTTCGTAGTTGAGGACGGCGAGGGCGTTTTTCCTGGCGGTGCGGTAGGCGGTTCCGAATCGGCCCAGGTTTTCGCGGATCCGGGGATTCGCTAAGGCCTCGGCCGCCCGACGCCGAAATTCGTCCTGGCGGGTCATGGCAAAAACCCCTTCCCCGTCGGCGGCAGCAGAAAAATATGGAGCTCGCGGGGTCCGTGGACGCCGATGGTCAACACCCGTTCAATGTCCGCGGTCCGGCTAGGACCTGTCACCCAGGAAACATAGGATGGCCGGCCCTGCGCCTGGGATTTCAGGATCAGGTAGCGGGTGAGGAGCAGGCCCTCTTCCAAAGAGTCGACGAAGGCGTCCTGGTGGAGGACGGCGACATGGATCTCCGGAAGCATGCCGAGCAGTCGCCCATCGACGTCATCGAGATGGACGAGGATCGATCCGGTCTCGGCCACCCCCAAGACCGCCCGGGTAATCCCGATCCCGGCATGGAGGATCGATTCGGGGCTCGGGCCAGTCGCCAGGCCGATACCGGCCTCCGCCAATGCGCTGTCCAGGTTCATCTCTTGGGCAAGATCGGGATCGGTTGTTTGGCAGAGGGTAACCCGTTGAGCCTTGGCGAGCGCGGTGATGGAGAATCCCACCGCTTGAGGATCAACAGCTTCCCGGATAGCTGTTCCTACCCGCTCACTTTCCGATATAAACCGAGACAGGAGGGAAGACTGACGGTGGCGGCTGGCCTCCCACGACTCATGAATCCGCTCTTCCAGTTGGGCCAGGACGGGCACAGGTCGGCCCTCCTTCCAAGCCGCCTCAAGAAGGAAACGGCCATGCTGCAGGCTTTCTACCTAGCACCGGCAGGATCGAAATGTCAAGGACGGAAAGTGCAACGAAGAAAGGTGAACCGTGAGAAGACCATCAGAAGCCGCTGTGACACGAAAGGCTCATCGCCCCTATCAGAAGCAATCGGCGGCCAAGTGGCTCAGATTTCTGCCATCTGTTTGGCGACCCCCAGTAGCTCTTCTTGGGGAAGCTCTGAGACCACGGAGTACAGAAGGTTATCCTGCTTCCACAGGACGACACCGGTCCCCTCGTGGGACGCCGTATAGACCTGGAGCCCATTCACCTGGCGGAACCCGAGCTGATCAACCTCGATTCCTTCATTGCGCAGCAAAGGAGGGTGACGAGGTTCGGCCCTTTCCCGTAGAGGATGCAGGCCACCTTCCGCTCGAGGAAGTAGGTGACATCTCCGCCGACCAGGCGAAGCTCTCCCCCCTGCCCCGTCGGTGGGTCGAGTTGGAATCCGACCTTAGACTCCACCAATTTTCTCACCTGTTGGCGGTCCGCGGTGGGCAGCGCTGGAGGGTTCACCCGCATGGCAAAACTGCGGTGGTCGTTCACGGCCTCGATCACGATCAACGGGACCCGCTCCTCCCCGCCCCGATCCAAGAGGGTCAGGGGGACGAGGCTGATCAGGGCCAGAGCAGCAACCGCCATCCCCCACTGAAGGGCAGGCCTCGGCAGGAACCCCCAGACCTGCTTCTCTTTGGGGGTCAGGATCTCCCGCACCTTCTGCCTGAGCTCGGCAGGCACCTCGCGCCGGGAAACGTCGGCGGCCACGCGGCTGCGCATCTGACGCTGCAGTGCCAGCTCACGGGCACAGGTCGAACAGATATCCAGATGTGCCTGCAGCCTCCGCTCGCGATCCGGCGTCACGGTGGCATCCATAATTTCCTGCAGGTATTCCTGGGTCTCCCGGCAGGTCGTCTCGTCTTTCATCTCAGCTCCCGTAATCCTTTAAGTGATCGCGAAGGAGACGACGCCCTCGAAAGAGGCGCGTCTTGACCGTGTTCTGGGGGCAACCCATGATCGCGGCGATCTCCTCAACATTGAGTCCCTCCACGTCGGAGAGGAGGATGGCGGTCCGGAAGGCTTCCGGAAGTTGCTCAAGGGCGTCCTGGAGGTCCATTCGGATCAAGCGGTTCAGGGGGGCCGCCGCGGCGCCGTGAACCCCATCGACCTCGGCCAGCGTTGCAGACCCCCCCCTCGGGGTCCATCTCCTCCATATCCGATTCCCGGCTGTGGCGCCAGTAACTGTCAATAAAGGCATTCCTCAATATTTTAAACAGCCAAGCCCGGAGATGGGTTCCCGGCTGAAAGCGGTGCCGGAACCGAAGAGCCCGGAGGTAGGTCTCCTGGACGAGGTCTGCCGCATCCTCGCCATTTTTGGCCAGCCCGAGGGCAAAGTTGTAGAGCGAAGTCAGATGCTTGACCGCCTCGTGCTGAAAGGCGGCTGCATCTGCTGCCGTCATCTGCTTGAGCGGAGAGTATCGCCTTAGCCGACCCATAAAAAGGGGGATCCCCTCCTTCGTGCTCCAAGGGGAAGTCCGCCTGGTCCAGCTTCATTTCCCACGCGATGAAAACAGGATGCGCCTCAGAAATATTCCCTCCTCCGGGCGAGCCACAGCAGTCTCCTCCTTTGCAGTCGGACGCACGAAAAAACGACAAAGAACGCAAGGCGGCGGGAATCATGAAGTTAGGCTTCTGTTTCGCACTGGTGCATGGTACACTCACGCCGGCGAGATGTCTTTCTCCTGGGGCAGACGGTTCATGAGTCATAAAGAGACCAAGCAAGCGGTCCGGCTGGAGGAGGACCGACCCCAATTCATACTCCGACTCTTTCTCACCGCGGTCACCGGTTTTAATGTCGTTCTGGCCTTCGCCCAGGCCCTCGAGGGAAATTGGGGATGGGTTCTTACCTTAGTGGTCGTGGGGGTGCTCGTGCCCGGGGTGATTCCCTTTCTTCGACTCATCCAGAGTTACAAGGAGGGAACAATCCCGTTCTCGTGGCGGGAGCTGGTCGCCTGTGGCATCGGAGCCGTCGACGCCGTGGCCATCATTACCCGGTGGTCCGACGGTCTCGAAGTAACCTCGTGGGTCTCCGTCTTCCTGATCTCGAGCCTTCTCGCCTTTGTCTTATTAGCTGAGAGTTGAGACAGTCCCCCGTCTCCGGTCGACCATGGGCGAGGGGACCTCTCATGCCGAATGAGGGGATGGTAGAGGAGGACAAATTAGATGATGCGTTGGCGGCGGACCCGGCGATCCACGATGTTTTGGATCCACTTCCAGAAGCGCTTTTCTTCCTCGACGTTGGGTCGCCCCTCAAGCTGTTCGTGCCATCCTTGCATCACCTCGGCTTCCACGGGCCAGATCCGGACCCGCTGCCGGGGGATCTCCCGTTCCCATCGCGCAGCGACCTTGGGGGATGGGTAGAGCACGCGGATGGTGACGTTTCGCGCCAGGTACTCAAGGGGTGAGACGTCAATCTTCTCAAAGGCCACTTTTTGAACACCGTCGGCTCCCCTCTTCCCCGCAACCTCGGGAACGCCGTCCGTCACAATGACGACGGTGATGGGGGCGAGAAGCAGGTTCTGCTTCTGAACGGTCTCCGAGACTCGCTTGAAAAACGCGTTGAAATCCGTCAGGTAGTTTCCCCGGATCGTGAAGAGCTCGGTTAGTTTTTCCTCGATCTCGGCCGCACTTTTCCGCTCGAACACCTGGATCGGGTGGAAAGCCTTGGGTTCGTTCGGCACATCCCCGCCGACCGAGCCCACGAAGAGGGCCCGCGGCCTCTCGAGGCCCCCGATGCCGTGCAGGTGACCATACATGTAATACGAGAGGAAGCGGAGGGAATCCTGGAACTGGGGCGTCCGGGAGAAAGACCCGCTGACGTCCACCCCCACAAAGAGGGAGAGGCGGGGCTTTTCCTGTTCGCTGGAGGTGCACCCCAGCGCTAGAAGGACAACAGCAATGAGGAGTATCCGAAGCTGGTACACCATGGTCGCCTCCCCCTTCCCTATCCGCCTCTCGCGCTGCCGGAGGCGTGGCCCCCGGATCGCGCGAGCTTGACGAGCTCGCCCGTATCCATGAAGGCGTGCATCGAATTGAGCGGCAATCGGAAGAAATGCCGCCCGGCGACGAGGATCATGAAGAAGTTGATCGTTCCGGCGACCAGTTGGAGTGGCGGCAGGATATACGCCTCGAGAAGCTGCATTCCGGTGGTGTGGAACCAACCGATGTCGGCCTTCACCTGATTGATCATCTCCTTGGTCCACGAAGTGGCGGGTCTCGGGGCAGGCCGTTCTCCCACGGAGCCTGCCACTGTGACGCCCTGTCCGGAGATGACTGACAGGAGTGTCGGCGTCCCGTACCGTGCAAAGAGGAACCACGTCATCCCTCGGACACCAACCCAAGCCAGAGTCGAGATCAGGAGCACACCCGCGATACCGATCCGGACCTGCCCGCCGCTTTGGTAGGCAAGCACGGGCGTGATGGCGTCGACCAGCTCGCGGTAGAGGAAGACGACCTCGACGATCATGACGAAGAACTCCACGAGCACCATCTGGACAATGTCCTTCCAATTGCGTTGCCGGATCGCCTCAACCATGACGTACAGACAAGCGAAGCTCCCGGCGATGAGCAAGAAGAGGACGATGAAGAGGAGCGGTTGCAGGAAGGGGTGGGGGCCCGTCCCCACGACGTCGCTCGCGATCTCTGCAACGACCGGGTACAGAGTGTAGCTGAAGATCCCTGCCTCGAGGAGAGACCAGAACAGGGTCAGCGTAACGGCGATCCATGGGACACCAGGCCGCAAGGAACTCTGTGTCGCCCGCCCAATAAGGGAGAAGGGGAGCGTGAGCAGGTCAGCGAGGGCGAGGTACACGCCCGCGGCCAGGATGCGGATGAAACCCCAGATCCATCCCGCCGTGAGGAAGAGCGCCCGGAACATGCCGATCCAGAACATCGCGATCCCCCGGCCGCTATCCCACCAGGCGGTGAGGAAGGTGGCCATGAACTGGTGCCTTCCGCCACGGAACGGCAGGGTGTAGACGGAGATCATGGTACACCACATGCCGGCGAGGACGTGCAAAGCCGGAAGCAAGAAAAGCGTGAGCTTCAGGGTTCCCCCCAGGGGGGATGAGAAATCCCACAAGAAGCGCACCATGACCGTTTGGACGCTCGGGATCCAGGCGATTGGCAGCGTCAGGATCCGAAAGAGCAGTCGCCATTCGGGAGGCAGAGCAGCTTCGATATTCGGGATCATGTGACTTCCTCCGAGGGTCGGCGGTCCCTGACCGTCTTACACGTACGAGACTGATCGGGGGCAAACACCACCGGCACCCAAAAATTGTCTTGTAACCGTCATAGCAATTTTGGGGCCAAAATGGATTGGGGCAGGAGTTCACGGATTTAAGGGCCCGGAGCAGTCTCGGACGGGCAATCTGCCCTCGGAAAGATAGAGACAAAATGGCCTGACGAGTCTCCCGGGAAGGACCTTCGGAACGCCTCTGGCAATGACTTGCGCCCGTTTCCTTCTGGGTTGAAGAAGTGACATTCGGCAGGCGGGGGGCAGGCTCGCAGGTAAAATTTTGGACAACTCGGCACTGGTGAGGAAGAACGTTCAAGCGGGGAAGTTTGTCAACACCACGCTCAACCGCCTTCCTGTCTCTTTTCCACCGGCAGGCATCCCGGCATCCCCCACGAGGGCCACTCGGCTAACCAGCTTTGGAAGGCACGGCTAAAGGACTCCAACCGATGGTAGCGCGGGCTGTAGTCGATGCTTCGCGTACGAAGATTGGCAATCACCGCCCTCGGGTCCAGGATCATGATCTCATCGCTTGCCAAGACGACAACCGGATACAGGTCGCCCTCCATCCTCACCGTTTCCAACTGCCCCTCGAGGTGGAACTGAAGCCCAGATGGGTAAAATATGCGATAGTGATGCTTTTCTTCGCCGGCCACAAACTTATTCATGCGGAGACTCCCATCGCAAGGCCCCATCCCGATGCGATAGCCTGCGAGACAAACGAGGATTAGCAGGTGTGCAAAATATGGGCCATCATCGCAGTATTCCGAAGGTGGGCAATTGTTGGCCGGAAGGTGGGGAAAATCGCTGGTGGCGTTGGGAGAACTTGAACCTCCGACAAAGGGCTTATGAGTTCTCAGCGTATTTGCCCTCTCTTTCCGTAGTTGTCTAGCACTTCCAGGCATATAGCTGCAATCGGAACTTTGGCTCTCGTTGGCTCTTTTGGAGTCTTTTTGGCCCCTCGTGGGCACAATTGCGGGCACAGTATTCCGCGCTCCCGGGGGGTGTGGCCGGACACTCCCCTTTCCCCATGGCTGAAGGCTGTTGAATTGAGGACCCCGGTACAGTAGATTCCGCCCATGGAACCGGGGTAGGCACAGGCCATAGTCCACCTCTCGCACAATTGCGGGCACACCCAGCACTCGGACCCCCTTCCAGGCAGAGGACGGCCCGAAAGGTTTTTTTCGTTTTGCATCCGGTGTATTGAGTCCATTCGTGCTGTTCCTCGCATCAATCGGTTGGCACCATTATTGCTTCTTTGGACATTCCAGGGTGTGCTATCGGGAACGGCCTCCTTGTAAGCTGCTATAGAGAGGGCGCACGAGTATGAGATCGTTACAAATGGAAGAACACAGGAAATCGTTATTGCCAAGCCCGCTCCGTAAAATGAGCAGGTTCTTAATGATTTCGGGCGTACTGTCTTTTGTGGCACTCGTATTATACTTATATGTTGTCGCAACCTTGGGTGGGCAGCCCGCCCACCTTGAGGTATCTACTCTCGGTCTGTCCGTATCGGCGTGCCTCGGGCTGGCGAGCTACGGTCTTTTGCGAGGCAAGAGCTGGGGATTACACCTGGGAATGATTTGTGGGATACTGGTCATTACGACTCCCGTCCTTCCGCGGGGTGGGATTCTCCAGTTCGCAAGTTTGACATTGTTTCGGATACCATATGTGTTTCTGCTGCTCAGCACGAGGCGTCGGTGGAAGTCTGCACCACCCTTTCCGCTATCGAAAACCTGGTGGGTTAAACGACGGAAAGACAAACGCGAGACAATTAGAAAACATGGTGAGGCGGCCTCCCTGAAACGTTTGGCGGATTTTTACCGAGCCCAGGGCAAGTACGTCGACGCCGAGGCGTTGCATAAACGGACACGAGAGATAGAACGGGCAGCAACCGTCTCCGGAGAGCGAGAGTCTCCCTAGGGTCAGTACAATGAAACCCGGGTAACACAATTCCCCGGAGGCACTAGCGGCAGTTCTGCTGGCGCACCAAGCATTCAGACGCCCTCTCAGGCCAATTACGGCTTGGGAGGGCATTCTGCTTTCAGGAAGCTACAACGAGATGCGGCGCAATAACACCATTGAGGAGCTACAGGGGACGCGGAATCGGTTTCTAGATCATCCGAAGCAGGTGGAGGATCTGAAGTTCTGAAGCTTCAGCAGTACGGGAAGGAACCTAGACATGGGCTGTGTTAGTGAGACATCTTTACCACGTGCTACTCAAAGGTAGCTTATTGAGGTGGCGTCTATACTGTATCTCACCCGCCTTTTGTGCAAAATGCACCAGCCGGATGCCGTGGGGAATAGGTCGGTCGCCCGGTTCATAATCGTGCCAGATCACTTCACCTTCGGCGGTCACCATCCCCCGGGGCAACCCCAGTTGGAGGCAAACCACAGTCCCTGCTGGTATCATTTCTGGCAACCAGATCAGGAATCCTCCGTGGCTAACATTTTCCGTGCGGCCCACAATCTCGCAGGCACTCCCCTCATCCCCCGGAATGACGACCCGGACAGGTAGCTCTGTCTCCAAACGGGAATGCATTCGGAGACGCACCGGGATGTCGCGTTGAGTCGTTTCCTCAGCCATCCGCACCACAGAAATCAGGTTTGCCGCCCGAAACGGCTTAGACAAGAAGAACTCCGCGCCGGCGCGAAAGGCCTCCCCGGTGTACTTCGATTCCAGCGAGGCCGTGATGGCGATCACGGGGATGTTCAAGAGGACAGGATCCTGTTTGAGCCGTTCGCACACGACAATTCCATCAAGGCCAGGCAGCATCATATCCAAGATGATTACGGCAGGCCGCGACGTGCGGGCCAGCGCGATCCCCGACGGACCATCGAGAACTGAGAGGACCTCGTAACCCGCCTCTGTGAGAATAGCATTGATAAGCTCACACGCCTTGGGATCGTCGTCAATAACGAGGATCGAGTGCTTCTGCATGGCCACTACCTCTGCTTATTCGCCCGGGTTTATCTACCGGGATTTTACTGCACACCACACGCCGTAGGCAAAAACTGTACGCGTCCGGCCACGGCACGATGAAGCCGTCTGCAGCTTCTCGAGGGCAGGCCCACTTGGGATGCTTTGCACGAAGGGCTTGACACCCCTGACCTGCACACACGGATTGACCAATTCTCGAACAGGTTATCGGAGGAGAGTCTTCCCCGTCAACTCGGGATAGAGAAAGGAGAGAAAGGG
>CAYGBT010000037.1:0-26800 GCA_964348275.1 uncultured bacterium
GAGACGCAATCATGCAAGGCACAGACCCTCGAGCGAGCCTAGACCGCGCTCACCCCTGCAACAACCCCAGACGTATATTCACCCCCTCCATATAGGTACCGGCGCGGTTTCGATCAGCTACCGGCTTCGCCTCCCCGAGGGGCAGGACAACTGTAGTGAGGGAGTCTAGAATAGGCAGGTATTGGTGAGCGGTCAACAAATCGAGCAATTCCTTCGATGACGAGGGGTTACGTCGCTGGAAAAGTCAAGACATCGTACAATAGGAGCGCAGCTACGAGAGCCGGTAGCACCGTGGTAGCAGGGTCGTGGAGCAGCTTGCTGCGTCAGTAGATTTACTTGGCCCACCTCTGGCCCAAGCGACAGCGCACCGGGCAACTAAATGCCTTCCCGAAATAAAACGACCAGTGATTGCTTTTTCTTTCCAAATCAAGTAGTTCTAATTCTTAGCATCCTCACAAGGCCAACCCTCCAAACGCCACCGCATGAAATCATGTTAATGCCTGATCTGCGTCATTGAGTTTTCCCTTGCGGTCCTACATGTTCCAATAAATTTTTCGAGGCGGCTAGCACGAGAATGAAACCGGGGTGACCACATACCCTGGGCCCACTTCAGGCATAATCGACGCCGCACTACACGTTAAGGCGCCTTCTCGGGCGGAGCACGGCCCGGAGAGCGTTTTTTAGGTAAACGCATATGGCATGCCATATGCGCGATAAATTATATGCACTGTACCCCTGTTCGTTTCAAACTCTGGTTGAGTTTGAGGTACGGGAAAGGGGAGTAATCTTACAGTAAGATTCCAAAACCTAGGAAATGGGAAGGAGAGGAGGCCTGCAAATAATAGAGATCATAGAGATCAAAGTCTGTTGTTTTAGCCGCAGCTGTACTTTTCGTAGTCTCAGTTTCAGCAAATAACATCCTACCATGCATACTCTTTGCGTGAGCAAGGGAAGAGTAACGAAGAATCGCTGCCAAAGTTTGGAGACTACGGGGGCCCCTCTAACGACGTCAAGGAGGATGAGAAATGAAGATGAAGAAGACGGTAGCGAGTGTGTTTATACTGGCGATGTTCGTCTTGGTGAGTAGCGCTCAGGCAGGTATATGCCCCGGTACAAACCTCATCAAAGATCCGCCTGAGTTCCAGTGGGTCAACTCCGGTGGTTACCAGAGTGGAACGCTTGAAATCGGTGAAGCAACCCTCACGATCGGCACCGATACCCTGACAACCCGGGCGTATCGTCAGGCAGGCAAAGCCTTCAGTATCCCCGGTCCGACGATTAAGATGACGCCGGGAGAAACGTATGTCCTGACCTTCAAGAACACACTCCCATATGAAGAACCCAGTCCGGTTCACAATGACCTGAAGGACCCCAACATCACCAACATCCATACCCATGGCCTGCACGTCTCGGGAGAGACGCCCGGCGATGATGTTACCCGCCTGATCAATGGCGGCTATTGCGGTGACTATGTGTATGAGGTCCCGGGTAATCACATGGGGGGCACGCTCTGGTACCATGCCCATCACCACGGCTCGACCTATCTGCAGGTGGCGGGCGGCGCCTTTGGCCTGCTTATCGTCAACGATTCGGGCGACGGGATCCCGCTGAATGTTGCAGGCATGACGGAACGTCTGCTCGCCATCGGGTACCTGGATCCCAGTGTTGCGGGAGCCGGGGGTGATACGCTGGTCTCGGGCACTCTTTCTCCTACCTGGACGGTGAACGGCGCGGTTCAGGGGAATCTGTGTATGCCGGCGGGTGAATGGCAGCACTGGCGGGTGTTGCTCGCCGACCGTGACGCCAGGATGAAGACGGTGTCGGTCGAGCCCACGGCCGCGTGTGAAGTCGCTCTGCTGGCCCGTGACAGGGTATGGAGAACCGTGGCCCCCAAAGGCCTCCCGATCAACTCCGTTGAGCTGACCGGCGCCTCCCGTGCGGATTTGGCTGTAAAGTGCAGTGCGGACGCGACCATTAATGTCAATGGAACACCCGTCGCCAACGTGGTGGCGGATGGTACTTTGACCCCTAATTCATTGGTCGGGCCTTATTCTAATGGTGCGACTGGCGGGACCTGGTCTGCGAATCGGCCAAGCTACTTGCGAGACCTTCGGGGCGAATCGGCGGTCGAAAATCGTTCCATTAATATGGGTGCCCGCACGATCAATGGTGAAAAGTTTGACGCAGTTGTGCCAACGTTCTCGATTCCAGCGGGCCTCGTACAGGAGTGGACCATCAAAGGCGCCACCAATCACCCGTTCCACCAGCACGTCTATCACGTGCAAATGAGCGGCGCCTGTGGGGATTTCGAGAACGGTGAGTATTATGACACCGTGGCTGCGAGTCCCTGCGACGTGCGATTTGATCTGAATCCGGCGACCTCCAGTGTCTATGATGGCCGGACCATCATGCATTGTCATATCCTGCAGCATGAGGACGAAGGGGCCATGGGCTGGTCCGATGTGATCGGTGGTTTTGCTCCGCCCCTTTTCCCTGATCCTACTGTCCAACAAGCGCTCTACCAATGCGGCAGTACCTCGCCTCCGCCGCCGTCAGTCGATTGTTCACAGTTCACCACCGCAAAGCTCTGCAACGCCGAGCCGACCTGCAGCTGGAGCGGCAAGAACAAGGTGTGTGAACCCATCAGTTCATGACCGTTTATCATAACGACAAAAAGGGGGAGCTATCTGCTCCCCTTTTCTTTTGAAGAGAAGACTTTTAGGGGACGCGTGGGAATCGAACGCGCACGGACCTAACGCCCGTGCAATATTGGGGTGACCCCGAGCCTTCTTTAATCCGCGCTTGGTTGCGCTCTCTGGGGACGGATCTCAAAAGAGTCCCGGGGGTTGGACCACGTTTTGTCTACATCCGGCTGATTTTACCCCTATTCGCCCCCCCGCTTATTCGCCCAACCGCCTGAATAATCTAATTAGTGCAATCGGCTTCGTCGGACACTTGGATAAACGGTGGGGGCGAATGCCCGATCCTAGGATCGAGTGTGGTGTGGCCAAGAGAATTCGAACCTGTAACCTGCTAATAGCTGATCAGACGGGACCGATGAGGGGATGTAAGACTCGCTGGAAGGACTTAAGCGCTGATTATTCCTGCTAATTACGAATTCTCTCCAGGACCGAACTGATTAGCCCTCAGAAGACTTATCCCCCACAAGAATCCAAGGAATTGGAGTGAGCGATGGTGCTCCTGGGTGGCCGCGGTACGGGGTGTTCTGGTAGCAGCGTGGTAGCAAGCCCTGACTTCGTTTCGCGACGGTCCAAAAATACCACGAGCGCCGAGGATGTCCCCGACCTCCACGGACCATCGCTAAGGCTGTTGTCCCTGCTCAACAACAACTCTTGCTTTTCGCATCAGTACTTATCGGACCCCTGTTGGCTGGCGGTACGTGGCATGCAGACGGCCATAAAGCCGTTATCACGGAGTTTCTCGGCTCGCCACTGACACAGGATAGCTTCGGTATACCAGGAGACAGCCGCCCACTGATGCGGGTAGACCATCGCCCACAGCACGAGGATAGGCATCAGGGTGTCCGCCCCCTTCGTTTCCACCCCTATTTTGTGTACGACTGCAAGCGTGACCCGCATTTCATCGGCATCCGGAATCACCAAAAAGTCCACGTCCACGACACGGCCACGCTTGTCCTTAATGGCGGCGCAACGCACGTAAAGATCGCTCTCCTTTACGATATCGCGATGGAGCTTCATGAATTCAAGGTTGAGTACATTTCCGGTGAGCGGATCGTGAAGATGATAGACGCCGCCGACTGTCCCCTGATCGATGGCGTGTAGAATCGCTTCCTGGATCCTGGCGCGTAGCTCCCCCTTGATCGACGGATCGTCGGCGCTGAAGGCTGAGTTACTCCAGGGCAAGAGCACCACGAAGGTGAGAATCACTAAAGCCAATGTCTGGAACTTCATGATCTCCTCCTTTCCACGCCAGCCTGGCTTCAGGGGGCCTCTTCGTGAGGGGATTTGGCAGGATAGAAACAAAAACGCCTTCTCGGGCCGTGCTCCGCCCGAGAAGGCATCTGAATGCTTGGTGTGCCGTCACTTGCGCCTGAGGTGGGCCGCGGACTGTGGTCACCCCGGTCTCATACCCGCATCCTCGGTTACCATCACTGGTTCCTTGACCGAATTGCCCTTGCCCGTGCCTCCAACCTTTGTGCTTCATCCAACTTTCCAGTCTTCTTGCAAAGCTTTGCCATGCTCTCCAACACAGCAGCCACCTGAGGGTGATCCGGCCCCAGGGCCTTTTCCCGTATGGCCAAAGCCTGCTTGAAGAGGGGTTCAGCCTTGCTGTAGTTCGCCTGGTCATAATACAGGGCCGCCAGATTATTCAAATCTGTTGCAACAGCTGGATGATCCTTACCCAGTGCTTTTTCATTTATGGCCAGCGCCCGCTGGTACAGGGGCTCGGCCTCGGCATATTTGCCTTGTGATTGGTACAAGATCGCCAGGTTGTTTATCGCTGTCGCCACATGGGGATGATCCGACCCCAGGGCCTTTTCCGCTATAGCCAGCGCCCGCTGGTACAGGGGCTCGGCCTTCGTGTATTCTCCCTGGACCCGATACATTTCCGCCAGATTGTTCAGGTCTCTTGCAACATCTGGGTGATCCTTACCAAGTGCTTTTTCATCTATCGCCAGCGCCCACACGGAGAGCCGCTCAGCCTCGCCGTACTTGCCCTGGGCTCGGTACACAAGTGCCAGATTGTTTATGCCTGTCGCCACCTGGGGATGATCCGGCCCCAGGGTCTTTTCCCAGATGGCCAGCGCCCGCTGGTGTAGCGGCTGAGCTGCACCGTACTTCCCCTGGTTTCGGTACAGTTCCCCGAGATTGGTCAGGGAAGCCGCTACGTGGGGGTGATCCGGCCCCAGGGCCTTTTCCCGTATGGCCAAGGCCTGCTTGAAGAGGGGTTCAGCCTTGCTGTAGTTCGCCTGGTCATAATACAGGGCCGCCAGATTATTCAAGACAGTTCCCAGGTGGGGGTCGCCTGACCACAAAGGCCTTTCCAATATGCCCAGGGCCCGCTTGTACAGGGGCTCGGCCTTCGTGTATTTTCCCTGGGCCCGATACAATTCAGCCAAATTGTTCAGAGATTGCGCCACATGGGGATCCGGTGCTGAACCATATTTTATTTCCCTTATCGCCAGGGCCCGCTTGTACACAGGCTCGGCCTCGGCATATTTGCCTTGGGCCCGATACGTTTCCGCCAGAATGTTCAGAGACGTGGCCACATCGGGGTGATCTTTGCCTAGGGCGTTTTCCTGTATGGCGAGGGCGCGCTTGTACAGGGGCTCTGCCTCCGCATACTTGCCCTGGGCGTAATAGACTGCCGCCAGATTGTTCAGAGACGCACCCAGACGAGGATGGTCAGGCTCCAGGGCTTTTTCGTTTATTGCGAGGGCGCGCTTGTACAGGGGCTCAGCCTCGCTGTACCCGCCCTGTGCTCGATGCAATGTCCCCAGATTGCTGAGGGCGGTCGCCACATCGGGATGAGCGGGGCCCAAAGTTTTTTCAAATATTGTGAGTGCCCGCCGCAACAGGGGCTCGGCGGCGGCATAGTGGCCTTGGGAGTAATAAAGGAACGCGAGATTGTTCAGGCTTATTGCAAGATCCGGATGATCCTCGCCAAGCGTGTTCTCATCTATCGCCACCGCTCGCTGGTATAGGGATTTGGCTGCGGTGTACTTACCCTGGGCTTGAAACAGGAGTGCGAGATTGTTCAGGGACGCCGCCACGTTGCGATGATCGGGACCAAAGGTGGTCTTTGCGACCCTCAGTGCGTCTTGAGCTCCCTTGACTCCCTCTGAATACCGTCCTTGTTGATGAAGCGTAACTGCCTTACGACTGAGCTCCTTCCATAATGCCTCCTCGGCATATGCGGAGATTGAAAACGATACGACCAGCAGGAGAAATGCGGCAAAAACAAAAACGCCCTCCCGGGCCGTGCTCCACCCGAGAAGGCGTCTGAATGCTTGGTCCGTCCTTGATTGTGCCTGAAGTGGGCCCGGGGCTATGGTTACCCCGGTTTCAACTTACTATTACCTCGGGGGCTTATCCGCTCCCCCGATCCAGCGATTACACCCGCGACATCCCGAAGGGTCACCTGGTAGCTAGTAGCTTTACTAGCGGAGGTACTCCGTTGTCAAGCCCAACCTGCGTTGTGAAACCCCTTGGCAGGTGGGCTCTCTTAGATGGGCGGAGCGAGCGGGAAGCAAGCGAGCACGTGAGGCACAATGAGCACCTGACCCGCTGATTGGTAATCAGATGCCCATCGCCCAGGCTCATCCAACTTAAAGGCTGACCAAATTCCCTGCGTGGCTTCGCCAGCACTGAAACCCTCGCCCTTGACACCCCTGCCACATTAAGGGATATTTGAGGCCATCGCAGGAGTTGCAGAGATGGACCCGGGGTAGGTATAGTCCCTAGCCCACCCCTGGCACAATCGACGGCGCGCAAGAAACTTCCGACGCCTTCTCGGGCGCAGCTCGACCCGGGAAGGCGTCTTATTTCAAAGAACGGAGGGACCTGCATGGGGTCGTAGAACTCGCCTGCTCAAGGGGGTGAATACGTGCGTTGCCATTGGTGACAAAGAAAAACCGGGAAGAGATCAAGGAATGGAAAAAAGGAGATAGCGATGTTTGGTAACTATGGCTCCAGGAGAAGTCGCGCTATGAAGAACGCCTCCGCCAGTGCTGTCGCACTAGCCTTGCTCGCTTTACCTCTCGTTCTGTCAGCGGGGCAGGTGGAGGTTTCCAAGCTCTTGGTTGGGGAGTGGAAAGGTAACATAGAAGGGCGCTGGGGCGCGGGCCAATGGGCGAGGCCGCGTCCTCGGACGCTCGTCATCCACTCAGTTCGCGAAGAGAAAGGGCGATGGATTGTTGAAGCCAGGTGGGGACTTGCTGGGAGGCGTCTCTATCCGGTGGATGTCACGCTGGAGGTCGACGGCAGCGACGTATCCTTGCGATTCCCGACGCCAAAAGGTGGTGGAAAAGTCGATCTGGACCTTCGAAAGGAAAGATACCTGGTGGGAGAGCAAGTTCAGCCTATGGCGGGGTTTAGCTATCAAACATGGCATTTTATAGTTCGCCTCGAGAAGGTTGAGTGAACGGGGATGGGGGCCGGGTCTTGAATCTTGACATTCCTGCAGACGCGAGGATACAACAACGCAACAAGTAACCGCGTAACACCGAAAGCATCCCAAGGGCGTCGGGCATCAGCTAGGCGCCCTTCGATTTTCTAGGGGTAGTGTCCAATGAGGTAGGGCTGGAGGAGATCAAAGCGGTGCGGCGAGAGATGGAGGGGAAACGGGGAAGGCAGACTAACCATACTTTACTGGAGCCATAGGCACATTATGGGAATGAGCGTATCACTTAGCCATGATACTACGCCTATTTTGCTCTAGAATGCCCTACAATCGATTTTGATCCTCCAGCAGGTAGAGTGATGTATTTGCGATTTTTCAGTAAATAAAGTGCCCTATTTTCGAGTACTTCCAGAGACAATTTTCGAGGTCTCGGACCTTTTCAGGCACCCTTATGGGTAACGCAGCAGTCAGCGCAACCGCCCCCCCGGCAACCTGCCACAGGGTCCCATCAGCCGGGGTATAGTTAGGGGTATACGGCAAGTAGGCGCGTGTCTCCCTCTGCCTGTGTACATCCCTTCCGGCTTCCCCCTTCCTTCCGACCACACCTCCGAGTCCTCTCGATCGCTCCCAATAGATAACCGCAGTTTGAGCTTGAGAGGGGGTAAGCAGACCAGTAAAAATCCTAGGCCCCTGTCCTCGCGATCCTTCGAGTAGTCGCCTGAGTGAAAGATGGACGGGGAGGCGGGAGTATCCTAGAGGCAGTACGATGAAACCGGGGAAGCATACTCCCCCGGCCCACCGCAGGCACAAGCGTTGCACCACCCTCCCGTTCGGGAGGGTATTTTGCTTTAATAGAGGCTACCATGAGAGTGGAGTGCTACGGGGCGAGTAGGCCGCAGGACGGCCGGAGAACGAACGAGGATGCGTTCCTCGTGATGCGTGAGGGAATACCCCTTGCGGCCGTCTGCGACGGGGCTGGGGCTGCAGAGCAGGCGGCGAAACGCGTGTTGAGGCTTTTTGAGTTATGGGTGCGCGAAGCCACGCTCGGCCAAATGCTGATTCCGAAGACGTGGGTCAGCTGGGTGAAAAAGCTGGACTCGGCCCTGCTCGGGGGATCGCAGAGCACCTTCCTGGCAGCCGCCGTCGCAGGCAATCAAGTCGTGGGCGTCTCTGCAGGGGACTCCCAGGCATATCTGATCGGCGGAGAGGGCGGCTTTCAGTTTCTGACAACATCTGCCGATAAGAGGCGGCTCGGGAGTGGGGAGGTGAGGCCATTCACCTTTAGTCTCACCCTCAAGCCGAGAGACATCCTGCTACTCATGACCGACGGAGCATGGACGCCCCTTAGCCCCTATCTTATCGAAAAGGCTGTCCGTGGGGCGGCGTTGCAGCATTTCTCCGACGTGCCGGTGGTAGTCTTGGATGCCGCAGGCCGAGCCGGGCGACCGCTACCAGGAAAGACCCCAAGAAGTCACCGCCAAAAAACACCACCAGCGCCTCGGATTGCACCAATGAAGGTCGTGATGGTTTCACAGACCTCACCTTGAAGTTCAGCACTCAGGAGGTTGTACAGGCGATTGGTGATGTTGAGGATGGCGATGTGCTGATCTTGACCCTGACCAGCGAATTGTCTGATGGCACGTCCGTTCAGGGTGAGGATGTTGTCGTGATCCGCAAGAAGGGAAAGTAGGCGTAGTAAACCCTTCCTACCATCCCCACGGGCGTCGGGGCACCTCGGCGCTCGTGGTGTTTGGGGGGGCTGGTTGTCAATACACTGCGGATTCTGGGTAGGACAGGGCCGCCCCCCGTACATCCTTCTGGTTGAAGCAGCGGCCCCCGACAACCAGGCCAGTGGGGTAGGGGCCGATTGGGTGCCCAAGTCACCCAGCGGCCCTGATCCCATTTCCGGTTGCGTATAGGTTGCGGATTCGCGTCACGATTTGCGTGGTTTTGCGCTGTCCTGCACCCCTAAGTGTGCTAAACTGCTGTATTGGTTGCTCCCTGTCTCAAGAAGAACTTTACAGGCGGCGATTGACAGCCATATCCACCCATGGTAGCGTGTCGCCTGCTTGATCTCTCCCTTTCGATTTGATTGCTTTGAGGGATGTTCGGGATGCGCGTACAAGTGAAGCTTTTCGCGGCGGCGCGGGACCTTGCGGGACAGGGGGAAGTTGCAGTAGAGCTGAGAGAAGGGAGTACGGTTGGAGATCTGATAGAGCATTTATTCATCCAATTCCCTGAACTTCAGGAGATAGCTGGATCTCTGGTGTTCGCGGTTAACCGGGAAGTTACGGAACGGACCGTAAATCTGCATGAAGGGGATGAGGTGGGCGTTATCCCCCCGGTCAGCGGGGGTACTAATGTTTGAGATCACCGAGAACCCCCTATCGGTCGAGCAGGTCATTTCGGCGGTGACTGAGAAGACGTGTGGGGCCGTGGCATCCTTTATCGGTGTCGTCCGGGAGTATTCCCGAGGGAGGCAAGTCTCGTACCTCGAGTATGAGGCGTACCCAGAGATGGCCGTTGCCAAGATGCGTCAGATCGAGGGGGAGATCCGGAGTAAATGGGAAATCGAGCGAATTGCCATCCACCATCGGGTCGGTCGCCTTGAAATTGGCGAAGCGAGCGTTGTCATCGCCGTCTCTGCACCCCACCGCCAGCCGGCTCTGGAGGCGTGCGCGTACGCCATTGAGCGACTGAAGCAGATCATTCCGGTGTGGAAAAAAGAGATCTCGCCCGACGGTTCATATTGGGTCGGCATGGGCTCCTGAGTGGTTCACAGTTCAGGGTTCACGGTTCAGAGTTGAGGGGTCACGGGTCACAGTTTACAGCACAGGGTTCATAGGGTTTGTTGGGTTAGGGTATCTGTGGCTCCTGATGCGGTTTCGCGACTCCCACGTATGAGGTGTGTAGAATGCCTGGAAGGGTCAGATTTGGGATCGAGAGGCTAGACCAGATGTTGGGTGGGGGACTTCTTCCGGGGACCTTGACCGTCGTCTACGGGGCCACAGGGATTGGGAAAACCCACTTGGGGCTGACCTTTGCCGTCAATGGCAAGCGGTACGAGGGGGCACGGGGAGTGGTATTCGACATGACGGCTCGAGGGGATTCTCAACGTCACGACGAGTATGCAAGGAGACTCTTTGGCTGGGAGCTAGAAAAGTGGAACCACTCGATCCGCTACGGCCAGCAAGACCCCTTTCCAACCTCCTTGGCCTTGGAAAGGATGCGATACTGCCACGAGTTCGACTACGGAGGGCGACTGGAGGAATATCAGGTGATTAAACCCGAGGGCCGGGACTTTCGTCGAGACTGGCTTGCCGCATACACCCAGCGGTGGAAGATGGTACTCCCTTTTTTCTACTTCCACTTCGCCGAGGGAGTGAAAAGGGTCGTCGTGGACGGGGTGGATCCGGCAGAAGCTTCCCACGAGTCGATTCAACTGCATACCTTTAACGAGCTGTACCGGAAGATCATCCACCAGGATGGAGACGTTCTGGGGATGGAGATCCTGATCCCCGTGTGGCGCCATCGGGGCTTTATCGAGCAGAAACGTTATGATCACAGGGACGTAGCAACTCTCCTCTTGGTCACCACGCAGGAGACAATGCTCGACGACCTGATCGCTCGCAAGGTCGGAGAGGGAGACATTGGCGCCTCCGCCAACACCATCCTCCTCATGGGGAGGAGGATGGGACAGGGGGAGGTGGGACGTGCTCTTTACGTCGCCAAACACCGGGGGAGCGCCTGTAGCGCCGAAATTGCCGAGTACACCATCACAGATCGCGGGATCAAGTTTCTGCCCTCAAACGAGCCCCGATCCGAGAAAAGATCATGAATCAGCATCTCAGAAACGAACACTCATCACGTTATCGTCAGATGGGTCGACCTCTGGAGAGGACGTCGAGAAGCTGTCCGGATCGGGGCTAGGGGAGGCTGCCCGCTTTCTCGCGCAGCAACTTCAACGTCTCTGCAAGCCGCTTTTGCTCTGCCTCGTAACCCGCAAAATTGCCCTCCCGCAATAGCGCTTGGCCCTTTTGAAGCTGCTCCAGTGCCTTGTTTGCCAACTCGCGGATCGAGGAGGGTATGCGGTCTGTCGGAGGCCGAGGAGGGGATGGGGGCGTCGCGAGGGGGGTACCGCTAAAGATTCTCGTGAGGGCCCGGTCGAGGGTTTCTTCCATGGCAATCTGGTTTCCGTAAGCGACGATCACCCGTTTTAGCTCCGGCAGCGATTGTTGTTCGGCGGCTAGATAGAGGGGTTGGACGTAAAGGAGAGAGGTCTCAATGGGAATGGCCAAGAGGGGCCCGTGGATCACCTGAGAGCCCCGCTGTCCCCATAGCGAGAGCTGTTGAGAAATGAAAGCATCCTGATTGAGTCGAGCCTGTACCTGGCGTGGTCCGAAAACGAGTTTTTGTTTCGGCATGTTATAGACGATGAGCTTGCCGTAGTGCGGTGGGTCGCTCCGGGCCGCCATCAAGGCCGACATGTTGTCCTTCCGGGCAGGTGTGAAAGGGATGAGGAGGATAAATTCTTCATTGTTTTCCTGAGGAAGCTTCATGATAACGTAATAGGGCTCCATCGGGACATCCTTCTCTGCCCCCCGCCGCGGGATGTTCCACACGTCCTCTTTGTTATAAAAGACCTGCGGATTCCTCATGTGATAAGTGGCGTACATCCCAGCCTGGATGGCGAAGAGTGTCTCAGGATAGCGGATGTGGGACTTGAGATCGGCCGGCATGGCCTCGAGCGGTGTGAAGAGCGTGGGAAAGATCTTGGCATAGGTCTGGATCAAGGGATCATCGGCGTCGCTGACAAAGAAGCGCATGGACCCGTGGTAGGCATCTACGACTACCTTGACCGAGTTCCGGATGTAGTTTCCGCCCTGCCTGTGCGGCTCTGAATAGGGGTACTTGTCACTCGTGGTATAAGCGTCGAGGATCCAAAAAAGTCTGCCGTCCTGAGCGATGACCAGATAAGGGTCCGGTTCATAACGAAGGAACGGGGCAACCTTTCTGACCCGCTCGCCAACTCGCCGATAAAGCATCAGCCGGCTCCCAGGGACTACGTCCTGGGAAAAGAGGATCCGGATCGTTCCAAAATGTGCAGCGAAGAGGATCTTGCGAAAGCCAGAGGTGATAGGAATCCCCCCCCTCCCTTGATACGTCGTATATTTATTCTCATCCCCTGCGGGGTAGTCGAGCTCTTTACTCGTGGTATTCACGAAGACGTACTCATTCCCCAGTTCCCCGTAATAAATCTCCGGACGGCTGATCGTCAGAGGAACACCCGAAACCGGCGGAATATCCTTGACATAGAGCACTGGGAGTCCCTCCGGGCTCACCCGGTTTACCGGGCCCAGGACAACTCCATAGCCGTGGGTGAAGGTCAAATGCTCGTTGATCCAGATTCGGCTGGGAAGATGGTCGTAGGAAAGCTCCCGAGGGGAAAGCATCACCTGCTCGTAGCGTCCATTAAGGCGGTAGCGGTCGACGTCAACGTCGACGAATTTGTAATACGTGCGAATTTCCTGAATCTGGGCAAAGGTGGCGAGGAGGGGCTGGGGGTCCCACAGGCGGATGTTGTTCACTGTGAGTTCGTTTTTCCGGAGATCAGCCATGCTCAGGTTTTCTTCAGCCGGAAACTCCACCTCTTCAATCCGATCCAGACCATAAGCAGCCCGCGTGAACCGGATGTTATGGATGATATACGGGCTTTCCAGTTCGAGCTCGTTGGGGACAACGCGGAAGCGCTGTAGGACGTTGGGATAGACCAACTGCCCGATGATCGCAGCGGCGACCAGAATGCCGAGCCCGCCGACAAGAAGAGTGAGGCGGCGGTACCAAATCTGGATCAGGCAGAGAAGGCCACAGACGGTGGCCAGACCCGTGAGGATTCGAAGAGCAGGCAGGGTGGCAAACAGGTCGGTGTAGCTCGCACCGAAAACCACTCCCCGGGTGGAGTAGAGCAAATCATAGGTGCTCAGATGGTACCCCCAGGCCTTGAGGAAAAGTAGGACGGCAATCAAAACGAGGAGGTGAGCCTGGACCCAGCGGCTGAAGCGGAGGCCTCGACCCGTAATCTGGATGCCTCGATACAGGATATACAGGATGGCGACTAGTCCGGTGCTGACGAACAAAATGATCATCAACCATTGATAGAAAAAATTGAAGATTGGGAGACGGAAAATGTAAAAGCTGAGGTCTTTTGCAAAGAGGGGGTCTTGAAGCTGAAATGGGGTGGGATAAAGAAAACGGAGAACCCCCTCCCATTGTCCAGTGGCCTGTAGGGCTGCCAGGAGACTCAGAACGGCCGCCATCGGAAAAAGGAATCGTTTGATGTAGGGCTCCACTATAAAGCGACTTGGCAGTCCGAGGTGATCTTCCAGTTCGATGAGGACGTCGGTGGCGGGGGAGCGGTGAACCAGAAAGAGATTCACGTAGAGGGCGATGAAACAGATTCCGCCAAATACCAACCCCACGAGACTTCGCGTCAAGAGGATGGTGACGAAGACAGATGAAAAGCCGACCGCGTCAAACCAGAGCCAATCCGTGTAGAGGGGAATCGACTGGCTGGCCACCACGACGAGTGCCACCAAGAGGAGACCTGGAAGCAAGCGAGACCACCTGCGTCCCTGTCCGGGGGTTGCCCGGGGACGTTTGGCAACCCGAAGGATATCTCCTACCCGTCGTTTTCCTCTCATCGTCACTACGTTATGCCGAAAGTTTTCTCTAAGTCAACCCTCATCCATTCGGATAGGGTTTTCGGGAGGAGAGCCTCGGCTCCGTCGGTGTCCTTTTGATTCGGGCCGGGAGAAAAATGGAAGGTCGCTGGGTAACAACCTCGCGGAAACATTGGGAGGACGTGGATCTGGAGAGGAGTTGACAAGCCAAAATGGGGGATGGTAGGGTAGGCTCGCGGGAGGGGGACTCGGGCCGACATTTGGTGGGTTGGCCTTTCGAATGGTGATGGTAAAAGCAGGAGCAAGCGATGAGTGAAGTACAGATAGGGCGGGTGACCCGCTACTTCGGGAAAGTGGGGGTTGCAGCCATCGAGATCCAGGCAGGTGACCTGCACAAAGGGGATACGATCCACATCCGGGGAAAAACCACTGATTTCTCCCAGACGGTGGATTCCATGGAGGTGGAGCATCAACCGGTTGAAACGGCGGCGCCGGGACAGTTGGTAGGGATCAAGGTTCGGGAGCGAGTTCGCGAGCACGATGTGGTCTATAAGGAACTCTGAGGGGTAGGCATGGTCAGCCAGGAGGCCCTCCAGCGTGAAGAAGAGCAGATGCGAGTCCTAAAGTGGCTCGCCGACACGACGGTTTGGCGCCTCACGGTAGGGCCCATCACCCAGGCAAAAGGAGAGCAGATCATTAGAGCGGCCCGGGAGGGGGTCCTCCGGCTGTTTCCGGATAAGGGTGACGTATTCGATCTCGTCCTTAGGCCTCGCTTTGAGCGACATTTGATGGAACACCTCGAGGAAGAATTCTGGCGAAAACTCAGGGGGTAGACGGTTTCACGGAAATGACCGGAGCAGGACCAGATCCTGTTTGGAAAGAGAGGCCCATTCCTCAATCTGCGCGGAGGGCATGATGGAGCGCGGGGAACTGGAAAAGCAGACCGCCACGAAGTTGAGGGAGTTCTGTATGGAAAAGTACCCGGAGATCCAGGGCGTCTCCGGGATGAAAAAGGAAGACATCATTGAGGCGATTATTGCCGAGGAGGTGCGTCTTGGGCTCCGGCCCAAGACAGATGCCCTTCCCCCAAAGGGCCAAATGGTTTCGGATCTTAAGGCCCAAATCCGCCTGTTTAAACGCCAGCGAGACCAGGCACTGGCGGCGCAAGATTCGCAAGGACTCAGAGAGGCCCGGGGCTGGATAAAGCGGCTCAAGCGGCGGACTCGCAGGCTCCGGGAAGCCTCATAATGGCGTAGGTGCCCTTCCGACCAGGCGCGCCGCCGGACGAGGCGAACTACATCGTCGAAGAGGGGGTGAAGAGGATGCCCTTTTATGAATTTCATTGTAAAAAGTGCGATAAGAGCTTCGGTCTAACGCTGACGATCAAGGAGCGCGAAGAGGGGAAGATTGTCTGTCCAACCTGCAAGTCGAAGAAAGTGGAACCCCTCTTGGGCCCGTTCTTTGCCAAGACTTCTAAGAAGAGCTGAGCCTGATTCTCTTCTACCCTCTAACAGAATGACTTATTCTCTCGGTTACGCTGACCCCCGGCGGTGCACTTTCGTGTCTCCCCTCCACCTCTTGTGCCCTGGAGACAGTCCTGGTAACACGTTCACTCCATGATCAGAAAATGGATGCTTGTCTAAAGGACAATCTCCCCGATCCTTCCGAAGAAGGTCCTCCCAAGACCGCCGCTGCCATAATGTTGGTGATCTGAGGGTCAATGGCTCTTGAGATCTGTGTGCAGCCTACCGCGGAAGGTCTCGAGGACTTACCCAACGAACTGCTCTTCCTGGTGACGCCTCGACTTTCCTCCTTCTGAAAGTCGGGAGAGCAAAAAATGAGCGATCGCCTACAACAAGTGGGATTTTTTGTTCTTCTGCTTTTCGCTTTCGTTCCCTCATTCTTGACTGGGTTTACTCGAGAATCGCCACGTACCTTTCGTATTTCCAAGGCAAAAGAGATCAAACCTCAAATGGCCGATGTTGCCTTGTACCGAGAAGACTTTGTGCACCCCCCAAAGATTACCAGTTTTGTTCATAGCCCTGCCTTGACGGAGATGACGAATGGGAATCTGATGGCAGTTTGGTATGGGGGCTCAGGCGAAAAGGAAAGTGACGTGGCTTTGTATATGTCTATCTATGATCGTGAGGAAGGCCATTGGACGGATAGCAGATTGATTACGAATCGAGATCAGTCACAAGCTGAGTTGGGCCGTTATGTTTATACAATAGGTAATCCGGTATTATTGACGGATTCAAGAGGAATCATTTGGCTGTTTTATGTGACAGCGTCATTACCCGGTTGGTCAAGTAGCTCCATCAATCTCAAGGCTTCCAGTGACGGTGGAAAAACATGGACCCCGGCGAAACGTCTTATTAGTCACCCATTCTTAAATGTGGCGACGCTGGTGAGAGGGGTTCCGTTTCTCTACACCGATGGATCTATAGGTCTTCCGGTGTATCATGACTTCTTAGGTTTATTCCCGGAACTTCTCCAACTTAGTGCGGACGGGATTATCTTGCACAAGACACGTATGCATTACGGGAGAAGTTCCCTTCAGCCTTCGATCATACCCATGGATGAAAGACGGGCAATTGCGCTGTTGAGACCAGGATTTACGTTATGGCAGAAGGCCCTTCCGGAACCAAGCAGGGTCCTTGAAGCGCACACCTCGGATGGCGGCCAGCATTGGACGAGACCCGTCAAACTCGCGTTGGCAAATCCCGGATCATCAGTCATGGGTGTCCGAATCTCTGATGGGTCCATTCTCCTTGTCTTCAATAACTCCACCACCGCGAGAGACGATCTATCACTGGCCATTTCCTCGGATAGTGGAAATCAGTGGAAGGTGATCTATACCTTTGAGCACGGAGGCCCCGGGGCGAAATTTTCATATCCATACATCATTCAAGCAGAGGATGGACGGATTCACTTGGTGTATGCATGGAAGAGAAGTCTGATCAAGCACGTCGTATTTAATGAGGTCTGGATAAAACGGATCACACCATGAAGCTACACGAGGTACAAAATTTCTTTGGTATTCTAGGTCATTTCTTGTTGATCGCTGGCATCATGTCTTCCGTGCTGCAGTTGAAAAGGCGAGCTCCGTTATTGCGTTGGACTGTACTTTTCGGTTGCTTCGGTGCGACGTTTGTGAGTATTGGCGGCATGAGCGTGGCTGTGTACACACGGGGACTGATAGGGGACTTAAGCATTACCACACAGATTCTCCTCGCTTGTACCGTGTCAGGTCACCTTTTCGATCGGGATGTGTTTTCCGATAGTGATCGGAAGGCTGTCTTGATCGCGACAGCTGTCGCAGGCTTGGTTTTATACCCTATGGCATTGGGAATTGCGCCCATTGACCCCTATTCACTTGGTTTCAATTCCCTAGGGCTGATAATGGTACTGGCGCTGTTGTATATATGGGGCTGGCGCACAAGGCGCAGGGCGGCAGTCTTCATTCCTGTCGGCCTGATAGCCTTCCAGATCGGGGTTCTAGAATCTACCAATCTATGGGACTATTTGGTAGATCCATTGGTGACGGTCTATTCATGGGTGTGGATCGCGATGGAAATCGCACGGAAGAGATGGATGGTGGTTTCTCGAGCGTGATCCGCCTTGAGGCTAGCGTGGCCACCTCGATGGCTTTGAAGGGCGGGTAGTGATAATGTTTGACGAGATAAAGGGCGAGAGACATTAATGTCGTGTCCGTTGCTAATTCTTTCGAAGCACCCCACGTTTTTGGACGGACGTGTTTCATGCCTGAAGGACACGGTCGAAAGGGGCAGACGTGGAGACCAAGCCCGAGAAGTATTGCCTTCGGTGCGGTGACGTACTCCGAAAGCAATGGGTTGCGGAGGAGCGGCGGGAACGACCCGTCTGCCAGGCTTGCGGGTTTATTTTCTACATGAATCCGAAGGTGGTGGGCGGGGCAATCCCCTGCCAGGACGGCCGCGTTCTTCTCTTACGGCGCAGGATTGAACCTGCACGAGGGCAATGGACTTTCCCCGCGGGGTACGTCGAGCTCGGAGAGAGTGTCGAGGAGGCGGCGATCAGGGAGACGAAAGAGGAGGTGGCCCTGGAGATCGGCGACCTTTCCCTACTCAACGTGTATTCCTACAGAGAGTCGCCTGTCGTAACCGTCGTCTACCTTTCCCGGATCGTTGGAGGGGATCCCCAACTAGGCGAGGAGGCCGAAGAAATCGATTTCTTTTCTCCTGCGGCACTCCCGTGGGCGGAACTGGCGTTCCGAAGCACCCGGGATGCTCTCCGGGATTGGACACAAAGCCAGGAGCACCGGTGACACTATCCCGTCCCATACGTGTACTGCACCTGATTTCCGATCACCGCTGGACCGGGCCGGCCGAACCACTCGTCAATTTGGTGTGGGGGCTGCGTGAGAAGGGCGTCGAAGCAGCCCTTGCCTGTCGCCGAGCACCGAAGCCTCGGCTACGTACACTCCAAGGCATGGCGGCTCGGCGCGGCATCGACCCGATCCTGGATTTCCACCTCAATCGGTACTGGCCATCGTTTCAGACGCTACGTGACTTACGTCGGCTCCCGGCATACCTCGATGAACGTTCAATTGATTTTGTGCACACACATCTGTCGCATGACCACGCCCTTGGTGGATACGCAGCGCGTCGTTGCAATCGCCGTGTTCTCGTCGTCCGCACCAATCACAAAGGGGTCCCACTCAGGAGGTCGCGGCTCCAGTCGCTGGCCTTTCGCCGATTTACGGATGCATACGTCGGATTCAGTCGGATGGCTGCCGATCAGGACCAACGAACCTTTGGCATTCCCGATGACCGTGTGTATGTCATCAATCCGGCGGTGGACCTGGATCGTTTTGATCCTACGAAACCCTATATGGATGTCCGTGGGCAGCTCTCGCTGAGGCCTGAGGATGTGATCGGCGGCGTCGTCGCTCGGGTGCAGCGACACCGGCGATGGGAGATACTCCTGAGAGCGATTAAGTTGGCCGTGCAACGTGCTCCCCGGCTTCGTTTCCTTATCATTGGTAAGGGTTCGTGGATCGAGGCCGTTGCCAAAAAGCCAGTGGCCGCTATGGGGCTCAGTCACGTCGTGATGTTTCCCGGTTATCGTGCGGACGACTACGTTGACTACCTGAATAGTCTAGACTTTAAGGTCTTTCTCAAGCCTGGTTCAGACGGGACGTGCCGGGCGGTCCGTGAGGCCATGGCGATGGGCAAACCGGTCATCAGTTCCCGGCGGGGTATGTTGCCGGAGCTTATTCCTCATGAGAAGGCTGGCCTTGTCATCGATGATACATCAGAAAACCTGGCGGATGCGATGATCCGCCTGGTCGACGACATCGCCCTGCGCAATCGACTCGGCGACGGGGCCCGCCAACACGCCTTGAGGCATTTTCGACTCGACGAGCAGGTCGAGGCGGTGGCGGCGATGTACGAACAACTGATGGGCGTGAAGGATCGGTCACACCAGTATTGAGATCGCGGAGCAGCCCCGCGTCGGGCTAAGCGAGCTGAGACATCAGGACTGCAGGACAACAGGCGAAGGAAATCGGACAGGTTGTACAAAAGGGGTGCGGCCTTCCTCACTTGAATCGTGAGACAGGGGGAGACAAGGCAGGGGATGAAAGGGCGGGCCTAGGGGGATAGTCGGGCAGTACGGAATCGTTCGGAACGATACCGGAATGCAATATAAGCGAGGAAAACGGCCATAGCAATCCAGGCAAACAGGGCTGGGCCAAGTCCCTCGAGCCCGAAAAACCACCGCCGAAGGCCCCGAGGGCCCAGGAAGAGGTTGTCGGTCTTGTCAATGAAAACCCACGCCGCATGAAGACCGATGGGAAAATAGAGGCTGCCGGTCCAGATGAAGGCATAGGTCAGGAGCACACTCATCAAGAACAGGCCGAAAAAGGCCGGGAAGAAACCTTCGTGGGGATGCACGAAAGTCAATGCGTGTTGCTGGAAGCCCCGGATCCCGACGCTCCAATCGATAGTGCCAATCTGTACAGGGACGCTGGCATGGACCAGGAGGTGGAACGAACCGTACAGGATACTCGTGAGGAGCATGGAACCGGTTACCGTGATCCATCGCGCCAGCACCTGAAAGAAGATGCCCCGGAAGATTATCTCCTCCACAACGCCGGCCGCTATTCCCGACATCATGAACTCCACCGGATCCTTGATCCAGCGCCACCAGGGGGTCCGGATCTCGATGTACCGCGCGCCGAGCACAAGCGAGGTCCCCACGACCAAAAGATAGGCGATAAGCCCCCAAAAGAATCCCTGCGAAAGAAGGGTCTTCCAGCGCGCGTTGTCGCGAAATCCGAGTGAGTCAGCGGACCTAAACCCCATGCGACGCATATACGCAAAGATAAAAACTACGATGACAATTTGGTTTACCGTACGCCAGACCCGTGCGTAGTCGTACCCGCCCGGAATTTTATCCGCGTCGAGGACCTTGTGCATGCCTGGGACGATGGGCAACATGAAATCGATAAGCGGCATTGCGAAGGGAGCAAGGACGATCGTCCCGATCACAATGCCCGTCACAACCCAGAGAAATGTCAGAATAGGTCGACCGGCCTTCATCCAATCCTCCCGAATGCCCTTGTCTGCTGTTAGGGTCAAAACGACACTCCAAGTTGAGGCTTCCGATGCAAAATGTCAAGGGGAAAATTCTTCGGTTTCGCTGAGGGACTAGATAAGAATCCCCTCTCTGTGATCAACATGCGATAAGGAGAGGAGGTCTGAACTTTTTCGGCTTTCACGCTGACCTGGGTTTGATTTATCCTGTTCGTTATTCGGTGACACGGTGCAGCCCAGGACATAGGGGTCGCAAAGAGTATCGGGATGGCCCCTCGGCAGCGACCCTCCCGGAGTAATTTACGCAGACCGTGAGCTTTCCGGGGGTAAGCAATAGATGGAGTTGGTAGCGTTGACAAATCAACCGTGCCCTGAGGGCCGAGCGAGGCCGAAGACGTGAGCGGGGTCGACTGAGGACAGAGATGTTCGCCTCACCAGGCGCCATTGTGATTCAGATTGGTCCTGTTGCGATTCGCTGGTATGGTCTCCTCATCGCCGCGGCCGTTCTGATTGGAACTGTTCTTGCCGAGCGAGAGGCCCGGCGTCGGGGCGAAGACCCCGAGCAGCTCATCAACGTGGGCGTGGTCGCCATTATTGCGGCCTTCGTGGGGGCTCGACTTTATTACGTCCTCTTCAACTGGAACTACTATGGGTCGAATCCCTGGAAGATCGTGGCTGTCTGGGAGGGTGGGCTGGCGATTCACGGCGGGCTGTTAGCTGGGGTCTCCGTGGGGGTCATCTGGGCTTGGCGTCGAAACCTTCCCACCTTCGTTTATCTAGATATCGTTGCGCCTGTCATCGCTCTTGGACAGGCCATCGGGCGGTGGGGAAACTTCTTCAATCAAGAAGCCTTCGGAACCCCCACTGACCTTCCGTGGAAGCTCTACATCGACCCGGCCCGCCGACCGCCGCATTTGGCTGAGCACGAATATTTCCATCCCGCTTTCCTGTACGAATCCCTGTGGGACCTGCTGGTGTTTACCCTGCTCTTTTACCTGCTTCGGAAGCGGCTGGAACATTCCCCGGGTGCTCTATTTCTGAGCTACCTCGGGCTGTATTCTCTCGGCCGGTTCTTTATCGAGGGGCTCCGCATCCCGTACTTCGACAGTCTCATGTTGGGGTCCTTCCGCGCCGCCCAGGTCATGAGTCTCCTGCTAATCCTGTGTTCAATTGGTGGGCTCTGGTGGCTGCTGACGTCGCCGCGGCGGAGCAAGAACTAACCTTCCTTTCGCCATCGAACCTCGATTTCCGGTTGACGGCAGAACACTTACAGGTTAAGTTTAAAGGTCTTGTTCAAAGGAGGTTTAGAGGCAGAAGCCGAAGTGGCAGGGGGAACTTTGTGCACGATGTGATCGTGGTCGGGGCGGGCCCGGCAGGGAGTCAGGCAGCGGCAGGCCTGGCCCAGCGGGGATATAGTGTCCTCGTCCTTGAGGAACACCCCGAGATCGGTGTACCAACCACCTGCTCGGGCCTCATCGGCGCAGAAGCCTTTGAACGGTTTGATCTTCCCCGCGCCTCGATCATCAGAGGATTCGATTCAGCCACGTTCTTTTCGCCCAAAGGAAGCTCAGCCACGGTCGGGGCTGATCGGGTCATGGCCTATGTGGTCGGCCGATGTGAGTTCGATCAAACCATGGCCCAGCGAGCTGCCACATGGGGAGCGAGTTATCTCCTGCGGGTTCGGTGTGTCGGCCTGGAAAATGAAGCCGATCATGTAAAGGTTGCGGCGGTTCAGAAGGGACAGGAGGGTGACGAGGTTCCAATGCTTTTCCAGGCGCGGGCTGTGGTCTTGGCTACCGGGATCCGCTATGGGCTGGTTCAAGGCCTTGGACTTCAGAAGCCTTTGGAGTTCTTGCAAGCCGCTCAGGCTGAAGTGGAAATGGAAGGTGTAGATCGGGTGGAAGTGTATCTGGGGCGAGAGGTGGCTCCCGGTAACTTTGCATGGGCGATTCCAGCCGGCCCGATGGTCCGGGTTGGCATCTGCGACGGTGACGGGGTGTTCCATAACCTGAGACGGTTCCTTCAGCATCCGTCCATCGCCTCACGGATCTGTCAGCCGGAGACCCACTTCAAGAGAAAGGCGATTCCAATTACCAATGTTTCCCGGAGCTTTTTAGACAGAATCGTGTTGGTGGGGGATGTTGCAGGACAGGTGAAGGTAACGACGGGAGGAGGGATTTCTTACGGGATCCTCTGTGGCGATTTGGCTGCAGAAACGTTGGACCGAGCCTTCCGCTTGGGTGACCTGAGCGAGCGGTGCCTGGTGGAGTACGAGCGGCGGTGGCGCCAGGAGATCGGCCTTGAACTCCGCGTAGGGTCCTTCTTCCGCCGGGTAGGAGGAATGCTTTCGGATGAGCAGATTGACCGCCTCATCCGCGCCTATCACAATTCCGATCTCCCCGAACTGGTGAGGCGATGGGCAGATTTTGAGCGCCACCGAAAATTCATCCTGGCGCTGTGCCGCTCGAATATTTTTTTCCACTTCGTCTGGAATTGCATTCGTCGGACATCATTGACGTGAAGATTTGCGCAAAAAAGGATAAAGCATAATGCGCGATGCGAAGGAAGGTCAGACCCCTGTCCGTTTTAATGAGCGTTTGACCCAATTCCCCCAGAGGAAAATCCTCGTCTTAGGGGACATCATGGTCGATGAGTATATCTGGGGAAATGTTTCGAGGATTTCGCCTGAGGCTCCGGTGCCGATCGTGGAGGTGGGTGAGGAAAATATCCGGCTGGGGGGAGCAGCCAATGTGGTTGCCAATGTGCGGGCCCTTGGGGCCGAGGCGGATCTGGTGGGGGTCATGGGGGGGGACGCTATTGCCGAGCGGTTGATCCACGAGATCGAGCAAATAGGGGTGAAGTCGGACGGGATTGTCACTGATCCGTCTCGAAAGACAACCATCAAAACGCGGGTTGTCGCTGCGGGCCAGCATGTGGTAAGGTTTGACCGGGAAGGTACGGAGGAGCTAAGTGACGATATTCGTGAGACGATCGGGGGACTCACCAGAGATCGGCTGCCCTACGTGGATGCCCTGATTATTTCCGATTATGGGAAAGGGGTCATCAGCGGCCGGCTTCTTGAGCAGGTTCTTCCGGTGGCACGCGCTCAAGGGGTGGTCACGGTGGTGGACCCGAAGATTAATCGTTTTGAACTGTATCGCCAGGTGAACGTCCTCACCCCCAACCACCGGGAGGCGGCCGCAGCCTGGGGACGTCCTATCCGGAGTGAGGCAGAGGTTATCGCGGCTGGGCGACACCTCGTCGATGCTTTGAAGGTCCAGGCGGTGCTCATTACACGCGGTGAGAAGGGGATGTCGCTGTTCGAAGCAGATGGCCGCGTAAGCCACATCCCGGCGGTGGCGAAAGAGGTGTTTGATGTCACCGGGGCGGGGGACACGGTGGTGGGTACCATGGCCCTTGCACTCGCTTCGAAGGCCACCATGGTTGAGGCAGCCGAAATTTCCAACTACGCCGCCGGGGTGGTGGTTGGGAAGCGGGGGACTGCGACGGTGAGTTTGGCAGAGCTCAAGCGATCCTTGGCACGAAGGGAGGATTAGGATTGTGAAGGCGGTAGGGGTCATCCCGGCCCGCTACGCCTCCTCTCGGTTCCCCGGCAAGCCGCTGGCTACTCTCTGCGGACGACCGTTGATTTATCATGTGTATAAGCAGGCGTGTCAGAGCAAAACACTGGCGCAGGTGGTGGTAGCGACCGATGACCTCCGGATACGCGATGTGGTTGTTGGATTCGGGGGTGAGGTCCAGCTGACAGGGACACATCACCCTTCCGGGACAGACCGGGTCGCCGAAGTTGCCGCATCGCTTTCCTGCGAACTTGTGGTTAATATTCAGGGGGACGAACCCCTCATCGAGCCGGCCATGATCGATGAGGCGACGGCCCCCTTTTTTGTGGAATCGGATCTGGTGATGGGAACGCTGTGCCGTCGGCTTGAAACGGAAGAGGAATGGCAGAGCCCGCACGTCGTCAAGGTAGTGCGGAATCGCCAGGGGTTTGCCCTGTACTTCTCCCGGGCTGCCATACCCTTTCCTCGAGTTCACGGTTCACGGTTCATGGTTCACGGTAGGGACTCCACAGGTCAGGGGTCAGGAGTGAGGGGTGAAGAGGGGGGACCGGGCACTGGGCACGTCGGACCGGGCACTGTCTACTACAAGCATATCGGGCTCTATGTGTACCGGCGAGATTTTCTGCTGGAGTTCGCCCGCCTCGCTCCGACTCCGTTGGAGGAGACAGAACGGCTAGAGCAGCTGCGCGCGTTAGAGTACGGGATCCCGATCAGGGTTGTGGAGACGAAATATGACAGTATCGGCGTGGATACGCCGGAAGACCTTGAGCGGATTGAGCGGATGGTAGCGGCGAACGAGTGGCGCGCTGCGGGGAACAAAGATTGATGGGGGAGTGATGACACCAAAGTTTATTTTTGTGACTGGCGGAGTTCTGTCGTCTCTGGGAAAGGGCTTGGCGGCGTCCTCGATTGGGTGTCTCTTGGAAAGCCGCGGACTCAAGGTGACCCTGCTGAAGTTCGATCCTTACATCAACGTGGACCCCGGAACGATGAGCCCTTTCCAACACGGAGAGGTGTTTGTTACCGATGATGGTTCGGAGACCGATCTGGACTTGGGCCATTACGAGCGGTTCACCAGTGCCCAGTTGACTCGGGACAACAATGTCACGACCGGTCAGGTCTATTACAACGTGATCATGAAGGAGCGGCGGGGCGATTACTTGGGGGGAACCGTCCAAGTCATTCCGCATATCACCGACGAGATCAAGCGGGCCATCTACCGCGTGGGCAAGGGAGTGGATGTTGTCATTGTCGAGGTGGGAGGCACGGTGGGAGATATCGAAGGCCTTCCATTCCTCGAGGCCATCCGGCAATTTAAAGGGGACGTCGGCCGGGAGAATGTCGCCTACGTTCACCTCACGCTCGTACCCTATATCGGGACCGCCGGAGAACTCAAGTCAAAGCCAACCCAGCACAGCGTCAAGGAGCTCCTCCAGATCGGAATCCAACCGGATGTCCTGCTTTGCCGGACAGACCGCATCCTCCCCAAAGAGATGAAAGCGAAGATCGCCCTCTTCTGTAACGTTTCGGAGCAGGCAGTCATTACGGCCAAGGATGTCTCGTGTGTCTACGAGGTTCCGCTGGTGCTGCACAGCGAGGGGTTGGACAATCTCTTGGTGGATATGTTGAACCTTGAAGCTCGGGAGCAAAACCTCGGGTGGTGGGAGCGGATCATTGAGAAGATCCACAACCCTTCCACGTCTACCTCCATTGCCGTTGTAGGAAAGTATCTGGAGCTTAGGGACGCATACAAGAGCCTGACTGAAGCGATCGCCCATGGAGGCATCGCCAATGATTGCCGGGTCGAGATCAAAGCGGTGGAAGCGGAGCGAATTGAGCAGGAAGGTCCCAAGGAGTGTCTGCATGACGTGGCCGGCATACTGGTGCCCGGGGGCTTTGGCATCCGCGGAATCGAGGGCAAGATCATGGCGATCACCTATGCACGAGAAGAGGGGATTCCCTTCCTCGGTATCTGTCTTGGGATGCAGTGTGCGGTGATTGAGTTTGCCCGCCAGGTCTGCGGTCTGAGAGGAGCCAACAGTCGCGAATTCGATCCTGAGACCCCTTACCCGGTCATCGATTTGATGCCCGAGCAGCGCGGGATCACGAATCTGGGAGGGAGCATGCGGCTCGGTGCCTACCCTTGCCTGTTGCGACAGGGGTCTCGATCATTTCGAGCCTACGAGAGGGAGGAGGTGTCGGAGCGGCACCGGCACCGCTACGAGGTGAATAATGACATCCGGGGTCTCTTCGAAAACCAAGGAATGGTGATCAGCGGGGTTTCCCCCGATGGAAAACTGGTGGAGATGATCGAGCTTGCCGACCATCCCTGGTTCGTGGGCTGCCAGTTTCACCCCGAATTCAAGTCCCGCCCGAGTCATCCTCACCCCCTCTTCGAGGCCTTTATCAGGGCTGCCTTAGAACACCGGCGACGGCCGTGAGGGAATGATTGCGGACCGCGCGGGTCCATCTTGGAGCTATGGTCATAGTTGCAGCACTGAGGAAGCGCTATGAGGTGCCCCTCTGATTCTGTTCGAAGGATTTATGAGTGATGAGGGAAAGGGAATAGGATGGCGACGCGGGAGGTGATGGTTGGGCCGGTTAGGATCGGAGGGCAGAACCCTCTGGCCCTGATCGCTGGACCGTGTGTCATTGAAGGAGAAGAACACCTCCTGGGTGTTGCAGAGCAGCTTCAGGAAATCAGTGGAAGGGTGGGGATCCCCCTCGTCCTCAAATCGTCGTACGATAAGGCAAACCGGACATCGATCCACTCCTTCCGAGGGCTGGGGATCGAGCGAGGACTTGAGATCCTCCGTCGCGTGAGGGAGAAGACGGGACTGCCGGTGCTCACGGATGT
>CAYGBT010000038.1:0-26483 GCA_964348275.1 uncultured bacterium
ATCGGGGCGCATGTGGCTTTTGTCATTGGGTACGATTTTCCGCTGGGGAGAGGCTTTTATAGCTTTATCCAGACGCACGGCCATGTGCAACTGATTGGCTGGGCCGGTCTATTCATCATCGGTATCAGCCTGCACTTCATTCCTCGGTTGGCCAGTGTTCCCATTGCGCACCCCCATTGGATTGCTCGCATCCTTTGGCTGGTGGCATGTGGTCTCTTGGTTCGCAGCGTGGGTCACACCGTGCTGCCCTACCTCGCCGGCAGCCCGTTTTTTGAACCCGTGAATTGGCTGGTGGCCGGCTCGGGACTCTTGGAATGGTGTGGGATCCTTTTGTACGTGGCCCTGCTTATGAGGACCCTTCGGGGAATTCGGGGAGGGAGCGGGCAGCCGGCTCTCCACACGGTCAGGCCATTTTTCGCCATGATGTTGTCCGGCTGGATCCTCTATGCGTCGCTGAACCTCCTCTTGCTCGTGCAGATGGCGATGGCACAGACAGTTGTGGTGAGCCATGCCTGGAACGAATTGGCCATACAGGTCTTTATTGGACTCGTGCTTCTCCCGGTAGCCTTCGGATTTTCGATCCGCTTGTTTCCGCTGTATCTCACCCTGCGCGCTCCAGACCGGCCGGTTCGCGGGATCGCGTTCGCTTATCTCGTGTCCCTCGGTTTGCAGGTGATCCCGGCCTCTCCGTTCCTGGCAGAGCTGGCCCCTGAGATCACGCGGTTCCTCTCCGGCCTGGGAATGCTTCTCAAGGGGGGAGTTATTGTCTGGTTTGTGTGGGAGCTGGATATTTTGACCCGTCGCCGTGAGCCGTGGACGGTGAAGCAGGAGGTCGAGCCCCTTCCGAACCGCCGACCCACGCGACCGGGGCTGCCGGATTACGGAGAATTTGGCTCGTTCGAGGGATTGGTGTACACAGCCTACGTGTGGCTCATCCTCGCTGCTTTTTTCGAAGTGCTCCTGGGCGGTGGGACCGTCCTCGGATTTTCTTTTCCGATTGGTACTGATGTGATCCGGCACATGTATCTCCTGGGATTCATCACACACTTGATTTTTGGCGTGTCGGTTCGGACGATTCCTGGCTTGCTCAAGAAAAAGTGTGTGTTCAGTGTGGCCTTGGTGGATGCCACTTTTTGGTTGGGCAATACAGCGGCTATCTGTCGCGTATTCCCCCTCATTGTACCTCCAAGTGTGTTCGAGACGATTCCTGCCAGCGTCTTAATTGCCCAATCCGCCTATGCCTTCTCAGGGGTCATCGGATTGGTTGCCGTTGCTTGCCTCGCGGTTAATTTGTGGAAGACGGCAGTGCCATGAGTCGATCTCGCAGCCTCCGCTCTCTGACCGAGGTCACAGACAGTTGGAGCCTTGTGCCATATATTGAGTCTGGGGGAGAAACACCCGTATGCACAACGAGGCGGACCGTTCCGGTTCGTTCTCAAGTCGTCGGGGAAACGATGGATCAATGCCCGGATGGTTCAAAGGAGGGTGATGTCCTGTGACAGCCATGCCGATCCTCCCAACGGCGCTCGCCGGCGCGCCGGGGAATGAGGACAAGTCTACGCTGTGCCTGCGCCCCGAGACGATCATCCTACACTTAAAACCGAAGGGAATAGTGCTGGTGTACGACCGCGAGGGGCGTCTGATCAGCCTGGTACGGGGGGGGCGCTTCTACTGGCGCGGACTGGATAATCGTGTCCTGCAAAAGGCTCATGTTGAGACGGCCAGGGGGCCGACGAGGGTCCACCGCCTCCTTCCCCCCGATGAGGCGCGAAGAGTGTTGAGAGGATCATATGCTGCCGTTAAATGGGCAGTTCACGTCTGGCAGAAGGGAGGCCTGTTCCTCCTTCAGGGACCCGGGCTGGCGCGGCCGCGGTCGGGGGAGATCGAGGAGGCCTTCGAGCGGTGCCTCGCCTGTACCCCGGCCCGTCTGGACGAGGACGCTGGCCGGTTTCGCCTGGTGTACCATCCCGTGCCGATTCTTCCCCCGGATCAGTATCGCAGCCTGGTGCTCCAAGCGACGATCGGCTGCCCATACAACCGGTGTAACTTCTGTACCCTGTACCGAGACGTGCCGTACCGGGTTCGCAGACCGGAAGAGTTCCGAGAGCATATCCGCTCAGTGAAGAACTTCCTGGGGGCGGGGATCTCCCGGTTCCGCTCGGTTTTTATCGGGGATGCCAATGCCCTCGCCGCGCCTCAGGCCCGTCTCCTGGAGCTTCTCGAGGTCCTGGCCGCAGAGCTGCCGTACGATCCGGACCACCCCTCGGGGAAACTCCGAGGCTTGTCTGCCTTCATGGATATGTTCCTTGGAGTGGAGAAGTCGGTGGAGGATTTCCTGGCCCTCCGCTTTCGGGGGCTCTGCCGGGTCGCTGTAGGCCTCGAGACCGGCCACGATCCCCTGCTCGAGTTCCTGGAAAAGCCCGGGAGGGCGGCGGATGCGGTCGAGGTGGTCCAGCGGCTCAAGGGGGCAGGGATCGGGGTCGGGATCATTGTCCTTGTGGGGGCTGGGGGGCACCAATATCAAACAGCCCACATTCGAGACACCCTCGAAGCACTGAATCGGATGCCCCTTGATGCTGGAGACTTCATCTATCTCTCTCCGTTGGTGGAAAATCGCACGGCCTCATACTCGCTCTTGGCTCAGGAGGTGGGCTTGACGCCCCTCTCTGAAGAGGAGCTTGGGGCCCAGGAAGCGGCGATCCACGGAGGCATCCGAGCCATTGCTTTTCGGTCCCCCCCCCGCGTCGCCCCCTACGACATCCGAGATTTCCTCTACTAAGAATATGCTGAAGGCTCCCCGTCGAATCCCCCGTTGTCTTTCTACCCTCGATCCTGGCAAGGAGTAGATCCGAGAACGCTCATGGCCAATCGGTCACCGCGCGGGATGTGTGGTCTTAATATGACGCAGGTCGCCTAAGGGGAGCGCTGCGGCCTCAAAGATCTGCAGCTTCATAAAGGACAATGTCTGGCTGGGGCTTGTCGGGCGGATGCCTCCGGTGGAGTTCGCAAGTTACAGGTGGAGTCACGACGGCGGCGGACTGGGAGACGCTTTCGCCACCGAAGGGTGAGAGACACGGTGGCCCCTTTCCGGATCGCCGCCGGAGAGCAGGGGAGTGGAGCGGATCAGAAGCCGACCTGGATGAACGCCATCAGGCCAAAACCGGCCATGAATGCCCACGCAATTTCAGCGCGACTGCGGCGCTCTAGGGCGCTGGGGATCAGTTCCATCAGCACGAGGTACATCATCGCCCCTGCCGCGAAGCCCAGAAATGGAAGCATCAGAGGCTTAAAGAACCACACCAGCAGGCTTGCTGGAAGGGCCGCCACGGGCTGCGGCAGACTCGTCAGGAAAGCGAAAAGAAAACATCGGCCGATGGAGGCCCCCCGCGCGTGCATGGGGAGGGCGACGGCGAGGCCCTCTGGGATGTTGTGAATGGTAATCGCAATGGTGATGTAGAGTCCGAGCCCGGCAGCGGCTTCGAGATGCTTCTCGGAGGCAAAGGCGACCCCGACAGCGACGCCCTCGGGAACGGAGTGGAAAGCCATGGCGATGAAGATGAGCGCCTCGAGCCGTCCAGCAAACATATGCAGAAACTTGGATCTGAGGCGCTGAGGCGTGAGGGATCGTTCAACCGTCCACAAAAAGGCACAGCCGACGCCCATTCCGCCAAGTGTCTGCACAACTGACCAGAGCCGCGAGGCATCCTCGGCGCCCAGCGTAAAGGCCGGCAGAAGGAGGTTGTACACCGAGGCAGCAAACATGAGCCCTCCCGCGAATCCGTACCCGAGGCCGATGCGCTCCTTGGCATCCAAGCGGCGGATGAGGAGCGGGAACGCGCCGAACCCACATGCGATGCTGGCAATAAGGCCTGCGATGACGCTGTAGATAACGAATGCATACTTGAGGATCAGGTCATCAATCATAGCGACGAAGCCTGCACGGAAATGCGCGTGTCTCCTCTCATCAAACAGGAGCGTGCCTGTGAAGGTCGGTGAGCCTCCCGGATGAAGTATAACCCCGCAGCGCTCGAGGCGCGCGTTTCTTTCATCTGCAACAACGACCTGGATCATGCCAGATTCTGCCCCCTGTCTCAAGGTTTAGAAGGGGACTTGACCGGCTAGTTGGGTCTCGAGGCACGGGATGAGATCTGGCCCGTCGTAACGAGACAATCCCTTGGCTTTCTGCTTCATTTTGTATATGTTATGTATATACGACGCAGCTTTTGGACAATGTCTCTGGCAGCTTGACCTCTTTGGCGACCCTCGTTGAGCCGAGTGGTCTGAGGCCGATCAAACGCGAGTGATGAGGCGATGACCGAAGAGTACCGCAAGCGTGAGTTGTTGGAACATCGGCGTGCCAACTTGGACGCATTCGCGCCCGAGCGCAAGCAGGTGGAGGAAGCCCTCCAGAAGAGTGAGGCGACCGCTCGGGCCCTTCTGGAGTCTGCCGCGGAGGGCATCGTGATTGTCAACCGCGAGGGCCAGATCGTGCTCGTAAACGCGAAGACGGAAGAGCTGTTCGGCTACACCAGGGATGAGCTGCTCGGCGAACCCCTTGAGGTCTTGCTCCCTGAGCGGTTCCGGACCGCCCACATCGGCCACCGTGTGGCCTACTTGGCTGAACCTCGTGTTCGGCCGATGGGGCTTGGCCTCGACCTCACCGCCCGACGCAAGGACGGGACCGAGTTCCCTGTTGAGATCAGCTTAAGCTTCGTGGGGACGGATGACGGAATCTTTGCCATGGGCTTCATCACGGATATCACCGAACGCAAGGTGGTGGAGGAAGCGTTGGCCCGTCAGGCCAAAGGACTCAAGCGATTGGCCGAGGCGGCGCAGGTCCGCGAGGCCTTCATTCGAAACGTCGTCGAGAGCATTCGAGACGGCATCGTCGTCTTGAACAAAGAGGGCCGCATCACCGACTGGAACCGGGCGATGGAGGAGAGGTACGGAGCCCCTGCCAATGAGGTGCGCGGCCTGCCCATCCTAGTGGTCCTCCCAACCCTGAGGGCGGAGGGGTTTGATAAGATCCTTCCCAGGATCCTGGGAGAATGTAAGGAGGTAGCCCTGGAAGGATTTCAATATGAAACCCGCGACCGGAAGCTGGTCACGGTCAACATCAAGGGGAGTCCTCTGCGAACGGCGACCGAAGAGGTAATTGGCGCGGTACTGACCCTCGAGGATGTGACCGAGCGCATTCAACTAGAGCGGATTGCCCGTCAGTCCGAGAAGATGGCGGCCGTGGGGACGCTCGCGGCGGGCATCGCCCACGAGATCAATAATCCCATCGGGATTATTACGTCCCGGGTGGAGCTCATGCTCATGGAGGCGCGAGAGCAGGGGCTTGCGGCGACGGTCATGAAAGATCTCCAAGTCCTCGGAAAGCACGCCGGGCGGGTAGCCAAGATCACGCAGGGTCTGCTCTCCTTCTCGCGCCAGGCCCCTTGGAAACTGGCCCCGGTGGATGTGAACCAGGTGGTGGAAGAGGCCCTCCTGCTGGTTGAGAAACAACTGGCCAAGGAGGGGATCACCCTGAAAAAAGACCTGGCCTCGAATCTCCCCAAGATTCAGGGGAGCACGAATCACCTTGAACAGGTGGTGGTCAACCTTCTCGCCAATGCCCGGGAGGCCATGCCGAATGGGGGGACCCTTCGAGTCTTGACCGCGATTCGCCGAGGTTCGTTTGTCGACAATCCGGCAGGAGAGGATCCGATCGGCGGCCGATCTTCAATTTCCGAGCAGGCGAAAGTGGAGATCCAGGTGGGCGACACCGGCCCCGGGATCCCTTCTGAGGTTTTTCCGCGAATCTTCGATCCCTTCTTTACGACGAAACAACACGGGAGCGGCCTCGGGCTGAGCGTCAGTTACGGCATAGTGCAGGAGCATGGTGGGGCGATCAGAGTGGAGAGTCGACCGGGGGAGGGGAGCACTTTTATCGTGCAGCTCCCGATTCCCAGAGGATTGAGGACAGGGGACACGACCCATGACGAAGAGACGTATCCTCGTCATTGATGACGAGGAGGACATGCTGGAAAACTGCAACCGGGTCCTCAACCGGCTTGGGTACGAGGCTCTGCTCGCATCGGATCCCGGGAAGGGACTTGAGCGTTTTGAAGCAGAGCACCCGGTGGTCACGCTCACCGACCTACGCATGCCCGGGATGGACGGCCTCGAGGTTCTCCGGGCCATTCGACGTGTCGATCCCGAGGCGTTGGTCATCCTTTTCACGGCCTTTGGCACCGTGGAGACGGCGGTGGAGGCGGTCAAAGAAGGGGCGTTCGATTATATTCCAAAGCCCTTTTCTTCTGACCAGCTCCGGCTGGTGATCGAGCGTGCCCTGACCCAACGGCGGCTGCTCGAAGAGAACCGTCGCCTCCGGGAACAACTCACCGAGACCTACCGGTTCGAAAATATCGTGGGACGAAGCCGTCCCATGATCCAGGTCTTTGACCTGATCAAGAAGGTGGCAGCCAGTGAAGCCAACATCTTGATCGTGGGGGAGAGCGGGACCGGTAAGGAGCTCATTGCCAGGTGTATCCACGCCAACAGTCCCCGGGCGTCGCGGGCCTTTGTTCCAGTGGACTGTGCCTCCCTTCCCGAACATCTTCTCGAAAGTGAGCTCTTTGGCCACGAGAAAGGAGCCTTCACGGGAGCGTTGGCCATGCGGCGGGGCCTCTTTGAGGACGCCGACGGCGGGACCAGCTTTCTGGATGAGGTGGGAGACATTCCGCTCCCCCTCCAGGCCAAGCTGCTTCGAGTCCTGCAGGAGCGGCAGGTCCGCCGGGTCGGCGGAAACCGCTTCCTCGACGTGGACGTTCGGGTCATCTCGGCCACCCACCAGGACTTGGCCCAAATGGTCCAGGAAGGAAGGTTTCGGGAGGATCTCTACTATCGGCTCAATGTCATTTCCCTTCCGTTGCCACCTCTGCGCGAACGACCCGGTGACATCCCCCTCCTCGCTTACCATTTTCTCAGGAGATACGCCGCCCAGAGTGGCAAGGAGGTCAAGGGGATCGCATCCGCGACGCTTGAGCTCCTGGAAGCGTATCCTTGGCCCGGAAACGTTCGGGAGCTTCAGAACGTAATGGAGCGCGCCGTGGTCTTGGCGGAGGGGGACATGATCTCTCCCGCGGAAGTGCCTGCGAATCTTCGCCTTCCGCAAAAGGCCCCAACCGCTGCAGTGGCCGATCACTTGAGCCTCAAGAAGGCGAAGCGGCACTGGGTGGAGGCCTTTGAGCGCGAGTACCTCATGGCGCTCCTCAGGAAGCACCAGGGGAACATCTCCCAGGCGGCCAAGACCGCCGGAGTGGATCGGAAGACGGTCCACCGCCTCATCAAGCGCTACCGCATCGAACACGCCTAGTCCCCGCCCACCGACGACCGACCACCGACTTGGTTCATGGTTCACAGCTTGCAGTTCATGGTTCAGGATGGATGGTTCGGTGAACCCTCTCTAAGCTCTCAGCTCTGAACTCCAAGCCACTCGCTACGTGGTATACGCTGCGTTCCGCCTGGGACAACCTGGAAGCCATGGGGCACGCCTGTCCCATCCAACCGAGGACCCCTTGTGCGCACCCCCTCACCGTTTCGAGTTCGACCGTGCGTCGACCGGTGATCGGCGTGGGGCAGCCCTGTCTCAGTGAACCGGAAATGGTTCAACCCGCTTGGGGGGTCGACTGGTCGCTATTTTCTTTAATAATAAGGAGGTTAGCGCTAAGCTCGTTATACGCCATCCCGATGGCACCTGGTTTGCTGATTTGATGCTTGTGAGCGAATGCAGAAGTGTGTGCGCACAGGGAAGAACTGTCCGGGTGAAGAGGAGGTGGAGCATGGTAAAGGCAACTGGACTTTTGACTGACTTCCCCAAAACCTGGGACCTCGAGGACGGGACGCGAGTCACCGTGCGCCCCATGGAAAAGCAGGATCGCGAACGGTTGGCGCTTTTCTTCAAGCGTGTTCCTGAAGACGAGCTGCGCTTCCTCAAGGATGACGTCAGAGACATGCGGATTATCGATCAGTGGACCGACAACCTGAACTACGATCGGGTGTTGCCACTGGTCGTCGAGGTGGACGGTCGCCTTATCGCCGATGCGTCGCTTCATCGTCGGAAAGAGGGCTGGAGACGCCATATGGGCGGCGTCCGCGTAGTGGTCGACCCTGCATATCGGCACAAAGGGCTCGCCTCGCGGCTCATTGATGCGCTCGCAGAGATCGCCGGGAGGGAAGGCCTCGAACGGCTGTACGCCGAAGTCCCGGCCGATGATGAAACGGCCATCGACCTGTTCCAAAAACGGGGATTCACACAGGTTGCCCGGTTCCCGCGCAACATCCTCGATCGCGCGGGGAAGTATCACGATCTCGCGGTATACCATCTAGAGCTTGCAGAGAAACCCTGACTGGGCACCGAACGGAGGCACGATTCTTGACCCAGCGAACGGACTCGGGGGGGAGATGACGATCCATATACTGGTGGCGACGGACGGGTCCGAACAGTCTCGTGAGGCCGTTTGTTTCGGTTCAACGCTCGCCCGATGGTTAGCGGGTCGACTGACTCTCGTGCATGTCGTCCGTCCGTCGGACGACCCTGGAAACGCCGAGGCAGTGCTGCGCGCCGCCCAGGATCAGGCTGCGAAGTGCGGGGTGAAGGGAACCACCCGCGTAGAGAGCGGCAACCCGGTCGAGGCCATCGTCGGACTCAGACGCGAAATCGGAGCTGACATGCTGGTGGTCGGGACGCATGGCAGACGGGGAATGGCTCGCGTGCTCCTGGGGAGCGTCGCGGAGAGCCTGTACAAGAAGGTTCCGTGTCCGGTGGCCGTTGCGAGCAGATTTGAGCTGGTGGCAGAGGGGATTGGCCCACTCCTGGTTCCGACCGACTTTTCCGAGGGGGCGACCACTGCGGCCCGGGCGGCAGCGTTCCTCGCGCGAAAGCTGGCGGTCCGCATGGTGTTGCTACACGTCCTGCCTGAGGCACACCCCCCCAAGGGGGAGCGGGATCCGGAGGCGATGCGGCGGGAGGCCCAGAAGCTTCGCCGGGATGCCGAGATGCGGCTCCGATCCCTCGGCGAAAGCCTCGGTCTCACTCCAGAACAAGTTGGCATCTCTCTCGTCACCGGCGTGGATGCGCACGGAATTGCGAACATGGCTAAAGAGATGAACGCAGGCTGCATCGTGATGGGGACGCGTGGGATGAGCGGTCTGCCGCGGGTTCTTCTCGGGAACGTGACCGACGAGGTTCTTCGGCACGCATCCTGCCCCGTGCTTGTTGTTCCTCCGGGAACAGCATGGGGTAGTGGATGGTTGGAAGAAGCACCATTGACCGACAAAGGGGTTCAGGGTTGATGATTCATAGTTCATGGCTTAAGAACGGTAATCCATTTTTGGCCGAGACTCTGAACCCTGATCTCTGGACCATGAACTGCAATCTGTGAACCGTGAGCTCTGAACCCTAAACCATGAACGGCGTTCGCGGGGCGTCCATGTACGTGACGACGGTTGGAAAAATTATGAAGCCGGCGCCGGTGGTTGTGGGGCCCCAGGCTTCTCTTCGAGAGGTGTGCCGGCTCATGGGTGAGCATCGCATCCGTCACATCCCGGTGGTCTCGGAGGACGGGCTCGTGGGGATCGTCAGCGATCGGGATGTCCGGGAAGCCTTGCCCTCTCCGACAAGTCCCGCCGGGACGAAGGATTTCACCGCTGCGATGGATCGGATCGCCGTGTGGGAGGTGATGGCCGAAGAGGTGATCACTGTGACCCCGCACACGCCACTCGCACAGGCGGTGCACCTCCTCGCTGGCCGCAAGATCGGCTGTCTGCCGGTCATAGAGGCTGGCGGGCTCGTGGGGATCGTGACCGAAACGGACATGCTCCAGACCTTCGCATCCTTATTGGATGACCTATCCGGCTCACCGCGCCTTGAGGTATCCGTTGCAGAAATCCCTGGAAGGTTACAGGAGGTCAGCCGTCTCTGTGCCGGGTTGCCCTCGGAAGTCGGCAGCTTTGTGGGGGCTTGGACCGAGCCCGCGAGCCCGGGGGCAGCGACGAGCCGAATCCTGATGTTGCGGTTCCAGGCGTCCGCACCTCAGGAAATCCTTCGTGTTCTTGAGGGGGCGGGGATCGAGGTTCTGTCCCTCACTGAGGTAGGAGGGAGGCTATGAACCTGACTGTGAAGATCGGCCGGATTCTTGTCCCCACCGACTTTTCTCGCGATGCCGAGGTCGCATGCCGCCTCGCCGCGCAGCTGGCGATGCGAGCAGAGACCGACATCGTCCTTTTCCATGCCCTCCCGGGTGCGGAGATGGTCCGACAGGTTGGAAGAACGATGGGGAAAACGCAAGTGGCTGTGCTGAACGACGTCCGTGAGGAGTTGCGGCAGTGGTTCGAGGCCGTGGTGCCGGCGGAGGTCCGACGGTTCCTGGAGGTGGAGTTCACAGTCAAGGTGAGCGAGCCGACCCCAGGGATCGCCTTGGCCGCGAAGCGGAGCCGGGCCGATCTCATCCTGATGGCGACCAAGGGGCGTACCGGCATCGCCCATCTGCTCATGGGAAGCGTGACTGAGGCGGTGCTCCGGAGCGTTCCCATCCCCGTCCTCGCACTCCGGCTGGGACAGCGGGACCGCCCTCTGGCCAAGGTGCAACGGATTCTGTGGGCGACCGATCTGTCACCGGTGTCAGAAGGAGCCTGGTATTATGCTCTGACGTTGGCCGATGTCCTCGCGGCTGAAGTGGTTCTCCTCCACGTGGTGCGTCCCGCTGAAATGGCCGGGGTGGCAGAGCAACCGGTCCCCACACCCGCAGGGTGGATGGAGCGCTGTCTCGCGCCTCTGGAGCAAGAACTCGAGCGCCGACAAAAGGCAGTTGAGGCATTAGGATTGCGCGCTTGCAGAAAGGTGTTGGTGGGGATCCCGGCTGAGGCCATCGTGGCAGAGGCCGAGACGGAGCAGGCCGACCTGATCGTCATGGGAACCCATGGGCGCACCGGCCTGAGCCACGTCCTCCTCGGAAGCGTGGCGGAGGCGGTGATTCGCAAGGCGCCCTGTCCGGTGTTGGCGGTCCAGGTCAGGCCAGAGGCCGGGGTCGGGGAGCGAGACTCCGGCGAGGAAGCAGCGTAGGCCGGAACGGCCGGAACAAAATAGATCTCATCTTGCTGGCCGTCGAGATCGGGTTCTCCCCTCCCCCCTCGGCTTCGAGCGCGGCGCTGTCTTATATCATCATGTCAAGGATCAAGCAGGCAGGCCCCTGGATCTGGTGATCATGATTAACGATCAAGCCCTTACCACGGCTCGAGCGGTTCGGTGAGTGGCCGCGCTATAACATTCCGGACGCCCGGTGCTATCGGAGGCCGAGGATGTTTCACTGTACCACCCATGCCGCTATAAAGGCTGGAAAGGTCACCGATATCTATTTTGCCAGGACTCGTGAGATCCTGAAGGCCGAGGGACGGGATAAACGCGTCAAAGCCGAGTTTATCGCCAAAACCCTTCCCAGAGATTGGAGCTGGGCAGTACTGGCAGGACTCGAGGAGGTTGCCAGCCTGTTGGGCGGAATAGATCTGGATGTTCGCGCAATGCTGGAAGGAACGGTTTTTCGATCACCGGAACCGGTCCTGGAGATCGAGGGGATGTACACTGACTTCTGTCTCTATGAGACGGCTATCCTCGGCCTCCTCTGTCAGGCGAGCGGGATTGCCACGATGGCCGCCCGGTGCAGGTTAGCGGCAGGCGAACGGACCCTCATCAGCTTTGGCGCCCGGCGGATGCATCCGATCCTGGCGCCGTTCATCGAGCGAAACGCGTTCATTGGAGGTTGCGACGGCGTATCGGTAGGTGTAGGGGCCGAGCTGATCGGTCAACCCCCGACGGGCACGATGCCGCACGCCCTGATTCTGGTCTACGGCGACACCGTCGAGGCGACGAAGGCGTTCGACCGCGTGATTCCTGCTGATGTAAAGCGAATCTCGTTGATCGATACCTTTCAGGACGAAAAGTTCGAGGCCACGAGGGTCGCCTCGGCTCTGGGCGATCGCCTGTACGCGGTCCGTCTCGACACGCCGAGCTCGCGGCGGGGCGACTTCAAGCGGCTTGCGGAGGAGGTTCGCTGGGAACTCGACCTGCGTGGGTTTGGGCACGTCAAGATTTTCGTAAGCGGCGGGATCGGTGAACGCCAGATCCGTGATCTGCACTCGGTTGTGGATGGGTACGGAGTGGGGACGGCCATCAGCGACGCACCGGTCATTGATTTTTCGATGGATATCGTAGAGATTGAAGGTGGCCCTGTCGCGAAGCGAGGGAAATCATCGGGGGCCAAGCAGGTGTATCGCTGTTGCCTCTGCCACGAAAATCGGCTGAGGCCGCAGGCAGAAGAGCCTCCCCGTTGCGAGTGTGGCAAAATGATGGAGGGCCTGCTCAATCAGTGGATAAAAGGGGGGAGTCTTGTCGATCCTCTCCCTCCTCCCGCGGATATCCGGCAGCGGGTGATCGAGCAGCTCGGCTGGCTGAGCGGGCCGTGAGATGAGGCGCGTGTGCTTCGTCTCCGGCTGATCATGGAAAGAATCACAATCAGCTTGGCGAGGCCCTCTTCGAGAACTAGAATATGAGTAGAGTTTCCAAGCTGGCGAAGGAGTGAAAGATCGAATCGAGATGAAGGCGGAGTGAGGAGGAGACCGATGAATGCCAAGGACATCATGACAACAAAGGTGGTGGCCGTGGGTCCGGAGATGCCGATCAACGCGATCGCGGCTCTACTCCTCGAGCGCCACATTAGCGCGGTGCCGGTCATTGACGAGGACCGACGCGTCCTTGGTATCGTCAGTGAGGGGGACCTGATGCGCCGGGGTGAGGCCGCACGTCGTCGGTCCTGGTGGCTTGCCACCTTTGGGGAGGCCGAGGACCTTGCGCGCGAGTTCGTCAAGACCCACGGGCAACGCGCGAGGGATGTGATGACCCGGGAGGTCCTGACGGTGAGCGAGGGAACACCCGTCGCCGAGATTGCAGAGCTCCTTGAGAAAAAGGGGATCAAACGGGTTCCCGTAGTCCGGGATGGGCGACTCGTCGGGATCGTGAGCCGGGCGGATCTCCTGCGGGGACTGGCTGTGCGAGGGCTCAAGCCGGTAGCCCCCGAGGCCCGGGATGACGAGGCGATCCGGACCCAGCTCCTGGCGGTCCTAGCGCGGGAGCCCTGGGCAGATACCCATTCCCTGTCGGTCGTGGTAGACCATGGGATTGTTCACTTCTGGGGCCTGGTGGGTTCCGAGAACGAACGGCAGGCCCTGAGCATTGCCGCCGAGAATATCGCAGGCGTGAAGGGGGTTCAGAACCACCTGCGCCTGGCGGGGGAGGTGCCCCTTTTGGCCTAACACCGGCTGGACCGATCCCCTCTCATCAAGGCGGGGTGCCACGCTGTGAATTCACTTCACTGCTGTGGTCTCCGCTTTGCGTGTTTGAAGCGGGAATTTGTCGAGGCGGCCGTGGGCGAACCTACCGTCTGCGCGTGGAGAATACCGTGATCATAAGGACCTACATGGTGGTGATGTGGTTCCTTTATAGCCTGGGTGGGCCGTGGGATTCGGGGATAGCGGTGGCGTGGGGCCAGCCAGGCAAAAGGAGAGATGTCTGATTTAGTCCGGGAACCGGAGGGTGGGAAAGGGTGAAGCAAGATCCACGGAGGTGGCATCTTGTGCTTCTGGTCCTCATCGGGCTCGCATCGGGGAGAGCCGTGGGGGCCGACCGTATCTCAGTCGCGGTGAGTATTGATCCCTTGGCGGACTTCGCGCGGCGGGTGGGAGGAGATCGGGTCCAGGTACTCACACTGATCCCTCCCGGGGCGAGCCCCCACACCTATGAGTTGAAAGCGTCCCAGGTGGCGCAGGTGGCCAGGGCACACCTGCTCGTGCTGAACGGGGTCGGGTTCGAATTCTGGGCCGACAAGCTGGTCAGGGCGGTGGACAATCCCGCACTCGAGGTTGTCGATACCTCAAGGGGGATTTCCATCCTCGAGGCCGGTGAGCACGAGCAGGCCGACCGGCACGCTGACACTGATCACTCCGGCGGCAATCCCCATATCTGGCTGGACCCCCGGCAGGCCATGGTGCAAGTGGGACATATCCGAGATGCCCTGGTCCGCGCGGATCCGGATCACGCAGCGATATATAGAACGAACACGACGAGATTACTGACCGAACTTGGGAACCTCGATCGAGAAATCGTCGCTCAGGTCGGGACATGGAGGCGGCGACAGTTCATTGCCTTTCATCCCGCGTGGGTCTACTTCGCTCGGCGCTACAGCCTGGAGCAGGTGGCTGTAATCGAAGCATCCCCGGGGTGGGAACCTTCGCCGGTCGAGCTTGCCCGGGTCGTTGAGACGGCGAAGCGGATCGGTGCCCGGGCCATTTTCGCGGAGCCCCAGTTCTCGCCCAAGGCCGCGGAGACCATCGCCCAGGAAAGCGGTGCGCAGGTGCTGTTTCTTGATCCACTCGGATCGACCCTGAAAGACCGTGGGTACGGCGCGATGATGCGGTACAATGTAGCCCAGATGGCCTCTGCCCTGCGGTAAGGGAGACGTGATGGATTCCATCGTCGAGTTGAGCGGTGTGACAGTTCAGTACCATGGTCTCATTGCGCTTGAGGAGGTCAGCCTGCAGGTGATGCGGGGCGAGTTCCTTGCCCTGATCGGGCCCAATGGCTCGGGTAAGACCACTCTGGTCCGAACGGCCCTTGGACTTATCGAGCCGACAACAGGGGTGGTCCGCCTCTTTGGGAAGGTGCCCCGTGACCTCGGGAGTGAATGGGGGCGGGTCGGGTACGTCCCCCAGGTGGTGCAGATTGACCCCCGTTTCCCCATCCGGGTCTTTGATGTCGTGCTCATGGGTCGATACGGACAGGTGGGCCTGATCCGGCGTCCCGGGACGCGCGATCGCCAGGCGACCCGCCTCGCGTTGGAGCGCGTGGGTCTCGCCGACCTTGCCGATCGACAGTTCGGCCGGCTCTCCGGCGGGCAGCGGCAGCGCGTCCTGGTGGCGCGTGCGTTGGCCACGGAGCCAGAACTCCTCATCCTGGACGAGCCGACCACCAGCGTGGATGTGGGCACCACCGAGGGGATGTTCGAGCTGCTCGATACGTTTCACCGACAGGGGATGACCGTGATCGTGGTGTCCCACGATGTGGGGGTGGTGGCGCAGCATGTAGACCAGGTCGCCTGCCTGAACCGTCGACTGTTTGCCCACGGCCGTCCGGGCGAAGTCCTGCAACCTGATGTGATTGAATGTATGTATGGCCACGGAGCGGTCATGGTTGGGCATGGGGACCTTCCTCACATCGTCGTCGAGCGCCACGGACCTGGAGAGGGGTGATCCGTGCTCGAGATCTTGAGCTACACCTTCATGCAGCGGGCTGTGGTTGCCTCGATCCTTATCGGGACGGTGACCGCGGTCATCGGCGTGTACGTGGTGCTGCGGGGGCTCGCGTTCATCGGGGCGGGGATCGCCCACGCCAGCTTCGGCGGCGTGGCCCTGGGATTTTTGCTGGGAGTGAACCCGCTCTTGTCAGCGGTGGTGTTTTGCCTGGGTACCGCCTGGGCTATCGCCTGGACAAGCCGCCGGGCAGAGGTTCGAGAAGACACGGCCATCGGCATCTTCTTCGCCGGTACCATGGCCCTGGGGATCCTCTTTATCGGTCTCATGGGGGAGTACAACGTGGACCTCTTCGGCTACCTGTTCGGCTCGGTCCTCTCGGTGACCCGCGAGGACCTGTGGCTGAGCGGGGCACTGGGGGTTATGGTGCTTGCCGTCGTGGGACTGTTCTTCAAGGAGCTCCTCTTCATCACTTTCGATCCCGAGATGGCACAGGTGAGCGGTGTGCCCGCGCAGGGCCTTTACTTGCTCCTCCTCAGTGTCATGGCGCTCACCGTCGTCCTTGCCATCAAGGTGGTAGGAATCATCCTGGTCTCGGCCATGATCGTGATCCCGGCGGCGGCGGCCTACCAACTCACCGAGGACTTCCGGGCGATGATGGCCGTGGCCGTCCTGATCGGAAACCTCTCGGCGGTTGCCGGCCTGCTCTTATCGGTCCGGCTCGATACCGCCTCCGGGGCCACCATGGTGCTGACAGCCACCAGCTGCTTCTTCCTCAGCGTGATTCTCTCCCCCCGACGTTGGCGGGTGCGTACACCGCCTGGCTAATGACGGGCGATACCACTCTGGAATATCATCGGTCCTCTCGATCCCGTGAGATGACCATCTGCGAGAGATGGTCGCCGATGTATTCGGACATGCCCGGCAGTCTCGACATCTGCTGAGTGACATTTCGGAGGATCCCGTGAGCGACATCGATCCTGAAACGCCGGGCTCTTGATGGTCATGAACAAGGAGGACATCATGAGGAAGCTTGGAATCTTCATGGCGGCGATTACCCTGAGCGGCCTTCTCTTGGCTCCTCAATCATTCGCTCAGCGAGCCCTGAAATGGAAAGCAGGCGGAGGCTGGGGTCCCGGAGACCATTACGGACGCATGTATGATCCCAAAACTGTGGAGACGATCCGCGGTGAAGTAGTCAGCGTGGACCGCATCATCCCCCAGCGGGGGATGTCCCATGGGGTGCATCTGACGGTGAAGACGGAGCGGGAGACCATGTCAGTCCACTTAGGTCCCATCTGGTATATAACGCGCCAGGATACGAAGATTGAGCCCAAAGACACCGTGGAGGTCAAAGGGTCCAGAATCATGTTTCGAGAGAAGCCGGCCATCATTGCCGCAGAAGTCAAAAAGGGGAACCAAGTCCTGACGCTTAGGGATGAAGATGGCTTTCCGACGTGGAGTGGCTGGAGACGCCGCTAACTTGAGGGTTGTTCTCAGGCTGCGTATGGATTGCGACGGGTTGCTCCAGGACACGGGTGTCCTGAGCCACATCGTCGGGTCGCCGGCAGAGGCGGCGAAGTTCGCGAAAAGCCTCTCACCTGCGGCACCCCTGCCTCACTGAGGTAACCCCCCGTCTTTTGTGACCTTCCAGCCTGATTTCATTCCTGAACTGCGAGCTAGGGTGGGACATCTCTGTCTCAACTCATGTTTTTCTCTGTGCCGGGACAGGGTCAAAATAGCGTGGAAAATCAAAGGGTTGCGGTGGTAAGAGGGAAGGCTAGCTCGTGGCACCCCCTTTGCACCGTATCGGGCGGACCGTAATCGGGAAGTACCGTAATCGGGAAGTTCGGATTCCGAGAGGCTTGATAAGAAAGAGGAGTAATGGGTAAGCATCCAAATCCGAAGGGGCGACCAACTCGCAGGGGACCCCGAGGGTGGTTGGTGGCGGGGGCAATCGTTACGGGTGGGATTGTTGTCGTGGCCGCCTGGCATGTTGAGGTCCCGCCGCAAGTTGACACACGCGGTTCCATATTGACGTCAGGGACGGTGGTCCCGGCCTTGGTGCGACGGGAGACGCGGCCAACCCTGGACCCGGCGGAATTCACCGGTAAAGCTGCCCTCGCTTACCAGATCGCGCGGGAGATCCCGGACGTGCTGGACCAGCTCGACTGCTACTGTGAATGCGACAAGTTCTTGGACCACAAGAACCTGCTCTCTTGCTACATCGACTACCACGCGGCCACGTGAGACATCTGCATGGATGAGGCGCTGGATGCGTCTCGGATGGTGAAGGCAGGATATCAGATGGCAGAGATCCGTGACCATATCGACCGCAAGTATAGAAGGTAATCGCTCGCCTGCTCGGAGCGACCTACAAGGATTTCATGCTCGCACAATTACAGGATGGTTTCCCGTCACTTCGGAGCAGGCAAAAGCGTGCTTCGGTATTATGCAGCTGCTAAAGAAAAGCTGAACGCGATGTTCGAGAAATTCCCTGAACAGATAAGAAGACTTTCGGTTCTCCTTGCCGTCGTCATTGGAGGGACGCTGGTACTCAGGTATGTGATCCTGCCCGCATCGCTTGTCGAGACACGAATTCATCGAGAATCGACAATACAACGGGAAGTGGCAAAACAGATAAAGTTTGCCGGCACGACGGTCTGCGGTGACTGCCATGAGGACATAAACGCGGTGAAAAAAAAGGGTTTTCACAGGAGTCTCGCGTGCGAAACATGTCACGGACCTGCGGCGACGCATACCGAGGACGCCTTCACGACAAAGCCTTTTGCGCCGAGGCAGAGGAAATTCTGTCCCTTGTGTCATGCATACGATCCATCGAGGCCAACCGGGTTTCCCCAAATCAATATTACGCTCCACAATCCGCTCAAGCCCTGTATCACGTGTCATGATCCTCATGATCCAAAACCTCCGACGATCCCCAGCAAATGTTCCGCCTGTCATGCAGAAATTGCCAGGACCAAGGCGGTGTCTCATCATGCGCTCGTCAGGTGCACGACATGTCACAGAGCGCCGAGGAGACATCGACTGAACCCGCGGCGTGTGCAACCCACAAAGCCGGATTCGAGAGAGTTCTGTGGGAAGTGCCATCGGGAAGGATCGAAGAGAAAAGACGCACCGAAGATAGACCTGGCCACCCATCACGAGAGATATCTGTGTTGGGAGTGCCATTATCCCCATCTGCCGGGGGGCGCGTGATGGTTCGAAGGGACTTTCTCCAGGGCCTCCTGTGGTTTCTTTCCAGCATTCTATTGTCCAGGAATGGTGTGAAACGTGCCATGGCAAGTACGAATGGAAAGACCGCTGCAGATGCGGCTGGGAGTGGGGAATCCACGATTGAGGGATATGATCCCTCAAAACACCGTTATGCCATGGGAATCGACATAGATAAATGCATCGGTTGCAACAGGTGCGTCGAGGCCTGTACGACCGAGAATGATGTCCCCGAAGAACCGTTCTTTACGCGCACATGGGTGGAGCGGTACGTTATAGAGAGAGATAAGAGCGTACACGTGGAGACCATAGGTGATGGAAGAGCAATGCCGAAGGAGAAGATAGAGGAAGTTACAATCCTGCGGAGTTTTTTCGTTCCGAAACTCTGCAATCAATGTGAGAATCCTCCCTGTGTCCAGGTGTGTCCTGTCGGCGCAACCTTTTCCACAGACGACGGGGTGGTGCTGATTGATAGCGAACGCTGTATCGGATGCGGATATTGCATTCAAGCCTGTCCGTATGGAGCCCGGTACCTCCATCCCAAAACGCGAACGGCCGACAAATGCACGTTCTGCTACCATCGGCTTGTCAAGGAGATGCTCCCCGCCTGCGTCGAGGTCTGTCCAACGGGAGCACGACTCTTTGGCGATTTGAAGAACCGGGCAAGCCGGCTGGTGCGATTTGAACGGTCGAATAGGATTCATGTCCTGAAACCCGGTCTCAATACGCATCCGAAAGTGTACTACGCGAATCTTGATGGAGAGGTGCGATGAATCCTATAACGCACCAAACGTTATTCGAGCTCTTGGGCAGGGTCAGCGGATTCATTTATCCCAACGAGCTCGAGATCCGGTGGTCGATTTTGATTGTCGTGTATCCGTATGTGACTGGACTGGTGGCGGGAGCATTCATCCTCGCCTCTCTAGTCAAGGTCTTTAATGTCAAAGAAGTTCAGCCGACGTATCGCCTTTCTTTATTGACGGCCCTGGCCTTTCTCTTGGTAGCGCCGTTGCCCCTGCAAGCGCACCTGGGTCGTCCCTGGCGCGCTTTTGAGATATTCCTGACGCCAAATTTTAGCTCGGCGATGGCCATGTTCGGATTTGTCTATGCATGGTATTTGATGGGAGTGCTACTGCTGGAAATCTGGTTTGAGTACCGACGGGATCTTGTCGTGTGGGCAAAGGAAGGAAGATTCCCCATGAACTGGATCCACAGGATTCTATCTTTGTTCTCAACGGATGTCAGCGAAAAGGCGGTGAAATTTGACATGAAGGCGGTGAGGACGATCACGATCATTGGGATACCGTCCGCCTTCCTCCTTCACGGCTATGTCGGATTTATCTTCGGGTCTGTCAAGGCGAACCCCTGGTGGAGTAGTGTGCTGATGCCGATCGTGTTCCTCATGTCCGCCATCGTCTCAGGAATCGCCCTCGTCATTGTATTATATATGATTTTGGTACCACTGAAGGGTCAAGGCATAGATATGAAATGCCTTGACACCCTAACATCCTACCTCTTTTATGCCGTAATTGTTGATTTCTCTCTTGAGGCATTGGATTTTATCCATCGGCTCTACGAAAGTGAGGAATCAATTCAGATCCTGGCGGCATTGGTCGCAGACAAGTTAATGATCAGTCTCGTCGTGATGCAAATCTTGCTTGGGATGCTCATACCGGCGGGAATTTTGGTCCTGGTAAAATCGCTGAAATTTAATGACGAATTGAGGAAGCTGCTCTACTTTGCTTCCGCGATCCTCATCCAACTGGGAATCTTTAGCACGAGATGGAATGTTGTCATTGGGGGACAGTTGTTTTCAAAAAGTTTCCGTGGACTCACCACGTACAAGATGGAGGTCATGGGAGTCGAAGGACTTCTTGTCGCACTCGCGTTCCTGATTCTCCCGTTCATCATTCTCGGTATCCTCATGAAAATTTTCCCTCCGTGGAAAACAGCGGGAGTGGGGGAAGCGAGCACTTCATGAGGGGTGCGCGACTCGCACAAGGGTATGACTGGAGGTGATCTCCTCGCCTGCGTGTGGTCGAGAGCGCAGAGAATCATCCATTCCACCGCAAATATCCTAACCGCGTGAGGGATGTGTGCACGGAGTATACACGTGGGGTGGCAGTGTCCGACACTGTTCAAGCTTACGATCCCGTAGGGGCCCCGTACAGACGCGACTATTAGAGGTCTCCATAGAAAACCGCAGAGATGGACGTCTCCCTCTGGCGGTTGTGGAGGACTGGGGTATTATTTAATTAGATGACGCAGGCGGCAGTCCAGGGGCGCCCGTTTGGAGGTGGTGGTGTGCCCGGTCTCTTTCGACAGAGGGTACGGATGAACCAGGCTACCCGGTGGATTATCGCCGCGGTTGCCTTACTCATGTGGCCCGTGGGGGCCCCGTCGGCGCAAGAGCTCTTCAGTCCGACGCAGAACCCGGTCGCCGGCTCGCGGGTCTTCAGGGTCAAGGGGTGTGCCCAGTGTCATGCGGTCAACGGCGTGGGCGGCGGCATCGGGCCTGACCTCGCCCGGATCCCCCGTCCCCGCTCGTTCTACGATCTTGCGGCGGCCCTATGGAACCACTTTCCCCGTATGGCAAGGCAGATGCGTCGGATCAAGATTTCTCGCCCGCACCTGTATCCGCGAGAGACCGCCGACCTGATCGCGTTTCTTTATACCCTCAACTATTTCGATCCGCCAGGCGACCTCAAGGCGGGTCAACGCCTCTTCGTCGAAAAGCGGTGTGTCGTCTGTCACCAAGTCGGGGGGACCGGGGGGGTCGTTGGCCCGAACCTTGACTTCCTCAAGCAGTACGGCTCACCGATCTTTGTGGCGACGGCGATGTGGAACCACGGCCCCGCCATGGCCGAGGCGATGCGGGCCCGAGGGATCACGCGCCCCACGTTCAAGGGCTCGGAACTGCTCGATCTGATCGCGCATCTCAAATCGGCCTCGCCGGCACCGGTCGAAGAGCCACTGTACGTCCTGCCCGGCCGGGCAGAGGAAGGGCGCCAGCTCTTCGGGGAGAAGCAGTGCCGTGTGTGTCACAGCGTCAGGGGAAAGGGGGGTGAGGTGGGGCCAGACCTCGCGGAGCGAGGCCTGCACCGGAGTTTGACCGAATTTGCGGCGTCAATGTGGAACAAGACCCCGGCGATGCTCCAGGTGATGAAGGCAAGGGGAATCTTGCTCCCACAGCTCAGGCCCCAAGAGATGGCCGACATTGTCGCCTATCTCTACTCGGTCCGCTACTTCGCCGAGCCGGGCGATCCGCAGCAGGGATCAGCGCTAGTGGCGGACAAAGGGTGTCTCAAGTGCCACTCACTGCGTGGTAAGGGGGGAGAGACCGCAGGTGACCTGGCCCGACCCAAGCGCCTGCTGTCGCCCGCCGCGGTCGTTTCGGTGATGTGGAACCACGCCTTGGTCATGGAGGAGCAGACCGGGGTCGAAAAGCGTAGCTGGCCCCAGTTCAGCTCGAAGGAGATGGCGAACCTCGTAAGCTATCTCCAGTCGTTGAGAAGGAGGAGCCGATGATGGGCATGGGAGGGTCTGGCGTGCTCGTTTGGCTCGGCCTCATGGTGCTCTCTGCTTTGCCGTTGCCTGCTGCGGCCGAGCCGCTGAGTGAGAGCTGCATCGCCTGCCACTTGGAGATCGGCGACGATCGGCTCGGCGCGCCGGCGAAGGAATTTGGCGAAAGCATCCACGCGGCCAAGGGGTTCGGTTGCGTCTCCTGCCACGGCGGCGACGCAAGTGAAGAGGGAATGGAAGCGATGGACCCGGCCAAAGGGTACATCGGCAAGCCGGGCCGCAAGCAGATTGTGCAGCTGTGCGGCCGATGTCATTCCGACGCGCGGTTCATGAAGCGGTATAACCCCTCCCTGCGGGTGGACCAAGTGGCGGAGTATGCGACCTCGGTACACGGTCGGCGGCTCATGGAGCTTGGCGATGACAAGGTAGCAACGTGCACAGACTGCCACACGGCCCATGCGATCAGGCCGCCCTCGGACCCTCGGTCCAGCATTCACCCGCTGCGGGTGGCGGATACATGTGGGTCCTGTCATGCAGATGCGACGTATATGAAGCAGTATAACATCACGATCGATCAACTCCAGGAGTATAAGCAGAGCGTACATTGGAAGATAATGTCGGAGAAAGGCGATTTGTCTTCTCCCACATGTAACGACTGCCACGGCAACCACGGTGCAGCGCCGCCAGGGATCTCGTGGGTGGGAAATGTCTGCGGACAGTGCCACGTTGTGCAGGCGGAGCTCTTTACCAAAAGTCCGATAGCGAAGATATTCGTCGACATTGGGACGCCGGGCTGCGCGACCTGCCACAACAACCATGAGATCATGGCGACCGGGGACGAAATGCTGGGACTTGGGGAAGGGTCCGTGTGTGCCGGTTGCCACGCGCCGGACGACAAGGGCGGGAAAATCGCCGCTGCGCTGCATGAGCAGATTGACTCCCTCCGCGAGGAGTACGAAAAGGCCCACGCAATCCTGCTCAGGGCCGAGCGTGCCGGGATGGAGGTGAGTCAGGCCGAATTCGAGTTAGGGGGTGCGAAAGACGCCCTGGTGAAGGCTCGGGCGGCCGTCCATGCCTTCACTGTCGACGCGGTGAAGAAGGAGGCCGATCCTGGGTTTGTAATCGCGGCGAAGGGGTACGAACAAGGGGTGGAGGCACTCGAGGAACTACAGTTTCGGCGCAAGGGTCTCGCGGTCTCGGTGGTAATCATCCTGGCGCTCATCGGGGGGCTTGTGGTCAAGATCCGCAAGCTGGAGAGGCGATGACCGATCACCGAACAATTTCGAAATTCGAATTTCGAAATTTGAAATTTTACCTACTCTGATCCCTGAATGGGAGGGTGTGATGGCACAAGAGGCGGTGCAGCGAGATCCGAGCCGGAGGACTTTCATCAATTGGTTCCTCGGCACCAGTGCGGGCGCTTTTCTGCTGGCGGTGCTTTACCCTGTGAGCCGGTACCTGATCCCCCCGCCGGGCGGGGAATCGACCGCGGCGTCGGTGACGCTCCCGATGAAGGCGGCCGACGTGGCCCCGAATTCGGGACACATCTTTAAGTTCGGCAACCGCCCGGGCATCCTGATCCGGACACCGGCCGGCGAGCTCCGAGCCTTCTCTGCGACCTGCACCCATCTCAACTGCACGGTACAGTACCGAGCCGATCTCCGTCACATCTGGTGTGCGTGCCACAATGGGCACTTCGACCTTCAAGGGGACAACATCGCCGGTCCGCCGCCTCGGTCGCTGGAGCAATATGTGGTGAACGTGCGGGGAGACGAGATCGTGGTGAATAAGAGCGCATGAGCATGGAACCCGTGGAGACACGGCGTGGCAGGCTCTGGGAGTGGCTCGACGAGCGTATCGGGCTCTCGGAGCTGGAGAAGCTTGCAAGGAAGAAGGAGGTCCCGGTCCACCGGCATACAGTCTGGTACTACCTGGGAGGGATGACACTCTTCCTTTTCCTGATTCAGGTGGCCACGGGTATTCTCCTGATCTTCTACTACCGCCCCAGTGCCGAGGAGGCATATGAGTCCGTCCAGTTTCTGATGGGGGAGGTGGAGTTCGGCTGGCTGATCCGCTCGATCCACTCGTGGGCGGCGAACCTGATGATCTTCACGCTGTTCCTCCACCTCTTTAGCGTGTGGCTGCTCAAGGCATATCGCCACCCGCGTGAAATCACGTGGCTCTCGGGCATCGGACTGATGGGTATCGCGATGGCCTTCGGCTTTACCGGCTATCTGTTGCCGTGGAATGAGCTTGCCTTTTTCGCAACCCAGGTGGGGACCGAAATCACGGGGGCCGTTCCCGTGATCGGGTCGTTTCTTCTCCAGGTGTCTCGCGGCGGGGATGAGGTCACCGGGGCGACGCTGACGCGCTTTTACGGGTTCCACGTCGCGCTCCTTCCATTGCTCACCACCCTCCTGTTGGGATTACACCTCTTCCTGGTTCAGAAGCACGGCATGAGCGTCCCACCCAGTGTCGAACGGCAGGGGAACCCGAAGCGCGTGATGCCCTTCCTGCCGAACTTCCTGCTGCGGGACATGGTGGGATGGCTCGCCGCGTTGGCGATCCTCGCTGCGCTGGCCGCCTATTTTCCGGCGGAACTGGGCGTGAAGGCCGACCCGTTTGCACCCGCCCCCGTCGGCATTAAGCCGGAATGGTACTTCATGTTCATGTTCAAGACGCTCAAGTACTTGCCGGCCCACATCCTTGGCATTGAGGGGGAAGTCGTAGGCATCGTCGGCTTCGGGATTGGCGGCTTGTTCCTGCTGCTCATCCCCTTCCTGGATCGGCGGACGGCCCGGGGTGAGCAGAGTCGCCTGTTCACCTGGATCGCGATTGTGACGATCGTCTACATGATTGTGTTCACGGTCCTTGGCTACACGGAGGTCCCGACGCAATGAAACCGCCTCGGCTGTTCGCTGCGATCATGCTTTGTGGGGGCTTTTGGGCTGCGGGCATGCCGGCCGTTGCGCAAGCGCCGGGAGATGAGGAGCGAGGACGCGCCCTCTTCACGAATAAGCATTGCACGCGCTGCCATGGCCCCCGTGGGCAGCAGAAAATCGGGCCCGCGCTGGAGGATCTTCAGCAACGTCAGGGAGTCCTTGAGCTGGCGGGCCGACTCTGGAATCACGCCCCGGCGATGTTCGCGGCGCTCAAACAGGAGGGATTCGACTGGCCGGGGGTCAGTGTTGACGAGATGGCTGACTTGATGTCGTACCTTCAGGCTGATCCTCTGTGGGACCCCATCGCCAATCTGTTGGCGGGACAAGTTGTCCTGGTCCGGAAAGGGTGTCTCAAGTGTCACGGGCTCCGCGGGGAGGGGGGCGCAGTGGGAAACGAGCTGACGAGATATCAGAGTGGGTACGAATCTCCCATTGTCTGGGCAACCATGATATGGAATCATTCCCCCCAGATGGCAAAAGATGCCGAGCGAATGGGAGTGCTCTACCCGCGGTTTAGCGGGGAGGAGATGGTGAACCTGGTTGGGTTTTTGAGGAATGTGGCCACGCAACCCGAATGACCGACATAGGAAAGGAGGGGACTATGCGACTGAGACTTTTTTTAGGTTTCGCGCTTGTGATCGGCTTCACGATTGGAATGTTGGCCGTCGCACCCGAAGTGTCAGCAATCAAAATCCCGGCAGACTTCACAATCGAGGGGGCAAAGGACAGCCCTGGGCCCGTAACCTATAGCCACGAAAAGCACAAGGAGAAGTTCCCCAAATGTAATGCGTGTCACACCAAGGTGTTCAAGATGAAGAAGGGGAAGTCGGGGCCGCTGACGATGGCGGCAATGAACGAAGGGAAATTCTGTGGGGCGTGCCATGACGGCAAGCAAGCCTTCAGCGTGAAAGATGAGGCCAGTTGCAACAAGTGCCATACGAAAAAGTGATATCCAATATCGACGAAAAGCCCATTGTCTCCCCGCGAGCATATGGGGGAACAAGTAATCGGACAAATCATTGGAAGAGAAGGGTTGGGGGCGGCCTGCTTTCTGTTGCCTTGATCCTCCTCGCAGGGGGCGTCTCTACCCTTGCAGCGGAGGACCTTCCCTCCTCGGAAGACTGTTTCGCCTGTCACAGCGATCCAGAGCTGAGCAGAACGGGGCCCAGGGGACGGCCCATCTCTCTCTTTGTGGATCAGCCTTCCTTTGAGGGTTCGGTGCACGGCTTCTTGGAGTGCGTCCAGTGCCACGCGGACGCGACCGAGGTTCCTCACGCAGAGGCACTCAAAAGGGTTCGATGCCAAAGCTGTCACGAGGTTGCCGTCTCCGGGGCCCATGCTCGGCTGAACGGGAAGGATCCGGGGTGCTCCGCCTGTCACGGCTCCCATGCGATTCAACCGGCCCAAGAAGCGGAATCCACGATTTGCGAGAGGTGCCATGCG
>CAYGBT010000039.1:0-23977 GCA_964348275.1 uncultured bacterium
ATGATCAAGGCACCCACCAGGTTGGGAATGTACGCGCCGACTAGTCGCGTGATTTCATTCAACATGGTTTGCATAGCTCTCCCTCCTTCCTCCGCCACATTGGACAAACGGGACACACGAATCAGCTAGATTCAAAAGCGGGGGATTCGCTTTCTCTCGGAAAGCTTTGAGGTCGGGTTCCGATCGACATGGAGCGAGGGAACCCTTTGTTGTGAAGTCGTAACACTATAGCACAAAAACACCTGCATGCAAAGCGATCAAGCAAGCACGCTGAATCGGCACTCCTGTGGCCTCCGGTGGTTCTTGCCTCTTCGAAAGGCATAAAAATAGGGGAAAAGTGAGCCATTGGGGGATACAGGAGAACGCGCGCCCACGGTACGAGCGTTGTGTTTCGAAACCCCTGATCATCGACTTCCGGCGCGCTTCTCCGTCAGGGTGCCGGCGATATAGCCGAGCACGAACCCAACGAGCATGATCAACGGAATCAGGATAATTCGTGACGCAGATAGTTCCCAGAACAGGAATCGGAGCGTCACCACCTCCGTGTTCTGGATCACAACTACTAAAGACACAACGAGCAACGCCACGACAATGGTGGTTTTGAGAGTCTTCATCAATGCCTCCCATGCAGATCAAAGAGTCACAGGGTGGCCCAGGCTAAACTTCGGATACGTTGTGCCTCCTGCCGTTGGAAACCACAAACGCTCCTTCGTTCACACTGACGGTCGGATCACGGATCGTTTTACCCGCTGACCCGTAGCGCATTCTCGTCAACCAGAGGGAGCGGCAGGGGGGAGCGCAGGTGCAGATCCCGTTGAGGGAAGGGGATCTCCACACCGTTCTCCCGAAACTTCCTCACAATGGCACAGTTGATCTCCGATCGTATCAGGCGGTGTTCCTTAGGATTGTCGATCCATACCCAGAGCCGCATGTTCCACGCCGAATCTCCAAATCCCATATGGTACACCACCGGCTTTGGCTCCTTCAGGACCCGGGGGTTTTCCTCCGCGACTTCCCTGAGGGACCGCAGCACCGCATCCAGGTTGGAGCCATATGAGACGCCGACGTCGATGTCCAGCCGAATCTTCGGATCTCCGTGTGACCAGTTGATCACCGTGGAAGAAATAAACTCAGAATTGGGGACGATAATCGAAATGTTGTTGATCGAACGGATTGTGGTCGAGCGAATGTTGATTTCTCGAACATCTCCTTCCGAGTCACCGATCGTGATCCGATCTCCGACTCGGATGGGTCGCTCGAAGAGCAGGATCAGCCCGGCAACAAAGTTTGAGGTAAGGTTCTGCAATCCAAACCCTATGCCCACGGACAAGAGCCCGAAAATCACTGCGAGACCGGTGAGATCGATCCCAATGAACTGAAAGCCGACGATGCCGCCGATGACGACCACCGTGTACTGGGTCAGTCGGACCAATGCATAGCGCGTATCCTCCCGCACATCAAACCGCACGAAGAGCCGCCCCATCATGACCCGCCGTATCGCTCGTGACAGGAGAACGAAGCACCCCATCACGATCGAAAACACGATGACCGAAGAGAGAGTCACGGGGGTCTGATTGATGGTCACGATGGGATAGCGTACAACCGCGTCTATGGCGGTGATCATCTCTGAAATGCTCATAATCCCTTCCCTCCTCTCTGAAGCGTGTGTCTCACCACATGACATGCGGACGGTTTGCGCACGAGAGGCACGAGGCGGCTCGGGCACTCGCGATTACCCCCAGGGGATCACCTCTCAAAGTTTCGAGCGGCGGTGGGCCGAGAGCTCTGAGCTTAGCGTTCGCTTCCTTGTCCGTGTCGAGGTCTCCGGATCCCACGAAACACACCCTGACCGTTGTCACGTGCCACAACTGATTGCTCGTGGAAGTCTATAAATTTTCGCCGATCTTAACCGTCTGACCGGGACGTTGTGGCCACCAATTCTTATCCCGTAAACCGTTCGGCCGGTGGCACGTCCTGGGGGCCACCTGAAATCAGCGGGGACCGTTGATGCAGCGTGTTCGGTTGAATGTCCAGAATTGGCTGTGTTCTCGTGTTCGCACATCGTCCCGATTGCTCGGCGACAATTGCAAGCTGCGCCCATTCGTACAGCAGACGTAGCATCTCCTCAGGGTTCTTAACATCCCCGCGGTACAACTAGTTGCCCCTTTCGAGTAAAGTCCGATCGAAGTCAGCTACCAGCGACTCCATCTTGCGGACGGTTCCTGTACTTACCCCTGACGGTCCATGCGTACGAAAAATTCGAGCACCTGCTCATAAATCCGATCCCGACCCAGAATTTCGAGCTCCTTACTGATGAGCTGTATTTCACTCTGGTCTCCCCGCTGGATGACCTTCTCAGTCAGCTTTGTGCCCGCCAGTTCCACATTGGTCCGCAAATACTGGCCATCATCACCATATGAGACGACGAAACACGCCGAGGGCTCGTTTTCAGTGATCAGCTTGAGCCTGCTGAGCCCGACATGACACCCCGACGTCGGAGGGGCGGACTGAATTCGGATCGCAATTCGAAGAGTCTCTGACGCTACTGCAAACTCATACACCCCATCCTCACCCCTCTGAGGCTTTGACGCTGGATGCCACCCCATACGACTTGCTAACCAGCAGGCGAGGAAGAAGGCCTCGCTGGGAATCGAGCGACGATTGTTGTGATCGTCCGTGTACTCGATCTCCACACGGTTTAGCCGATTGAGATACGCACGCCAATCTGGAACGTCGAAGAACGCCGCGACCGAAATTCGCCATGGGGTCAGCCGAGACCAACTGAGGTCGCTCAGAGCGGTCCACCGCCCTCTTTGACTGATGAACGCTGCCACCTCACCCAGCCCCTCCTCGGGATTCGGCAAAGTGAGCGAATCAATAATTAAGCGATCTGAGGCCCTCGCGAGCTCCCCGAACACCCGACTCTCGAAGCTGGGGACATCACGCCACCACAGCACAACTGGAAGATCAGGCACCAGCAGCGATCGCACGATGCTGGGCAACTGACCCACTCCTTCGCCTTCGGCAGCAATCATTATCTGCTCGCAACACACCTGTTTGCGACCCCCCGGAGCCAGGTGACATTGCGCCGTCACCCAAGCACTGACAACCGGCTCGGGAGCGTCGTATTTAGGAAGGATCACAAAGGTGCGGCTCGGATGCTGGGTGGTCACCTCCGCCATGATCTGATTCACCTGTCCTGCGGTATGCTCGCCAGGCGTACACACGATCAGATTCAGGACGCAGGCCCGCATCACCGGTTCCTGGCCTTGCGCCTGGGCCGTTTCCGCCATCTGTTCCCACAGGTTGCGCAAGTCGCGCTCGATGACGTGGACGTTTACGTCTTGCACACTAGGTGAACCTTTTTTGCTATCCATCACAGTGCCCCAATGCCCTCCGCCGCCTTCGTGCTCTCTTCCTAAGGACGTCTCCACCGCCGACCGTCTTGCTCGATGAACTCATCCGCCTCCTTCGGGCCCCAGGTCCCAGCCTCGTAGTTAGGAATGCGGCTGGCTGGCTGCTGCCAGGCCTCCAGAATGGGCATCGCCAGCTCCCACGAGACCTCCACCATGTCGCCCCTGGCAAAGAGGGTGGAATCGCCCAGCATGGCATCAAGCAAGAGCCGTTCGTAGGCTTCGGGTGGCTTCTTGCCAAACGAAGTCCCATACTGAAAATCCATCCTGACCGTCCTGATATTGATGGCTTGCCCCGGCATCTTGGCGCTGAAGTTCAGCGAGATACCCTCGTCGGGTTGAATGCGCAGAATCAGGGCGTTTGGCTCCAAGGGGCCGCTCGTCATCTTTTTGAACAAGAGATGAGGGGCGCGTCGAAATTGGATGGCCACCTCTGTCACGCGCTTGGGCAACCGCTTGCCCGACCGCAGATAGAATGGCACCTCTGCCCAGCGCCAGTTGTCGATCAAGAACTTGACAGCGGCGTAGGTCTCCGTGTGTGACTCGGGATTGACCTCTTTTTCTTGTCGGTATCCTTTGGCCGGTTCTCCCCCAACGGTCCCTTCACCATACTGCCCCCGGACGGCGAACTGATCCACCTCTTCGACCGCGATCGGGCGTATCGCGTGCACCAACTTCGTTTTTTCATCTCGAACGGCCTTGGCCTCCATGGTCGCAACCGGCTCCATCGCAACATGCGCCAGGACCTGGAGCAAATGATTCTGAATCATGTCCCGAAATGCGCCCGCCTGTTCGTAATATCCGCCGCGGTCCTCCACTCCGATACTCTCGGCCGCCGTGATCTGCACGTGATCGATGTAGCGTCGATTCCAGATCGGCTCGAAAATTCCGTTGGCGAAGCGCAGGACCATAATATTTTGAACAGTTTCCTTTCCCAGGTAGTGATCGATACGGTAGACCTGATCCTCGGCGAAGACCTGTAACACCTCTCGGTTCAGCGCCCGCGCGCTCTGCAAATCATGACCAAATGGCTTCTCAATGATGACGCGGGTCCAGCCTCCGTCGTAAGACCGGTTTAACCCAGCTGCGCCGAGGAGGTGAATCACAGGGCCGTAGAGGCTGGGAGGCGTTGAGAGGTAGAAGAGTCGATTACCTGTGGTTCCGCGTTCTCGGTCGATCTCGGCCAGCACATCACCGAGCTTGCTGTAGCTCTCCGGTTTCTTTGGATCGCTGGGGGTGTAAAAGAGCCCAGCGGCGAAACTGTCCCAGACAGCGCTGTCGACGGGGCCGCCGTCGGAGAAACGATTGACGGCGTCTCGCATCGTAGAACGAAAGCCTTCATGGCTCATTGCAGTGCGCCCAGTGCCTACGATGGAAAATCCGCCGGCCAAGAGGTTCTGTGTGGTCAGACTGTACAGGGCGGGGACCAGCTTGCGCTTGGTCAAGTCACCGGAGGCGCCGAAGATAACGATCACGCAGGGCTCCGCGGTGCGTTCCATGCGCAGGCCCTCGCGCAAGGGATTCTCGAATACATTTGGTGTCATCATCTCTCCTCTCCCTTGGCCAAAAGATAATGTGGGAGATGTGCACTTATGATCATGAATAAAATGCCGCGTTCCGCTTCAACTGAGGGCATGCAGCCTTTGCTTACCCTCCGCGCTGACATCGAAGGAATCGCCGGCCAGGGGAAACCGTAACTTCTTACTATACCATACCATGCCTGGTTCCAGCATCAGTTGCCTCGACACGAGCATCAATACCATCAGCGGGTTCGCCGACCCGCATGGGGTCTAGGGCACCCGCTAAACAAGCCTGCATACCCCGAGCCGCAACGCTCCTCTCGAACTCAATGTTTCTCCTTTGGGACATCCAAGGTCGCATCCTCGAGCCAATGAACAAACTGGATCTCCCGCTGCATCGTCTGGAATGCGAGACGGTTCTCGAGCAACATTAAGAGAGAAGCGCCGAGAAACAAAGAGATCCCGACAATCGCGAGGATCATGGGAAGAAATACGACCGGGCTGCCGAGCAAGAAATCCACCGCAACCGCGATACTGGTCGCCACAAAGAGACCGACCGTGCCGTAGAGCAGACTCAAGGCGACCAGGATCATTCGTCCGCGCCGTTCGTAAATGTCAAATTCAGCACGAATCTCTAGCCGTCGTTCCGCTGGATGATCGGTGCACTTTCCTAATCGAATATCCTCAGCCATCTGAGCGAGGGAACGGACCCGATCCATCACTCGCGCCAGCCGAATGTGACAGCCAGAGATGAGATTCGCACACGCCAAGAGCACGATCGCCGGCGTGATCAGGGTGGTGAGAAACGTAATCGCGGTGTTGCCCATCGAAAGGTCTTCCATTTCACCCCCTTTTCACTGCCAAACGACTGGTCATAGGGAATGGCCGTGCCGCTCCCCGTGCCAAAGGCCATCCATAATGATATTATCCTTATACGCCGGATATCCAGCACCGGCCAAGACGAGGAGGAGAGAAACATGAAGAGTGGAATCGACCATCCACATTTTCCGGTTCTTGATAACGCGCCGGAGAAGGAGATTGCACCTGGAATAAAGCTTCAGGTGGCATGGGGGGATCAGATCATGCTCGCGCGTGTCGTCCTCGAGGCGGGAGCTCAAGTCCCCATGCATTCCCATCCCCATGAACAGGCGGGGATTGTCCTCGAAGGGGAGTTCGACTTTACGATCGGCAGTGAAACTAGGCGGGTCAAGGCGGGAGATACCTACCTTATTCCCGGGGGCGTCACGCATGGCTGTCTCGCCTGTACCGGACGAGCCGTCGCCCTCGACATCTTTCATCCACCCCGAGAGGAGTACAAGTAGCACGTAGCAGAAGGCACGTAGCGCGTAGCGTCTAGTTCTTAGCGTTGAGAGGTTCGACGTCCCGCCATCCGGATCGCCAGCCGGATCGCCTCCAGGAGACTCCTGGGGCTGGCTATTCCTTTTCCGGCAATGTCAAAGGCGGTTCCATGATCCACCGAGGTCCGGATAATCGGCAATCCCACAGTCACATTGACGCCCCGGTCAAAGCCCTGAAGCTTGACCGGGATATGCCCCTGATCGTGGTACATCGCGACGACAAGATCGAACTCTCCGCGGGACGCCCGGTAGAAGAGAGTGTCGGGAGGGAAGGGTCCCCCGGCATTGATCCCCTCGGCCCGAGCCGCTTCAACCGCCGGGACGATTTCCTCGCGCTCCTCTCGACCAAAGATCCCCTGTTCCCCGGCATGGGGGTTTAGACCCGCCACCGCGATTCGCGGGTTGGGAAGATTCCACGCCGATCCCACCTGGTGTGCCAAACGGGTGACTTGCAGCACGCGTTCCTTCTTGACCCGATCACAGGCTTCCCGCAGCGACACGTGGTTAGAGACGTGCAGAACGCGAAGTCCCCCCGCTACCAACATCAACGAGTAATTCCGGCTCCCGGTCCGCTCGGCGAGGATCTCGGTATGCCCGGCAAACGGGTAGCCCCCGAGTTGCATCGCCTCCTTGTTCAGGGGAGCTGTGACCACAGCATCCAGTTCGCCAATCTTGGCGAGATCAATCGCCTTCGAGACGTACTCAAACGCTGCGCGCCCGGCCTCGGGAGATAGGACACCCGGGGGGCACCGCTCTGGATCAACATTTTTGAGATCGAGAACCTCCACTTCTCCGAAGCGGCCAGCGGCCTCTTCGGCCGATTCGATCCGCCGGATGCCCAGCGTGGCCCCCACAAAGCCTTGGGCGCGACTCAAAATGGCCGCATCCCCAATAACCACCGGAATGGCCTGTCGATAGATTCCCGCCTGAGATAAGGCCTTGAGGATGATCTCCGGTCCAATTCCGGCAGGATCGCCCATCGTAATGCCGACACGCGGCCTTCTCGTCTTCTTTGCCACGAAAACCTCCCCGGCGGGGGAATCATAGCATACACTGTCAGTCGTACCCAAACGCGTTCACGGCCCACAGTTCACGTTTCACGCCTTGGAGTACGAAGTCTGACGTCCGATGTCCAACGACAGAAGAGTAAGGGCTCGGTGGGACCTTCCTCGGCGGCGCCATAATTCTCCGAGGACTTGATGCGCAGAGGCAACCTTACGCACGCATAGGCGTTGTGATTCGCCGCTGCGGGCCACCCCCACCTGCGCTGCGCTTCGGCGGCGGGACCCCGGCCAACGCAAGCCAGATGTCGCCTGCCTCGGAAGGAACCCCCACCTCGCCCTTAATAACTTGGAATCTTTACCCGTCGGTTGTGGGTCGTTGGTTCGCGGACCCGACGAGATAGCTTGCGGCTCTCGGCCATTATAGGATAATGTGGTTTCCCATATTCTGGGAGACACGGTAGCCAAATGAGTGCTCCGGGGAGGGATGTCTAGGAAGTCCGTTTATCTTGCGATAGCCCTCCAAACGAGTGAGGTGGTTCAGTTGTCAGTCGAGTCGGAAATCTACCACTGTGACATCTGTGGGACCGAGATGGAGGAGATCCACTGCAAACTTGTCTGCTCCCTTTGCGGCTATACTCGCGATTGCTCCGATCCGTAAATCATAGTCCAGGGTCGAGGGTTCAGGGTCCGTAGACGGTTCAGCGTTCAGAGTTGATGGTTCACAGCGAAGACCTCATGGACCGATTTTTGCCGTGAACTCTGAACCATGAACGAACTTGGTCATCGGTCATCGAGTGGCGCGGTCATGACGCAGACGATTTCGGAACGACTAGCCAGATTCATTGACGAGCTCACCTACGGCAAGTTGTCGGCCGACGTGATTGCGTTGGCCAAGCTCTGCTTTCTCGACTGGCTGGGCTCAGCCATTGCGGGTGGGATTACCCAGCCTATCCAGATGTTTGTCGGGGTAGCGAATGGTTTGGGTGGAAAGCCTCAGGCAACAGTGATCCCCGACGGGTCCAAGACCTCATGTCAGCTGGCCGCAATGGTCAACGCCGCCTCGTCCCATGCCGTGGAGATGGATGACCTCCACAAACCCTCCGTCCTCCATCCGGCAGCGCCTGTCATCCCGGCAGCACTGGCCGTGGCCGAGCGGGACGGCATCTCGGGGGCAGGGTTTTTGCCCGCGATCGTCGGGGGATATGAGGTGGCGATCCGTGCCGGTGAAGCGCTAGGACCGAGTCATTATCGGTTTTGGCATACCACCGCAACCTGCGGAGTTTTCGGGGCCGCCGCCGCGGTCGGCAAACTCTTGCACTTGACGTCGGAGCAGATCGTCTGGGCCTTGGGGAGCGCGGGGACCCAGTCGGCGGGGCTCTGGGAATTTCTGGCAGAGGGGGCGATGTCGAAACAGCTTCACCCCGCCAAGGCGGCGGCCGACGGCCTCCTCGCGGCCCTCCTCGCCCAACAAGGATTCACCGGCGCCTCCCGGATCTTTGAGGGGGAAAAGGGATTAAGCCGGGCAACGTGCGCTGCCCCGGACCTTGCCCGCCTGACCGAGGGCCTGGCAGATAGCCCGTTCCGGATTCTTGAAAACTCCTTCAAGGCTCATGCGGCCTGCTATCACATTCATTCTACCATCGATGCAGTTCTGTCCCTGAAGGCGCAGTTCAACCTCAAACCTGCTGAGATTAGAAAGATTAGCATTCGTCTGTACTCGGTGGCCCTCGATCTCCTAGAGAAGGTGGAGCCACTCAGTCCCTACACTGCCAAGTTCAGCATCCCCTACTGCGTCGCTATGGCATTGCTGCACGGCCGGGTAGGGTTGACTGACTTCCACGAGGAGAGGATCCGGGACCGAACGATCCATCAGCTCATGTCGAGCGTCGCGATTCAACGAGACCCGGAACTCGACCAGGCTTACCCCGACAGGTGGCCGGCGATCGTAAGGGTCGAGACGGCTGCTGGGGCGGAGCACGAGACTCGGGTGGACTACCCGAAAGGGGACCCAAACAATCCGATGACACGCGAAGAGCTGATCGAGAAGTTCCACGTGCTCACCAACGGCATCATCCCGGAATCGTCTCGGTCGCTGCTCGTCGAGCGATGCCTCAGCCTGGACACGCTCGAGAATCTCCAGAATCTCTGGGACGGAATCGAACTCAAGTCGGCACATAGCACGTAGCACATGGCACGTAACGTCTTGGCATTTAGCACTTGGCTGTTAGCCGTGGACCCGCCGCCAAGTGAGATGGCCCCCCCAGGCAACAGTACCTGCAAGCCCCTCGCTCCAGGCCTCTTAAGTCAGCCGAGCCCGGAAGGGCTCAGGGAGTGGGGTTTCCCCGCCGGAACAATTCCACGGGTAGCTAATTCGGTTGGAACAGCACCCTCGGCCCCTCGCTCCAGGCCTCTCGCGGCGACCCTGTTCGGCGGCTTACGCCCTGGGTCCCTCCGTGTTCACGATCCGTGCAAAGAATATGGGCACGGCTCGCGCCTCGGATTCCCAGGCCGTCGCCTGCCGAGGGGCCCCGCCGCTCTCGGCAATGTCGCTCGGGACCTGCAGGTGCTCCCGAAGAACAAAATTCGCGAGGAGAATTGGGTGTTTCCAGGAGGGCGAGGGGAGATGGGCCTGGGACCCAGCGGAACCTGGTTTGCGCCGGTTCCGAAGACATTCGGAAAGCGGAGCGCAGGTGGGGGTGGCCGTCCTGTTGCCTGCCCAAAGGGAGTTTGTGCGGAACACCCAACTTGACGACCTATTGATACGTGGAATTTTCCGCCGACGAGCGGAACGGTCCTCCCTCGGCTGAAACAACGAGAGGCCGAGAGCGAGGGGCCGAAGATGCTGTTCCAACAGATCAAGGTCTTTTCCGAGCACGGCCAAAGATGAACCCATGCCTCCACCACCGCCGTGGACCCTGAACTGTGAACCGCGAACCGGCCGACAGGCTCCGGGGGGGGCCGCTTGACTGGGGGCTTGAAATTGCCGGAGAGCACATTATAATTCTCCGGGAGTTGCTATGATTGAGGTACAGGGACTTACCAAGATTTACGGCATTAAGGCCGCCATCGATAACCTCGGCTTCACCGTCGAGCAGGGGGAAGTGGTGGGCTTTCTGGGCCCCAACGGGGCCGGAAAAACCACCACCATGCGCGTCCTCTCCTGCTTTATGCCCCCGACTTCGGGCACTGCCAAGGTCAGCGGATATGACATCCGCACCCAGGCCCGGGAGGTCAGGCAACGCATCGGCTACCTGCCAGAGACCGTTCCGCTCTACACCGATCTCACTGTGACCCAATATTTGAACTTCGTCGCTGAGGCCAAAGGACTTTCCCGTCTAAGCCGACAACAGAAGGTGGGGGAGGCGATCGAGCGGTGCCTACTTCAGGATGCGCAGCAGCGGATCATCGCTAAACTCTCCAAGGGTTATCGGCAACGCGTGGGCCTGGCTCAGGCCCTTCTAGGCGACCCGCCCATCCTGATCTTGGATGAGCCGACCATCGGACTCGACCCCAAGCAGATCATTGAAATCCGCAGTCTGATCCGAGACATGCAAGGAGAACGGACGGTGATCCTGTCTACCCACATCCTGCCCGAGGTCAGCATGGTGTGCCAGCGGGTGATCATTATCAACGAGGGCCGGATTGTCGCTGTAGATACCCCGGAGACCCTGACCCGTCGCCTCCAGCGCTCCACCCAGGTGCTGCTCCACATCGAGGGGCCGCCGGACCAGGTCGCCGACAGACTCCGGCAGATAGCGGGTATCCTGCGGGTCGAGACGAAGGACGGGGTGGGTGCCCTCCGTCGGTATCTGGTGGAGACGGACAAGGAGCGGGATCTTCGACAGGATCTGGCCCGCGTGGTCACCAGCAGCGGCTGGGGACTCCTTGAGCTCCGACCGGTAGACATGAGCCTGGAGGATATCTTCATCCACCTCGTCACCGAGGAACAAGCGGTCGACGATCGATGACCGTTATGGTTCATAGTTCATGGTAAGAACGTGGTCTTTTGAGGTCTTAACTCTGAACCATCAACTCTGAACCCTGAACGAGGCCGAAGCCCCTAGACTTCAGACTGGAGGAAGTTATGGGCGTCTTGGCAGTCTTCAAAAAAGAAATGCGCTCATATTTCGCGTCCCCGATCGCGTACGCCGTCTTTACCATCTTCCTCGTCATATCGGGTTATTTCTTCTACACAATTCTGACCTTTTTCAGTTTGATCAGCATGCAGGCCTCGATGAATCCGGGGCTCGCCACTGGTCTCAACGTCACCGACGGGATCCTCCGACCGTTCTTCTCGGATTTGAGCGTGGTTCTGCTCTTTATGATGCCTCTCATCACCATGCGTTTGTTTGCCGAAGAGCGAAAGCAGGGAACGTTGGAACTTTTGCTCACCTATCCGGTTCGGGATGGGGAGATTCTGTTGGGCAAGTTTCTGGCCGCTAGCGCTCTCTGTGGACTGTTACTCTTGGCAACGGCCCTCTATCCTTTCCTCCTGGCACTGTGGAGTGAGCCCGAACTGTATCCCATCTTCACGGGATACCTGGGCCTCCTCTTGTTGGGAATGGCCTTTATCTCGCTGGGCCTCCTCTTTTCCTCCCTGACCGAGAACCAGATCGTGGCAGCCGCGCTCGCCTTTGGTGCCCTCCTCCTGTTCTGGATCATCGGTTGGGCAGGAACCCTTACGACAGGAGACTGGGGCCTCCTCTTCAGACAACTCTCCATCCTGGAGCACCTGGCGAGCTTTGCCCGCGGCGTGTTGGAAACGAAGGACGTGGCCTACTATCTGGGATTCATGAGCCTCTTCCTCTTTGCCACGCTCAAATCCATGGAGATTCGACGTTGGAAAGGATAAAAGAGCTGCTCAGTCGCAGCGGGACCAGGTACGGGCTGAACACGGCGGCCGCCCTGTTTTTGTTCTTCGCGGTCGTGGTCGTGATAGAGGCTCTCGCCATTCGACATAACCTCCGGATCGACCTGACCGAAGGAAGGCGCCACACGCTCTCGAGTCAGTCCATCAAGCTCCTCCGGTCCTTGGACAAAGAGGTCCACGCCGTCGCCTTCTATCGGACCGATGAGCCGGGAAAGGCAGCCGCTCAGGATCTCCTCGACCAGTACGCTCACTTCTCTTCGAACTTCCGCTCCGAGTTCGTGGACCCGGACCGCCACCCGGCCTTGGCCAAGCGCTACGGAATTACGGCGTATGGGACGGTGGTTCTGGATAGCGGTGGAAAGGAAGAAAAGATCCAGGGGGCAGACGAGGAAAAGCTCACCAACGCCCTCGTCAAGCTCCTCCGGCAGGAGAAGCGCGTCCTCTACTTCCTCACCGGACATGGAGAGGCAGACCTTGACAGCGCCGAGCGACAGGGGCTTTCGCAAGCGAAGCAGGCGCTGACTGAGGTCGACTACGAGGTGAAATCGCTTCTCTTGCTCCGGGCCAGGGAGGTCCCCATCGATGCGGCGGTGCTCATAATCGCCGGCCCCCAATCAGACCTGTTGCCAACCGAGATTCAGGCGCTCGAGACATACATCAAGCGAGGGGGGAAACTTTTGGTCCTTCTGGACCCCTTTACCGCCCCTGCACTCAGTACCCTCCTCAAGAAATACGGCATCCTCATGGGCAACGACGTGATCGTGGATCGGCTGAGCCGGGTTTTGGGGGGCGATTACCTCCTCCCGGTAGTAAACGAATACGAGCCGCATCCGATCACCAAGGACTTTGCCGTCGCTTCTTTCTTCCCCTTCGCGCGGACGGTGGATGTTGCCGAGGCACCGCTGCCAGGGGTGACCGCGCAGATCCTGGGACGGACCAGCGGCGGGAGTTGGGCGGAAACGGATAAGGCGGCCCTCGATCGGGGCGAGGCCCGTTTCGATGAAGGAAAGGATCGGCAGGGTCCGGTACCGGTGGGGGCGGTGGCGACGGTGGAACCCCGGTCCGAAGTCCGAGGTCCGAAGTCCGAGGCCCCCGGAGCAGAATCGTCCGCAAACGATGAACTAGCGACAGGAAAGCCCAAGAGGGGAAGGATCGTGGCGTACGGAACTTCTGCCTTTATGCAAAACAACTACGTGAATCTCTCGGGCAACCGGGACCTGTTTCTGAATTCCGTCAGCTGGCTCGCCGAGGAGGAAGAACTCATCGCCATCCGCCCACGGGAGGCCAAGTTCACCCCACTCGTCCTCACCGCGAACCAGGCACGGCTTGCCTTCTGGGCAATTCTCATTCTGCCACCACTGGCCATCATCGGCACGTGGGTCAGCGTTGCCCTTCGTCGGAGACGATCTGCATGAGGTTTCGCACCACTCTCCTCCTCGCCGGCGTCCTCGCCTTGCTGAGCCTCACTTACTATTTCCTAGAACTCAAGGAAGTCGAGAAACAGGCTGGGACCAAGCTCGCCTCTTTCGAGGAGAAAGAGGTCACCGGTGTCAGCATCCGGCGCGGTGAAAAGGTCATCGCCCTGAGCAAAGACGAGGGCGGATGGCGAATGAGCCTGCCGGCGGACGATCGGGGGGACGAAAAGGAGATCACCGCCCTGATCGGGAATGTCACCCGGGCGAAAATCGAACGGACGCTGAAGGCCACAGGTGACCATGGCGCCGACTTTGGGTTACAAGATCCCGCCATTGTCCTCACCGTCCACCTGAAAGAGAAAGAGCAGCCGTTCGTCCTCGAGATCGGAAGCGATACTCCTGCAGGTTTCTCCGTGTATGCCCGACGGAAGGGCGAGGACAAGGTCCTTCTTGCTCCCGGCACCCTAAAGACTTTTCTTGAAAAGGAGCCTTTCGCCTTCCGAAGCAAAGTCCCCCTCCTTTTCGACCGAGAAGCAGTCAGGGGTTTGAGCCTACGCACCGATTCCCTCCGCGCTCGCCTTGAGCAGCAGCAGAAGGAGACATGGCGGATCACGGAACCGATTCAGGGCAAGGCTGACTCCCGGAAGGTCTCGGACCTCGTCCATTCTCTCTCGCAAGACCAGGTGACTGCCTTCCTTGACAAGCCCCCCGCGGATCTCAAGGGCTTCGGCCTGGCCCCCCCCCGAGGAGAGATCAGGCTCACCCTTGAAGGGGGGGCCGAGGCTACCCTGCTTTTCGGGGCCCAGAAAAAAGAGGGGGGCGTATACGCGCGGCGACAGGGGGAGGAGCGGGTCCTCGAGCTCACGAAGGAGTTCTTCACGGGTCTCCCCAAAAAAGTGGAAGACGTCAGGGATCGGACCCTCCTGGCCTTTGACCGGGAAAAGGTCCAGCAGATCGACCTCAAGGGCCCGAAAGGGCAGACGCTCCTGAAAAAAATGGACGGGAAGTGGAAGATGAAGGAGCCGGAAGAGGCTTCAGCGGATCATCGGTTGATCGAGGACCTGTTGTGGGATCTCGCGGGTGCCCGCATCAAGGCCTTCGTATCGGACAAGGCCAAGAGCCTGAAGCCTTACGGACTTGATGCCCCGGCTATTGTGATCCGTTTACTCGATCAGGAGGCAAAGCCCCTCACGACCCTGGCCCTTAATCAGGCAAAGAAAAGGAAAGGGGCGTATGCCCGGATAGATGACACGCAGGAGGTCTTTCTGGTGGAGGCACGATTGTATGACCAGCTAGCCAAGGGTCCCTTCGATCTCCGCCTCCGACGCCTCTTGAGCTTTGAGACGTGGGATGTGGGACAGGTGGAGCTGAGCCGAGACGGCACGACCATCCTCTTGGAGAAGCGTCGAGAGCACTGGCAGGTTCGCAAACCACGGGAGGCGCGAGCCCGCTATGCGGCAGTCAGCGACCTCCTGAACGAGGCCAGGAATCTCAAATGGGACAAGGTGATCGCCACCACCCCTGCCGACCTGGACCGGTACGGCCTCGCTCCACCCGCGATCACCTTGAGCCTCGCCCAGGAAGACGGCAAACCGATTGGCACGGTGCTCTTCGGGAAGACGGAAGGGGACCTCGTCTTCGTCAAGGTAAACGATCGGCCCGAGGTCTATGCCGTCCGCGCGACCTTCCTGAAATCCATCCCGACCGATTCCTCCGCGCTCCTCGAGTAGGTGGATCGGGCCTTCGGCAGGCGACGGATTCGGGGGGAACCATCTCCGCACACAGCAGAGAGCCTCTGTTGCACCCATGAGAAACCGAAACGCCCCCCGCAGGGGCGAGAACTTTTTTGACTTTTTTCGGATATTTTTGGATATTTGCTGAAAATTTACAAAACTTTGAGGCAGCAATGCAGACAAGCTGGATGACGGTCAGAGAGGTAGAGGAGTGGGATGACAGCCTTGAGCGGAGTGAAGGTCCTGGATCTGACCCGGGTGATTTCCGGTCCGTATGGTACCATGCTGCTGGCCTTCCTTGGGGCTGAGGTCATCAAGATCGAGGAACCGACAGAAGGGGATGTGGCCCGGTGGACCACCCTCTACTACCAGGACGGCCTGAGTGCCGTCTTCATTGCCGAAAATGTCGGGAAGAAAAGTGTGACGTTGAACCTTAAGACGGAGAAAGGACGCGCACTCTTCCTGCGGCTGGTCGAATCTGCCGACGTCGTCATCGAGAATTTTCGCCCCGGGACCATGGAGCGCCTCGGCCTCGAGTACGAGACCCTCAAGGCCGCGAACCCCCGGATCATCGCCTGCTCCATCTCTGGCTACGGTGCCTGGGGGCCGCTCAAGGACGCGCCCGCATTCGATCTCACCGCGCAGGCCATGGCGGGCACCATGAGCATCACCGGAGAGCCGGGACGGCCTCCGGTCAAGATGGGGGTTCCCATCGGAGACCTCGCCGCCGGCATGGCCGGAGCGCTAGGCGTGGCGGCGGCGCTTTACCGGCGCGAGAACACCGGGGAGGGAGAACAGATCGATGTGGCGATGTTCGACGTCCAGCTGAGTCTCTTGAATTATCACGCCCAGTACTATTTCGCCTCGGGGATACGACCCGAACCGGTGGGCTCCGCCCATCCGAACGTCGTCCCCTACCAGGCCTTCGAAACGTGCGACGGCTTTCTCGTCGTGGCCCTGTGGGGCGTGAACCATCTCTGGCCCCCTTTCTGCGACGCGATCGATAGGCCGGACCTGGCTCGCGACGATCGCTTCACCACCAATGAGAAACGGGTGGAACAACGGGAGCTCCTCATCCCGATCCTCGAGGAGGTCCTCAATGCCCGGACGACCGAGGAATGGATGGCCATTTTTGAGTCGCGCCGGATTCCCGCCGCCCCGGTTAATGCCATCGATCAGGTCCTCGCTCTTCCCCAGGTTGCGGCCCGTGGAATGCTCCACACCCTGCCTCACCCGACGACGGGCAACCCGCTCACGGTACTGGGGAATCCTGTCAAGATGGGTGGTGCGCCGGAAGGAGCCGTCCTGCCTCCCCCCCTCTTGGGGCAACATACGAAGGAGATCCTGAAAGGATGGCTCGGCCTCACCGACGGAGAGATCACTGACCTCAGACGGGAACAGGTGATTTGACGCACGAGAAAAATGAAACCAGGGGATCGGAAGCCATCGGGAAGCCGAGGGACGAGCGAATGAGTGGACCGTACTTTGAGGATCTGGAACCGGGGCAAACGTACAAGCACTTTCCAGGGCGGACCATTACCGAGGCCGACGACGTGTGGTTTTCCTCGCTCACCATGAACTCAAACCCATTACACATCGACGCCCACTACGCTGCCCAGACCCAGCACGGGCGACGCCTGGTCAATGGAATGCTGGTCTTCTCCGTAGCGGTGGGATTAAGTGTCAGGGACATCAGCCTCCGGGCCGTCGCCAATCTGGAATACGAGGCGGTCAAGCACCTGGCGCCTATGTTCCACGGAGACACACTGTACGCCGAAAGCACGGTTCTCGATAAGAGGGAATCCAAGAGCAGGCCGGACCGGGGGGTAGTCTCTGTCGAGACCCGGGCATATAACCAACGGGGGGAAACGGTCCTAACTTTCCGACGTACGGTCCTTCTCTACAAGCGGAGCGCTGGCCCCACGACGCCGTGAGGCGCGCTCATCGCCTTCTTTTTTGCGAACATGAAACACATTATCATCGGGACCGCTGGCCATATCGACCATGGGAAGACTGCCCTCGTGAAGGCGCTGACCGGGATCGACACCGACCGGCTCAAGGAGGAAAAAGAGCGGGGCATCTCCATCGAGCTTGGCTTTGCCTTCCTGCGCCTCGGGGAGGAGGTCACGCTCGGGATCGTGGATGTTCCCGGCCACGAACGGTTCGTGAAGACGATGCTGGCCGGGGTGGGAGGGATCGATCTCGTCATCCTGGTCATCGCGGCGGACGAAGGGGTGATGCCCCAGACGCGTGAGCACCTCCACATCTGCGAGCTCCTCGGCATTCGCCGGGGGCTCGTGGCGCTGACCAAGAAGGACCTCGTAGATCCGGAGTGGCTCGATCTCGTCCAAGAGGAGATCCGAACCTTTCTGGAAGGGACATTCCTTCAGGAGGCGCCAATCCTCCCCGTCTCCGCCGTCACCGGCGAGGGCCTCGCGGAACTCCGCGACGCGCTCGCGCGCCTTAGTGCCGAACCACATCCGAGGCGGGGAGACGGAATCGTCCGCCTCCCCATTGACCGGGTCTTCACGATCCGGGGGTTCGGGACCGTCGTGACCGGGACGCTCTGGACTGGCTCGCTCGGCATCGGTGATGAGGTCGTCATCCTCCCGAAGGATCTGCACTCCCGGGTACGCCGGCTCCAGGTCCATAATGCAAGCGTGGAACAGGTTTCGGCGGGCCAGAGAACGGCCGTCAATCTTCCCGGACTCGAGACCGACCAGATCGAGCGTGGAGATCTCCTCTGCCTCCCTGATACCCTCCGCGTCAGCACATCCGTGGAGGCCACCTTGGCCCTCCTGCCGGACGCGCCCAAACCCCTGACCAACCGTGCTCGAGTTCGTTTCCATCTTGGGACGGCCGAGATCCTGGCCCGTCTCATTCTCCTGGATCGCGATAACGTGAACCCAGGCGAGGAAGCGTACGTGCATCTGCGGCTCGAGCGGCCGACCGCCGCCATGCTCCACGACCGGTATGTGCTCCGGAGTTACTCCCCCGCGACCACGATCGGGGGTGGGATCATCCTGGACCCTTGCCCACCCCTCAAGAGACGGCGGCGCCCAGAGGTCGTGGCCCACCTTCGGATCCTCGAGCAGGGCTCTTCTCGGGACCGCCTCATGCAACTCTTGAAGAGCAGCAGCACCTCCCCCCTCCCTCTCCCGGCCCTTCAGGCTCAAGCCGGTATGGACCCTCAGGGCCTTGAGGAACAACTTCGAGACCTTCTGACGGCCGGGAAGATCATTGCACTCAAAGGGCGGGAAGGAGAGACCTACCTCCACCGGGAGGTCTATGAGGAGGCGCGGCAGACAATCGTAGGCCTGGTGAGGCAGTTTCACATGCAGCACCCCCTTCGAGAGGGAATCTCGAAGGAGGAACTCCGGAGTCGTCTGGCCAGGGGGGTCTCCCCTCTTTTGTTCGCGCACCTCCTGTCCGACCTCACCGAGACGGGAGAGGTCGCCCAAGACCGGGATCGAGTCCGCCTGACGGCACACCGCCCCCAACTCTCTCCTGAAGAGGCAGCCCTCACCGAACGGCTTGAGACCCGCTACCGAAGAGCTGCACTCCATCCACCCAGCATGGATGCAGCCTTCAAGGAGGCCGGCGCCGACCGGAAAAGGGGCCAGGCGGTCTTCTTCCGTCTCGTCGAGCAGGGCACCCTCATCAAGATTAAGGATGATCTCTATGTGCATCGCGACGCGTACGAGCAGGCCAAGGCCCTCCTTCTCGCCCACCTGGCGAAACACCCCTCCATCTCCGTTCCCACCTTTAAGGATCTGCTCGGCGTGACGCGGAAGCACGCGATCCCCTATCTGGAGCATTTTGACCAGATCAAGCTCACGAGGCGCGCGGGGGATGACCGAGTGCTTTACGGCCAGTAGTGGCAACGCCCGAGGCTTCTCCTCGGGAAGGCAGCGGATCTTCTCGATACTCACGCAAAAAATTGGGCGCTGTCCCTATTTTAAGGCGGGCACTTCCGGGGAGGCTTCCGGCTGTCGCAGGCGGGGTGATATTGGTAGCACCGTGGTAGCGGGTCATGGAAGGACTTGATTTGCTGGGTTTGGGCGGTAGGGATCTGATTACCAATTAGCAGGTCACTGTTGCGACCGCCAATGCGCAAATCAGCACACCCCCCACTGATGATTTGTAGTTGGATGTATGGTCTGACACCCAAAGAGCGCGGAAGGGACTCTTCCGTTGACACGGCCAACTTTCTTATAGATGTAATCTGCCCTGGCGGCTTGAAGGCCTGACCACTGCCTCTTGGGGGGGACTCCCCCAGGTCTTGACACGGAATGCCCCCCGGATGCCCCTCGTAATGCGACAGCAGTTTGGGCTTGACAGGGGGTGAGCATCTTGGGGTAGAAAGGATTTAATTCTACGCGTCCCCTCGGGTAGTCACTTGGGTGGTTGATGGAGGGGGGAGTCCGTAGCTCCCCTTAGGCAGTGGCAGGATCAAACCGGGGTGACCACAGCCCCCGGGCCCCTTTTAGGCACAATCGAAGGCGCACCAAGCACTCAGACGCCCTCTCGGGCGAACTATAACCCGGGGGGCGCTTTTGTTTTCAGGCCAGCGCCTCAACAAACCATCGCAGGCGGGCCCGGGGCCCAAGTACCAAGAAATGTCTCGAAGCAAGAGGCCCCCGGGGAAACTCAGACGGAGGCTAGTAGCGAAGCAGAAACGCCCCTTCTCGGGGGAATCGTAAGAGCTTAGGCGGCTTCACCGCACACGCTGCCAGGCACACACGGTAAAGCCGCCCCCTCCCGGCCGAGGATGGACGTGTTTTCCTCTGTCCTGGGGCCGAGAGTTTTTCACTTATAGCATTCTGGAAAAGCGGAGGGCAACCCTTTTCTCTTCCCATCCGATACGCGCGAAAAGCAGAGCGGGGCAATGACGTATGACGCCACCAGCCAGTGGGATGAAGCACCGCAAGGTCAACCTACGGGAACGGGCCGGGAGAATGTGGGGAGGATGGTTCTCATGTCCCCGACTCGCATCAGGTGCGGGGCCATCCTCACGGGTTACGGCTGAAGCATGGAGATTGACTTCCCGGGTGCCGGCGTGGGTCCCGTTGATTACCTCGCATTCTGCACTGACGTGGGGACGGGCGGAGGCCCAAGACGGCAGACGCCGAGAGCAGTCCGCTGGAACCAGCGGACTGAGGGGCCAAGCACGGGTTCTGCTAGTGCCATCATGCCCCTGGCTGCGCGACCCTGAACGGGGATTATGGTTCCAGGGGTCCAAGGCAGGAGGAAGACCATGAGTCTGCCATTGAAGATCACACGGATTCTCGTCCCCACCGACTTCTCCTCCGGTGCCGAGTTTGCATGCCGCCTCGCCGCCGAGCTGGGGATGTGGGCAGAAGCCGACCTGATCCTCTTTCATGCCCTCCCCGAAGTAGAGCTGCTTGAGAAGGTAGGACGCGGGGCGGGAAAGGCACAGATGGAGGTCCTGACCCATGTCCGCGACCGGCTGGAGGAGTGGTTCAAAGCGGTGGTGCCGGCCGAGCTGCGACGGTTCCTGGCGGTGGAGCTCAAGGTGAAAGTGGGCGAGGCAACCCCGGGAATTGCCTGGGCGGCCCAGCGGAGCGGGGCCGACCTCATCCTTATGGCGACCCACGGCCACACCGGCCTCGCCCATCTGTTGATGGGGAGCGTCACCGAGGCGGTGCTCCGGACAGTTCCCATCCCCGTCCTCGCACTTCGGCTGGGGCAGGGAGACCGTCCCCTCACCACGGTACAACGGATCCTGTGGGCGACCGACCTGTCGCCCGTCTCCGAAGGGGCCTGGCGGTATGCCCTGACGTTGGCCGATGTCCTGGCGGCCGAGCTCATCCTACTCCACGTGGTGCGTCCTACCGAACTGGCCGGGGTGGCGGACCACCTGGTCCCCCCGCCGGCAGCGTGGACGGAGGGCTACCTGACACCCCTCGAGGAGGAACTCGGGCGCCGACAGCAGGCGGTCGAGGCACTAGGGCTGCGCGCCCGCCGCAAGGTTTTGGTTGGGGTCCCCGCCGAGGTCATCGTGGCCGAGGCCCGGACGGAGGCGGTTGACCTGGTCGTCATGGGGACCCATGGGCGCACAGGCCTTACGCACGTCCTTCTGGGCAGCGTCGCGGCGGCCGTGATTCGCAAGGCACCCTGTCCGGTTCTTGCGGTGCAGGTGAAGCGGGAGGACGAAGCGAGGGAGTGGGACGAGCACGGTGCCGCGGCGTAGGCGAGTGATTTGAAAGAAGAACTTTCAGCGAGAGACAGAGGCAATGTTAAGGCGGTCGGTGACGGGAGAGTTATGGAGACGATCACGCAAGACGTAATCGGCAAAACAGGAAAATGCACTCGGACCCCTTTTTGTGCCCAACAGCGGCCCGCCCCTCTATCGATACCATCATTGCCGCTCGACGGGCGGGGGTGCAGGGCGGTTGCGTGTACCCCGAACCTGACCCCCGCTTTCCAGGTGCTTTGAAACCTGATAGCGCGGACCGAGGAGCACCGTGAGGCAAGACAACCAAGTCGCCGAATCCAAGCCGCTCGGAATCCTTTCCATGGCGCTCTTGGCGCTGGCGGTCGGGATCATCGCCGGCGTGGGCGCAGTCGTCTTTCGGAAACTCATCGGCGTGGTCCACAACCTACTGTTTCTGCGCGAACTGTCCTTCGAATACAACGCGAACCTACACACTGCCGCCAGCCCTTGGGAAGCATGGGTGGTTCTGGTACCCGTCGTCGGAGCGGTCGGTGTCGCGTTCCTGGTGAAGACCTTGGCTCCCGAGGCCAAGGGGGCCGGCGTGCCGGAGGTTATGGACGCGATCTACTACAAGGAGGGGTGCATCCGTCCGGTCGTCGCCGTGGTCAAACCGATCGCATCGGCGCTGTCGATCGGAAGCGGGGGTTCGGTGGGCCGGGAAGGACCGATCGCCCAGATCGGTGCCGCCATTGGCTCCATTCTGGGACAAGTGATCCCGATGCCGGTCAAACAGCGCGTCACGCTCATCGCCGCGGGCGTCGGCGGAGGCATTGGCGCGACATTCAACGCCCCCATCGGAGGGCTCGCATTCGCCGCCGAGCTCGTGATGCCGGCCATCACTGCGGTAACAGTCCTCCCGGTCGCGCTGGCCACGGCGACCGCGACCTACGTCGGCCGATACTTCCTCGGCCTGCAACCCGCGTTCAACATCCCGGAGCTGACTATCCCGGCTCCGCACCTTGGCAACCCGGTGGTGTTCCTCCTGTTTGCTGGGTTTGGACTGTTGCTGGGCTTGGTCGCCGCGCTGTTTGTCCGCGCAATCTACTGGTTCGAGGACCGTTTCGATAGTCTGCCGGGCAACTACTACACGCGGCATATGCTGGGGATGCTGGTTGTCGGCGTGATGATCTACGTGCTGATGACTCAGTACGGTCACTACTACGTGCACGGAGTCGGGTACGCGACGATCGAAGATATTTTGCGGGGCACGCTGAGCTCCCCGGCCTTTTTGCTGCTATTGGTTGGGGCCAAGTTACTGGCCACGGGCCTGACACTCGGTTCGGGAGCGTCCGGTGGAATCTTTTCCCCATCCCTGTTTCTTGGGGCGGCGCTGGGCGGATTCTTCGGAACCGTTGCCCAACAGATCTTCCCCGACCTGGCCGTCGATGCAACAGTTTTCGCCGTCGCGGGAATGGCGGGGATGGTCGGCGGCACGACGGGGGCCGTCGTGACTGCCATCACCATGCTCTTCGAGATGACCCGCAATTACAATGCCATCCTCCCTGTGATACTCACCGTGGCGATTACCTACACGGTCCGCAATAAGATCGTGCACGCGAGCATCTACACTTTGAAACTTCTCCGGCGCGGCCACCCGGTGCCCGTGGGCTTGCAGGCGATCTTCACTACCGCACGCCGGGCCACGGACGTGATGACGAGCGACTTCGTCGTCCTCCACGCTAAGGACGGCTTGGATTGGTGGCCGGAACGGAAGACGGCCTCGAAGAGCGATCCTGTCGTCGTGGTCCAGAGCGAGGGAGAGGTTGTGGGGGTGCTCTGCTCAAGGCCGGTTGCATCAGGCTCAGATTCGTCAGCGGCCACCCTCGGGGACTTGGCCGAGAGGGATTGCGTGTTTGTGGCTGTGACCGACGTGCTAATCGACGTGCTAGCGGCGATGCGGTCGCACCATGCGAACGTCGCCCTTGTTACTCGTGATCGTACGTCGCCGCATCCAGCGGACATTGTCGGTGTAATCACCGACAGGCAGATCGCCTCGGAGGCTCGCAGGATCACGGAGCTGCTCGGATGAACGCAGCTTCGGCGGGAAGGCATCGCCTGGCTGGTGGCGCGGGGCCGCCGAGACTATGCCGGGCGTCTGGGGCGTGGAGGATCACCTGCTCCTGCGGCGGCATGTTCCGCCCTCGACGTACCAGTGGTAGCGGTCCGGCCACAGCAGCTGCTGGCCAGGCCTCGTCAGGAGAGTCAAGAATGGAACCGGTGTAGACAGAGCTCATAACTGACTTCCGGCACAATTGTTGGCGCACCAGGCACTTAGATGCCTTCGGGGCAAAGACGGCCCGGAGCGCGTTTTGCTTTTTCGAAGATGGGATCTTTCAGACTAAGCACCCAATCAAGCGTCCATCGCCATGGTAAACGAAAGGACACACCGCATATGTACGTGCCCAATCTGCTGCCGAACGGGACGG
>CAYGBT010000040.1:0-23347 GCA_964348275.1 uncultured bacterium
AGCAGCTGACTCTTAATCAGCGGGTCCAAGGTTCGAGTCCTTGGCGGCCCACCAAATCGGTTCACAGTTCGCCGTTCACAGTGGACAGAAGAACGGAGTTTTTTTGAATCAGTGAACCGTGAACCGAGAACCGTGGACTACTAAAGCGAGAGTGGCGGAATAGGCAGACGCGCGGGACTTAGGATCCCGTGGGTAAAACCGTGGGGGTTCAACTCCCCCCTCTCGCACCAAGGACGAGTACCAAGACGATGAAGGTGAGCCTGGAAGAACTTCCGGGAAGCAAGCGAGTCCTGACCGTAGAGGTCTCGCCCGAGGGGATCGGTCCCACGGTAGAGGGGGTATATCAGAAACTGGCTCAGCGGGTGACACTCCCGGGCTTTCGACGAGGGAAGGTGCCGAGGGAGATCCTGGAGCGCCGGTTCCGGGATGAAATCCGGGAAGAGGTCCTCCAGGAGATGATCCCGACCACCTTCCGACAGGCATTGGAGCAATCCCACCTGGACCCGGTTGGTCTTCCCACGGTCGAGGAAGTTTTCTTCGAACTCGGGGAGGCTCTCCGATACCGGGCTGTCGTGGAGGTTAAGCCTTCATTGGAGGTCAAAGACTACAAGGGAATCGCGGTCTCCCGGAAGAAGCAGGAAGTGACCGATGAGGAGGTAGAGAATCAACTCAAGGTGCTCCAAGAGCGCGCGGCGGAGTATGTTCCTTTGGAGGGTTGGCCGGCCTTCGCGGGGGATCGGCTGATCGTCGATGTGCAGGGTTTCCTCGACGGAAAACCAAGGAAGGATCTTCGGGTAAAGGATTTCACCTTGGAGCTCGGAGTGGGTCAGTTCCTCCCGGGTGTGGACGAACATCTCGTGGGCGTTGAAAAGGGAGAGGTCCGGGATGTGCCGGTGACCTTTCCCGCCGACGACCACCGGAAAGATCTCCGAGAGCAGGAGGTCTTGTTTCGATTCACCGTGAAGGAAATCAAGAAGAAAAAGGTCCCGCCTCTGGACGACACGTTTGCCCGATCCGTTGGGGAAGGCGAGACATTGCGACAGCTTCGGGAGAAAGTGCGGGAAGAGCTGCTGAAACAAAAGGAGCAGACAGAGGAACAACGCCTCAAGTGGGAGGTGGTGGAAAAGATCGCGGCCGCCCATCCGTTTGAGGCTCCCGAAGGTTTGGTCCGGCGCGAAACGGAGGGGATGCTTCGAGAATTTTCTTATGCGACAGGGACCCGTCCGGAGCGGCTGGAGGGGGACGTCTCCTTCCGCTTGAAGCTGGAGGAGTCGGCGCGGAAGCGCGTCAAGCACAGGCTGGTCCTCGAGGCCGTCGCCCGGCAGGAAGGAATCGCGGTGGATCCCGAGGAGGTGGAGGCCGAGGTTCAACGATTGGCCTCGGTGTTCAACCAGAAGCCGGATGAGCTCAAGGCGCACTTGGTTCGCGAGGGGCGCATGGAGGCCGTCATGGCCGATCTCACCCAGCGGAATGCAGTGAATTTCCTCTTTACTCAGGCGAGGATTCTGGACAATTATGACGTTATTACCCTCCCGTGACGGGGAGGGGCCGGTACCATTGTGCCGGAGAAATGTAGGGGGACTATCGATGTATCTCGTGCCAATGGTTGTGGAACAGACGAACCGCGGGGAGCGGGCCTACGATATCTTCTCCCGCCTGCTCAAGGATCGAATCATTTTCCTGGGACAGCCCATCGATGATGTGGATGCCAACCTGATCATTGCTCAGATGATTTTCCTGGAGGCCGAGGACCCGGACAAGGACATCCACATGTACATCAACTGTCCGGGTGGTTCTGTGACGGCGGGGCTTGCCATCTATGATACGATGCAGTACATCAAGCCAGACGTGGAAACCATCTGCATGGGGCAGGCTAGCAGCATGGGTGCCCTGCTTCTGACGGCTGGAAAGAAGAAGAAACGGTACTCTCTCCCTCATGCCCGGATCATGATCCACCAGCCATTAGGGGGGGTGCATGGGCAGGCGACCGACATTGACATTCAGGCGCGAGAGATCCTCCGGGTCCGGGATGAAGTGAACCGGATCCTCGTCGCCCATACGGGTCAGCCCCTGGAGAAAATCCAGAAGGATACGGACCGGGATTTCTTCATGACCGCCGAGCAAGCCAGGGAGTATGGCATCATCGATGAGGTGATTATCTCCCGGGATGTGGCGAAGCTCCCACCGGAGGTGCTCGTCAAGGGGTAAAGGCAGCAGGAGGGAAAAGATGGCCAAGCCCATCAAGCAGGGCGGAAAGCTCCAGTGCTCCTTTTGCGGTAAGAGCCAGGATGATGTCCGCAAGCTCATTGCCGGACCCACCGTCTACATCTGTGATGAGTGCATAGAGCTCTGTAACGACATCATCGCCGAGGAGCTTGAGGAGGAACGCGGTAAGGACCTCGGAGATGTTCCCAAGCCGGCGGAGATCAAGGCCATCTTGGACCAGTACGTAATCGGGCAGGACCGGGCCAAGCGGATCTTATGCGTGGCGGTGTACAATCATTACAAGCGGATCAACGCCCGGGCCCGGTTCGACGATGCGGAGCTCAGCAAGTCCAATATCCTGCTCGTCGGTCCCACGGGGTCGGGAAAGACCTTACTGGCTCAGACCTTCGCCAAGATCCTGGATGTCCCTTTTACAATCGCCGATGCGACGACTCTGACCGAGGCGGGATACGTGGGGGAGGACGTCGAAAATATCATACTCCGACTTCTCCAGGTGGCCGACTACGACATCGAGCGAGCAGAGAGGGGCATTGTTTATATCGACGAGATCGACAAGATTGCGCGGAAATCCGAGAACCCCTCCATCACCCGGGATGTCTCTGGCGAAGGCGTCCAGCAGGCTCTGTTAAAGATCCTGGAGGGGACGGTGGCCAATGTGCCCCCCCAGGGGGGACGGAAACATCCCCAGCAGGAGTATCTCCAAGTGGATACGACGAATATTCTCTTCGTCTGCGGAGGTGCCTTCGTGGGCTTGGAGAAGATGGTCGAGGACCGGATTGGCCGGAAGGCGATGGGGTTCGGGGCTGCGGTCCAGGGGCGGCGAGAGAAGAAGATCGGAGAAACCTTAGCCGAAGTGCAGCCCGAGGATCTCCTCAAGTACGGTCTGATCCCCGAGCTAGTAGGACGACTCCCGGTGGTGGCCACGCTCCACGAGCTCGATGAATCGGCCCTGGTTCGCATCCTGGTGGAGCCGAAAAACGCCCTGTTAAAGCAATACCAGAAGTACTTTGGCTTTGAAGGGGTGAAGCTCACCTTTACCGATGATGCCGTGCAGGCAGTGGCCCAAGATGCCGTGCGGAGAGACACAGGGGCCCGAGGTCTGCGGTCCATCCTTGAAGACGTCATGCTGGATGTCATGTACGAGATCCCCTCTCAGACCGGCGTTGCTGAAGTCGTGATTGGTCGGGAGGTGATTGTGGAGCGGAAACGGCCCATCCTTCTGTTCCATAAGAAAAAAGCCGAATCGGCGTAGCCCTTCCTGGCACTCGCTGCTCTTGGCCAATTCCGCCCTTTTTCCTTGACACTCATTGGTGTCTTCAGTAGCTTGTGGTCGATTTGTCTTGTCCTTTTTCGGAGGCGCGGTGTGACCTCGAGACAGTTCGTGCAGATGGGGGCCCTGCTTGGGTTGGTGCCGTCCCTTATGTTGGGTGCCTGTGCCAGTGACCGTGGGCGAACATCGCAGGCTTCACCGCTGAGTGAGGAGGCCCTTTTCTGGCGGGCTAACTACGAGTTTATGCGGGGACGATATGAGGAGGCGCGAGAGAAGCTGCGCCTCTTCGTCACCCAGTTTCCCGACAGCTCCGTTATTCCCGAGGTTCGCCTGGGGATTGCCCGGACGTACTTCGAAGAGGAAAGTTACGAACAGGCGCGCGTGGAGTATGAACGATTCCTCACCCTTCATCCTCGGCATGAGCGCATGGACGAAGCGCTCTACTTTATCGGCCTGAGCTATTTCCGCCAGCTGGAAAAAGTGGATCGGGATCAGACCGCTGCCCGGCAAGCGGGTGCTGCCTTTCGCAGGCTCATAACCGAGGTTCCCGATACGCCTTACAAAGAGGACGCCAAGGCGAAGATCAGCCTCGCTCGCCGCCGTCTGGCGGCTCAGGAAATCAATGTGGGTCTCTTCTATCTGAAACGGGAGAAGTTCAAAGGGGCTGTGGGCCGGTTCCAGAGGGTTGTGGATCGGTACGGCGACACGGGTCTCGAGCCGAAGGCCCTCTTTTACCTGGGAGAGACTTACGCCGAGTTGGGTGATGAGCAGAAGGCCCAGGAGATGTACCAGCTGGTCTTGAAGGAATACCCTGACTCGGTGTGGGCGGTAGAGTGTGGCGACCGGCTTGGGATCAAGGTGGTGCTCCAGTCGGGAGCGGGTGACAAGAATAATTATCTCGAAGAGTCATCAGGGGGGATTTGGGGCTTCTTCAAGGAATCCTGGGACGAGATCAAGACCGCCTTCAGAAACACACTCAAAGGTCTCCCCCAATAATTTCCAATTCAACGACATGGATACCCACCAATTAAAGCAACAGATCCAACAGGCAACAGCGCTGTTCCAGGCCGGGCGGTACGAAGAGGCGGAGCTTTTGCTCTTGGAAATTGTCAAACAAACTCCCCTCTATGCCAACATATACAATATGCTCGGATTCATCTATTCGCAACAGAACTCCCCAGACAAGGCCGTGGAACTTTTCCGTCAGGCCTTGAGCATCAACCCCGGTTACACCGAAGCACGGCTCAATCTTGCGATCACGTTAGCCGATATGGGGTCTTACAGCGAGGCTATCCGGGAGTATGGGCTGGCGAAGGAAGGGGAACAAGCCAAGGCCCGGACGCTCCCCACACATGCCCAGGCACGCCTGGCCAATGCCCATGCCGAACTGGCGAAGGCCTATCAGGAACTCGGTCTCTACCCTGAGGCGGTCCAGGAGTACGAGAAAGCTCTCGCCCTGGCCCCCCATTTTGCTGATCTCCATTGTAACCTTGCTCGCTGTTACATGGAGGCGGGAGATGGGGACCAAGCACAGACTGCCCTGGCGCGCGCGTTGGAACTTAATCCGGCCTATGCCGATGCCCTCATCCAGCTGGGACTCCTCTATTATCAACGGCGCGAGACCTCCCAGGCCATTTCCGCTTGGGAGAAGGCCTTGACCTCTGATCCCGGCAATGTCTTAGCCCAGATTTACCTGCGTATGGCCCGGGAGGGGGGCGCGGGAAATTGATGCCCGCGGTCCATGGCCTCGATCCTGACAGAGACGCGTCGGCTCTTACTCACCCACGGTCTTCGGCCCAAAAAGCGCTTGGGCCAGAGTTTCCTGGTCGACCGAATCACACTACGGAAGATCGTGGAGGGGGGGGAGCTTCAGCGAGACGATCAGGTCCTGGAGATTGGGGCTGGAGTTGGGACCCTGACGCAGGCTTTGGCCGAGCGCTGTCGTCGGATCATTGCAATTGAAATCGATCCAGGGCTCTACCGCATCCTCGAGGAGGTCCTCGGAAGCAGAGCGCGTGTGATCCTCGTCCATGGGGATGCACTGCATCTTGACTTGGGGCCCCTCTTGGGGGAGGAGGAGCGGTGGAAGGTCATCGCGAACTTGCCTTACTCCATTGCCACCCCGCTCCTCACCCGGCTGCTCAGCCTTAGCCATCGTTTTTCCATATTCCTTCTGATGATGCAAGAAGAGGTGGCGGAGCGGTTGATGGCTTCCCCAGGAGAGAAGGCCTATGGATCGCTCACGGTCTTGGCGCAGTACTACGCCGATGTACGAGTGGTGGCCCGCATCCCCCGCACCGCCTTCTACCCCAAGCCCAGAGTCGACTCGGTGCTGGCCAGGCTTGACGTCCTCCCCACCCCCCGGGTGGCCCTCGGTGATCCCACACTATTTTTCCGTCTGGTGCGATCCGCTTTCGCTTACCGACGTAAGACCCTGAAGAATGCCCTCACGCAATCGGGATGGGTTCCCCTGGACCGACAGGAAATTGAGGGAGTCTTGACGCGGGCGGGTATTGATCCTTCCCGTCGAGGTGAGACCTTGAGCTTGCAGGAGTTTCAGGTACTCGCAGATGAGCTCCTCTCCGAAATTAACGAGGTGGCGGCGTAGTTACTGAGGGCTGCCAGTCAAGCGATGAGAATTGAGAATTCAGAATTGAGACCTAAAGCTAAATGCTAAATGGTTAATGCTGAATGTTGACTGCTGGCTGCTGATAGCTGGTTGCTTTCTGTTGTATGCTAACAGCTGTTAGCTAACTGCTGACGGCTGATAAGGGGGCTGGGATGTTTCAGACGGCACGGGAAGAGGATATTAAGGCGGGACGGATTACCGACGTCTATTTCCTACGGACCCTCGAGATCCTTGAGCACGAAAAGATCGATGCTGCTGTCGGGGCAGAGGTGACCGTACAAGCCCTTCCCGAGTCCCGAACGTGGGGCATCCTGGCTGGGATTGAGGAAGTCGCGAGCCTACTGGAGGGGACGCCAGTCGATGTAGACGCGTTCCCTGAGGGGACATCATTTGGGGTAGGAGAGCCGGTCCTGACCATCGCAGGCCCGTACCGGAAATGGGGACACTTCGAAACGGCCATTCTCGGTCTTCTCTGCCAGGCCTCGGGGATCGCCTCTAAGGCAGCGCGATGTAAGAGAATAGCAGAGGGCCGTTCCGTGATCAGTTTTGGGGCACGGCGGATGCACCCCGCTGTTGCACCCATGATCGAGCGAAATGCCTTCATTGGGGGCTGCGACGGCGTGGCCGTGGTGAAATCGGCCGAACTCATCAAGGAGGAGCCGGTCGGCACAATGCCGCATGCCCTGGTCCTCATCTTGGGTGATACCGTAGAGGCGGCCAAGGCATTTGATGCGGTCATCGACCCGCAGGTGAAGCGTGTGGTTCTCATCGACACCTTCGGCGATGAGAAATTCGAGGCATTACGCGTGGCGGAAGCCTTGGGAGACCATCTGTTCGCCGTGCGACTTGACACGCCCTCCTCTCGCCGAGGCAATATACTGGAGATCCTCAGGGAGATCCGTTGGGAGCTGGATTATCGCGGCTTCTCCGGGGTGAAACTTTTCATGTCCGGGGGGCTGGATGAGGCCGAGATCCAGAAGCTCAACCCGGTGGCGGATGCCTACGGGGTGGGGACTGCCATCGCGAATGCACCGATCATAAATTTCGCCCTGGATGTGGTGGAGATTGAAGGGCGGCCTCAGGCCAAGCGAGGAAAGCGCTCCGGGAAAAAGTCAGTGTACCGTTGTCTCGCCTGCCGGCGTCGGTGGTTGCAGCCTGCCAATACGCCTGCTCCCTCTTGCCCCTGCGGTGGCTCCCTCAAATCGCTTCTCATTCCTCTCCTCCGGAACGGACGGATCGTCCGAGAACTGCCCAGCACCCAGCAGATCCGGTCTCGGGTCCTGGAGGAGCTTGAGCACCTCCCCCTGTGACGCACACGCATGCTGATGTTCCTCAGACGCCGGTAGCATGCCTTCTCTCACCCTCAAACTTATTCCTGTTCTGAAAATTCCTCTCGATCTGTATACTACCCTGAAAAGCCCTAGACAGCGAGAAGCAAGTGCGCGCGTAGGCTTATGAATTCAAGTATCCCACGAAAGAAACGGAGACGCCCTGTGAAGGCCAGGGGTCCCACCCTCCGGTCGCTGGGAGAATTCGGCCTTCTCAAAAGGCTCCGCGCAAGGACACCACGCCTGCCTCCTGATGTCTTGCTGGGCCTCGGCGATGATGCCTCTATCGTGCAGCCTTCGCCCGGCCTCGCCCAGGTGGCCACCGTCGATGTGCTGGTCGAAGGGAAGGATTTCCGCTGGGATTGGTGTCCACCCGAGGCGGTCGGGCGAAAGGGGGTTACGGTCAGCCTGAGTGACGTGGGGGCCATGGGAGCGGTCCCCAAGTACGCGCTGGTCGCCTTGGGCCTTCCACGGGCCATGCCGCTTCACCGCGTGGATCGTCTGTACCGGGGAATTTGGGACGCGGCGGAGGCGGCCAGGGTGGCGGTCGTGGGGGGAGATATCTCGGAGGCTCCCTGCTTGATCCTTGGCATTACTGTCATTGGGGAGGGGGAGGCTGATCGACTCGTTCGCCGCTCAAGGACCAAAGCTGGGGAGACGATTTGGGTGACCGGTCCCCTCGGGAGGGCGGCAGCGGGCCTTGGCGCTTTGAAGGCAGGGTACAGAATTGGGCGTTCATCGCTGAAAAATAGGCGAGGCAGGAAAATTGTGCCGAAGACTCGGAAGGCCATCCGGGAGATGATCCGGGCTCTCCTCTATCCTGTCGCTCGCTATCGAGAAGGGAGGATTCTGGCCGAACGTGAATTAGCCACCGCCATGATCGATCTCAGCGACGGGTTAGCCTCGGACCTCAACCGGCTGGCCGAGGAGAGTAACGTCGGAGCCCGAATCTTTGCGGAACGAATTCCATTGGACCTTCCCACAAAGCAGGTGGCGGAACTCCTCGGGCTGGATCCCCTCAAGCTGGCCATTGGCGGAGGGGAAGACTTCGAGCTGCTCTTTACCAGCAGTGCGAAACCGACGACGATCCAGGAGACCCTCGTCCGAAGTGGCTTCGGCAGGCCTCACCTGATCGGGGAGATCCTCTCTGCGAAAGAAGGGCTGTGCCTCATCGGTCCACGGGGCAAACAGGAGCCGATCCGGGGGGGATTTGAACATTTCCGCTAGTGCCGTTCGAATTTGATACGCCGAATGTGAGGGGCGGGATGTCTTTCAACCCTCATGAGGGGGAACAGGGAGAAAGTTGGCAGGAAGAGTTGGAATGGTACTAGAGACGTCTTCGCTCTCCGGTCTGGCGCACGGCCAGTCGAATCCTCACCTTGAGGATGCTCCGCTTATCTGACTCCGTGACCAGAAAGTGCATCCCCCCGTATTGAGCTTCCTCGCCTGTGTCAGGGATCTTCTGGAGAAGGGAGAGGAGGAACCCACCCAACGTTTCATACTCCCCCTCGGGGAGCTGGATTCCTAGCTCCTCGTTGAGGCGGTCCACCTCCACGCGCGCGTCGACGATGTAGGAGCCATCCGCGAGCCGCCTCAGGGGAGGAGGTTCCTCATCGTATTCATCCTCAATCTCGCCCACGATCTCCTCGAGAAGGTCCTCCACCGTCACGATCCCCACAACCCCACCGTACTCGTCCACCACAATGGCCATCTGGATTCGGCCTCTCTGCATCTCCTGAAGTAAATCGTCGACCAACTTCGTCTCTGGGACGTAGTAAGCCGGGCGGATGAGGGGACCGATGGATCCCTGGGGCTCGGCCGACAGGAGGTTAAAGGCGTGGACGATCCCCACGATGTGGTCAATCCGTTCCTCGTATACCGGGATACGGGAGAAGTGATGCTCGCTTACCAATGCCGCGGCATCGGCGACTGTTGCCTCCGTAGGGAGCGCCACCACCTCGATGAGAGGGATCATGGCCTCCTGCACGGTTGTTTCTCCAAAGTGGATGATCTTGTGAATCATCCGTCGCTCGTCGGTGTCTAGGTCAGCTTGGCGATTTCCCTCCCGAACCAAGAACTTGAGCTCCTCGCGGGTGATATAGGGATCCTGTTCCTCGGGTGAGATCTGGAGCGGGGTAAGGAGCAGCGTGGAGAGCCGGTGGACGATGGTCGTCAGCGGAGCAAAAAGCCGGAGGCAGAGGTGAAGTGGCCGAGCCAAAATGGGGGCCAATCGATCCGCGTGTTGCCGGAAATAGGCCTTGGGGACCATCTCGCCAAAGAGGAGAACCAAGGGCGTGAGGAGGAGTGTCGCGTAGTACTCCCGGCCTTCTCCCAGGAGAGAGACACAAATGAGGGCGGCGACCGCCGAGTTGGTCACGACACAGAGATTGGTGCCAACTAGCGTGGTCGCCAGGAACCGGTCTGGTCGCTCCAACAACTGCTGTGCTACCTGTGCCCCTTTCGATCCCTCGCCCGCTTGGTGGCGAATCTTAATCCGATCGCAGGAAACGAGCGCCATCTCCGACCCGGAGAAGAATCCCTCGAACAAGAGGAGCACGGGAATTGCCAAGAGGCCTAAGAGAATCATGCCCGAGGTTCCTCCGGGGGAGCATGAGGGATCCGGTCGAACTCGTCAGCGATCTCGCCAACCAGCTCTTCAAGGAGATCCTCGAGGGTCACGAGCCCCGAAGTGCTTCCGTATTCGTTGACCACAATCGCCATATGGCGTCGCCGCCGCTGGAACTCCTTGAGCAAGGTATCGATTCGTTTGGTTTCCGGGACGAAGAAGGGAGGATGAAGCAGGGAACTCAACGTGGGAGGGGGCGATCCCTCCGCCTTGGCCTGGAGGAGGTCCCTGGCATAGAGAATTCCCACGACCCGGTCAGTCGTCTCCTGATACACCGGGATCCGGGAAAAGGCGGCCTGCTTCACCCGTTCTACGGCCTCCCCAAAGGAGAGGTTGACATCCAGACAGAACATGTTGCTCCGGTGTGTCATCACCTGGCGGACCCGCACGTCGGCAAAGGCCAGGACGCGCTCGATCATCTTGTGCTCATTGGGCTCCACGATCCCTTCCTGGCGCCCAACATCCAGGAGAGTCTTGAACTCGTTTTCGGAGATCCCTGACGGGCCTAGGGCGCTTGGGACACCGAGGGCCCTGAGGCAGAGGTCGACCACCCTCGTGATGATGGCGCGCACGGGCGTGATGAGGAGGGAAAAGAGCGTGAGCGGGCGGGCGACGAACCGAGAGACCGTTTCTGAATAGGCGAAAGCCCCCATTTTCGGGGTGAGTTCCCCAAAGATTAGAATCAGGGGGAGCATAAAGAGAATCGACAGCCAGGCCCGTTCCGGTCCCCAAAGGTAAAGGACGAAGGAGGTCATGGTGACCGAGGCGGTCACGTTGACCAGTTCGTTGCCGATGAGGATGGTGACGATGGTCCGGGTCGGGCGCTCGAGGAGCTTGAAGACCCGCCCGCCCCATCCAGGTTCGGTCTCGGAAAGGCGCTGGAGCCGCAACCGGCTGATGGAAAAGAGGGCGGTCTCAGCGGAGGAGAAAAAGGCAGACAGGAAGAGGAGGAGAACTAACCCGATCAAATAGAGCAGTATCGTTTCGTCCAAAGATCCGATCTACCCTCTCAGGCGTGGCCCTCTCAGGCCTAAGCCGGAATCGGGACCACAAGTGTCTGGAACGCAACTTGCAAAAGTTGCCAAAAATAGTAGCATTGCAAGCGTCGCTTTAATATGATAACAACCTTGTCAGGCATTGTAAAGGCCGACTACTCCAGGGGGAGTTCGATGGGCATCGGCAACAAAATTCTGCTTGGCATCCTGGCTGTTATCCTCACCACGACGATCATGGCCACCGGCAAGATCGGGGAGCTGCTGGTACCCAGCAGATACCCGGTCATGCAAGATCTACTGACCGCCCTGGCCAGCCTCCTGGTGGGTAGTGTGGCTGCCTCGATTCTCGCCGGAATGATTGCCCGCAGGATGGAGGCCGTTGTGGCCGCCACGCGGACCATTAGCCAAGGGGACCTCACGAAGGAGGTTGCCGTCGACTCCCCAGATGAACTGGGCCAGTTGGCTTTCGCCTTTAACCAGATGGTCGACAGCCTGCAAGAGGTCGTCAGGGAGACGAAAGTGACGGCCGATAAGGTGAGCGAGGCGACGATGGAGCTCAGTGCCACGGCCGAGTCGACGAACAGGGCCGCCGACGAGATCGCCTCGAAAATGGACCAGATTTCAAAGGGGGCGGAGAGGCAGGTGGTGCTGGTTGGGGATGGTTCGGGGGTGGTGCATGACCTGGCTCACTCCACGAACGAGATCGCCGCTCGCGCACGCGCTGCCGCTCAGGCGGTGGCAGAGGCTGGGAACACCGCTGAGTCCGGCGGAAAATCGGCTCAGGAGACCATGAGGAAGCTAGGGGAGGTGTTCGTCCTCTTAGAGGGATTGGCCGAGGGAGTAAAGGGGTTCGGTGAGAAAACGCAAAAGATCGGGACCATCGTGGATCTCATTACCCGGATCGCCCATCAGACACATCTCCTTGCCCTCAATGCGACCATCGAGGCAGCTCGGGCTGGCGAGCACGGACGGGGCTTTGCGGTGGTTGCAGATGAGATCCGGAAGTTGGCTGGCGATGCAGGGTCCTCGGCAGAGCAGATCGCCAAGCTCGCGCACGAGGTCCGTGAAGAGAGCGGCCAGGTCCTGACCTCGATGGAGACGGCGGGGAAGGAGATCGCGTCCGGACGCCAAGCGCTCCGCTTTACCGAGGAAGGCCTGACTGAAATTGTTCGAACCGTGGTCCAACAAGTCAAGCGCGTGCAGGAGATCTCCCATCTCACCGAACAGCAGACCCTGGGAGCCAGGACCTTGGTGCAGACGATCGACGAGATTGCCAAGGTCGCTCAGGACCATGCTATCTCCACCCACCAGGCCTCTTCAGCGACCCAGCAACAGACCGCCTCAATGGAGCAGATGACCTTCAGCGCACACGAGCTGAACCTCTTGGCGGATAAGCTGCGGGAAAAGGTATCCCGGTTCCGAGTCAATGGATGAGTGAGAGAGTCGAGAGCCTGGCGACTACAGAGGGCCGCCTCTTCGTATTGCTTGAGGTTCGGGGGGAGTCTTTTATTCTCCCATCAGATCAGGTCCGGGCTGTCACTCCTGTGGGGCGGATCACGCGGATCTTCCATGCACCCCGGGGGATTCGGGGAGTCGCAAACTGGCGGGGGAAAGTCCTCACCCTCTACGACCTGGGAGAGGGCCTGGGGCTCCCCGGTGAGGCTGTGCTCGGGTCGTATGCGGTGGTGTTAGCCCCGGAAGACGGGGGCCTCGATGTGGCGATCCTAGCCGAACAGGTGAGAGAAGTCCGGACAATCCGCGAAGAGCTCCTCAAATCCTTCCCCTCACGAGGAGGCCTTTACCACGGGGTCATCGACCTGGAAGGGCAGCCCGTGATGGTCCTTGATCCCAAACGTCTCCTCCAGCGTCTCACCATGGTCGTCCTCTCCCCTGCCTTCTCCGAGTAAAGGGATCAATCGGTGGATCTAACGAAGTACCTGAAGATTTTTCTTAACGACTCTCAAGAACATCTTCAGCGGATGGATGAGTTTTTGCTCCGGTTGGAGCGCCAACCCGAAGACACCGAGGCAATCGACGCCCTCTTCCGGTGTGCCCACTCCCTTAAAGGAATGTCCACCACAATGGGCTTCGACGAGCTCTCCAGGATCGCGCATTCCCTGGAAAGTTTCCTGGATCCCTACCGAAGGGGAGTTCGGCGTGTCGACCGGCAGGCCGTTGAGCTTCTGCTTCAAGCAGTCGACCTGCTCCGGCAGTCGTTCGCCCAGGTGGAGGCCGAAAAGGGCTCAGGCAATTTCCCCAAAACCACGTCTCCCCCTCCTTTCCAAGGCCAGTCCACGCGACGGGAGGGGATGCTTCGGGTCGCACCGGAGCTCCTTGATGATCTCATTGACCTCACCAGCGAGCTTCTCATCGCTCAGAACGATTTGGAAAGCGAAGAGCAGGTTGTCCAATTCCAAAGCCTCATCCAGGCTGTGGGGCATCAGGCCATGCGCCTTCGCATGGTTCCTCTCCAGACGGTCGCCGATCGCTTTCCTCGGATGGTGCGCGACGTGGCGAGGGAGGGGAATAAGGAAGTGAACTTCGAGGTGCGCGGCGCGGAAGTGGAAATGGATCGGGCGCTCTTGGAAAGCCTGGCTGATCCGCTCATGCACCTGCTCCGCAATGCAGTGGATCACGGGATCGAAGAGCCGGAGGAGCGGACCCGGTCTGGCAAGCCGGCCGAGGGGAAGGTGAGTCTGGAAGCTTCAAAGAAAAAAGATGGGGTCGTGATCCAGGTCATCGATGATGGGCGGGGGATCGATCCGGACATGATCCGTCGGATGGTCGTGGCTCGGGGCCTCCTCTCGGAGGAGAAGGTGCAGACACTCTCGGAGCCTGACCTTTTCCGTCTCCTGACGCTGCCAGGCTTCAGCACCAAGGCGGACGTTTCAGAGATTTCTGGACGGGGAGTCGGGATGAATGCAGTCCAGGCCACGGTCCAATCCCTCCAGGGTACCCTTACGGTGGAATCGGTGCCTGGGCAGGGGACCACGGTCGCCCTGAATCTTCCGCTTACGCTGGTTCGATTACCGGTGCTTTTGGTCCAGGTGGCGGACGAGACCTACGCCATTCCGGTGGCCCAGGTCCGGGCCACCGTGGACTGTCCTTGGGAAAGGATCAGACGCGTCGATGGCCGGGAGGTCTTGGTCCGAGAGGAGGATCAACTGCCTCTGGTTCACCTGCGGGGTCTCCTCGACCTTCCCGAACTCCTCACCAGTTCTCTGGCGGTCCTCGTGGAATCGCGCGGCAAGGAGGTCGGGCTCGTGGTGGATCGGATCCTGGAGTATCGCGAGGTGGTGGTAAAATCATTCCGATCTCCCCTGAGGGGGTTGAAAGGATTAGGGGGGATGACCATCCTTGGGGATGGTGCGGTCGTCCCCATTTTGGATCTCGAGACCCTCTTGCCGTAGGACGAGAGAAGCTCGCCCGTCAGCCTGAAGCGTCGCCATTCCATCCCAGAACGAATACTCCTAGGTGTTCCTCTCCAGTGCCTCACCCGTGAGGACCATCGGTGGAAAAGAAGCAATCGCGGATGTGGGTGGAGCTTACAAGCGCTGATCCGGCTGTGACCTTGCGCGGCGAATGGCCCGGCCCCGAGGAACCCGAGGAGATCGTGGCATTGGCTCGGGAGAAGGCGATGGTGTTGGGGTTACCAGTGCAGCTCGAGATTCGAGGCCACGGGATCTGGAGCATCGGCCCTACGGGGAAGGTCCTCATCGGCCGGCTCTTCCGCCCCGAAAAACTTCCCCAGAGCGACGAAACAGAAGGAAAAAAAGCAGAGAAGAGACGGGTATAAGAATAGAAAGCATGAAACGCCTCCCCATATCCATTTCAGTCGCCGTTATAGCGCTCGCTCTTGGCAGTGGAGCAATAACCGGCACAGCCGACGATTTCATCAAGCCGTCAAAAGCGGTAGCGCATATAGGCCAGAATGGAACCGTGTGTGGCGAAGTGGCCAGTGCACCCTTCGCTGGCCAGAGCGGGGGGCAGCCAACGTTCCTAAATCTCGATCGTCCGTACCCCAATCACATTTTCACGATTGTAATCTGGGAGCAAAACCGCCCTAAATTCGAGACGCCGCCTGAACACCTCTATAGAGGGAAACAGATATGCGTGAGGGGTCTGATCAGCATGTACAGGGGTGTGCCACAGATTGTCGTGGATGACCCCTCCCAGATCTGGCTCCGGTGAGGGGAAAGGGGAGCTCGAGGTAGACGGCGCGGAGGCGCTTCGTGTTGGCGACCGTTTTGACCGCAAATAATATTGGTGCGGGGAGGGGTGAGGGTATCAGAGTTGCCGAGGTTCTTTCAAATTGGAAGGGCGGCCAGGGGAAGGAACGAGCCCATCTCAGTGGCGGGCGTTGCGGGCCTGGAGCGCTGTAGCCCCCGGTTCCTTCCACGAGATTGGATGAGGGTCTTGAGGAGATACTTTGCCGCGGGGGTCAACTCGAGGAATTCGACAGTGGTCTGGTAGAGAAGGCCCCCACCTGGTCGGCTAGAGGTCGTCCGACTGTGGAGCACTCGACAGCGGATGGTTGTCAGGTCCCCGTTCGTCCCGACCTGGAGCAAGCAGGGGCTTTGGGGCTCAAGCTTCCCCTGGTGCTCCACGAGCGCTCCGGTCAGGATTGGATCGAGCACCTCCGCCGGCCGCAGCGTTATCATCCCCTCCGTGATCCCGGAGATACGAAAGCGCAGAGAATTTTGGATCTGCAGGTCCTCACGATTCTCGGACATCCTGATCTCCCGTGACCTCCGATGTCCCATCGCAAAGAAGGGCCGCTGAGTGACCCGGGGGAGTGTAGCAGAAATCGTTCCATGAGCAAACTCTCTTCGGTGTAGCCCTAAAAAAGGTTTCTTTATATCGAGTTACAGCACGAAAGGACTGGCCCCGGCTGAGCGGCAAGCGCCCCTATTTGTGCATGGCAGGGCTTCGGCACGGGGGCCAGCTGCTCGAATTTGAGGCAGGGAATGAAATTCTCCCGGAACAAGAGGAGCTTGGGGTCAGAAGGAACCGTACAATTGACCTATCGGTAGGAAGTAGGGGATCCGACGAGAGTGAGTTAACGAGTCAGACGTGCAGGGGGGTGCTCCCAACTCCGTTTCAGAAATCAGCAGAGTGCATACCTCGGCGGATCTGCAAACTGTACTCCACCCCCCGGACGCCAGGGATATTTTCGACCAGGACCTTGACGGCCTGGCGGACCTGAGCGTCGGCCACCAAACCCCATAGACGCACCACCCCGTCGGCCACGGCGACCTGGAGAGTCGGCCGATCGAGCCACGGGGCGCCCTTGAGTTCCTGGGAGATACGCCGATGAATCTCCGCATCGGTGGGGGGCGCTCCCGCCGGGGGGGCCGCGACACGCATAGCGAGGGCCCTGATCAGGTCCCGGCGGCTCACGATCCCGACAAGGCGACCCTCCTGGACGACTGGAACGCGTTTGATCCCTTCCTCCTCGAGGATACTGGCAATCTCCTCGACTGGCGTCTCTTCCGTTACTGTCACCGCTGGTCGCCTCATCACGTCCCCGACGCGCCTCCCGTGGATCCGAACGAAATCGCTGGCCATCTCCTTGCTGTCTGCCAAAAGCTCCAGCCACCATTTTTTGCGGCCAGGCGTCCGGAGTCGATGGACCAAATCTGCCTCACTCACCACGCCCAGGACCTCGCCCCCATCCCCCACGACCGGGACAGCGCTTACCCCGTGGTCGAGCAGGAGCCGTGTGAGGGATTCGATGGACATCTCAGGCGTGGCCGCAACCACCTCTCTTGTCATTACGTCCCTTGCCAGCATGGCACCTCTCCTCCGACCCACTTCCTGAAGAACGTAAAACCCCTGCAAGCTGCTCCATCAGCCCTGCAGGGGCTACAGTCATCGGCCGCACGTCTCGGCCGGGTGCGCTGTGCTACCCCGGATCCATTCCTCCCCTCCCGTTCGACCATCATCCAGAGTCGGTTTGGGGGATCGGGTATCTCAAATATATGGTTGATGCGCGGCGGATGTCAACGGCGCAAAGTATAATTTTTGAGGGGAGCACCGAAACGACCTATCCGTAACCTAAAGTCACACTCTTCTGAGCGTGTTGGGATGAGCGATTTCTCAGGTTATGGGTAGAGGCCGCGAAGGCGCTTGGCGTCGGCGACCCGTTTCACCGCCAACATCATTGCCGCCGTCCGGAGATCGGTTCCTTCTTCCCGGGCGGAGTCCCACACGTGTTCGAAGGCCGCGGTCATAATGTCTTGCAGCCGCTCGTTGATCTCTCGCTCTTTCCAGAAGTAGAACTGCAGGTCTTGGACCCACTCAAAATATGAAACGGTCACGCCGCCGGCGTTGGCCAAGATGTCGGGGAGGACGGGGATCCGCTTCTCTTGAAGGATTGAGTCTGCATCTGGCGTCGTGGGAGCATTCGCTCCTTCCGCAATCAATCGGGCCCGGATTGAAGGAGCGTTTGCGGCATTAATTTGTCCCCCCAGGGCGGCCGGAATCAGGATATCGCAATCTAGGCTAAGTAGTTCTTGTTGGTTCAGCCGATCCCCCTCTCGGTGTTCGGAAACCGACCAGCCCGGCTTTTCCTTTCCTTCTTGCAGCAGGCGCGAGATGTCTAATCCATTGGGATTGTAAACCCCTCCTTGAAGGTCGCTCAGGGCGATTATCCGGCATCCTTCTTCGGCCAGCAACCGCGCAGCCACTGAGCCGACCTTTCCAAATCCCTGAATGACGATGGTTAGCTCCTTAGGATCCCGTCGCATCTTTTTCATTGCCTCCAAGACCACGAAGCACACACCGCGGCCGGTAGCCTCTCGCCGTCCCAAGGATCCTCCCAACAGGATCGGCTTTCCCGTGACCACACCGGGGGTGGTCATGCCGCGCTGCATGCTGTAGGTGTCCATCATCCAGGCCATGACCTGTTCGTCAGTGCCCATGTCGGGAGCCGGAATGTCCTGTTCTGGACCGATGATAGGGAAGATCTCGGCCGTATACCGGCGGGTTAATCGCTCGAGTTCACGAGGGGAAAGGGTTCGCGGATTGCAGCAAACCCCTCCTTTTGCCCCGCCATACGGCAAGCCCATGAGGGCACACTTCCAGGTCATGATCATCGCGAGGGCCGTGACCTCTTCGAGATTGACCTCTGGGTGGTATCGGACTCCCCCCTTGGTCGGGCCCATGGAATTGTCGTGCTGGACCCGATACCCCTCGAAGACCTCTATCCGACCGTCGTCCATCTCGACGGGAACAGACACGACGAGAGCCCGGTCCGGATGGCGCAGCCGCTTGTAAATGCCTTCGTCCAGCTTAAGCCGTTGAGCCACGACATCGACTTGCTTGGTTACTGCCTCAAGCATGCCAAAATTCATTTTTGCTCCTCATCGAAGCGCGTCAGCATCGCTCGGGCCGCCTCGGCTGCTGCTGCCATGATCTCGCTGGCGGGAATTTTTCTCATCTCGGACAGCCGTCGGCAATCCTCGTATTCGGGAGCCAAATGGATTGGACGACCCTGCAGACGGCCTACCTTGACGCGCACCTCTCCAAAGCGGGTCTGGACTGTGACAATCTCTCGTGGAAGTTTCTGCCGGTTCATTTTTCTGGATCGGACGCCAAAGGTGCTGGTGAAGCGCAAGAGGATAGGCCCGATGCTTGCCTCAAGTCCGACTGGAACGATCGCCGAGACGACCGTGGCGGGCCGCGACTTTTTCATGATGATCGGCGTGAGGAAGACATCGTGGGCCCCGGCTTCGAAGAGGGCATTCATCAGGGGCTCGTAGAGCTGGGGATTCATGTCGTCTATGTTTGCCTCTACCACTGCTATGTCATCGACTTCCAGATCGTTGATCTTTTCGCCGACGATGAGGCGAAGCAAGTTCGCGCGGCCTGGTAGATTTAGGCCTCCCGCGCCGTAGCCGATCTGATCGACCTGGAGAGGAGGGAGGCCACCGAACGCTTTGGCGACCGTCGAAATAATGGCTGCTCCCGTCGGTGTGGTCAGTTCCGCCTCAACTGGGCTTCCATAGACAGGGATGCCTTGGAGAAGGTGTGCGGTTCCCGGGGCCGGGACCGGCATCTCGCCGTGAGCCGCCTGGATCTTCCCCCCGCCCAAATTCAATGCCGAGACATAGATTTCTTTGATCCCAAGGGCGTTGAGCCCGATGATGGCCCCGGTCACGTCCACAATCGTGTCCAAGGCCCCGACCTCGTGGAAATGAATCCGTTCCACCGGAACTCCGTGGACGGCCGCTTCGGCTTCTCCAAGCCGCTCGAAAATTCGGCGGGCCGGTATCAGCACCGCCTCCGGAAGGTCGCTCTTTTCGAGGATGCTGAGGATATCCGAGAGATGGCGGTGGTGGTGGGGGTCTTGGGGCGTGATCACGTGGACTCGGGTCCCCATGAACTCACCGCGCCTCACCTTTTCCGTTGTGAGATCCACACCGGGGAGCTTGAGCTTTGCAATCTCAGAGCAGAGCGCCTCTACGGGGAGCCCGGCATCCACGAGCGCACCGAGAATCATGTCGCCGCTGATCCCGCTATAGCAATCGAAATACGCAATCTTCATGGTCAGTAATCAGATCCGACGACCGGTGACGGCTCGACTGAGCTCGCCGAAGTCCGATGACCGTAATCCGATGACTTCGCAACGACTACGGACAACGGAGAGATTCTTTGGTTCCTACGGACATCCATCATCGAAGTATCTGCCACGCGCGACGTGCTAAGAGCTACGCGCCTCGCTGTTCGCCGAGGAGATTGATCCTGTGGGCGAGCACGCCCGCGCCGAAGCCGTTATCGATGTTGACCACCGCCGTCCCGGCGGCGCACGAGTTGAGCATGGTCAAGAGTGCGGAGAGCCCCGCGAAGCTGGCTCCATACCCGACGCTCGTGGGAACGGCAATGAGCGGTCGACCCGTGAGCCCCCCCACTACGCTGGGGAGAGCCCCATCCATTCCGGCCACGACGACAAGGGCGCGGGCTGCCTGAAGTTTGCTCCACTTATCAAGCACCCGGTGGAGTCCCGCGACCCCCACGTCGTACAGCTTTTCGACCCGGCTCCCCAGAAAATCAGCAGTGACCGCTGCCTCCTCAGCCACCGGGATGTCGGCGGTCCCGGCGCTCATCACCAAAACCGTTCCGGTCGTTGACGGGGTCTGCTCTCGACGAACCACGACGGTGCGGGCGACTTTATTGTACTCGGCGGATCCTTCAATTCCCGCGATAGTGTCATAAATCTCTTCGGAGGCCCGGGTGGCGAGCAGATTGCTGTGCTGGCGGAGGAGCCGGTCGGCAATTTCAGCGATCTGCTCAATCGTCTTCCCGGGGCAGAAGAGGACTTCGGGGATGTCCTGGCGGAGGCTCCGGTGGCTGTCCAGCGTGGCGAATCCTAAGTCCTCGTAGGGCAAGAGCTTCAACCGCTCCAGGGCCTCTTCGGTCGAGAGTTTCCCCTCTTTCACCGCGTTGAGGACCGCTCGCACCTTTGTTCCATCCATGGCCGTGATCCTTATCTTCACCCATTAAAAATTTAGCACACATACGAAACCGCTCCAATGATGATTGTCATGGAATTGTGTGCCATTCTGCTCTTGTTTCCCTGGGGGACATCTTGTGGCATACTGGGCTGTGTCATGTCACGGAGGCATTGCGTGGGGGCGCGAGAGAAGCGGTCATATCTTTCCCGACGCGTGAAGCAGCTGGCGCGAGAGGTCGGTTTTGACCTGGTGGGAATCTCGCCAGTCATCCCCCCTCCGCATGGTGATTCATTTGCGGAGTATCTACGGCGGGGCTTTGCCGGAGAAATGGCCTATCTTGAGCGGGGAGCGAAGCAGCGCCTGCATCCGGGGAATTTTCTCCCGTGGGCAAAATCGATCGTATCGGTGGCGCGGAACTACTACGTTCCCCTCGAACGAGAGGACATCCCGGAAGACGGAGTCCGGGGGTGGATCTCTCGCTATGCATGGGGGGATGATTATCACGGGATCATGGAGGAGCATCTGTCGGACCTCCTGGCAAAGATCCGGGATGAAGTGGGGGCCTGTATTGAGGGGCGAGCATGCGTGGATACCGGACCGGTCCTCGAGCGGGATTTTAGTTCGCTGGCGGGGGTCGGTTGGATTGGAAAGAATACCACACTCATCCATCCCCGCCGCGGGTCCTGGTTCTTTCTTGGCGAGCTGTTCCTGAGCCTCGAACTCGAGATCGACCGGGCAATCCGAGATCGATGTGGAGGGTGCGATCTGTGCATCCAAGCCTGCCCCACAGGAGCCTTGGTTGGCCCCTACCTCTTGGATAGCCGGCGCTGCATCTCTTATCTCACCATCGAACTCAAAGGGAGCATTCCTCGGGAATTACGCCCGTTGATCGGGGATCATATCTTCGGCTGTGACATCTGCCAGGACGTCTGTCCTTACAATAAGAAGGCCAAGCTCAGTTCCGAGGAGCGCTTCTGGCCGCGAGAGGGATATTTTGCGCCTGATCTCATCCCCCTGCTCTCCTTGACCGAAGAGGAATTTCGGCGTCGTTTCAAGGGGAGTCCTGTCCGCCGGGCCAAGCGGCGGGGCTTGCTTCGAAATGTTGCGGTGGCGTTAGGCAACCTCCGCCGAACGGAGGCGGTCGCAGCGCTGACGCGGGTCCTGTTACAGGATTCGGATTCAATGGTGCGGAGCCACGTCGCGTGGGCGTTGGGGCAGATTGGAGGCGTGGCGGCTCGCGAGGGACTCAAAAAGGCCCTTGCCCAGGAAACCGAGCCAGATGTCCAGAATGAGATCCACCTCGCGCTCGAAGGCAGCAGTCAGCCAAGAGAAATCAGCAGTCAGCGGTCAGCAGACAGCAGTCAGCGATGACGAATCGGCATTCAGTTACCAGCAGTCAGCGAGGGCCAAATAGGACCTTGGTTCTCGAGCTGACAGCGGATAGCTGACTGCTAATAGCTAAGCCATGCGTGACGATCTGTACGCTAATTTTCGCCGCTACCTTTGTCCGACATCCGCTGAACCGCTCGGGCTGGCTATCGAGCGAGCGAAAGGGTGCTTCCTGCACACCCGAGATGGGCGAAGCATTTTGGACTTTATCTCAGGCATCGCGGTGAGCAACGTCGGCCACGCTTGTCCGGAAGTCCTGCAGGCTATCACGGCCCAGGCGGAGCGCCACCTCCACGTGATGGTCTATGGCGAGTTGGTGCAGGAGGCTCAAGTCGCACTGGCCAAGCGTCTCGCGGAGATCGCCCCAGGCGATCTCTCGATGAGCTTTTTCTGTAACAGTGGGGCCGAGGCGATCGAGGGGGCGCTGAAGCTCTGCCGGAAGGTGACGGGCCGCTCCCGGATCGTCGCCTTTACCGGGGGATACCACGGGGACACGTTTGGTGCCCTGTCGATCTTGGGCGAGCCCCGATACCAGAAACCCTTTGAGCCGCTTTTACCCGATGTGCGCTTGCTCCCGTTCGATTCCCTCGACGCTTTGGATGCTATCAACGAGTACGTCGCCGGGGTCGTGGTAGAGCCGATTCAGGGCGAGGCCGGGATTCGGGTCCCGAGTCCCGACTTTCTGTCCGCAGTGAGCGCACGGTGCCGCGCGGTGGGGGCCCTGTTGATCCTGGACGAGGTGCAAACCGGAATCGGCCGCACCGGGCGGTGGTTTGCTTGTGAGCACTGGAGGCTGATTCCGGACTGCCTGGTCCTGGCCAAGGCAGTAGGAGGCGGGATGCCTTTGGGCGTCTTCGTCGCCCGCCCGGAGCTTATGTACGCTCTTTCAAGCGATCCCCCCTTTGCCCATGTCACGACGTTTGGCGGTCATCCCGTTTCGTGCGCCGCCGGGCTCGCGTCGCTCCGATTTATCGAGCGGCACGGACTCCTGGATAATGCCAAAATCATGGGAGAGCATCTCCGAAACGGGATTGCCAGCCTTGAAGGGATCAAGGAGGTCCGAGGGATGGGTCTCCTTCTCGGGGTGGTCCTAGAGGAGCCGTCCTTTACGCGAGAAGTTCTTCGCCTTGCCTTAGAACGGGATCTGCTTCTTGGAGACTTCCTGAACGCCGAGGGGGTGATCCGGATCGCGCCCCCGCTTGTGGTCTCACGGGATCTGTGCGATCGCGCAATAGAGGTCCTGGCGGAAAGCTTGAAGTGCGCAAGAAAGAAATGACCCATGACTAGGGGCTCGGAGGGACCATCCTCGGCAGCGCCATTATTCTCCGAGGACTTGATGCGGTGAGGCCACGTTACGCATGCGGAGGCGTTGTCATTCGCCAGTGCGGGCCACCCCCACCTGCGCTCCGCTCCGGCGGCGGGACCCCGG
>CAYGBT010000041.1:0-23280 GCA_964348275.1 uncultured bacterium
ACCTCTATCCCGGTCTCCCTATCGAGGCGCGCGCCCGCGACCTCAAGCACAGCGAAAAACTCATTAAGATGGGAGCGACCGGCACGATTCCGGAAGCCATGGAAGCGAGCCTGCAACTGGGACGGGCGACGCTTTTACGCGCTGGTGTTGCGGATGACCGTGTGGCCGATATGGTCAAGAATGTCCGGCACGATGATTACGCGCTGATCAAGCAAATCGTCTTGGAATCAAAGGAATCAAAGGGGTCAGACTCAATTGAATCAAATTGAATCAGACGGGTCAGACTTGGAGCCAGGGATGAGAATCGTTCCAGCGGAAAAGCAGCGAAAAAATAATTTTCCAGGCAAAAGGACTTAGCGTGATGCCGCGTCAACCACGTGTCGTTCTCCCCGGGCAACCGCTACATGTAATTCAGCGGGGGAACAACCGCAATCCAATCTTTTTCGGCGAGGACGATTATCGTATTTTCCTTCGCTGCCTGAGTGAAGCGAGCCAGGCGCATCTCTGTGATGTTCATGCTTACGTGCTCATGACGAATCATGTTCACCTGCTCGTGACGCCTTCTGAGCACGACAGCATCGCCAAAGTTATGCAGTCCGTTGGCCGACGCTTTGTTCGATATGTTAATTCCAGATATGGACGTACTGGGACGTTGTGGGAAGGCAGGTATAAGTCTACGTTGATTCATACGGACAGGTATTTCTTGGCCTGCAGTCACTATATCGAACTGAACCCAGTGCGGGCTGGGATCGTGACGCACCCACGCGCTTATAAGTGGTCTAGCTATCAGTCCAATGCGAATGGCGTGCCTGATGAATTGGTCATAGTTCATCCTGTATATTTAGCGTTAGGGGACACGGCGAGCGCGCGGCAGAAAAGCTATCGATCTTTAGTTGACGACAATCTTGACGAGGCGACGTTGAAGACCATCCGCGATGCCACCAACAAGGGTTGGCCACTCGGCGATGAGAAGTTTAAAGATGAGCTCGAAGCAGCGCTCAGGCGGCGGTTCCGGCCTTTACCACGTGGCGGACGGAGACCGAATACGGGGCGCCCAAGGCGCGAGGAAATCAAAGTACTCTGACCCCTTTGAAAGGAGGTGCGAACGTGAGGCAGAAGACCATCAGGATGGTTGTCAGTCTGATCGTTGTCACGCTCGGCCATCTCGCCCTCACGGTGGGCAAGGCCAGCGCCGAGACGGTCTTGGAGAAGATCAACCGGACGGGAAAATTTACGGCGGGGACCCGGACGTCCTCCATCCCGTTTGCTTATATCAATGAAAAGAACGAATGGGTTGGCTTCTCGGTGGATCTCCTCAATGAGATCAACAACCGGCTGAATCGCAACTTGATCAAGAAGGTCACCCTGGAACTCAAAGAGGTTACGCCCAAGACCCGGATCGCCCTGGTCGCCAACCGGACCGTCGATATCGAGTGTGGATCCACCACGTATACCCGGTCTCGGGACGAAACCGTGGACTTCAGCGTCAATTTCTTCTACACCGGCTCCCAGCTTCTGGTGAAGAAAGGGAGCGATATCAAGAATCTCAGAGATCTAAGGGGCAAGCGAGTGGGTGCCACTCAGGGAACCACCAATGAGCGGATCCTGCGGACGAGGCAGCCCCAGGCGAAGATCGTCGTGTTTCAGGACCATGCCCAGGGGTTCCTGGCTCTCCAGCAGGGGAAGATCGACGCCTACTCCACGGATGGAATTCTGCTGGCCGGACTCGCCGCCAAGGCCCCCAATTCGGGCGACTTTGAAGTGGTGGGAGACTTCTTCAGCAAAGAGCCCTACTCGTGCATCCTGCCGCAAAACGACTCCAGGTGGCGTGATTTCGTCAATCACACCATTATGGAATTAATCGAGAGCGGCAAGTATTTTGAGCTCTACGACAAGTGGTTCGGGGAAAACGGGGTCGTCCGCTACCCGATGCCCACCCCAATCAAAGCCTTTATGTTCTTCCAGACGATGCCCCGGTAGCCGAGGGAGCTACGAGTCTTTAGCCGGACGGACTCACTCCTTGACACCCCATCCCCTTGGGGGGCATACTTTATCTCGCTTCGGATTAGGAGATGATGGGAGGGTGTTCTAGGCCCCCTGGGGGATCCCCAGGGGGCCTAGGCTCACGAGACCACAGAGGGGGTGGGGGACCCCCGGCAGGGGCCTCTGGAAACCATCGATAACGAAAAGACGTTGTTGATCCGTGGCGAAATGCCCCGGTGTCGGACACGGGGAGGGACCGGCTCGAGTACTGCCCACGGAGAACGCCAACCGGAAGCCTAACGGCGCCATACCATGACCAAACTCGGTCCATTAATTCTCTCGGCATTCGCATGTTTCGTGGTGCTCGCCGCAGGAGGCGCCTTCATCGACGTCGCGGAGCGCCGGCATGCCGATGCACACCGGCACGTGCTCAAGGAGATCGGCGCTGCCCACGCTCATTTGCTGGAGCGGCAATTCGACCGCTCGCTCTCGTCGACGTTTGCCCTGGCCTCAGTCTTGCGCCAGAGCGGGAGGATAGACAATTTTGACAGTCTCGCGGCCGAAATCATCAAGAGTTATCGTGGGATCAACAACTTACAACTTGCCCCCAATGGGGTAGTCACGCAGATCTACCCGTTGGCAGGAAACGAGGCGGCAATGGGCCATAACCTCTTGGAAGATCCGCGGCGCCGGACCGAGGCGCTGAGGGCAATTGAATCCCGGGCCTTGACGCTGGCGGGTCCGTTCCCTTTGGTCCAAGGTGGAGTCGGTGTCATCGGCCGCTTGCCAGTTTTTGTCACTGATCAAACGGGAGGTGAGCGTTTCTGGGGCTTCACGATCGCCCTCATTCACCTGGACGACTTGCTCGAGGACAGCGAACTGAGCCGTCTCGTTGAGCGGGACTACAATTACCAGCTCTCACGGATTGACCCAGACAGCGGTCTGAAAACTGTTTTCTCGGGGTCAATCGATACGGACCTGCAGAACCCAATCTCCTTCGGTATTGACGTGCCGAACGGAACATGGACGTTGGCGGTCGCACCGCGGGACGGATGGCCTCTCTCATCCTCGTTCCCTCTGGAAGTCATCGCGGTGGTCCTGGCCAGCATCACCGTTGGGGCTCTCACCTACTACCTTTTCCGACAGCCGGCGGTTCTTCGCCGAGAGGTGGAGCGAAGGACCCAGGATCTCACGGAGACCGTTCAACTCCTTGGGGCTGAAATCACGCTGCGCGAGAGCGCGGAGGCATCACTGCGACGAACTTCAGACCGACTCTCGATCATTCAGCAATCCCTGCCAGTGGCCACCTACACATGCAAAGCGGGGGGTGACTACGCGGCAACATATATAAGCGACAACGTGACAGCGCTGACGGGATATTGCCCTAAAGACTTCACTTCCAGCTCCTCGTTCTGGGCTGATCGAGTTCACCCGGATGATACTGCACGACTCTTTGCCGAGATCGGGAGAGTTTTTGAACGAGGGTACCACGAACATGAATACCGGTGGCGTACTGCAAACGGCTCATACAAGTGGTTCTATGACTTTTTGCGCGTCGTCACAGATGCCGATGGAAAGGTGAGTCACCTCGTCGGAATGTGGCAGGACATCACCGACCGCAAGGAGGGAGAGGAGGCATTACGGAAGAGCGAAGGCGCCCTGCGAGAAAGCCAGAAAGACCTCCGGATGCTGGCAGGCAAACTGCTTTCCGCCCAGGAGGAAGAGCGCAGCCTTTTGGCCCGGGAGCTCCACGATGACTTGACCCAGCGGCTCGCGGTGCTCGCAATCGAAGTCGGAAAGCTTGAACAGCAGTTGCAGACAGCGCCCGATCCGGTGCTCGGAAGGCTTCGGGAAATGAAAGAGCAGATGGTGAGGCTCTCTGCCGATGTCCACGTGATCTCGCGCCAGCTGCATCCCTCGATCCTTGATGACCTCGGTTTGGTTTCGGCCATTGAATCCGAATGTTCCAATTTCTCACAGCGGGAGGGGATTGTCGTTAAGTATGAAACACAGAACATCCCCCCGACGATACCCAAGGATGTGGCCCTGTGCATATACCGGGTTGCACAAGAGGGTCTGAGAAACGTTGCCAAGCATGCCCACACCCAGGAAGCGTATGTCACCCTCGGCGGCACTGACGACAACGTGCTCCTTTCCGTAAGGGATGATGGCATCGGATTCGATCCCTCAGAGCTGCGCGGGAAAGCCGGTTTAGGTCTGGCCAGTATGGAGGAGCGAGTCCGGCTGATCCAAGGTGACCTATCGTTAAGGTCTCAGCCAGGAGGAGGCACGGTGATCGAGGTTCGGGCTCCTTTACCGCGGGAGGAGGTATGAAACGCGCGCGCGTCCTGTTAGCTGATGATCACAAGATCGTCATCGAGGGTTTACGGGGCCTCTTGGACGCCGAGTTCGAGCTCGTGGGAACAGTGGAGGACGGGCGGGCGCTGGTGGCTGCCGCAGAGGAACTTCGCCCGGATGTGATTGTCGCAGACATTTCCATGCCGTTGCTGAATGGCATTGAGGCCGCCCGGCAGCTCAAAAAAGCTGGCTCGCAAGCGAAGATCGTCTTTTTGACCATGCATCCGGACGTGACGTATGCGACGCGGGCTTTTGAAGTGGGCGCTTTGGGCTATGTTTTGAAGCACTCGGCGCCCGCGGAGCTGGTCATGGCAATTCGAGAGGCGCTGAAGGGCCGAACGTACGTGACATCCATGATTGCCAAGGACGTGCTCCAGTCTTTCATGAACAAGTCCCGTCAACGTGATGACGCAGTTTGCAAGCTGACGCCGCGGCAGCGGGAGGTGTTGCAGTTGGTGGCCGAAGGCCGCTCTGCCAAGGAAATCGCCTCGCTCTTGAAAATATCCGCCAGGACGGTTGAGTTTCACAAGTACCGCATGATGGAAGATCTGGGCCTTCATACGCACGCCGACTTGATCCAATTTGCGTTCAAGCATGGCATCGCATCGGCTTGACCGATAGGACGCTCCCCGTCTGAGTTGACACCGGATCCCGGATTTTTCCAAGCAGTGTTCAACCCGCCACGATGCTGCAAGGGGGCAGGCTGGTCAGCCGTCACCCCATAATTTTCTCCCCCAGCATAGATCTTGCATTATCTTGGGATTGCCGGGCTCAAAGGCGGAGAAATGTCAGGGCGAAATCCAGCAATTTCATGCGCTTTGGGGATGACGTTCTGGTGTGAGCCGGTCGATGTCTAAAAATAGTGAAAAAAGGGTACCTCTCGGCTAGAATGAATTTATGTGACCCTGGATAATTTAGTCGAAGACGGCGAACAAGAGCGAGGACGCTCCTCGCCCCATGCTCGTACGCGTGAGAGGGGGGCGACCCATACGGAAAAGGAAGAGCAAAAGCACCGGGAGAGAATATTGAGACGATAATAGAATTTTTCGACCAAGAAGGGAAGGAGGCAAAACATATGCGATTCACAAAAGTAACGTCGGTCGTCGTGATTGGCATCATGGCGACGACCCCGCTCGTTGGCTGTGCGACCATCGAGAGGGAAACAGGCCTGGGAAGGAAAACCCAAGCGGGTGCGGCGGCCGGTGGTGCCACCGGCGGCGTCATTGCCGCGCTGGCCGGTGCGAGTCCTGCGTGGATTGCTGCGAGTGTGATTCTGGGTGGCGTCGCCGGTGGCCTCATTGGCAACGAGCTCGACAAAAAAGATAAGGAAAAGTATGCAGCCTCCGGGTATGAGGCTTTCAGTACCATGGGCGAGGGTGGGCGGACATCGTGGAACAACCCGCAAACTGGAAACAGCGGGACGACGACCATCGACGAGGTCTTCACGAAGGCGGATGGGACCAAGTGCAAGCGATTCACTCAGACCATCACAACGAGTGGAAAAACGAATAGCACGCATGGGATAGCGTGCCAGCAGCAGGACGGAACCTGGAGGGTCACGAACATTTGAGGAGTCGTCCATCTTCTCGTTCTGCCAGTTCGCCTGGCTGGCGATGACAAAGGAACCAGGACTGTTTCAGCCGAAGATTGTTCGCTCGCGGCTGGCATTAACTGCTCGCTGAGGCAAGCACGGCTGCCCTCTTCTGGAATGGATTGTCCGAGAGGCACACGCCCAATCTGAGGGACTCTCCATCCCGCTGTGCAATCCTACCGCAGCTTCCAGAACCTCGTAACTTGTTTGCTGAAAACCCGTAAATTTCCGAGTTGTCGCAGGCTCCTGACCTTTCCTACCCTAGAGTTGTCTCAGAAGTTGGCCGGGGCGGATGGATGGCGGGAGGCCTCGTAGTCGCATCCCGGGAAAGCCCGTCCTCTTGCGTGTTGTCAGTGGCGATTTCTGTAGGTCGATACTGTTCCTGGACCGTGATACAATCTCCGTGTAATCCTGCCGGGCCATCCAAGCCTAAGCCTTGAATGTCAAGTCCCGCGCACACTTACGGAGTATCGGGAATAGGTCGGACCGTTTGGACATGGGGAGGGTGCCTTGCACGAGGCGCAGGACGATACGCTGGCAAGTCTTGCCGCTCGGGCCCTTGAGTTTGTGCGAGACGGCACCGTGGTGGGGCTCGGCACGGGACGCGCTGCCACGGCCTTTCTGGTCGCCCTGGCCGCCCGGGTTCGGGAGGGGCTTTCGATCCGGGGTGTGCCCACCTCCGAGGAAACGGCCCGCCGTGCTCGCGAGATGGGCATCCCGCTCGTCGAGCTGGGTGGGGACCTCATCGACGTCACCATGGACGGGGCTGACGAGGTGGACCCCCAGCTCAACATGATCAAAGGGTATGGGGGGGCGCTGGTCCGGGAACGCATCGTGGCGGCTGCATCACGGAGGCAAATCATTCTCGTGGACGCCTCAAAGCTGGTCCCCGTGCTCGGGACGAGGGGCCGCCTGCCTGTCGAGGTAATCCCCTTCGCCCTTGCCATCTGTACCCGGCGCCTGGAGGAGCTTGGGTGCCAGTCAACGCTTCGCCAGGTGGAAGGAAAGCCGTTCGTCAGTGACAACGGAAATGTTATTCTCGACTGCGCGATCAAACCATTAGAAACCCCTGCGGTCCTCGATGCCGAGATCCGCGGCGTCCCAGGTGTCGTGGATACCGGGCTCTTCCTGGGGACGGCCCACACCGTGCTGGTGGCAGAGGAGGGGGTGATCCGGGAGCTCACGCGAAAGGAGACGTAAGACATGAGCATGAAGAGCCAGGCGCTTCCCCGTTACCTCATCCAGGCCCAGCGGGCCCATCCGGAGGCCACGGGAGACTTGACCACGTTGCTCGCTCAAATTAGCCTGGCCTCCAAGGCAATTTCCCGTGAGCTCGGGCAGGCAGCCCTGGCTGGGACCCTTGGGACGACGGGACAGGTTAATGTCCAGGGAGAGCTCGTCAAAAAACTCGATGTGGTGGCCAACGAAATTATGGTGGAGGCCCTGGAGGAAAGCGGCCTGGTTTCCACGATCGTTTCAGAGGAGATGGACGAACCCCTCTACTTGGAAAAGGCGGGCCCGCGGGCAAAGTATGTGGTTTGTGTCGATCCGGTGGACGGTTCCTCCAACATCGATATCAATGGCGTCGTGGGAACCATCTTCTCGATCCGGCGCCGGAAGAGCCATGGTCCGGACCAGGTAGCGGCCGATGTGCTCCAACCGGGGACGGCGCAGGTGGCGGCAGGCTATGTGATGTACGGCCCAAGCACGGTGTTCGTGTACACAGCATGCGAAGGGTTACACGCCTTTACGCTTGATCCGACCCTGGGCGAGTTCCTCCTTTCGCACGAGGATATCCGGATCCCGGCGCGCGGAAGGACCTACAGCGTCAATGAGGGAAACTTCCACCGCTGGCACCCGTACACGCGCAGCCTGGTGAAGTACTTGCGGGCTGTCGATAAAGCCACCGGCCGGCCCTATTCGCTGCGGTACGCCGGCTCAATGGTTGCCGACCTTCACCGCACGCTGCTAGAGGGAGGGATCTTCCTCTACCCGGCCGACGTGGACGACCCGAAGAAGCCCACGGGGAAGCTCCGGCTACTGTACGAGGCGGCCCCGGCGGCTCTGATCGTCGAGCAGGCGGGGGGACGAGCCACCACAGGGACCGAGCAGATCCTCGACATTCAGCCCACTTCTCCCCACCAGAGGGTGCCGTTGATCATCGGAAGCCCAGAAGACGTCGCGTTAGCCGAGGAATTCTACCAGGAACGGAGATAAAAAGGAGGGACCATGGCTAAGCAGGTAAAGGAGATGCTGAGCTGGTACACCGGGGAAAGTCCCGGGATCCTCACGAACCTCGCGAGGATGCTGAATCACGGTACCCTTGCCGGTACGGGGAAGATGGTCATCCTGCCGGTAGACCAGGGCTTCGAGCACGGCCCTGCGCGCAGTTTTGCCATGAACCCCCCGGCCTATAACCCCCAATACCATTTTGAGCTGGCCGTCGAGGCGGGCTGCAACGCCTACGCCGCCCCTCTGGGGTTCCTGGAGGCCGGCGCGGCGGAGTTCGCTGGCGAGGTCCCGTTGATCCTCAAGCTGAACAACCATGACGTTCTCTTGGAGGAAAAAGATCCGTATCAGGCGGTGACCGGGAGCGTCAAGGATGCCCTGCGCCTCGGTTGTGTTGGCGTCGGCTATACGATCTACCCCGGCTCAGCCCACCGCCTCGAGATGTATCAGGTGCTGCGCGAGATCGCCGCCGAAGCCAAAGATGTCGGCCTGGCCGTGATCGTGTGGTCTTACCCACGAGGCTCCGGCGTGAGCAAGAAGGGGGAAACCGCGATCGACGTGACCGCGTACGCTGCCCACATCGCGGCGCAACTGGGGGCGCACGTCGTCAAGGTCAAGCTGCCCAGTGACCACGTCGAGCACGATGCGGCGCGGAAGGTATACGAGGCGACGAAGGTACCGATCGGCACCCTCGCAGACCGGGTCCGGCACGTGGTGCAAAGTACCTTCAACGGCCGCCGGATCGTGATCTTCTCTGGCGGGGCCAAGGAAGAGGATAAGGTGGTCTTCGACGAAATCCGGGCGATCCGCGATGGTGGTGGCTTCGGTTCGATCATCGGCCGAAACTCGTTCCAGCGGCCGCGGGCCGAGGCCCTGGAGTTTCTCGCGACCGTCATGAACATTTATGCTGGAAAGGTGAAGTAAACACATGGCTACAGTCAAGCTGGCGCCGTCGATCCTCGCCGCCGACTTGGCCCGCCTGGGGGAGCAGGTCGGCGAGGCAGAGGCGGCCGGGGCCGACCGCATCCATATCGATGTCATGGATGGGCACTTCGTGCCCAACATTTCCATTGGCGTCCCGGTGGTGCGCTCCCTGCGGAAGGTCACCCGTCTCCCTCTAGAGACGCACCTGATGATCGCCGATGCGCCCGGCTACCTGACGGCGTTCGCCGAGGCGGGGTCGGATACCCTGATTGTCCACCAAGAGGCGGTTACGCATCTGCACCGGGCCGTGCAACAGATCAAGCAGCTCGGGTTGCGGGCAGGGGTCGCGATCAATCCGGCTACGCCCGTCTCCCTGCTCGAGGACATCCTCGAATACTTGGATCTGGTGCTGGTGATGACGGTGGACCCTGGCTTCGGCGGCCAAGAGTTCATCCCGTCCACGGTGACGAAAATTCGGCGCACCCGCCAACTCTTGGACGACCGGCGAATACCGGCAGATCTAGAAGTGGACGGCGGCATCGAAGCGCACACGGCCCCAGAGGTGGTGGCCGCCGGAGCCAACGTCCTGGTGGCAGGGACCGCGATCTTCCAGCAGGCGGACGGCGTTGCGGCGGCCATGCAGCGCCTCCTGCGGAGCTGTACTACACAGACATCGTAAAGATGGACATCTTCTAGCCGAGAGCAAGCAGAGGAGGAAGTCATGACTAAGCCCCTCCCTGAAAAAGAACTGCGAGCGATCGACGCGTACTGGCGCGCAGCCAACTACCTCTCGGTGGGGCAAATATATCTCTATGAAAATCCCCTGCTGAAAGAGCCCCTCAAGCTGGAGCACGTTAAGCCCAGGCTGCTCGGGCATTGGGGGACCACGCCGGGGCTCAACTTCATCTACGTACATCTAAACCGGGTGATTAAGAAGTATGACTTGAACATGATCTACGTCTGCGGGCCGGGTCACGGCGGCCCGGGCATGGTCGCCAACGCCTACCTGGAGGGAACGTACAGCGAGTTATATCCGAACATCTCCGAGGATGCCGAAGGGATGCAAAAACTGTTCAAACAGTTCTCATTCCCCGGTGGGATTCCCAGCCACGCGGCTCCCGAAACCCCCGGCTCTATCCACGAGGGAGGGGAACTAGGGTACGCCGTCTCGCATGCCTATGGAGCGGCCCTAGACAACCCCGATCTCATCGTGGCGTGCGTGGTCGGAGATGGGGAAGCCGAAACCGGCCCGCTCGCCACTGCCTGGCATTCGAACAAGTTTCTAAATCCTATCCATGACGGGGCCGTGCTCCCTATTCTGCACCTAAATGGGTACAAGATTGCAAATCCGACAGTACTGGCCCGAATCAGTCGGGAGGAACTGGAGAGCTTGTTCGTGGGCTATGGCTACAAGCCCTACTTTGTCGAGGGCTCAGATCCCGAAACCATGCACCAGTTGATGGCGGAAACCCTGGAGTCCGTGATTGCTAAGGTGAAAACGATTCAGGAACAAGCCCGGAGGAACGGAATCGCCAAGCGTCCCCGGTGGCCGATGATCGTTTTGCGCACCCCGAAAGGGTGGACGGGTCCGAAGGAAGTCGATGGCAAGAAGACTGAAGACTTCTGGCGATCGCACCAGGTTCCTTTTGCCGATGTGGCAACGAAAAAAGAGCATCTCAAGCTCCTCCAAAAGTGGATGAAGAGCTACCGGCCTGAAGAGCTCTTCGACGAGACCGGGAAGTTGAAACTGGAACTGGCCGACCTTTCGCCGAAGGGAACGCGCCGCATGGGTGCCAACCCCCACGCCAACGGAGGCGTCCTGCTCAAAGACCTGAAGATGCCTGATTTCCGGACCTATGCTGTCGATGTCCCGAAACCCGGGACCGTGTTTGCTGAAGCGACACGCGTCATGGGGGGCTTCCTGCGCGACGTGATGAAGCTCAACATGGAGAATCGGAATTTCCGGGTGTTTGGTCCCGATGAGACAGCCTCGAATCGTCTCGGTGCCTTATTTGAGGTGACGAATCGGACGTGGACGGCTGACACGATCCCTGAGGATGACCACCTTGCTCCGGACGGTCGGGTGATGGAGATCCTCAGCGAACACACCTGCCAAGGCTGGCTGGAAGGGTACCTCCTCACCGGTCGCCACGGGTTCTTCTCCACCTACGAGGCGTTTGTCCACGTCGTGGACTCGATGTTCAACCAACACGCCAAGTGGCTCAAGGTGACGAGGACAGAAATTCCCTGGCGGCGCCCCATTGCCTCCCTCAACTATCTGCTGACGTCGCACGTCTGGCGGCAGGATCACAATGGGTTTTCGCACCAAGACCCCGGGTTTATTGATCATGTGGTCAACAAAAAGGCCGAGGTGGTTCGAGTATACCTCCCCCCCGATGCCAACACCCTACTCTCGGTCACTGACCACTGCCTGCAAAGCCGCGACTATGTCAATGTCATCATCGCCGGGAAACAATCTGCGTTACAGTATTTGAACATGGATGCCGCCATCAAGCACTGTACCGCCGGCATCGGCATTTGGGAGTGGGCGAGCAACGATAAGGGGGGTGAGCCTGATGTGGTCATGGCCTGCTGTGGTGATATTCCCACCTTAGAGACGCTGGCGGCAGTCGACATTTTGCGCAGGCACGTCCCAGACCTCAGGATTCGGGTCATCAACGTGGTTAACCTGATGAAGCTGCAGCCGCAGAGCGAGCATCCGCACGGGTTACCGGATAAAGAGTTCGATGCCCTGTTCACCACCGATAAGCCGATTATCTTTGCCTTTCACGGATATCCATGGCTGATCCACCGCCTGACCTACCGACGGACGAACCACAAGAATCTCCACGTCCGGGGATATAAAGAGGAGGGAACCACCACGACGCCTTTCGATATGGTTGTCCTGAACGACCTCGATCGCTTCCATCTCGTGGGCGACGTGATCGACCGGGTGCCAAAGCTCGGATATATGGCTGCGTATGCCAAGCAGGCAGTGCGGGACAAGCTGATTGAACACAAGGAGTACATCAGAAAGTACGGGGATGACATGCCCGAAATTCGCGACTGGGCGTGGCCCGGCTAAATGTCAGACGGCAAGGAGTCGACAAGGGACATGAGCCAATTCCAGAGGGGTGATTCCATCACGAGGGATAGGTTCGACGCCGTCCGGTAAATTCGCCAGGCCATTCGGCGGAGATTGCGGAGGATAGACGTGGTGAAGGGGATGGGCAGGAGTGGAGCTCCATCTGAGAGGACGAGGACCGATGCTCAGCCGTGAACTCGCAGATCGTCCCGAGTACGTGTATCCTGCCGATGAGTGGAGGTTGGTCGAGAAGCAGTTTTATCCTCCCTTCCTCGCAGCGGGCGAAACGATTTTTTCGACCGCGAACGGATACCTCGGCATGCGAGGGAGTTTTGAGGAAGGCGCTCCGGTCTTTGAAAGCGGAACCTTCGTAAACGGATTTTACGAGTCGTGGCCGATCGCCTATGGCGAAGTCGCCTACGGCTTCGCTAAGACGGGGCAGACCATTGTGAATGTGACGGACAGCAAGATTATCAAGCTGTACGTTGATGATGAGCCGTTCTATCTCCCGACTGCAAATTTGCTCACTTTCGAACGTGCACTCAACATGAAGTCCGGGACGCTCGATCGAGAGATTCTCTGGGAGACACCGTCAGGTAAACAAGTATTCATTAAATCGCGTCGGCTCGTCTCTTTCCCACATCGACACCTGGCGGCAATCTCCTACGAAGTTACCCTGCTGAATGCAGAAGCCCCTGTTGTAATCTCGTCGGAAATGAATACCGAGCACCCTGATCGCATTGCGGAAGCCATTCATGGCGACCCTCGGCGAGCCCGGGGCTTTCGGGATCGGGTGCTTGTACCTAAAGAGAACTACGTGAGTGATCGTCGCATCGTCCTGGCGCACATAACGAACAACAGTAAGATGAGGCTGGCCTGCGGGATCGAACACGCGTTCGAGACAGAATGCCCATCCTCACACGACAGCACGTGTTCGGAGGATTCAGGCAAGGTTGTGTTTTCCGTCGATGCGAAGCCCGGGGTTCCCATACACCTTACCAAGTACATGACCTACCATACCTCGCGACGGTCAGCCCCGGAAGAACTTTGTGAGAGAGCAGAACGGACATTGGATCGGGCGGCAGGCCATGGTTTCTACGAACTCTTGGCTGGCCAGCAACAGTACATGGATGATTTCTGGCGGCGGAGCGATATTCAGGTGACCGGCGACCCGGCCGCGCAACAGGCGATCCGCTTTAACCTGTTTCAAATCATCCAGGCGGCGGGCAGGGCGGAAGGCGCCGGAATTCCGGCCAAGGGACTGACGGGAGACGGCTACGAAGGGCATTACTTCTGGGATGCCGAGATTTACGTGCTGCCGTTTTTGATCTATTCGTCGCCCCGGATTGCCAGAAACCTGTTGAAGTTCCGCTATAGCTATCTCGACAAGGGCCGGGAGCGGGCCCGGCAAGTGAATCAGAAGGGCGCGCTGTTCCCATGGAGAACGATCAGCGGCGATGAGGCGTCAGCGTACTATGCGGCAGGAACGGCACAGTATCACATCAACGCAGATATCATCTACGCCCTGAAAAAGTACGTCGACGTGACCGGAGACGAAGAGTTTCTCCATGAGGTTGGTGCCGAGATGCTAGTGGAAACGGCCCGGTTGTGGACTGATCTAGGATTTTATTCCGAACGAAAGGGTGGCAAGTTCTGTATCCACGGCGTTACGGGACCGGATGAATACAACACCGTCGTGAACAATAATACCTTTACGAATCTCATGGCGCGAGAGAACCTGTGGTACGCCGCCAAAACGGTTGAGTCGCTGCGGAAGAAGAAGCCGGAGCGGTTCAAGGCACTAGTGCACCAAACCGGTCTCGATATGTCCGAGATCGCCGAGTGGAGGAAAGCGGCTGACAACATGTACATCCCCTTCGACGAGAAGCTGGGGATACACCCCCAGGACGACAGTTTCCTGGACAAGGAGCCGTGGGACTTCAAGAATACGCCTCCTGAGAAGTATCCGCTCCTCTTGCATCACCATCCCCTGGTCATCTACCGACACCAAGTCATCAAGCAGGCCGATGTTGTCCTGGCCATGTTTCTGTTGGGACACGAATTTTCGGCAGAACAAAAGAAGCGCAACTTCGATTACTATGATCCGATGACCACCGGTGATTCCTCGCTCTCGGTCTCGATTCAGGCCATTATGGCGGCCGAAATTGGATATCGCGAGAGGGCCGCTGAGTACGCCTGGTACGGTGCCCTCATGGATCTGGCCGACGTTGCCGGCAACGTCCAGGACGGATGTCACATCGCGTCGATGGGCGGGACGTGGATGGCCGTCATTTACGGATTAGCAGGGATGCGTGACTGGAACGGTCATGTGAGCTTCCGGCCGAAGGTGCCCCAAAGGGTAGAGGGGTTTCGGTTCCCGCTGACCATACAGGGCCAAGTGCTCGAAGTGAATATCCAACAGGAGGCCACCACGTATGCACTGCGGGAAGGCGATGGCCTGGTCATACGCCACGAGGACGAAGAGGTCCGGCTCTCGCCAGATGTTCCCGTTGTCGTGAAACCGCATTCCATCTCGTAACAGTCGAGCCGACCCCGCCAACCGCATCTTGCGAGCGCTCTGAAAGGGAAACGTGAGGAGATGCGAATCCTTGTTCTCAATTGCGGTAGCTCCTCCCTCAAGTTTCGTCTGCTCGACATGCTGGCGGGGGGGCCACAGAGAGTACCGAAGCGGGGGCGGACGTTGGTCAACGGCGCAGTAAAGGAGATCGGGGGGGAAGCCACCTTACAACTTTCAACAGAAGGGGGAGCCCCCTCGAAAAAGACGCAATTGGTATCCGATCATTCCTCTGCAATTCGTTGGGTGTTTGACCATCTGACGCCACTGTCCCAGTTGGAAGCCGTTGGTCATCGCGTGGTGCATGGAGGGGAACGGTTTTCGCAGTCCGTCGTGATCGATGATGCGGTCGTGGCAGAGATTGAGGCCCTCATTGAGTTAGCACCGTTGCATAATCCTGCTTCGCTTGCAGGGATTCACGGGGCGAGGGAAGTCTTGGGCCCGACGGTACCCATGGTGGCGGTCTTTGACACCGCCTTTCACCAAACCCTATCCCCTCCAGCGAGAATCTACGCGCTCCCCCACGAATTGGCTGCCCGGCACCACGTCCGACGGTACGGCTTTCACGGAATCGCGCATGCCTCCCTGGTGGCTGGCTATGCGGCCTTCACGGGTAGCACCCTGGAAAAGGACCGGCTCATCACCCTGCAATTGGGAAACGGCTGCTCAGTGGCGGCCATTGCCGGGGGAAAGTCGGTCGAGACCTCGATGGGCTTTACACCTTTGGAAGGATTGGTCATGGGCACCCGGTCGGGTGACCTCGATCCTTCCATCGTCAGTTACCTTGCTCATCGGGAAAAAGTCGAGGCCTCAGAGGTCGAGCGGTGGTTGAATGAAAAATCAGGACTGTTGGGGGTGTCTGGCCGGACGAATGACATGCGGGAGCTCGAGGCAGCTGCTCAGGCGCACGATAAACGTGCGGTACTCGCGATCGAGTTATTCTGTTACCGGGCCCGTAAATACATCGGTGCATTCCTTGCGGTGCTTCGGGGCGCCGAGGCCGTCGTATTCGGGGGAGGGATTGGCGAAAACTCACCAGAGATTCGAGCCCGCATTTGCGCCGGCATGGAGTGGTGCGGTTTACTCCTGGATGCCGAGCGGAACCGAGCTGCGGTTCACCTGCCACCCGGAAGTGGGGCGCGGATCAGTCAAGATGCCGCCGCGATGGCTGCCTACGTTGTCGCTGATGATGAGGAGACTGAGATCGCGCGTGAAACCGTACGATGCTTGCGCGCGAAGAAGAGTGGATAACACTGGCAGTGACCCCCATACCAGAGGGAGAAGGCAGCAACGGAAGTAATTCATAGAAGGAGCAGCCATGAACCCTTTGCAAGCCTTGAACGGGTACGGACAATCGGTGTGGTTGGACTACATTCGGCGTAGCCTTCTCACGAGTGGCGATCTCGCCCGGATGGTGACGGAGGACGGCTTGCGCGGGATGACATCGAACCCGGCCATTTTCGAGAAAGCGATTACGGGGAGCACGGACTATACAGAGATGATCAGCGTTCTTGCGCCGGAGTGCGGAGACGCGAAGGGCCTCTACGAGCAGGTAGCGATTCGGGACATTCAAGACGCCGCCGATGTGTTGCGGCCGGTCTATGAGCAGACGCAGCGGCGCGACGGCTACGTCAGTTTGGAAGTCTCCCCCAATCTCGCTCATGATACCCAAGGTACCTTGGGGGAGGCCAGACGGTTGTGGCAGGCCGTCGGCCGCGATAACCTCATGATCAAAGTCCCGGCTACTCCGGAGGGGATCCCGGCGATCGAGCAACTGATCAGCGACGGCATCAACGTCAACGTGACCCTGCTCTTCTCGCAGGAAACCTACGAGCGAGTGGCCAGGGCATACATCGCCGGGCTGAGCAAGCGCGCCGAGAAGGGCGGTGACGTCGGCGCCGTGGCGAGTGTGGCGAGCTTTTTCATCAGCCGTATTGACACGGCGATCGATGCCTTGCTCACAGCGAAGCTCAAGGCTGCCACGAGTGCGAGCGAACGGGGGACGCTACGCAGCCTTCTGGGGAAGGTGGCCATTGCCAATGCCAAGCTCACCTATCAGCGATACCAGGACATCTTCCGTGGCGAGGCGTGGCAGGCGCTCGCGAGGAAAGGTGCACAGACTCAGCGGGTTTTATGGGCGAGTACGAGCACCAAGAATGCGAATTACCGTGATGTGGTATACGTCGAGGAACTCATCGGCCGAGATACCGTGAACACGATTCCACCGGCCACATTCGACGCGTTCCGCGATCACGGCCAGGTGCGGGCAAGCCTCACGGAGGGTCTCGAAGAAGCGCACGACACTATGGACGTGCTGGCGCAGGTTGGGATCTCGATGACGGAAGTGACAGACCGGCTACTCAAGGAGGGGGTACGATTGTTTGCCGAGGCCTTTGAGAAGCTGTTGGCCGCTGTGGATAAGACGCGTCATGCGTCCGTGACTCCTAAGATCAATCACCAGACATACGCGCTGCCTCGGAATCTCGCCGCAGCGGTAAAGGCATCGCTCGACGAGTGGCGCGCAGGAGAAAAGGTGCGTCGGCTGTGGGCGAGGGATGCGACCTTGTGGACCGGGACGGATGAGGGCAACTGGCTTGGGTGGTTGGGTATCACCGAGGACAAATTGGCGCAGAGTCAGCACCTCAAGAGCATCGCCGAGGAGGTCAGGGACGCACGATTCTCACACGCGCTGCTCTTGGGGATGGGAGGATCAAGTCTCTGCCCCGAAGTGCTGGCGCTCACGTTCGGGAAGCAGGTGAATTTCCCCGAGTTCCACGTGCTCGATTCGACAGACCCCGCGCAAGTCATAGCGTTCGAGAGCAAGGTCGACCTCGCCAACACCCTCTTCATCGTGTCGAGCAAGTCGGGCGGGACCCTCGAGCCTAACATTTTTAAGCAATATTTCTTCGAGCGCACGCGGCAGGTGGTCGGGGCCGAGAAGGCAGGCCAGCGGTTCATTGCCATCACCGATCCGGGTTCCAAGATGCAGCATGTCGCTGAAAGCGACGGCTTCCACCACATCTTCTTTGGACTTCCCAGCATCGGAGGGCGGTACTCGGCGCTTTCGGATTTCGGCATGGTGCCGGCAGCGATCATGGGCATCGACACGCTCATGTTTCTGGATCGCACCGAAGAGATGGTCCATGCGTGTTCCTCGTCCGTGCCGGTCGAGGACAATCCCGGCGTCGTGCTGGGGATCATCCTGGGGGTACTGGTCAAGCACGGACGGGACAAGGTGACACTTATCACCTCGCCGGACCTCATGGACCTTGGGGCATGGTTGGAACAACTACTCGCCGAGTCGACGGGAAAGGATGGTAGGGGCCTCATCCCGGTTGACCTCGAGCACGTGGGGCCGCCCGAGGTGTATGGAAGCGACCGGGTGTTTGCGTATATCCGGTTGTCTACCGCACCGGATGCGGCGCAGGATGCCGCGATGGTAGCCCTCGAGAGGGCCGGGCAGCCAGTTGTGCGCATTGCTGTTTCAGATACTTATGACTTGGGACAGGAGTTTTTCCGTTGGGAGATAGCGACGGCGGTCGCTGGGGCGATCATCGGCATCAATGCGTTCAACCAGCCGGATGTGGAAGCCAGCAAAGTGGCGACCCGGAAACTGACGTCTGAGTATGAAAAAACGGGGAAGCTCCCGGCGGAGACGCCGATTTTGGAGGAGCAGGGGATCAAATTATTCACGGACGACAGGAACGCAACAGCGCTGAAACAGGCGGCGGGGCGCGATCAATCCCTCGTGGGGTATCTCAAGGCACACCTGAATCGCCTCGCGGCTGGGGACTACTTCGCACTCCTGGCGTACATCGAGCGCAATGACGCGTACCAGGAGCAACTGCAGGCGATACGGCATGCCGTCCGCGACGCGAGGCGCGTGGCCACTTGTCTCGGTTTTGGCCCACGCTTCCTGCACTCGACGGGGCAGGCTTACAAGGGCGGGCCGAATACCGGCGTCTTTCTACAGATCACGTGTGAGGACGCCGTGGACCTGCCGGTGCCCGGTCAGAAATATACCTTTGGCGTGGTCAAGGCAGCGCAGGCACGGGGTGACTTCGAGGTATTGGCCGCACGACAGCGGCGGGCGCTGCGCGTTCATCTCGGGCCGGATGTGCGGGCTGGCCTCACCAAGCTGCACGAAATCGTGCAGAGCGCCCTCACCCTGCCCTCTCCCTGAGGTAGAGGACCCTCACCCCAACCCTCTACCTACCAGGGAAAGGGAGAAGGAGATCGGACTGTGACAGAGGCGGAAGTTCTTGACCTGAAGTGCATTAATACGATCCGGACCTTGTCCATGGACGCCGTTCAGGCGGCCAATTCCGGCCACCCGGGGACGCCCATGGCCATGGCTCCTGTGGTGTATTGCCTGTGGCAGCGCTTTCTGCGGTTCGACCCTGAAGACACCATCTGGCCGAACCGGGACCGCTTCGTGCTCTCGATGGGACATGCATCGATGCTCCTGTACTCGATGCTCCACCTGTATGGCGTCAAGGCGGTCAACCCGAAGTACGAGATTCTGGGAGAGCTCTCGGTGACCCTCGACGACATCAAACGCTTTCGACAGCTCGACAGCAAATGTGCCGGTCACCCGGAATACCGGTGGACGTCCGGGGTCGAGACGACCACTGGCCCATTGGGTCAGGGGGTGGCGACGACCGTCGGTATGGCGATTGCCGGGCGGTGGATGGGCGAGTATTTCAACCGGCCCGACTTCACGATGTTCGACTTTGACGTCTACGCCCTGTCCGGGGACGGCGACATGATGGAGGGGATCTCGGGGGAGGCCGCCTCGCTGGCCGGGCATCTCAAGCTCTCGAATCTCTGCTGGATCTACGATAATAACAAGATCACCATCGAGGGTCACACCGAGTGGGCGTTTAGCGAGGACGTGGCGACCCGGTTCATCGCCTATGGTTGGAATGTGACGCGGGTCGGGGACGCCAACGACCTAAAGATGCTCGAGCGTGCACTGCGGACCTTCAAGAACACGCACGACCGCCCGACACTGATCATCGTCGATAGTCACATCGCCTACGGTTCTCCCAACAAACAGGACACCAGCGCGGCACATGGAGAGCCGCTGGGTGAAGAGGAGATCCGATTAACCAAGCGGAATTATGGCTGGCCGGAAGACGCAAAGTTCCTGGTGCCGGAAGAAGTACGCACGCACTTTCAGAGCGGCATGGGCCAGCGGGGCCGTGCCCTCCGTCAGGAGTGGATGGAGCGGGTTAATGCCTACAGGGGCAAATATCCCGAGCTGGCCGACCACTTGTATCGTATGCAGACCCGGCAGTTGCCAGAGGGTTGGGACAAGGATTTGCCGTCCTTCGCGCCCGATGCCAAGGGGGTAGCGGGCCGCGAGGCGTCGGGAAAAGTGCTCAACGCCCTTGCCAAGAACGTGCCCTGGCTGATGGGCGGTTCGGCGGATCTGGCCCCTTCCACCAAGACGCGCCTGACGTTTGAGGGGGCCGGCGATTTCACCGCGGAAAATTACGCCGGGCGCAACCTCCACTTCGGCGTCCGCGAACATGCGATGGGCGCGGTGCTCAACGGCATGTCATTGGTCAAGGTTCGGCCGTACGGTTCCGGTTTCTTGATCTTCAGCGATTACGGCCGCGCTCCGCTGCGACTCGCTGCCATTATGGAAATCCCGGTGATTTACATCTTTACGCACGACTCCATCGGCGTTGGCGAAGATGGACCGACCCACCAGCCTATCGAGCAAATCGCTTCGCTCCGGGCTATTCCCGGTCTCACGACGCTGCGGCCTGCGGATGCTAACGAGGTCGTGGAAGCCTGGAAATTCATCGCCCAGTTGCGGCACGAACCGGTAGCCCTAGTCCTGACGCGGCAGGCCCTGCCGACCCTGGACCGCACAAAATACGCGTTGGCCGAGGGCGTGAAACGGGGAGCGTATGTTCTCGCGGATGCCGCAGACGGCAAGCCGGACGTCTTGCTGCTTGCCACGGGCAGCGAGGTATCACTCTGCGTGAACGCCTACGAGCAGCTCAAAACCGAAGGGATCAAGGCCCGAGTGGTCAGCATGCCGTCGTGGGAGATATTTGAGTACTATTGCAATAAACATCCGGAGTATCGAGAGAGCGTGTTGCCATCGGCGGTGACCGCTCGAGTCTCTGTAGAGCAAGCTTCAACCCTCGGTTGGGCGCGCTATGTCGGCAGCACTGGTCACTGCATCGGTATGCAAACCTTCGGGGCTTCCGCCCCCCTTAAGGAACTGCAAAAGAAATTCGGGTTTACGCCGGCCAATGTCGTTGCGGCAGCCAAGGAGCAAATGAAGCTCGCAGGGAAAGCGTAACTAGCCACCAGCTCCACTGTTGACCGCTGATTGCTTTATCCAAGGGAGGAAAAACGATGCAACTGGGGATGATTGGATTGGGTCGCATGGGGGCCAACATGGTGCGCCGCTTGCTGAAGGGCGGCCACGAATGTGTCGTATATGATCGCTCACCTGAAACGGTGAAGGAACTGGCCAAGGAAGGCGCGGTCGCTGCTTCGTCCCTCGACGACTTTGTGGCGAAGCTGAAAAAACCCCGTGCCGTCTGGTTGATGGTCCCCGCGGCCGTCGTCGATAAGATGCTGACGGATCTCGCCCCTCGGCTTGAGCAGGGCGACATACTGATCGACGGTGGCAATTCCTACTATCGCGACGACATTCGCCGGGCCAAGGAACTCAAGCTGAAGGGGATTCACTACGTCGATGTGGGGACGAGTGGTGGCATCTGGGGGCTGGAGCGGGGCTACTGTCAGATGATTGGTGGTGAGGCCGAAGTCGTCCGACACCTGGATCCCATTTTTGGCACGCTCGCGCCGCCGGTGGAAACCGCTCGTCGCACGCCAGGGCGGGAGAAGGTTGGCGGGACAGCGGAGCACGGCTATTTGCACTGCGGCCCGCACGGAGCCGGGCATTTCGTCAAGATGATCCACAACGGAATCGAATACGGGATCATGGCGGCGTACGCCGAGGGCTTGAATATTCTGCAGCACGCAAACATCGGAAAGCGCGAGCACGCGGCCGATGCCGAGACGGCACCACTCCGTGATCCCGAGGCCTATCAGTACGACTTCAACCTGCCTGACATTGCTGAGCTGTGGCGTCGGGGGAGCGTAATCTCCTCCTGGCTGCTGGACCTCACCGCGATCGCCCTGTTGAAGAGCCCGGATCTGGAAGACTTTGCGGGCCGGGTTTCCGACTCCGGAGAGGGACGCTGGACCATTGAGGCTGCCATTGATGAGGCGGTGCCGGCGCACGTCCTGACGTCTGCGCTCTACGAACGCTTTAGCTCACGGGGCGAAGCCGACTTTGCTGACAAGGTGCTGTCTGCCATGCGGTACGAATTCGGTGGCCACGTCGAGCGGCCCACGGGTGGATGACTCAGTCCTATCCTCCCTCTTTTTTCGCAGGAGTGCGGCTTAAGGAGTCGTGGGCATGATGCAACAGTGCTCGGGAGACATTCTGCTGTGTCGCGATCCAGAGGAAGTGAGCCATCGAGGGGCGGAGCTGTTCGTCCGTTTGGCCGACGAGGCGGTTTCGTCCACAGATCGTTTCACGGTAGCACTGTCGGGCGGCTCGACCCCGAGGGCGCTCTACGCGTTGCTCGCTAGTGATCAATTCCGAGAGCAGGTGCCGTGGTCAAAGGTGCATCTCTTCTGGGGGGATGAGCGGTGCGTTCCTCCGGACCATCCCGACAGTAACTACCGCATGACGCGGGAGACACTGCTCGAGAAGGCTCCAATCCTCGACGAAAATGTTTATCGGATGCCAGCGGAGCTAGAGGATCACATACGCGCGGCGGCCCAATACGAGCAAACGCTGAAAACCTTTTTCCAGGTGCCGATAGGAGGACTGCCCAGCTTCGATCTCATCTTGCTGGGGATGGGGGACGACGGGCATACGGCCTCCCTCTTTCCCGGAACGGCCGCACTGGAAGAGACCGAGCGACTGGTTGCGGCCAACTACGTGGAAAAGTTCGGCACGTACCGGCTCACGCTGACCGTCCCTTTGATCAATCAGGCTGCCAATGTGGCATTTTTGATCACGGGGGACTCCAAAGCATCGGTGCTCAGAGAGGTGCTCGAGGGAGAGCACCAACCTGAGCGTTTCCCATCCCAGCTCGTCCGGCCGGTAAAGGGCCAGCTTGTCTTCATTCTCGATCGGGCGGCGGCGAATGACCTCACCCTCTCCTTTTCTTAGTGCCGTTCCAACGACCTCCATTGCCCCAAGAGGCCATGTGGAGCGACCCACTGGTGGGTAGAAAGGACCGGCTTTCCTCTCTTTTTTCAAAGACTTGCCTGTCTCGCAGCCCCTCGTAATCGATCTGCCAAAAACACGTAATTTTACGAGTTGCGGGGGACGCCTTCGCTTTCGTAGCTTTGTTCAATGTGCATATGTACAGGTGCAGCTCAAACTGGAGATGTCGTGCGCCGGCCAATAGCCGGCGGCCCTTTTGGAGAAAAGATAGAACCTGAACTTTGTGGAGGCCACGATGAGTGACGGTCGGAAAGCTGTCC
>CAYGBT010000042.1:0-246 GCA_964348275.1 uncultured bacterium
GTCTGGGGTTACGAACGCACGGTCGACGGGGTGTATTGCCGGCGCACCTTCCGCATCGACGAAGCCATACAACGCGGAAAGGGGCTACTCAACTTTCGCGCCATCCTCGACTTCCCGAGGATAAGCGACCCGGTCCACGGCCTGGCCATCCTGTCGGCGATGTACCTCGTCAAACGGTTCTTCCAGTGTTGCCGTCGAGATCAGCAGCTCCGGCGCAAGCAGCATATCCGTGCTGGCGTTGTCGAA
>CAYGBT010000042.1:256-1089 GCA_964348275.1 uncultured bacterium
ATCCCACCAGAGTACAGTGTCGAGATGTCCGGCATGGGTAAGCACCAGCACGTGTGGAAGCACATAAGGAACTGTGTCCTCGGCGCACCTGCCCTGATCGCTTTCGCCTTGAAGTGGCTGTTCAAACGCATCCTTGCCAAACGAAAGTTGCCCTCTGTCGTCATTAAGAACAAGGCCAATATCTATCACCTCCACTTCGACGCCGAGCAGGCTCCAAACCGCCTAAGTCGCGTCTACCTCGGCGACGAGGTTGATGCATTCGGCCAGCCCCGCCTCGTGGCGGACTGGTCCTTTACAGATCAGGACGCCCGAAGCGTGCTCGAGTGCATAAAGATCATCGCGAGCGAACTCGAGCGTACCGGTACCGGTCAGATGAAGATCAACGAGCAGGCTATGCTCGATCGTATCCGTGAGACAGGCGTTGGCAGTCATCACATTGGCCTCACCCGTATGGCAAACGACCCCACCGAAGGCGTCGTCGACAAAGACTGCCGCGTCTTCGGCATCGACAACCTCTACATCGCCTCCAGCTCCACTTTCCCCACCGCCAGTTTCGCCAACCCCACCCTCACTATCATCGCCTTCGCACTCCGCATCGCAGACCAACTCAAACGGTGTGCAGACCTCTCGGCAGACTCATCTCCAAAACTGAGCGTATCGCTGTGATTTGGCGTTACGGTGACTAAAGGACAAATCTCCTTCCCAAAAGGACTTCCGAAGGTTTGAGGAGGCAAGCCAGGCCGGGCATGCCTCCATCAATAGTTGAGATGGGAAATTTCGACGAAGATCAGGAACGAAGGCGACAAGACTTGCATTACACTTCGCTATATCAC
>CAYGBT010000042.1:1112-1365 GCA_964348275.1 uncultured bacterium
GTCCGATTCAAACGCCTCGGAGAATTGGGCGATATATGGGCAAGAGAAACCGACAATGAGATAACACCGATTAATGCCGCACTTTCTAATATCGAGGGCACTACGGAATTCTTCGTCACAAATGCGAACAAGAGTGGTAGCCTGTTTATGAGCTCAGGCACGGATGACAACGAGGGCCAAGGAGAGCGTTACACATGGCAGAGAGTAATGGTCAAAATGTTGAAGCTTGACAGCATCTGTGAGGAGATCACTC
>CAYGBT010000042.1:1375-22688 GCA_964348275.1 uncultured bacterium
TTGACTGGCCGCGGTCGGACGAGATTTCTTGTCGAAATTCATCCCTGGGGCGACATTCAGCTGAGAAAACGGCCAAGTGACGTGTTCAATCTGTTACTGGACCAAGACTATGACTTCAAACGTGTCAATAGACATTGGCTATTCTTCCCAGCGGAGAGAAGGCGCAGCCTTTTATGGAAGCGATTCGCGGTCAATGCATTCTTTGACTTGGTCCTCCGAAACGATGTGCTCCGAAAGTTAGCGAAACGTGTGTTGGCAAGATCGTGATCGTTGGTGAAAAGATGAGCATACACAAAGTCATCTGTAGTATCATCAAATCAGACAAAATACTCATCATGTGCCAACAAACGGATATTAACCGCTACACCATATTATCCGGCAACTTGATAACACCATCAGCCTTTTCCGCATTTGCCATATTCACATCTAAGTTATTGTGCGGAGCTTGGGAGAGCCGGTGGGATGTCGTCCCGCGAGGTGGATATCTTGGTCGATGCTGGCATGACTACCGCTTACGCACATCCCTGGCACGACGTCCTGCTCGGGACAACGCATTCCTGCTTCCCCGACAGGCAGCGCACATCGTAGTCCTGTTCCTGCACACGGGTTTGCAAAAGTCTATGTACCAAGGGCGCCCCACGGGTCACTTGGTCTACGACTGTAGGCGAGGACTCCAATCAGTGTACGATTGCCCCATTTGCAAGGCCCTTATAGTTTAGACCCATAACAATTCAAGCACCACATAGTGGGAACATACGCACATGCCAAGCAGAAATAAAATTATGAGCGATGCTAAAATAATGGTCAAGGAATATCTTACAATGGACTTGTTCAGAGAACAATTTCCTGTAGATTTTCTGGCTGAGTGGCTAACGGTAAGAATTGAGAATACATACTTTCCGGGAGGAACTATTGTAGATCTCGGAGGAGGTTTTTCTGTAACAAATGCGGTTCTTGTGGATCTAGGCATGAGGGTACATTGTGTAGATTTAATGACTGATTATTTTATTCATAGTAGTCTGAAGAATCCCATGAAAGATCAATTTGATTTTCTTACGAGAAAAGGTGTCAATTTCATACATTCTGACTTGTTGACATATCAATTCGAGGATTTTCGTCCTGGTTCTGTAGATGTCGTCTGTTCATATCATGGAATGGGGTCGGGCTTTCGTTGTTTTGTTTTCTCCGTGGGCGGACCCGTGAGTGATGTGCATGAAGACACCAATTCTCGGGGCTATCTCGCTTCAACGCGGGCCAGGTACTCCGTAGGAGACAGGATCTGGATCTCTCCGAACGTCCCCAGTCGCCTCAAATGCCGGTCGCCCGAGACGATATAGTCGGCGCCGGCCTCAAGGGCACACTCCAGAAACATGTTGTCGGGTGGGTCCTCCCGGATGACGGCGATACGACGAGACGGAGAGACGAGGATGATTCGGTCCGGATCCTCAAGCAGGGAAAGCAGCGACTCCAGCAGTTCCCTACTCACTCCGGCGCGCGCCAGCACTTCCAGATACTCCCGTAAAATGGGCCGGGAGAGACAGAGTTGATCTTTTCCGTCCCGGATACGATTGAGGACTCGACGCGGAGCACCCGAGGTAAGAAAGCTCGAAAGGACGACGTTGGTATCCACCACGAGCCGGCTCACCGCTTCCCGGTCCTGGCCTTCGTCTTGGACTTGCCCGACCTCACCGTGGCGATAAGCTGCCCCACTTTCCTTTCATGGATACCGGACTCGCGAAGCACGCCTCCGATTTCCGCCCAGACCCGGTCGAAGGTCTCCGCATAGCTCACCCCCGACTCGAGACGTGGCTTGGCCAATCGAAAGGCCTGCCGGAGGAGCCAGGAGATAGAACGATCCGTGCGCGCAGCCAAGCGCTTGATCTCCTGAAATTCCTCGTCCGGGATCGAGATGGTGGTCCGGATCATGGATGCCTCCCTGTGTATGATCCAATCATACTATTCATACTATCTCATACATTTCTTCTGCTGTCAACTCGACCTCGTTATGCGGTTCCGGCGGAGGTGTAAACCTATACGATGACCTGACTACCAAGGTGATCGCAGCCGCCGTCTCCGACGCCACGGAGGGCCTCATAGTGCCATCCACAAGATTAATGAGGGCAATCAGCGCGGAGGGTTAACCAGTTCCCTATGGCGGGATGGGGGTCACGGATGGGGGTCAGACATTTATATATTTATATTGCCCGAATGGCCAGTTTCGGGGGGGATTGGGGACAATGCCTATTTTCATTTGATTTAGGCCCTTTGCGAGGTCCGGTGTGTGGCCTGGCCTACAGTACTCGATTCAACACTCTCTCAATCCGTGCTACAAATTTTTGTTCCTCCAACGCTTTCGGGATTTCTGTGCATGGTTCGTTGCCTCGAAGAGGCACAGTGAAGGAATCGGTTTCTTAGGCCGCACGTCGGTGCATCACTGACTGTCGAGCTCGGGGAGGCATAGGGGCTAGGTTTCCCGGGCAGAGTAGAGCATTCAAAGAAAGGAAGCCCATTCTCTCCCGTGAGAGAATGGGCTTTTTGTGTCAGAGTATAGATTACAGTTACATCACACCATTTGCGACGGGCTTCAGAAATTCGGGGAGGTGCGATTGATGAACTTTTCCCAGGGGGTCAGGTCCGTTGGCCTCGCCTCTTCTCGGGGCCTCATGCGCTCCCTGCGCTCGGCCAGCGTCTCTAATTCAGGTGCTGGCTCTCTCGCAGCCTCTTTTTTCTCCGGGATGTCGATGAAGGAACCCTTGAAATAACTGAGGGTGAGCGTTCGACCCGGTTGCACGAAGACATCCTTCTCAGAATCGCTCACCCGTAGCTTGTGGAGCCCCGCTTTCACTTCGTTCAGCCAGACTGGCGTTTGGCCAATTCCAGAATCGTCTAAGAAAACCTCGAGGCCCGGGGGTTCACTCACCACAGTCAATCTTCCCTGAAGTTCCCCAGGGCCTTCGAGACTCCGGGTCGGCGCAATCAAATCCTCACCAGCATGGCCAAGAGAAGCTCCAAGGAACAAGATCAACACAGCCGAAAGCCCAATTCGTTGAATGAGCGACCTCATCAGAACCCTCGACAGTTGGAATACAATCATTCTTGGTCATAAATTAGCATAAACGACCAAAACTACTCAAGAGAAGAGAGCCGGGGGAGGACCTGCGACGACCTTTGACGGCTAGAACAAAAAAGAACGCCTTGACAAGGCGGTGGACGTATTGGACTTTCAAGGCGTTCGGGTAGCGGTCTCGATTGGTTCGAGGGGCTGCTGACCAGAGGGAAAGTTCATGGGAAGAGCCGCCAATCAAAAGAAGAGACGGAGAGAGCTGAGCACTACTCCGTCGGGGTCGGTTGAGCCAGCGGTCGAGTCCTATCTCAGGTCAGTCGGTATTGGCGATTCCCAGGACCAGCATCTCTTCTGGGAGCGGCTCAGGAGAAAGCATGGACCGATCGTCGAAGAAGTTGCCCGTGCGATCTCCGCCCGAGAAGAGGGTCAGGACGTTGACGTCTATGCCCTGAAGAATAAGACACTACCGCTCAGTATCGATGTCACGGCACAGTACTCCAGCCAGATGTATGCAGCGTTCCTCAGCTGGTTTCTTCGCGAAAAATTCGCCAGGCCCAAAACACTGCTCGATGTCGGCTGTGATAATGGGATCCTGACGTGCTTTTACGCCACCCTGTACCCCGAAGCGGCGGTGGTGGGTGTCGATACGTGCGAGCAGGGGATCGCATGCGCCCAGAAGCTGGCCATGCGGTTGAATGTCACGAACGTCCGCTTCGAAGCTCGCGACCTCCTGGAGGTCGCAGGGACGTTTCCGGATCACTCCTTCGACCTCATCGTGTCAACGACCGTCTTCCATGAAGTCCTGAGATTTCCCGAGGACTTCTCAGAGGACGGGGAGGGGGCGAGCGATGAAGCTTGCATCGAATCACAGGTCTCGGATTCCGCGAAGATCGTGACAGACCTGGTGAGGCTCCTTCCCGACATGGGGGGCACGTTCGTGTCAATGGAGCGATGCCTGGACGCGGCAGGGCTGGCCTGGTGGATCCGCGTACTGAATAGGGCCGGCCTGAGCATCATGGCTGATCGGAGCACGCTGCTGGAGTTTCTCGATGAGCACAGGGAACTCCAGATGCTGCCCATCCTGGTTGCGCGGCGAAGTCCCGAGCCGACCGTCATCGCGGATGAGGCAGCTCTTGCGTTCCGTATGTACCAAGAAGCTGAAGAAAACACATAAGGAACGGGCGATCCACACCTCCCGCTCAGCACCGGTGGGGGGTACCGTGTAAGTATCGGCGAACGCTGCGTAGGCGCGGACCCCTCCTCTCAAGCGGTACCCGGCCCCCGGTGCACATTCAAAGAGACGAGCGTTTTCTTGGCCGCCGGCGACCTTTCCCGAACCCCGCTTTGAGTCGCAAAATGGGACTCCTTTGTCCCATTGAGAAGCGAAGGCCCCACTAGATTCACCGCTTGTGAAAACAAGAACTTTGGTGTGGAAGGTTACCTTGGTCAGGACAAAGCTGCCCCAGCCACAGGAGAGGTTGGTCCAACACACCTTTTAAAAATAAAAAGTTACGTGGCAAAGCCGGCGGAATGATCCTTGCTTTTCTATCAGAATGAGTGAAGAGGTATGGAGCGTCTGAGGTCCGACTGGGACGGCGGACCGAAAATGAAAGGAGGGAGGATGATGTATAACCGGATTTTGGTACCCCTGGATGGGTCGGCGCTTGCCGAGCGGATCCTGCCGCACGTCGAGGCGATCGCCAAGGGTACCGGGGCCGAGATCCTCCTGCTGCGGACCACTGACCCCCGGCATGGCTCGATTGCTGCCGAGGCGGCCACGGAGGCCCGGAAGTGGGTGGAGGCCGACCGGGCGCAGGCGGCCAAGTACCTAGAGGGGGTGGCCAAGCGGCTTCAGGACAGCGGGCTCACGACCAAACTGGAAGTCCTGGTGGGCGAGCCAGCGGTGGAGATACTGACGGCGGCCGAGAAGGAGAATGTGGATCTGATCGCCATGATGAGCCACGGGTCGACCGCATTCAACAAGTTCGATCTGGGCAGTGTGGCCCACAAGATCCTCAAGGCTTCGTCGCGGCCGGTGCTGATGGTGAGGGCATTCCGAAGTGTGCTCCGCAACCTGGATGAGCAGGAGGTCTGGGCGATCAAGTAGGAACGACTGAGCACGCCTGCGACGAGACCGGGGCGAAAGAGAAAGCGGGGGTGAGGCGAGGTCTCACCCCCCTTTCCTGACGGAAGGGACAAGCAGGGATCATGAGTCCCAAGACCGAGCACGCCAAGGCCCCTGGGGTAATCCGGGTTATTGAGCACATCGGGCTTTCCGAAAAGAGAGCGACGCTGCTCAGCAAGCGGTTGCCCCGTGCGTCGCAGACCCTGTCCCGGCCGACTACAGCCCGCACTGGTGGTCGAATAACACCCCCACGCGCTCGGCGAGAACGGTCCCCACGACGAGACCGCTCCATGCGCCCACCAACATGCCCAGGGCCGCCGCCAACTCCCCGATCCAGCCCCCGAGCCAGCTTCCGAAGATGTGCCCGAGGAGGATGAAAAGTGTCGTGAGACATCCCATCCCGATCACGAGCACCACCCCTCGACCAGGCGACCGCCACCCCCATAGCATCAGGTCGTCCTTCAGGTGCGTGAGACGGGCTCGGAAGTTCGCCATCATCAGCACAGATCCTCCGTCCACGTGAAACCGTTTACCCAATCAGCCGGTGGGCTCTTTCATTCTCATACCTCCAATCTCTTTTTCCTCCAAGGGTTTTTCCCCTGTTCCCCCTGGTGACTTTCACCGTGGTCTTCCGTCAACTCCAAGGGGACGCACCGCACGAGGGGAGGCACGGAGCGGGAAATTGCGTTGACAGCGAAAGGGAGATCCTTCTACCATAAGGCTCTTTTTCCGGACCTCGGTTCCGCGGACCGCGATTCTTCATGAGACGTCCACCTCAGGAAAGCCATCGTCCACTGGTCTTCGGGCGGGAGGGAATGGTTGCTTCGGGGCACCCTCTCGCCTCCTGGATCGGTGCCTCTATCCTTCACGATGGGGGGAATGCCATCGATGCCATGGTGGCGGCCGGCGCCGCCATGGCAGTTCTCCGACCTCATATGAGTGGCGTTGGAGGAGATGCGCTCACCTTCATCTACCTCGGCCAAGAGCAACGTCTGGTCGCTCTCGAAGGTATCGGGACGGCGCCAAACAAGAGCCTCACCTTCTTTCAATCAAAGGGGATCACTCGGATACCCGCCCAGGGGATCCTTTCCGCGACCCTTCCTGCGGCGGTCAAGGCCTGGGCCGCAGCCTTGGAGCGGTACGGGTCCCGTCCTCTCGCCGCACTGCTCAATCCCGCCATTGCTGTGGCCGAAAATGGCTTTCCGGTCAGCAAAAAGCTCGCGACCGAGATCGCCGAGCACACCTCGGTCCTTGTGTCAGGTGCCGATTCCCGGGCCCTCTTTTTGCCGAAGGGCTCTCCCGTTGGCGCCGGCGAGCGGTTCGTTCAGAAGGACCTCGCTCGGACCCTCAAGCTCCTCGCCCAGGGGGGAGAGGAGGTCTTCTACCGAGGGGAGATTGCAGGTGCCATCGCTGAATACTGCCATCGACACGGAGGCCTTCTCACGCGCGAGGATTTTGCGACCTATGACGTACGATGGGTTGAGCCCATCCGGGGCAGCTACCGGGGGGCTGAAATCTGCGTGTTTCCTCCCCCAAGTCAGGGGATCGCGCTGCTCCTGGCGCTCAACCTGCTGGAGGCGTTCGATCCAGGGAGGCTGAGCTGGGCCGATTGGCTCCATCTCCAGACCGAGGTCAAGAAGCTGACCTTCGCTGATCGGGATCGGTATTTGGGAGACCCGGACCGGACACCGCTCCCCGTCAAGCAACTTCTCTCTGCCGAGTACGCTGCCTCTCGGCGGGCCCGCATTGATCTCAAGCGAGCAAGCCGCCGGGTCCAGCCGGGGGATCCCTGGACGGGCGCAGGGGAGACCACCTATCTGGCCGTGGCGGATCGGATGGGGAACGTGGTTTCTCACATGCAGAGTATTTTCTCACCGTTCGGCTCATGCGTCGTGGCGGGGAAAACCGGCATCCTCTTGAACAATCGCTTGAGCAGCTTTTCCCTGGACGGAGGGGTCAATCAATTGAAGCCGGGGCGGCGTCCGCTCCATACCCTGACGCCAATCCTTCTCTTCAAAGCAGGTGAGCCCTTCATGGCCCTCGGCACGCCTGGAGCCCATGGCCAGGTCCAAAGTCTCATCCAAGTCCTCAGCTATCTTTTGGATTACGGCTTTGACCTCCAGGAGGCGATTGAGACTCCCCGGTGGCGCCACGAGCGCGGCACCGAGCTTTTGGTGGAGGCAGGGGTCCCTCAGGCAGTCCGTCGGATATTGAGCCGGCGGGGTCACCGGATCCTCCTCCAGCCGGCCTGGGCTCCGATAATGGGGGGAGCCCAGGGCATCGGTCTGGACCCTCAGACCGGGTTCTACCTGGGGGGTGCCGATCCCCGTCGAGAAGGCTACGCCCTCGGCTGGTAATCCCTTCAGACTCCACATTCCCTCCTTCGCTTTCCTCCGTTTTCCGTGGCCCCCTTGTTATTGGCGTTGGACCGCCCGGCGACTGCGCCAGAAGGGGTAGAGGAGAGAGCCCAGGGCAAGGATGAGGAGGACGATGGAATAGGGGCGCGTGAAGAAGAGTGAGATGTCGGGGTCCGTCATCAACGCGCGGCGGAGGTTCGTCTCCAGGATCGGCCCGAGGATGACGCCGAGGATGAGCGGGGCGAGCGGAATCTTGAGCTTGGACATGCCGTATCCAAGGATGCCAAAGGCGAAGAGAACCCAGATGTCGAAGACGCGGTTATTGAGGGCAAAGGCCCCCACGGCACAGAGAATCAGGATTACGGGGACCAGGATGTATTTGGGGGTGTACGTCAGTCGCAGGAAGAACCGGAGCCCCACCGAGGATTGGATGAGGGCCGTGGCAAAATGCGCAAAGAAAAACGCGGCAAACATGCCGTATACCAGGTTCGGGTGATTGGTGATCAACAGAGGTCCGGGCTGGATCCCGTGGATAATGAGGGCGCCGAGCATCACCGCGGTGACCGCATCACCAGGGATCCCCAAGGCGATCATGGGAATCAACGCACCGCCCGCGGTTGAACTGTTGCCTGCCTCAGAGGCGATGAGCCCATCGGGGATGCCGGTGCCGAATTGCTCCGGGGATTTCGAGGCCTTCTTGGCCCGGTCGTAGCTCACGATGTTCGAGATGCTCGACCCGGCGCCGGGCAGGGTGCCGACAAACAGTCCGACGAGTGAGGAGCGGATGAGGTTCCATGGCTGTTTGAACAGGATCTCCAGGTTCGATTTGAGGTGGGGGACGCGGACGGCCTTGATGTCGATCAGGGCTTTGGCCGCGGCCCGCTTGACCTCCAGCTCCTCCATCAGGTTTGAGAAGGCGAAGAGCCCGATCAGGATGGGAAGAAAGTCGAGACCCCCTTCCATCTGGTACATTCCAAAGGTAAACCGGGGGACGTTGCTGATCGGATCGCTCCCTACGGTGGCGACCAAGAGGCCGAAGAGACCGCTGATCAGGCCTTTAAGAAGGGAGTCGCCAGAGAGGCTGGCGATGATGGTCATGGCAAAAAAGACTAGTGAGAAATACTCCCACGGGCCAAAGGCGAGCGCGAAATACGAAAGCGGAGGGGCGATGGCCATCAGGACGACGGCGCTCAGGATCCCCCCCCAGAAGGAGGCCCAGACCCCCAAGGCCAGGGCGCTCCCGGCCTCCCCCTTCTTGGCCATGGGATGGCCGTCAAAAGTCGTGGCGATGGCCGATGGGGTGCCGGGGATCCCGATAAGGCAGGCCGAGATCAACCCGCCGGAGAGGCCGCCAACAAAGACCCCGATCATCGTGGCCAGGCCCTGGACCGGGGTCATCCCGAAGGTAAAAGGCAGGGTGAGGATGACCGCCATCACGATCGTAAAGCCCGGGATACAGCCAGCCACGATACCGGCCAGGCTGCCCACGAACAGGCTCACGAGGACCTTGGCCGTGAGGACTTCGCTGAACCCCAAGGCGAACAGGCCAAAGATCGACTGGTCCATATCAGAACAGGGTCCCTTCGGGGAGGAACACAAAGAGGAATTTCTGGAAGAAGAAATAGACCACGAGGACCGATCCGACGCTCACGGCGATGATCGTGGGGAGGTAACCCCACTGGCGCGGGCTCAAAAGCCACTGACCCGCGATCAGGAAAACCGTTGCAGAGATGAGGAAACCGAAGGGTTTCAAGAGAAGCAAGAAGAGGAAGAAGAGAAGGAGGCTCTTGAAGACCAGGTGGTGTTCACGGATGAGACTCAGAAGGTCTTGCCTTTCGATCGCCTCACGGCGCATCCGGAGGAGCCGCTGGGCAGCGAGACCCACCGCGAGCATGGCGATCAGACCCGCCAGCACCTGCGGAAATATGGCGGTGCCTAGCACATCCGGCAGTGCAGGGGGTGGCGGCGGCAGTCCGAGCGACGCGACGTAGAACAGGACTGCGACAATTAGCAAGATTGCGGCGGCAATCAGGTCTCCCACCGAACCCTCCCCCCTGGAGACCCGGACAGGGACAGGCCGGAGGCCCAGATGTGGATCTGGACCTCCGGCAGTCACTCGACTACTTTTTGGGCGTGTACACGCCCATCAGCTTGGCAACCTCGACCGTCTTGTCAAAGTTGTTCCGAAGGTAGTCCGCGTACTCTTTCCGGTTGAGGAATCGGACACCCGTGCCAAAGGCGCGCATGGCGACCCCAAACTTCCGGTATGTGATGAACTTTTTGTCCAGTTTGTCTGCCTTGGTCACCTGCTCGCACGCCTGCTCGAGCTTGGCCAGAATCGGCTCGGGCGTTCCCTTGGGGGCCATCCATCCACGGTTGACTGAGTACGTGACGTTGACTCCAACCTCCTTGAGGGTCGGCACTTCCGGCAACTCTTTGCTCCGCTCGTCAGTGGCGATGGCTAGCAGGCGGAGCTTCTCGGCCTCCATGTACTCTTTCCCCCCCGGGATGTTTGTCTCCGCCAGCTCGATGTGGCCCCCGACGATCGCCCGCATCCGGGGGGCGGTCCCCTCGTAACTCACAAAGCGGAACTTGATGCCCGCGTTATGTTCAATCATCAAGGGGAAGAATTGACTCGTCGAGCCGATGGTGGCGCCAAACTTGATCGTATTGGGTTTCGCCTTTGCCGTCGTGAGCACGTCCTTGAAAGTCTGGTACGGCGTGCCCGGATAGGCCGCCACGACCGACGGGGTTGAGCTCACCAAGCAGATCGGCTCATACTGATCCCAGGTGAAGTCCGCGATTCCAGTCGCATACGTGGTGATGATCGACTCGTGGGCGGAAAAGAGGGTGTAGCCATCAGGCTTGGCGTTCTTTGCCTCACGGGCGCCCACCGTGCCGGAACCTCCCTTGATGTTGACCACCTGGACCCACTGCCCTAAAGCATCGCTCATATAGCCGGCAAAGATCCGCATGATGGCGTCGGTGTCACCACCGGGCGCCCAGGGGACGATGAGCTTGATCGGGCGTGCCGGATACTCGGCACCGGCGAGCGGAGTGACAGAGAAGACCAGCAGGGTGAAAAGTGCAATGCCCCATGTGAGAAATGGACGATTTCTGTATCGCATGATCCCCACCTCCTGATTTTGGATTAATTGAAGGTATGCACCGAACCGCCGAGGGGCCCATCTATTACCAATTTCGCAGGGTCTGGGCCGGAAATCAAGAAGAAATTCGGTGAAGGCCAGACGATTTGCGTGGTCCCGGGGCGGTTCCTGTAGTAGCATCATGAGACTCCCTGCTCGAGAACGAGCCTCGGTCCAGCGATGACAGTGAGCAGTGTGAATGGTTGAGGAGGGCGAAGGATGAGGGTTTCCAGGGACTTCGAATTTGATGCGGCGCACCGGGTGCTCGGTCACCCCGGCCCGTGTGCGTACCTGCACGGGCATCGCTACCGCCTGCGGGTGGTGGTGGAAGCGGCCGATCTGGATGCACTCGGTATCCTCATTGACTTCAGCGATATCAAGCGGATCGTGGACGAGCGGCTGGTGAGCAAATGGGACCACGCTGCCCTTTTCCGATTCGATGATCCGTTAGTCCAGGCCGTCGTTCATGCCCAGCCTGAAGCCCCCGAACGGGTCGTCACGTTGCCGGACAATCCTACGGCCGAGGTGATGGCCAAGACAGCCTTTCAGGAGATCGCCAAGGCCTTGCCCGAAGGCGTCACGCTCGCCGAGGTGACCCTATGGGAGACTCCCAACTGCTCGGCCTGCATCAGCCTGACCGACTCGTAAGGGCCACCTTCGCCGGAGGTCGTCGTGGCTTCGCTGTTCGGTTCTCGACCCCTCCGTCGAATATCGGACGCTGCCCACCTCGCTTTTGTTCGTCTTGTGACCCCCCTGATCCCGTCTGCCGTAAAGAAGCATCCACCTCGTGCTGCCCATATGGCGCGCCCGGAAGGCGTCGAATTTTCTCATCGGATTGTGGAGCATCGGATCGGGATGTCGATGGCTCGGCTCTGGCAAAGTCAGCGGTGGAGGAATTGCCACACAATTGAGAATCGCGACGTGGCCTTATCCTTGCAAATCAGGCGAGATCTACACCATGCGGGTCGCAGATTTCTTGGAAAAAATGGCGTCTTATGATGGAGGTTCTCGCTTCAGCCGCCGCGGAACGGTAGGGACCACTGAGATATGGCAAAATCGGATGCGTCGAGAGACAGAAGAAGATTCCTGAACTGGCGCTTCGTCTGGACGGAGAAACGAAGAGTCAACAGGCTGGCCTTTCTCTTGTCCTGGTCCATCCTGATGTATTTCTTCATTAAAGCATATGTCGTAAGCCTCGGGGTCGTCGTTGACATCAGCATGGTCCCGACCTTGCCTGAGGGGGGCTATTACCTGGTGAACAAGTACATCTATCACTTTACCCTCCCCGAGCGGGGAGAAATCGTCGTCTTACGAGCGAATGCAGATGCCCCCCAGGAGTACGTCAAGCGCGTCATCGCGCTTGCGGGGGAAACGATCACCATAAAGTCTGGCCGCGTATACATCGATGGCCGCCGGTTGGTGGAACCATATGCCGTCGGTCCGACTTTCCCCGACTTCGGTCCGTACCGCATTGAGAACGATGCCTACTTCGTCCTCGGGGACAACCGTCGGGTAAGCGAAGATAGCCGCCACTTCGGGCCTGTTCCATTGAAGAACATCAAAGGGAAGATCAAGCCCAACGAGCTGTTTCCATTTCGTTAGACCCCGCCCGGGTATGCGGAGCCCTGAGCTCTGATCGACCCACCTTTGGGCTCCATCTCCCCTCAGCCTTGCTCAGCTGGAGAACGGGCCCAAACTGGCCCGACATTTGCAAATTGAATACTTCGGCCTGGTCCAGGAGAGCTAACTTGGGGAAGCCGGGGACCGGGGAGAGACAGCCACCGCGCGACAAGCGGTGAGCTGAGTGATGGGGAGTCCTTCTAGGGTGCGAGCTCCGACAAACGAAAAAAGAGCCTTTTTTAACAGGCGCTTCGTCGGGACCACGACCGAGAACCGAAGGGCCATCTGGCTGGCCTTTGTTCTCTTCTGGTCCATCGTGGTGTGGTTCTTCTCTAAGGCATTTGTCGTGAGCGGCGTGATTGTCGCCGACACGAGCATGCACCCGACGTTACCCAAGGGTGGTTTTTACTTGGTCAACAGGTACATTTACTACTTTGTCCCTCCCGAGCGAAAGGACCTCGTGGTCTTCCAAGCACATGCGAATGGGGCTGAGGGCGTAAAGCGCGTCGTCGGCCTCCCAGGGGAGACCCTGCAGATCAAGTCCAGCCGGGTCTATATCAACGGTCACCTGTTGGACGAACCGTATGCCGCAGGCGGGACCTACCCCGATTTCGGTCCGTATACCATCGGGGAACATTCCTACTTTGTCCTCGGGGATACCCGTTGGGTCCGGGAGGACAGCCGCGATTACGGGCCTGTGCCGTTGAGAAACATCAGGGGGAAGATCGCGCCGCACGAGTTGTTTCCATTCCGCTAGGCGCCTCGCTCAGCCTTGGTACCGTTACGTACCCCCTCCAGCAGCCCACATCATTCCTGGTTCCTCTGTGAGAAGCCCTCGCAAACTATCTTTATTTGCGAAGAAATAGGAGTTTCCTTGAGCTCGAAATAGATGTCTCAGTTTTGGCATCTACTTTGCACCAAAAACTCCGGTCCACCCCAACAAAATTGACGGAACATTCGAATCCACCAAGGCGGACGACGAGACGGCATCTATCTGAGATGGGCTCAGGGAGACTTCATAGAGATTCCCAGTCGGAGGATCACACTTCGGGGCAGGAGATCCGACCTCCGCATTCGGTGTCCGAGGGTTCATCGGTGGATGTGCGAGATCTTCAACGGTCCCTTTTGAGGGTGGTGCACCGCGCCCGGGGGATCGATGTCCGCCACTACGAGTGGCGAGAGCAGAGCTCCCTCCAGCACGAACTGCTCCCCGCGGTTACAGAAGCACTTTCCGACGCCATCAATGTTTTCAAGCAGATACTTGAATATTACGGTTCCCCTCCACAGGACGACGTCGCAGGTGCGGCGTCGGAGAGAGCCGTTGCGAGCCTCAATCGCGGCATCGACCTCGCAATTGAAGCGGGGGACGGGACCCAGGGAATCACCGACCTCTCATTCATGGCCCGATTGGAGCTCGATCGCGAGGTTGAAGGACTCGCGAAGATCAAATCCAGTAGAGAGGCATGGATCATCATTTCTGAATGCGGCCGTGCGTGCAACCGATTGATCACATCAGCCATTGCAGTTGAAAACGCCATCTGCGCATCAGAAGGTCTGAGCAGGATCCTCACTCATCTCTACCAGGGGGAGCTGCACCGCTCGCTGCAAGTCCGGCGCGCTTACGCGGTGTTTCGGCAAACGATTGTCGGAGGTGGTCCTTCGACCGCTGAAAATGTTCGTGAGCGCCTTCGCGGGGCTGTCATCGGGATTGCCCAACTCGCCGGGAGCGATATTTACCGTGATTTGCGTGCCTCCGATCGCAAGCGCATCGAATCACTCCAGAGTCGCCTCATCGAGTGGCTGGACGGAAACCAAGACGGCGACGCCGTTGCAGGTCTTAGGCTTTGGCAGGATGTGACGAACATCTCCGAGCTTTTGCTGGAGGTGAACAAGCGGGCCGAGCTTCGAGAACACGATCAGGCGGTTGCTGTGATGGCATATGCGAGGCTTTTCCACACTGACGACGCGCCGACCAGCATTCCCCCAGATCTCGAAATACGACTTCATTCCCTGTTCGGCAGGGACGAGGAGCTTGACCGGTTGATTGCCGATCCGGGATCCCATTCGATCGAGGAGTGGAGAACGCCACTCGAAAGGCTACTCGAAAGTCTGAGCCCTGCGAGGCAAGAGACGGATCAGTCCCAACGGACGGAGGATCCATCTCCGTCCTCCCGCTAATTTTTCCTCACAAGAAGATTCCATTCATCAGTTTTCTGGGACGCTCAGTTGCGGTAGAATGACGCTTGCTTCGACTACCCTCCGGATTCCGATGGCCAGTTTTTTGGCTTGGGGTGATCCCCTCCTTGGTGAGTAGACCCCACGCAATTTGGGGTCAGGCTTTTGAAGTATTGATATTGACGTGAGGTCCGTGGTAGGTAAGACGCATGGCTCGCAAACCGCGAATTCATTATCCGGGGGCTTTGTACCACGTCATGCTGTGGGGGAATGCTGGCGAGGCGATCTTCTTTGAAGATGGGGACCGCAGGCATTTTCTGAAGCTCGTCGAAAACGGGGTTAGGCGCTTTGGCCACCGGATCCATGGATTTTGCCTCATGCCGAACCACGTGCATTTTGCCATTCAGGTGGGGGAGGTGCCGTTATCCAAGATCATGCAGAATCTTAGCTTTCGGTACACGGGCTGGATCAACAAGCGGCGGGGGCGGAGAGGCCATTTATTTCACGGTCGATACAAGGCGATCTTGGTAGATCAGGATGCTTACTTACTTGAGTTGACCCGCTATATTCATTTGAATCCGGTCCGCGCTGGCCTGGCAAATAATCCGACGGCTTATCCATGGAGTGGGCATCGTTACTACTTGGGCAAAGGCAGCGTGCCGTGGCTCAAGACGGACTGGGTGTTAGCCCTGTTTGGGAAGCACATAGACACTGCCAGGGCCCGGTATGCGCAATTTGTAGCGGACGGAGTCGGAGGAGGACGGCGCGAGGAGTTTCATCGAGGGAGCAGTAGGGGGGGGATGTTGGGTGATGATAGTTTCGCTTCGAGAGCCTTGGCACAGGCGGGGGCCAGGATCAAACGTCCACCCGCGCTGCGCACTATTGTAGCAGCGATCTGTCAGGAAGTGGATTTTTCTGAGGCTCTACTCCGCGCCCCGGGCAAGGGAAGTCACGTCGCTCAGGCCCGGTGGTTGGTGGGCTTGTTGGCGACAGATCTCAAGACCGCGAGCTTGACCGAAGTCGCACGATACTTTGGGCGGGACGTCGCCACGTTGAGCAATGGCGTGCGACAGCTCCAGGAGCGATCAAGGGAGGATAAACAGTTTCGACAACGCGTCGCCCGACTGAAAGCACGCTTGCGCAAAAGCAAAACATCGAAAGCCTGACACCATTTTCTGCCCGCTATTGGCGGGGTGGGATGTGGTGGATCGTACCTTGGTGAGGGTATGTCATGCAGGCGAAAACGATCGATGAAGTCATCGAGCAGCTCGAGAAGATTGTCGAGTGGGCTCGCAGAAACCACAGTCGGCTGGGGTATTTTGCTGCGCTGTACCGGAAGGTCACTGTGAAGGTCAAAGAGGGGATTGCGGAAGGTTTTTTTGAAGATGGAGAGCGAATGGAGCGGTTGGATGTGGTCTTTGCAAATCGCTACCTAGATGGTTTTGAGCGATACCAAAATAATAAGGTGCTCACGAGATCATGGACGGTCTGCTTTGATGCTGCAAGGCACTGGTGGCCCATTGTATTGCAACATGTACTTTTGGGAATGAATGCGCATATCAATCTTGACCTAGGCGTTGCCGCCGCGAGAACCTGTCCCGGGAATGCGGTTCACGGTCTCAAAAATGACTTCAATAAGATCAACGAGATCCTCGCCGGACTGGTTGATGGGGTGGAACGAGAACTCACTCAAGTGTGGCCAGTGCTTGGACGCCTAGATCGCATAGCGGGAAAAACCGATGAAGCCGTCATCAACTTTAGTATGACAAAGGCAAGAAACCATGCGTGGAATGTCGCAGAGGATTTGGCCTGTCTTGAGGAATCAGAGCAGATGCCAAAGATTGATGAGCTCGATCGAGAAATGGCAACGCTCGGGCGGAAGGTTCGATACCCTGGCTTGGTCATCGGTACTGTGACGAAGACCATCCGCCTCGGCGAGCGAGGAACGATACCTCAGATTATCGACATTTTAAAATAATGAAGTAGGATAGCTGCCAAAGAGGGGGGAAGCCGATGGCCTACTACTTAGTGCGGGCGAAACCCAAACTCAACAAACTGGGTGAACTCGAGAACCTACTGATGAAGAAGGCCTTTGAGGGCCTCCGGCCCTTTGGCCAGGCGCTCAGCACCGGTCTTTGCGGTGCGCGAATCGAGGAGGATGGGTCAGCCCTGTGGGAAGAAGAAGATTACTGCTCGCCCCCCCTGGCTATGGAGCGCGTCGCAGTGCTTGACACGTACTTTGATGACATTCAGGTCGAGGCAGTCAAGCTGGGCGACGGCTGGAACCGCATTCACTCCTTACCCCGCCTGTTCCCCGGCCTTCCAACCGTCCAGGACTGAGAGGCGCCTCTTACCGGAGCCGGACCTTCCCGGTGGCGGGGTCGTAGTCGTAGAGGTCGGGGTCGATTCCCTGATTCTGGAGGACGGGTAGGTCATTGAGGCTCTTGGGAAAGCGTCCCCACTCAACGTAGTACTGCTGGATCGCTGTTTCCAGTACTTTGAGGTTTACGTGAGCCCGCACCCCTTCTGCCCGCCCCTGTGCCTCGATGACGTCTTTCTCGATCTGCGTAGATCCGTTTTCGCTCTCCCCACATCCCATCAGGACCAGAGGGAACACCAAGGCGACAGCGAATGCCGCAATGTACATTCTGAACATTTTCCTCCTCCCCCAAAAAAGATTGATCAGGAGAGCGCAATAGCAAGTGGCGTGCCTAACTTGGTCAGGAGCCGGGCCGTCTAAATCAGGGCTGCCGCTGAGGCTCGTTTGTTATTTGAGGCAGACTCGACTATCATGGATCACAGAATGTGAATCCAATTCGTGATTAAACGGAGGAGGCAATGCCCAAAGCCATGTGGAAGGGAGCCGTACTCGCAGAAAGTGACAAATGCCAGATGGTCGAAGGCAACTTCTACTTCCCCCCAAACTCGATCAATCGGGGGTATTTTAAAGAAAGCGACAAGCACACCACCTGTCCGTGGAAAGGCGAGGCGCGCTACTACGACATCGTGGTGGGCGGTGAGGTTAATAAGGACGCTGCCTGGTATTATCCGGCAACGAAAGAGGCTGCAAAGCACATCGAGGGCTACGTGGCGTTCTGGAGGGGCGTCACGGTCGAATCCTAAGGGTGCAAGGATTGAATTTGGGAATCCAGAATAATATGGCTCCCTTTACGTCTGATACGGTGGCAGGAGGCAACAGGCATCAATGAGGTGGCTCGCCGAGATGTCATTGAGGTATGCCCGGTTTGCTGTTGGAGTACTGACCCTCGGTCTCGCTTACGGCGTCGGGATCCCGGTCGGAGCCCAAGAGGTGGTCGTCGTTGACTTTGCCCTAGCAGATGAAGAGGTTCCCGCGGGGTGGAAACTGGCGGAGAAAGACGGAAAAGCGGACTTGGCCCTCGTCGATAATTCGGACGGCCAGGTACTCAAGCTCCGGAGTGAATCATCGTCCTTTTCCCTCAACAGAGAAGTCGAAATCGACCTCAAGAAGACACCCTATCTTGAGTGGGAGTGGAAGGTGACCGAGTTGCCGAAGGGGGGCGATTTCCGGAAGGGCGCCACGAACGATCAGGCCGCGCAACTCCTGGTCGTCTTTTCGTGGAGTACATTAAAGAAAGAGATCATCACGTACATCTGGGACAGCACCGCTCCCAAGGGAACGGTCGGGAAGGACCCTTCTGCAACGTACGTGCCCTTCTTAACCGTCAACGCGGTGGTCGTCGAATCGGGCGACACAGAAAAAGGAAAGTGGCTGACGATCACGCGGAACGTGGTCGAGGACTACCAAAAACTCTTCGGGGGCAAACCAGAAGAGGTCCGAGCTCTCAGGATCCAAATCAACAGTCAAAACACCAAATCGCACGCCGAGTCCTACTGGAGGTCTGTACGATTTAAGGCACACCCCTGACAGACCCTGCCGCCCGCCCCCCTCAATCCGTTGCTGCTTGAAAATCACAAGTTTTGGTACAATGTTTGCTACAGAGGGGTGAGGGAGGGTATCTATGCTCGGAATTGACCGGTGTAGATTTACCCAGTTCGTTTTCTACCCGGTACTCTTGTTTACCGGGCCGGGCATCCTTCTTTCAGCGTGCGCCGGGAAAACACCCGCGGTAACCCCTGACGAGGGGGCACAGCAGCTCCAAGAAAAATTAGCACAGCAGACTGCTGTCTCTCGCGACCTCGAAGAGAAAGTCGCCAAGCTCCAATTACATCTTTTGGAACAGGAAGCCCAGGCCAAAGAACTGCAGAAAAAGCTCGATGAGGCCATCCAGGAGGTCGTGCGGGCCAAGGCGAAGCTGCATACCGTAGAAAGCAAGGCGGAGGCAGCCTCGATGATGGCAGAGGCAGAGATTGCCTTGGACACTCTGAGGAAAAGGATGGCCGGACAGGAGAACGTTACTGAGGTGGTCCAGGCCGAGGATCTATTGAAGATGAGTGCCCAGGAGTTCGAAAAGCAAAACTACGGTGGTGCCCTCTACCTTACGAGCCAAGCCAAAGGTTTTATTAAGGCGGGCGAGGCGCGGGTAAAGAGTCAAGAAAATGTCCCGGTGAGAGCGGGCGAGGTTTTCTTCGCCGTGCCGGTCCCGCTTCGGGTGCTGACGACAAGCAACGTGAGGGACGGGCCTGGCCTCACATTCAAGGTCCTCTTCGCGATCGAGAAAGGGACCCCGCTCGTGGGCCATTCGTACAAGGGCCAGTGGGTGCGGGTTGAAGACGAAGAGGGCCGTGGAGGCTGGATCTTTCGGTCTCTGGTGAAGGGGTTGTAGGTCTGGATCGCACAACGCGTTTTATTGTTCACTCGCTGCTGGGGGCCCGAACGACTCGGTTGCGGCCATCCCGCTTGGCCTGGTACATGGCGGCATCGGCGCTTGCGATAATCGATTCGGGGATCGTCCCGTGCTCCGGAAACCCGGCCACGCCGATGCTCACTGTGATCCCGCCCCGTTCGTTCCCGCCATCGAATGTCTGTTGAGCCACCCGAATTCGAATACGTTCAGCAGCCTCCAGGGCTCCATCCGTTTCGGTTTCCGGCAACATGATCAGGAATTCCTCGCCGCCGTAGCGCGCCGCATATTCGACACTGCGAATAGATTTGGTAAAGATCGACGCCAATTTCCTCAGTACGGCATCTCCCGCAAGATGACCGAAGCTGTCGTTGTAAATTTTGAAGTGATCAATATCGATCATCAGTATCGAGAAGGGGTGCGTGTGCCGCCGGGCTCGGGCGACCTCGTTGGCTAGGGTTTGCATCAAGTGAGTCCGGTTATACAGCCCGGTGAGTCCATCGGTGATCGAAAGTGCTTCCAATTCTCTGTTTTTTTCACTCAAGGTCTTGTTGATGGTATCCAACTCCTCCCGTCCGTGGCGCAGGCGCGCCACCATATGATTGAAGACCTCGGTCATGTACCCCATCTCGCCGCGGCTCGCGATGGGGAGATCCACCTCGAGATCGCCGGACGCCACCTTGGCCGCGCCGTCGGTCAGGACGTTTAGGGGGCGGACGATGGTGGCACCGAGGAAATAGGCAATCAGGCCGATGCCCAATAATAGCGCGACGACCATTACAAAGGTCAGATTTCGAAGCCGGACAATCGGTGCGTACGCTTCCTTCCATCCCACCTCAGCTACAACCGCCCAATCCAACTGGGGCAATCTGTTAAGCGTCCCCACCACCTCTTTTCCCTGGTGATCCCTGTATTGAAGTGGGACTGCCTCTCGTGCGAGCAGGGTCTGCGTGGTCTTGGGTGCCAGTAATGTCTTATTCGGCGGCGACGGGAGAAGCCGGGAGCTGAGGATCAGGGTGCCATTCTCAGTAATCAGATACACCTGACCTTTTTTTCCGAGGGGGAAGCCTTTTAAGATCAATTTGATCGCGCGAAAGTTGAGTTTTGCGGCCATCGCGCCCAGGAAGCGACCGTTCGCCGACTTGACAGGGACGGCGATCATCATGACCGTTTGTTGCAATGCTTCGTCCCAAAACGCTTCACCCAGGATTGCCTTGTCTTTTTGCACGCCCTTCATCCATTCCGGTGGTAACCTCACAGTGCCGGCACCCTCGGCGCTCGTGGCCACGACTTGAGCGTTCGGGTCGATCACCAGGAGCTCTTCGTAGTGGATAAATTTTTCCCGGACCGAGGTCAGATAATCCTTGAGGCGGCGAGGTGCCACCCCATGCGGATTCGGCCCTCCCTGGCCTTGAAGGAACGTCTCCAAATTTTCTGAAACCTCGTAGGAACTCGAGAAGACGCGGAGATCGTAAAAACGCTCCTTGAGCCATATGTCGACCTCCCGGACCGTGTGGGAGGTGACATTTCTGAGCTCCCCAGTGATCTTTTCCGTCAGGAACTGCTTGTTGTGCCCATACGAGAGCCAACCCATGGTGAGGGATGGGATGAGCGTGGCGAGCAAGGCGAAGACGAGAATCCTCCCATTGATGCTGTCCAGGCGAAGCCGTAGGAGTAAGCTTCGGGTGGTCTGTTCCCAGGAGCGCAAAGGGGGCCCCCCTTTCTCAACGCGGCTGAGAACGGATTGCAAAAATTGCACCAGGATTGGGAAAAAGCGCGAGAAATAGAGTTCGTATGGTCCGTTGTGCGCCAGGCCGTGAGCCGGGCCAGGGGGGCCGTGAGAGGGGACCCCCGAAGGACGTCGAACCCAGACGTAGAAAAGCCAGCAGAAAAAAGGCCCGGCACGGCAGGCCGGGCCCTTTCCGTAATGTTCGCCCTCTACCCTTCAGGATTTCTTAGGCTTGATTGCATGGATCCACTCCCCCAACTGGCGGGCCGCGACGTCCCTTCCTCCCAGTCCGAAAGCGATAGCCACCGCCACG
>CAYGBT010000043.1:0-22567 GCA_964348275.1 uncultured bacterium
TCTCCGCCGATCCGATGGCAGCCGAGGCAGCCGCGCCGGTAAATGGCCGAGCCCCCAACCACGATCGGGCGAGAAATCTCCTGCACGCCTTTGGTCAGATCGAGGGACTTCAAATAGGCCACGAGGGCCTCAAGCTCCTGAGGTGCGAGCCGGTACGGAACCATGCTCGGGGAGGAAAACACCGATTTCGGATCCTTGAGAAGCTTGGCAAGCCATTCTCGCTCGCGTCTCGCCCCGACCCGGTACAGGTCCGGAGCCAGCTTCATCCCTTTCCCGAGGATGCTGTGGCAGCTCGGACACCGTTTCTCCGTGAAGATGGCCATCCCCGCCATGAGCTTGGGGTAGAGTGGTCCCGGCGGCGCCTGGAATACGCCGGGCCGCGGGGTGGAGACGGCCCCAACTATCGTGAGGTAAAGCAGTCCGGCGGTCAGCGAGACGCCGATGGCAAGTGCGAGGGGGCGATGGAGGATCCGGCGCTCGCGGGAGCGGTCCAGGAACGGGAGCAGAAACAAGAATCCGATCCCCGCCAGAGGAAGCAGCGTGGTTCCCACGAGCATGCCTCTGCCTTTGAAGAACTTCAAGAGTTCGTATAAGAACAGGAAGTACCACTCGGGCCTGGGGAGATAGCTTGTATCGGTAGGATCGGCGACTGCTTCGAGCGGGGTGCCTGCTACGGAGGCGATCACACAGAGGCCCACGAACACCGCGACGCAAGCTGCGATGTCTTTGACCGCGTGGAAGGGATAGAAGGGTCTCGGGGCTCCTGGGGCTTCCCGGGGTGGCCCGGCGACCCCATGACGCTGGACGAGGTACAGGTGGATGACCAGGAGGGCGACCGTTGCCGCCGGCAACAGCAGGATGTGGAGGACGAAGAAGCGGGAGAGGGTCGCTCCCCCGATTTCGAGGCCTCCCAGGGCTCGCGCCAGAATCGGTCCGGCGATCGGAACGCTCGCAATAATCCATTGCCCCACCACGGTCGCCCAGTACGCGCGCTGATCCCACGGTAACAGGTAGCCGGTAAACCCGAAAGCCAGGGTGAGGAAGAGGAGGAACACGCCAGCGATCCATGTGGTTTCTCTGGGTCCCTTGTAGGCGCCATGGAGAAAGGAGCGAGCCAGGTGCAGGAGCACCGCGATCACCATGAGAGAGGCGCCCCACCGGTGAAGGGCGCGGAGGAACCACCCCAAGGGAACTTCTTGGTCGATGGCGGTGACCGCCGCGTATGCCTGATCCGGGCTAGGAACGTAGTAGAAGGTGAGTACGACACCCGTGGCACTCTGAAGGATGAAGAGAAAAAGCGCGATGGCTCCCAGGGTCTGAGACCAGCCGACATGGGCGCCTATTGGTTTTTCCAGGAGTGCCCGCTTGAGGGCCGTGACGCCAAGCCTCTCATCCAGCCACTGCTTCATCAATCGCTCCAGAGGTAGACGGTTCCTCGATCCTCCTTGACCTCCAGGCGCTTGAGGGACCGGGGGGGTGGCCCCATGACCACGCGCCCCTCGTGGTCAAACCCGCCTCCGTGACACGGACAGAGAAACAGGCGAGTCGTCTCATCCCATCGCGTGGCGCACCCCAGGTGCGTGCATTGGGGATCGAAGGCCACCAGGCCATCAAGAGTCCTCACGAGGTAGGCCCGCTTTTGGATGGGGCGGGCCCGGCCCTTCTCGTGACGGACGACCTCGTAGTGGACCTCGTAGGGCCGGCCTTGCTCCAAGCTGGGCGTCGGGCCCACGCGTGCCCAGCCGCGCGCTGCCGAACGGCGCCCCAGGACAGTGACCCCAAGAAGTCCGGCCAAAGGAAGAGCCACGGCCCCCGCGAGGGCCAGGGCCACCCGTTGGAGAAACCGGCGCCGGGGGGCATCGCCCGCCGCGCCGAGTTCCGCCACTCGGGCTGTGGCCGCTGCCTGTTCCGGAGCGGGCGGGCGAAGGAGCACGGCGGTCATCGTTCGACGCTTCAGGCGGGTGATGACCTCGGCCGGGTTCAGCTCCATGGGGCAGACCGCCGTACAATTGAGCTGCGTTCGACAGTGCCAGAGTGCCTCCGCAGTGAGGAGACCGGTCAATCGATTCTCTTGCACTCGATCGCGGCTGTCCTCGACCAATGTGAAGGCACGGAGCAGCGCTGCTGGTCCGGGAAACTCTGGCTGCCAGCCCACCATCGTACAGGCGGACACGCATGCCCCACAGCCGATGCATTCGATGGCGGGATCGATTGCCTGTCGCTCGTCCGAAGCGGGAGAAATTGGGGCAAAGTCCTGGACGTCCGATGCCGGCAGCAGAGCAGCTTCGACACGTTCGAGCTTGGACTCGAACGGCGCCATGTCCACCACAAGATCTTTGACCAGGGGAAAGTGGTAGAGGGGACGGACCGTGACGGTCTCGCTGTTCAGCTCGATGAGGCGCGTCCGGCAGGTCCATCGCTCCTGCCCGTTTACCACCATGGCGCAGGTTCCGCACATCCCCACCCGGCAGGAGTACCGAAAAGCGAGGGTGGGATCCTCCGTGTTCTGAATCCAGGCGAGCGCGTCCAGCACCGTCGTCTGGCCCGACGCGGGGATCCGAAAGCTGTCGTATCGTGAGGCACCACCCTGGTCAGGGTCGTAGCGGAAAACGCGGAGAGTGCTCGATCCGGTCACGATCGGGGATCCCTCGTCAAAATCTCGCCCACCAGGCGAGAAGGAAGATGACCAGACCGAGGAGGAGGAGCCCGGCAAAGAGCGGTTTCTGGAATCTAACCCCAACCCCCAGGTCCATCAGGATCACTCGGATCCCGAGGACGCCGTGAAAGACCAGCGACAAGAGGAGAAGGAACTGGATCACCACGGCGTAAGGGTAGATCAGGTGGAGGGCGGCGAGGAGGACGAGGATGACGGCTGAGCCTCGCAGCAGGAGCCACGCCCACATGCCGGCCTTGGTGTCACGCCATGCCTCGACCGAGGTCGATGAACGACGCAGGATTTTTGGCTCCGTGGTCGTCATGATTGCCAGGCTGAAGGCAAGGTGGATCCCACCTGGTCAGTCCCCGATGTCGACCGGCGATGCGGAGAGTGCCTCCGCCTGCGGAACGCGCCTTGTCAGTCGAACGGGGCGGGTCCACGTTTGCATTGTCCCCCCGGGCCCCTGCCGAAGGCAGACGTTAACCAGCCACGCCGTCTGGTCCGTCTCCGGGTAATCCCGGCGGTAATGGGAGCCGCGACTTTCCTGTCGCACCAGGGCACTTCGCGCGATCATCTCGGCGACCAGGAGTTGATTGCGGAGGTTAAGCCAGTCCATCCACGCCAGATTGTATGCCCGCCCGCCTTTCAGGGCGACCTTCTCGAGCTGCCCTTGCATGCTGCCCAATTCCGCGATGACCTTCTTGAGCCCATCTTCCTCGCGGACTAGTCCGGCGTGCTCCCACATCGACTCGCGCATCCGGTCCCGGATGGCATACAGTGACTCTGTCCCGTTCCCCGTCAACGGGCGGCAGGCTTCCACTGTCAGTTGCTCGATCTGCTCCCCTGATACTGTGGGCTCGGGACGACCCACCACCCAGTCGGCCATGACGTCGCCGGCGATCCCCCCGAAGACCGTCGAATCGGCCACGCCGTTTCCTCCGAGACGGTTCGCCCCGTGCACGCCGCCCGCGTCCTCCCCTGCGGCAAAGAGACCTTGGATGCCCGTGGTGCAGTCCGGGCTTATCTGTACCCCTCCCATCGTGAAGTGGGCAGTCGGTTGGACTTCCACTGGCTGCCTCGCCAGGTCCCACCCGAAGTCCCGGCAGCGCTTCACCATGCCGGGGAAGTTCTGTTCCACGAACTCGGCCCCGAGGTGAGACACATCGAGACGCACGCCGCCGGCCGGCGTCCCGCGCCCCTCGGCGATCTCCAGGTAGCTCGCCCTGGCCACGATGTCCCTGGTAGAGCGCTCCAGTCGGACCGAGTCGTAGCGCTGCATATAGCGCTCACCCAGGTTGTTGTTAAGACGTCCGCCTGCCCCCCGCAACCCCTCCTCCAGGAGCGCCCCGGTCAGGAGTGAGCGGGGGACGACCAACCCGGTGGGATGGAACTGAACCATTTCCATGTCCTGGAGACTGGCCCCGACCCCGTACGCCATTGCAATCCCGTCGGCGGACTTATCGGCCGAGCACGCCACCACCTTATACATGGAGGGGCCGCCGCCTGCCGCGAGAAGCGTTGCCTTGGCGCGGAACACGTGGAACTTCCCGGTCCGCATGTCCAAGAGGAGTGCACCCCCTACCTCGCCGCCTTCAGTGTGCAGGAGACTGATCGCTCGGTGCTCATCGAGAACTCGGATTGGCCGAGCGAGCACCTGCTCGGCGAGCCGGTTCGTAATCTCGATGCCGGTCAAGTCGCCCTTGTGGATGGTCCGGTCGTAGCTCTGGCCGGCGAAGGCCTTCTGGTGAATCTGCGCATCCGGGGTCCGGTCAAAAAAGCAGCCGTAGCGGGCCTCAAGCTCGCGGATCCGCTCGGGGGCGGTTTCCACCAATGTCCAGGCCAGCTCCTGGTCATTGATCCACGCCCCGCCCATGAGGGTATCGAGGAAATGGTCCTCGAGGGAATCGGGGGGCTTGAGAACCGCGTTGTAGCCACCTTGAACCATCCGCGTGCAGCCGGCACGACCAAGGAGCCCTTTCACCACGAGGGTAACCGACAGGTGCTGCGCGCGGTCCGCGGCGTGCAGCGCTGCCGTGAGTCCCGCGCCCCCGGCTCCGATGATCAGGATGTCAGTCCGTGACTGATCCACTCGGTAGATCCTTTCCCGGTGTCGATGGACTCAGGCTCCTGCTTCACGTCAGGACCTGTGGTTCCGTGATCTGGAGACCAAGTGCCCGGAGGGCCTTGTGCACGAGTGCTTTCCTCACGCTTTGCTCCTCGTCTCTTGAGAGCCGTGGATCGCCCAGGGGATGGGGGATGCCGAGCGCCGGGACGATGCGGCTGACCCCGAGCGAGAGGGCGATGCTCGTTATAGTACAGACCTGGACCGTGGGAAGACCAGCCTTTTCAAACTCCTTGGCCATCGTTGCGCCGCAACGAGTCCCGGTCCCTCACGTCGAGGTCAGGAGGATCCCCACCTCGCCCTCAATCTCTTTGAGATCCCCCAGGATCTCCTGGGCAAAGCGCCTGGCGCGGTCGACCGCGGTGGCGTTGCCAGCGGTCACATAATAATATGGATGAAGCCTGCCAAAGACGGCCTCGCGCTCGAGCGCCTTTGCGGCGTCGAGCGGTAACACCCGGTCGGGATCCTCGCTGGCGAATCGGTTGTCGTAGCCGCCGTGGGAGACCGCGAAGTCCACTGGGGTGAGGTCCTCGACGTCGGCGATCCGGTAGCGGCCGAACCGAGTGGCCATGGACGGTTCGATCCGATCCGGGTTTTCCTTGGGCACGATCCCCCCCTCCGTGACGAGGACGATGGTCGCCGTGGAAAGATCGCGGATGGGTGGGGCGGGTGGGATGGTCTCGACGGCAGGGAGCGGGAGTTCCGTGTGGAACGGCTCTCCTTTCAGCTTCTTCAGGAGCAGTTCCACGGCTCGGTCCGCCCCCAATCGGTCCACGAAGATGTTCCGCCTGATCCCCCGGGGAAAATATCCCTCTGCGTCAGGCGGCCCCGGTTCTGATCCCTTCAGGAGTTTCAAGGCGAAGGCGGCCATGTTGGTGATCGCTTCTTTCATCCCCGCTGCCGAGGCGGCCGTCTCGAGGATGTAGACGTCTTTGGCGTACAGAGGGACCGCGGGGTTTGCCGCGTGCATCCCGGTGAGGACGGGGATGCGGAAGCGCTCCTGGACCGCCCGGCAGATCGCACCACAGGCAATCCCGTACCGCCCGGAGTTGAACGCCGGCCCTGCAATGACCAGGTCAGGATCGAGTGGCTCGAGGAGCCTCAGACCTTGTGCGAGCGCTCTTTCCACATCCTCGGCAACGAAATTGTCGCCGGCGATGAGCGTGGCGAGGATCTCCGCTTCTCCCTGAAGGAGTTGTTGGAGAAGGTTCCCAGGGCCAACCGGCCCCGCCTTTACGAACGGAGACGTGTCGGCTTGGTCTTCGCCGCCGATCCCCCCGAAGAACTGATTGAGAACGTGGACAACCTTTGCCTTCTGCATCGCTTCCTCATCAGTACGTTCGTGCCGTCAGGCTATTGAAGCCCAGCTGGTTTGTTGAGCCCAGGATCCTTGCCAGCGGGGTGACCAGGGGGCTGGCGGGGTCCTGGGAAACGCCCTGAACCGGGCCGCAGCCCAACACGCTCTCAACGGCCGGGAGCTCTACCAGTTGGTCGTTGTTCCCCGTGCTCACGATGGCATCTGCCTCGGGGACCATATCCACCAGAGACACGGATCTTCCGTCGGCCCCAGCGAGCTCGTTTGCCAGAAGGACGGTCTGGATCCCCTCTCGTTCGCACATCCTGCAGTTCAGCATGAGATCGATGTCGGCGTGGCCTCCGCCTTCCTTGGTAATGATGACCCCCTCCGCCCCGATGAGGCGGGCCAGCTTGGCTGCGTAGATCGCCGATCGTTCCTTCTCAGCAAGGTCGTTGTGCTGGTTGGTGATGATGATGCCGACGAATCCGAGATCCTGGCCATGGCGCCGGTAGAGGGATTGAATCACCGGGTTATTCAGGTGAAAGTAGGTGGCGTTACGCTGACAGGGGACGACGAAATCCCCGCTCACGATGGCTCCGTCCATCGTTTCGTTGGGGTGAAGCATTGTCGGCAGAATGTCTCCCGGTTTCTTTCCGTAGACAAATGTCTCCTTGCTGGTGCCGCGGGACTGGAGCTGATAGATATAGGCCACCCGAGGACGATCATGGGTGGTTCCAGGCGCGAGTTCATAGGTTTCGATTCTGTCCGGCTCGATCCCCTGCGCGCAGCGGGCAAGATACGCAGCGGTCTCCAGTCCGGCCAGCCGGACGGCTGCATCGTATGCGGCCGCATCGAGATCCTCCTTGGGTTGGAATATCAACACGAGGTTCCCGGTCGAGGCAAAGGGGGAGTACTGGGCCCCGGGTCCACTCATGTCGACGAGTCCTTCCTGGACCTCCGGAAGCAGGCCAACCTCGATGATGGCGACACCGTCCAAGACGACCGTCCTCCCCGACCCCACGGTGATAGGAGGGCCCAGCCACCCCGGGAAGATACTGCCGGGTCCTTCGACCTTAAACCGGGGCTGTACGACATCCAGCACATGAGTAATTCTCTTGCTCTCGCCTGGCCTGGCGATTTCGACGTCCACGTCCCCGAGTCTTTCGTCCTTGAGGATCACGGCGCGAAGAGACTCTTTATTTAAGGACAGGACCCCGTCCTCGATCCGGGAGGTCTCTGCGAACCGGATGTCTCTGATCGTGTATCTCAGGAGGTCGAGCCGCATTGCGTTTGCTTCCCGCACCGGAGCTTTCTCAAGCCATCCCAGGTGCTCTGCTCCCCGCTCTTGCACGCCCCTTCTCTGCCGGACAGAGTATCCCCGACGGATTGTCAGAACTCATGTTGGTTTGGCGTCCAAATGGGGTGGCCGTCGAGGGAATCGAGCCTGTCATGGAAGAGGAGAGCCACGGGATGCCCACCGTCGGGTCTCATTTTCAGTGGGCGGTTACCTCACGGATCTTCCTCAAGGGCGCGGTGAGATTTGGAGCGTCAAGCACCAGCTCCATCATTCCCACCTGCTGCTGGTAGATCTCAGGGTCTACCTGCTCCTTGAGCTCAGGTTCGAGGATATGGTACACGGGGAGTCCCAACTGGACCCCTCCCAGGGCACCGGCATAGCTTGGATCGCCCAGGGTCACCGTCTCGGCGACGAGCCTGACACTCTCCGGATCAGACGCTCCCAGGACAACCACCAAGTCGCGCTTATCGTATTGCTCGGCGAGCTCCCTAATGCGCGCTTGGTTCTCCAAGTCCATGGCCCCGGCTGCTGTTCAAACGAAGCATTCCGTGGTCGCGTAGATGACCTCGGCACCCGCATCCGTCAGGCACGCACCAATGGCAGGAGCGGGCACGCCGTCTCGCTCTCCAATGATGATCGCCTTCTTTCCCTTCAAGGCCATCGTCTTGCCTCCTTTCCGCTGCAGCACTGCCCTAGGCCGGATTCGGCTCGAGGAGAAAGGAGACCCCGTCGGGTAACTCCGTCATCCTCCCCAGAAAGAGGCTTCCCTTGGCGAGGAACATGGCACTTTGCAGTTTTCTTGCCAGCAGCCCATCCCGAGCCTGCCCCAGGAAGCAGATCGCCGAGGCGATGTGCCCCTGCGTGGGGGCATAACCGGGCATCCCACGGCGCCGGACGAAGAGCTCCATCTCTTCGCGGCCAATCTCTCCCCGCAGGGCGGCCAAGGCAGCAATCATCCGGTAATTGGTGTGGGGAACGTTGCCGCTTCCCGCCGGGACGGTGATCTCCGGATTGTGCATCTCGGTTGCGTACTTTGCCACATCGGTGAGCCGCCGACCGAGCTTCTCCAAGGGTTTCAGGACCAGCGCCTCGGTGAGGGCCTGCTGGGAGGTTCCCGTGCCGATATCGTGCTTGCCCACCGCGTCGGTCCTGAGAATAGGATTCCTGCCGTCGTCGGTCCCCACGATGAAAGCGGCTCCCGCCAGCACATCTTCCAGGATCGGCATCTGGTTCTTGAGATGCCCTTTGAATTTCATGCCCAATTTGGGGAGGGAGCCCCCTGCCACTACCGCCACGTTCCGAAAGATCCCAGCCTGGACCAGCGCGGCGGCGACGATCGCCGCGTGCATCGGAGAGGCGCAGAACGCCTTCACATCAGCTCCAGAGGCCTTGGTGGCGCCAGCCATCTCTCCAATCGCCTTCCCCAGGCTCCCGCCACCGCGTTGGTAGCGATCGCCTACCGCCTCCTCTGAGCCTCCGATAATATAGTCGATGTCACCCGCGGAAGGGCTTCCTTCCTCAACCAGCTGGCGAAGAAGGTGGCGAAGGGCGAGAGCCCCTGTCGCCTTGCACGCCAGGTTCTCCAAGAGCACGGAGGCGGTCAGGGCTTCATCCTCCTCATGGTCCCTCAGCACACAGCCGACGGTCCTTTCCCCGACGAAGAGGGGAATGGCTTCGCCGCGCCTGATTCTCGCTTCGATCTCAGGGAGAGGATGCCCTCCGGTGATGGCATCCGTATCGTCTTGGGACGAGAGGGGATGCGTCTGGAGTTTATCGCGTGCCTCGTCTGTAAATTTCTTTTCAAGGTGCACCAGGTTGAATCGATCGGCGACTTTCAGTAAGCCGTAGAACTGCTCCTCCGGCATAATCTCCCCATAGGGGCCGGAGGTGGATGCCTGCTCAACCAAATGCGTGTACCACGGCTGTTGAAAGTTCCAAAGGTCGTCGGGGAGGAGGTTGCCGATAAAGGCTTGGTGTGGGGGGTATCCAACCGCCTCGGGGTAGCTTCTCATGTGATCCTTCAATTCCCCAAGGAGACTCGAATCCTTTTGGATCTCTCGATGCGGTTTCGATCCAAAAGGGATCAGGTCAGGAACATGGGCAAGGATACAGGCGACCCCCTTAATGACCGGAAACATGGAATCCTCTTTGGGCCATACATTCGCCGGCCACTTCGTGCCAGTAACGCATCCTAGGTCTGGCCTTCGGCATGCTGCACCATCCCCCAGCGGCCGACCGTGACCCGCTCTAACGTATCGAGGCCGAGTCGCTCGACGACAATTCCAACCAAAATAATTACGAGCACCGCCGCGACCACCTGGGGCATCTCCAAGAAGAACTGGGCGTTATAGATATACCAGCCGATCCCTGCTTCGCTCGCCGCCGCGCCGAAGACCAGCTCGACGGAGATCGCCGCGCGCCAGGCCCGTGCCCAGCCGCTGGCAAAGCCGGCGATCAGGTACGGAAGGGCGGCGGGGATCATCACCGACCAGATGAGTCGAAAGCCCCTGAGACCAATATTTCGACCGGTTTCCAGATAGGTCTGGGGGACCGCCCGGAATCCGGTATAGCAGTTGAGCAGCATGGGCCACAGGGCGGCGGTCAGGATCACAAGCACCAGGCTGACCCGAGTGAGTCCGAACCAGATGATGAGCAGGGGCAGCAGGGCGACAGCCGGGAGGGGGTGCATGACGGCGAGCACCATATCGAGGACGCTGGCAACGGCTGGTGAGATCATCGCCAGAAAACTCAACACGACCCCTAGGACGGCCGCCAGGAGCATGCCGTAGAGGATGTAGCGAAACGTCACCTGCAGCCGAAAGCTCAGATCCCCAAACCCGCTCCAAAAGACGGTGAGGATGTCGATGAACGAGGGGAACAAGAGCTCGCTGACGACCTCCATCCGGAACGTGGCTTCCCAGACGAGGGCCAGCGCGATGAGGAAAGCGAGCTGCGTGACCCGCTTCCCGGAAAGCCAGCGGCCGAGGCTCCCCCCGAGACCGACATCCCTGGCCGTTGCTGTCGTCACCCCCTTCATCGCTCCTACCGGCTCATCCCCCACTTGAGGATGGTCTGCCGCTCCAACCACTCAAACACGACCCGTTCCATAAAAAGGCCAATGATTACGATGACCACGATGCCGCCGATGATCCGTGCGAAATCGACAAACTCCAAGGCTTCAAAGATGAACCAGCCGAGTCCCTCCGCCCCAGTGACTGTTCCAAACACCATCTCGGCCGCAATCACGGTCTGCCAGCTTCGCGCCCACGCCGTCTTCAGCCCCGCCATCAAGTACGGAAACGCCGACGGGACCATCACGGAGACGATCAAGCGAACGCCTCGGAGGCCCACGTTCCGTCCCACTTCGAGATAGGTCCGATGGACCGCTCGGAAGCCCATGTAGGCGTTGAGGAGTAACGGCCACAGGCAGGAATTGATGATCAGCGCGACGACGCCGGGAAAGCCGATCCCGATCCACAAAATGACGAGCGGCAGCATGGCGACCGAGGGCATCGGGTGCAGCATCGTGGTGAGCAGCTCAACGACCGAGGCCACCTGTCGGAAGAGGAGGGCCAAGGAGGTGAGGATCAAGGCCAGAACGATGCCGATGGCAAGCCCGACGGCGATGGCCTCCATCGTGAGCACCGCCTTGCGGACCAACTCACCCGAGACGACATATTGGAAGAACGCGCGGGCAACCTCAAGTGGCGGGGGCATGGCGAACTGTTCGCCCAGATGCTGGATCGACCAGACATGCCATGCCGCGAGGATCAGGAGCGCAAAGGCCCCTTGGACCAGGGTTCGTTTGCCTGGAGAGAGGGTCTGCATACAGAGCTATGACTTGAGAAGGTTGTACAGCTGCTCCCAGAACTCACCGAATTTCGGGTCGGTGTGGAGGCGCGGCTCCGGGATCGGATTCCGATACATCGCGAGGATCCGTCCCGGATTCGCCCCCATGACGATAATCCGGGTTCCGAGCAGGATCGCCTCCTCGATGTTATGGGTCACGAAGAGGATCGTCTTTTTGGTTTGCTTCCAGATGCGTAAGAGCTCTTCCTGGAGCGTGCTCCGAGTCTGGGCGTCCACACTCCCGAACGGTTCGTCCATGAGGAGCACCTTTGGATTCAAGGCGAGGGCCCGGGCGATGGCCACCCGCTGCTTCATACCGCCCGAGAGCTGGTGTGGAAAGGCGTGATCGAACGTCTCGGCCAGTCCCACCAGGCGGAGATGGTTCTGGGCGGCGATGGTCCGCTCCCCATCATTCGCGTGAAGATGGTTTACCTGGAGAGGATAGAGCACGTTCTTGAGGGTCGTCTTCCATGGGAAGAGCTGGTTGAGGTCCTGAAATACCATGGCCCGGTCCGGTCCCGGGTCTTTCACGGGGCGGCCGTCGACCAGGACCGAGCCCGAGGTGGGAGCCTCGAAACCGGCGATCAGGCGGAGCGCGGTCGACTTCCCACAACCCGAAGGCCCGATGATGCACAGGAAGTCACCGTCGGATACCTCAAAGGTCACGTCATCGAGGGCCTGCACCGGTGGCCGCTCATAACGCTTGAACAGATGCTGAACCTCGAGTTTTGCGGTAGCCATCACTCCCCGGCGTCAGGCGAGCTGCTCTCCGCTCACCTACGCCCACACACTCCTCTCCTTCAGGTTTGTCTCTTGCACTGTCTCTTCCTCTGCTCCAAAGTAAACGCACTTAGTCCGTTTACTTTAGTAACCCTTCTTGACGAGTTCGGGCGTGGCAAAGTCGCTAAACTTCGTTGGATTGCGCTCGATGAGCCCGACCTCGTGCATGAAGGCGGCATAATTGAGCAGTTCTTTCTCCACGTCGACGTTGGAGACATCGTACCGGACCTCGGTCTCCATTTGCGCGAGCGTATCCGGCACGCTCATCTTTAGCGTCGGTGCAAGGATCTCCGCGGCAGCCTTTGGATTCTTGACCGTCCAGTCCGCGGCTTCGTTAAAGGCCTTCACCACCGCCTGGTAGGCATCCGGATGTTTCGCCGCCCAGTCGGTGTTTACGACGACCTGCGCGTTCGGCATGAACCCGCCCTCGGTGGGCCAGAGATTGGCCAGGGACTTCATCCCTTTCTGTTTCTCCAGGATGGCGAATGGCGGGCTCGTGACGTGCGCGTCGACCTGGCCGGTGATGAGGGACTGGTACGACGTGGGGTGCTTCATGCGGATGACGTACTGATCCAGGATCTTGGGATCAATGCCGTTCCGTTTCAGGTACCACTGGAGCGCGATGTGATTGGAGCTCCCCGGAGCCGGTGTGGCGATCTTGAATCCCGGCGTGGACGTCGCCAGCTTGACGAACTCGTGGATGTCCTTGACCTCCGTGTGCCGGGTAACGAGCTCGTGCTTGTAGCCGGTCATCACATCCGCGGTCTTGGTTGCCGCCCCTTTGGACCATCCCTTGATGAACGGGGCAAACCCGGAGATGCCCACATCCAGACGTCCCGCGATCAACGCCGTCCGGAGATCCGGGCCCGAGGCGAACCGAAACTCCTTGACATCCCAGTCCGGGGCATACTTCTGGATGAGCTTCTTTTGGACCACGATCGTGCTGAGGGCACACCAGAGACCGTACTGCTGGGCGACCCGGATGGTTCCCTTCTTGGCCGCCCAGGCGACGTCACTGCTGACAGGCGACAGGGGGCTGAGGAGGAGGAGGACACTCATCGTGGAAAGGAGAGTTCTCAACCGTCTTTTTAACATCGCGATTCCCTCCCTCAGTGGGGGTTGATGAAAGAAGGTTACGGATATATGCGGGGGATCGCAGTATACGCAAACGCCGTTTCGCTGTCAACAGGGGCTTTGCCCGTCAGGCGGGGCGGGGGCGTTTTTGCCAGGCCCGCTTCAGGGTATCCCCTCGCAGGCCGCACCGCAGCGCCTCGAGGGCCAGAATATCCTCAGGGGCAACGTTCCCCAGGCTGACGTTGGGGCCGAACTTGAGAATCAGATATCGCTGCTGCGCGGTCAGGGGAGCCTCCCAGATCAGCCGCGCGGGGTCCTTCACGCCACCCACGATCGCCTCAACCTCTTCTTCTTTCGGTAGCCCTGACGCATCGAAAATCCCGACCCCCTTCCCCGCCTCGCGCGCCTCAACCAGCACCATAAATGCTCCGAGGGCCAGATCCATTTCCACTTGCTCCGTCATCTGTTCCGCTTCCAGCGCCTCTTGGGGGTCTTTTTTCCCGACCTCGGTGATGGTGAGGAAGTCCGCCGCGACTGCGGCCTTGACCACCCGCTCGCGGGTCGTCTGGTCCATCGGGATGGTCCCGTCCGAAATCTCGATGGCGCTGAACCCCAGATCCTTTGCGCGTTCCAGATACTTCTCGTACGTCCCCTGCCAGACGCAGACCTCTTGAAAGGTTCCTCCCGGCATGCAGTACACCCCTGCCTCTTTGATCCGCTGAAGCTTTTCCCGCAACAGCAGCTCATCGAAAAAGGCAGACGTGCCAAAGGTCAGCTTGATGACATCGATAGCGTCAGCGGCCGTACTCAACAGATCCGTGACCTGGTGGAGTCCGAGACCTTTATCGATAACCATGGTCCAGCCAATCTCGCGGGGCTTTCGGGCCCGCTCGGCGACCGGAATGTCGAAAACGCCCTCCCAGGCCTTTCGCGTCGTGCTCATCAACCAATGCCCTCCATGCAGTTTCGCGGACTACAGATCGTCGCCTTGGCGCTCAGGACCTTTGCACGGTCAACGAACTCCGCCACCGCCCGGATCCGGCGGGCCATCAGCTCGGGAGTGTCCATCGGCGGCACAGGAAGGCACTCATAGAGGAGCGCAGTCTGTCCGAGCTTCTCCGTGGCATTTTCGAAGAGGAGCTTGATCAGTCGCTCCCTTCGGTCGATGGTGGTCACTTCAGCCCGATCCCTGCCCGCCTCCACCTTGGGATGGATGATGTGCACCGGGGGATTTTCGAGGGTGTCAGCGGAGGTGGCGACACGGCGGAGATCCAGGGCGATTTTGACGGCCCAGACATCTTTCACCTGGGGCAGTGTGAGCCCCAATCGGTCGATGACGGCCGGGAAGTCGTAGAGGAGCGTCCCGATCCGAACGTTGTCGAAGAGAGATCCCTTGTAGAACTCGTATCCGCTGTCGGTGAGGCTGAGATGGGTCATCTCTGTGCTGAATATGCTCCACCCTCGGGGGATCCCGCTCAGCAGGAAAACCGTCTTCCCCGCTCCCGGACCGCCCGGGATGAGCCAGAGCTCTCGCCGGCTCTCATCCACCATGGCACTCGCGTGAAAGGTCACGATCTGGTGGTGCTCCTCTAGGACGCGGATGACGTACCGATACAGAAAGCCCATATTGCCAAAGAGCGTGTAGCGTCGGTCAAGGACCGTAGACTCCAGCTTGCTCCAGTCCCCCACCGCCGAGACCCGGTCGCGCCCAATGCTGATCGAAGGCTCAAGTCCCGGGGTATCGATCACGGCAATCTGGGTATCGAGATCTTCGCTCCAGGGGATCTCGTCGATCCGATGATAATCAGTCAGGAGAGACTGGAGGACCTGATCGCTAAAATACTCCGCCTTGGTAATGAGGTCCTTCTGGTTGGAGAGGAGGCCCATGCGGGCCTTACAGATCTGAATCCCCCGCCGGTACAACTCCATTGTGTCGACTCGCTTCCTGCGTGAAGGCGACGTGTCTCGCCTTGTTACTCGACTCCCATGTGCCTGAGGATTCCTTCGAGCCGCCGCTCCGCCTCGGCCTTGACCTCTTGGTACAGGCTTGCCCCGTGGCTATCCATGGCGACCGTCAGGGGACCGAGGCCGCGCACCCGAAATTGCCAGAGACACTCGGGCATCAGGTCCACCCAAAAGACCGCTTCGATCGCCTCAATCTGGGTGGTCTCTAATGCTGCCGCGCCCCCCACAATGGCCAGATAGCAACCGCCGTATGGACCAAAGGCTTTGAGACTCTCTCCTGAGAGCCCTCCCTTTCCGATGATCCCTCGGACGCCATACTGCCGGAGCAGCGGCTCGGTGAACCGATCCATGCGCATGCTGGTCGTGGTCCCCACCGAGATGGGCTCGTATCGCTCCCCGACCTTCTTGACGGTCGGGGCCGTGTGAAGCAGCACCGCTCCGGAAAGGTCAACGGGGGGTGCGACACCCTGGTCAAACATCCGGATGTGGGTGGCGTCGCGCACGCCGAAGATTACCCCGTCCAAGACGACCGTGTCGCCCGCGTGGAGCTGTCGGACCGTTTGTTCATCCAAGGGAGTTTCCAGGCGGTATTCCGCCACCCTTCATCCTCCGATGACCGCAGATCCGGTTCACAGTTGACGGATCACGGTTCACAGACCGACGATTCGGGACTTACTGTGAACTGTGAACGGTGAACCGTGAACGTCTCCGTCCGTGATCGGTCATCGTCCTAGAAGCCGTACTCCACCCGGCCATCGGCGTGGATGCGGGCGCTGCTCCGTTCCCCACGCCAGCACTGGATATTCACGGCCACGGGATTTTGAGTGATGTGGGTGTAGGCGTACTCGACGTGGACGGCCAGGGCAGTGGTATCCCCCCCGAGACCCATCGGCCCGATCCCCGACTGATTGATCCCCTCGAGGAGTTCCTGTTCCAGCCGCGCGATGTCCGGATCGGCATGGGGCTCACCGATCGGTCGCCATGTCGCTTCTTTGGCGAGCTTCATACAGAGATCTGCCGTCCCCCCGATTCCAACCCCGATCACCGTAGGGGGACAGCATTTTCCCCCGGCGTCGACGACGGAGTGCAGCACGAAGCGCTTGATGCCTTTCACCCCTTCTGCGGGGATCAACATCTTGAGAAAGGAGTTGTTTTCAGAGCCGGAGCCTTTGGGCATCATCTTGAGTTCGAGCCCGTCCAGCTCCTCCAGGAATTCGAAGTCGATGATGGGAATCGAGCGCCCGGTGTTCGTCTGAGGATTCTCGCGGGTCAGGGGATGACAGATGCTGCTCCGTAAGGGGTGCTCGACCGTGGCGCGTCGGACCCCTTCCCGGATGGCTGCAGCAAGCCGAACGCCGTTGACCGGATGTTGGGTCCCGATGCGAACCTTGTAAATGGGAGTCCCGATATCCTGGCATACCAGAAGATCCCGCGCCTCCGCCACGTCGACGTTCTTGAGCATGACAGCAAGAATCCCCCTGGCCCCAGGATGGCGCTCCGTGTCCCTGGCGCGCTCCAGCGCCGCCTTGACATCGGGGGGCAAAAGCTTGAGGGCCCGGATGTACAGCTCGCTGGCGACATCCTCGATCAATTTGTAGTCTATGGCCGCCATGCCCCTCCTCTCAGGTTTCTTGGATGTGCACGCTCTTGAGATCGGTGTAAAAGTTGATCGTGTCGTCACCGACCTCTCGGGCCCCATAACTCGAATGCTTGAAGCCGCCGAAGGGCATATGGGAGAACCCACCCAAGCCGGGCCGGTTGACATGGATCATGCCGGCCTCAATCTTGTCGACAAAGGCGAAGGCCCGGCTAATGTCCTTGGTGAAAATTGAGGCACAGAGGCCGTAGTCCACCGCGTTGGCCACCGTGAGGGCTTCGTCAATATCGTTGACCTCGATAAAGCTCAGCACGGGTCCGAAGACCTCTTCCCGGGCGATTTCGTGCTCTGGCCGAACATCACCGACGATGGTCGGTTCGTAGTAGTAGCCATCACCCAGCCCTTTGGGTTCGCATCCCCCGATTACCACCTTTGTCCGTTCCGCAGACGCGCGCTCGACAAAACCTTTCACGTCGCGGAGGCGGGATTCGTCCACCAGCGGCCCCATCGTCACTTCAGGACGATCACCCGGGCCGAGGCGGATGGCTTTCGTCCCTTCCACCAGACGCTCGACCACTTCCTGTGCAACTTTCCGCTCGACGATGGCTCGGCTTGTCGCCGAGCACCGCTGCCCGGTCGAGCCGAACGCCGCGGTGAGGAGCGATGCCACAGCGCTGTCGAGATCGGCATCCCGCAAGATGATCTGCGGATTCTTCCCCCCCATCTCCAGCTGGACCTTGGCCATGCGTTGGGCCGCCGCCGAGTGAATGGCCCGGCCCACCGGCGTCGAACCGGTAAAGGAGATTCCCCGGATCAGCGGGTTGTTGACGAGTTCACTGCCGACCGCGGGACCGCCGTGCACCAGGTTCAAGACCCCCGGGGGCAGGCCTGCCTCTTCAAAAATCTCGACGACTCGAGCGGCAGTTGCGGGGGTCAGGGGTGAAGGCTTGCAGACCACCGAGTTTCCACAGACCAGGGCAGGAGCCAGCTTCCAGCAGGGAATGGCGACGGGAAAGTTCCAGGGGCTGATGGCGGCCACCGGGCCGATGGGCTGTCGGGTGGTAAAGCAGAAGACGTTGGGGGCTTCCGTGGGGAGGGTCTGTCCCCCCAACCGCCGACCCATGCCTGCGGCGTACTCCATGATGTCGACGGCGCGCTGCACTTCTGCCCGCGCCTCGCTCACGATCTTTCCCTCTTCTCGGGTGAGGAGTTGGGCAATCTCTTCGAGCCGCGATTCGAGAAGCTGCGCCGCCCGGAGGACGATCTTTCCGCGCTGCGGAGGAATGGTCCGGCGCCAGCGCGGGAAGGCGTCGGCTGCCGCCTGGATTGCGCGACGAGCATCCTCGGCCGAGGAGTCTGGAGCGGTCGCGACAAGGTCGCTGAAGTGGGCCGGATTGACCCGCCTGATTCCGTCAGCTCCCTGCTGCTCCCATTTGCCCCCGATAAAATTGCCACACTGAATCGTTGCCTCTGTTTTCATCGAAGTGCTCCTTCAGAGAGTCATGGTGTGTCACTTGACCGCCCCGACGGTGAAGCCGGCGATGAACCGGTCAACGAAGAAATTATACACGATGGCGATCGGGACGCTGGCGATAAAGCAGCCGGCCATCAATGAGCCCCAGAAGTAAACATCCCCGCGGACGAGGAACGTAGGCACCCCGACGCTGACGGTGAACTTTGATGCGGCGGTAATAAAGGTCAGGGCATAGACGAACTCCTGCATGACCAGCGTGAAGCTGAAGATCACCACGGTCAGAACGCCGGCGGTCGAGAGAGGGATGATGACCTTCACAAAGGCCCCGAGGCGGCTCATTCCATCGATTCTGGCTGCCTCCTCGAGGTCGCGTGGGATGGCCTTGAAGAACCCCATCAACAACCAGGTGCAAAAGGGGACGGTAAAGCTCGGATAGACCAGCACGAGCGACCAGAGCGAATCCTGAAGGCCCAGGATGCCGATGACCCGGGAAAGGGGAATAAACAAAAGGGTCGGGGGGACTAAATATGTCAAAAAAATGCCGATGCCGAGCTGCTCGCCCGCTTGGCCCGCCAGCCGGGCCAGGGCGTACCCGGCCGGGATCGCCAGGAGCAGTGTGATGGCGACCACGATCAGTCCTACCCAGGCCGTATTCCAGAGCCACTGGCCGTACTCCGTCTCCAGGAAGAGAACCCTCAGATGCTCCAGGGTTGGGGGGTCGTTAAAGAGAAACGGATTGTTCTGCGTGTTGAGGAGGTCGCGGGTCTCCTTGAATGTGGTGATCAGCATCCAGTAGAAGGGAAAGGCGGCAAAGATGGTGAAGGCCGCGATGACGCCGAAGTGGCTACCCTTGGATCCCCAGTGCTTCAGTCTTCGCATCGCTGAGGACATCACACCACCTCCGTGCGTCGGGCAAATCGGAGGAGAAGGATGGCGGTGGCCGCGAGGACCGGAAAGAGGAACAGGGCGATGGCCGCTCCCTGGGCGAGGTCACCCCCGTCGATGCCGGTAAAGAAGGCGTAACTGGCGAGGACCTGGGTCATGTCGTAGGGCCCGCCCCTGGTGAGGACGTAGATAACAATCATGTCGGTGAAGGCGAAAAACACGCCAAACAGAACGGCTACGATCATGATGGGGAGGACGAGGGGGATGGTGATCTGCAACAGATGGCGCCAGAATCCGGCCCCGTCCACGGCGGCCGCGTCGTGGATGTCCTGGGGAATCGAGGTGAGCCCCGCGAGGAGGATGACGGTCGCCAGGGGGAGTAATCGCCAGGTGTGGACCGTGATGATCGACACCATGGCCAAATCAGGCTGCCCGAGCCAGATGGGCCATGTGTGGGGCCCGAAGATGCCCACCGCCCGGAGGGTCCAGTTGATGATGCTGTATATCGAATCGAGGATCCAAAGCCAGCCGATGCTCCCGAGCGAGATGGGGGCCACCCACGGAAGGAGAATCAAGAAGCGGACCAGCCATTTTCCGCGAAAGTCCTTGAGAAGGGCGAGTGCGAGGACCTTTGCCAACACCAAAACTATGACATTCGAGACAATGGCAAAGATGAAGGTGTTCTTGAGGGCACGTTGGAAGGTGTGATCTTGGATAACCTGCTTGAAGTTCTCCAGTCCGACGAAGGTCATGCCCGTGCTGCCGACGGTGATGTCGCTGACACTGTAAAAGAGCGCCAGGAAGAACGGAAACCCCACCAGGGCAACGATGAAGAGGATGGAGGGGCCGATCATCATCCATCCGAGCCATTTCTCGTTATCCAGGAGGTGGCCCAGCCGGCTCGCGCGAGCTTGCGCCGGGACGACCACGGCGGTGGCCGGAGCTTTCATGCGCTCCCCCTACAGGGGCCTGGGGGCCGTCCTGAGCCCCGTACCCCGATCGAAAAACTTCAGATCTTTCTGCTTAACGGCAAATTCGTGCGTCTCTCCCTGCTGAATAGGGAGCGTCACCGTGGAGGGGAGATCGGCGATGATCCGATCGTGTGGAAACGGATCGCCCAGTACCCCGTAGAGCAGCCGGTCCGCTCCCAGGTGTTCCACCCGGGTCACGCGGAATTGAAACGTCGCAAGATCCGCCAGGGTCCCATAGAACTGTTTCGGAAGAAAATCCTCGGGGCGGAAACCCAGAATATAGTTATCCCGCTCCACCAGATTCATGGGCGGCGATCCCAGGAAGCCTGCGACGAACGTGTCGGCCGGTTCCTTGTAGACCTCCTGGGGCGTCCCGAGTTGCCGCACCTTGCCGAGGTTCATCACGGCGATGCGGTCGCCGAGGCCCATCGCCTCGATCTGATCGTGGGTCACGTAGATCGCGGTGATCCCGATCCGCTTCTGGAACTGCTGCAGCTCATCACGGGCAGATGTCCTGAGTTTCGCGTCCAGATTCGAAAGGGGCTCGTCCAGCAGGAAGACGGTCGGTTCCCTGACCAATGCGCGTGCCAGAGCCACCCGCTGCCGTTCCCCGCCGGACAGCTCTCGAGGTTTCCGATGGAGCAGCCTTTCGATCCCGAACATCGACGCCGCCCACTCGACCTTTTGGGGAATGATGTCCCGAGAGACCCCCTGCGCCTTCAGCGGAAAGGCGATGTTCTTGAAGACCGTCAGGTGGGGATAGAGGGCGTAGCTCTGAAAAACCATGGCGATCTTCCGGGCCCGCGGGGGGAGCTCGTTCACCACCTGCCCGCCGATCAGCACGTCGCCCTCGGTCTGCTTTTCGAGCCCGGCGATCATGCGGAGAAGGGTAGTCTTTCCGCAACCGGAGGGCCCCAGGAGGACCAAGAACTCTCCCTCTTTTGTGGAGAGGTCCACGCCGTCCACCGCCTTGACGTCTCCGAAGTACTTCTTGATGTTCCGTGTCTCGACCGTCGCCATCGGTTATCCGTTTTCTCCCTTCAGTCTTGCGTCGCGCCCGCCTAACAGAGAGAGAGGCTCCACGAATCGGAGCCTCCCTCTCGTGACCGCAGCAAATCGGCACCTAGTGAGACTAGATCTTCCCCTTCTCTTTCCACTTTGCCCAAATCCCCTGGCACTTCTTCTCGGCCCGCGCGAGGGCATCCTCGGGGGTCTCGGCACCCGTGGCCGCTTCCGCGAACATCGTATTGAGGACCCAGGTGCTGAATACCTCGTCGATCGCGGGCGTGGCGTAGCCCGGGAAGCCGACGTTGGTCGCCCAGTCGAGGACGTCCTCCAGCACCTTGTACTTGTCGGGCGGCTTGGCCTTCGAGTCATTCGCGATTTGCTTCTTTAAATCGGGCACGGTCTGGGGGAAGCAGGGGAAGTTATAGAACTCGCTCTCCCGAAACGCGTGCTTGAAGTTGCCAATGTAATCGACGAGGAACTGCTTCGCCCCCTCGATATTCTTGGCGAACTTCCAGATCACGTAGACGTCCATGACGTGCTCCAGGCCGATCCGCCGGACCGGGCCCTTGGCGGCCTTCGCCAGCCAGATATCGTCCGCGACAGCGATCTTCTTGTTCTCGCCAGTCCGGGTGATCGAAATCGCGTTGAGCGCCAGCGAGCCCTTCCCCGCCAGCATGAAGCGGTTGTTGGAAGAGGCATCCCAGGCGAGGACTTCGGGGGTCATGGCCTCCTCGAAGAGGGCCTTGACGAACTTCATGGCTTCGAGTGTCTGCTTCGAGTTCAGGACCAGGTTGCCGTTTTCATCCTGGACCGACGCCCCGAAAGAGTACATGATGGCCCGCATGGCCATGCCGGTGTCGATCTCGGCGGAAAGCCCGATCCCGACAGGAATGCCGTGTTTCTTCTTGATCTTCGCTCCTCCCACCCGCACGTCGTCCCAGGTGTCGGGGGACATCCCGACGCTATCCCATAAGGATTTCCGGTAGTTGACCGGATCGGGGACGTAGCTGTCGGAGAAGCCGTAAAATTTCTTGGTCTTGGGGTTGAACGTGCTCCGGATGGCCAGGGGGATCGCCTTGCCATACTTGCGCTCGCACTCCTGATATATCTCCTTGTGGTCGATCACCTGGTCCTCGAACACCGGAGGGGGCCAGAGAAACATGAAGAGGTCGTGCCCCTTCTGGGCCGAGACCTCGGCAGCGGCCCGAGAGTTTATTCCGGCGAGGCCGATGTTGTCCACGATCACCTCGGTGTCGTTCTTCTGTCCCCACTCCTTGACGTAGGTACCGTTGAACCACTTGTCATACCTCGGGACGAAGTGATTCCACTGCAGGATCCTGAGCGTCTTCTTGGCGGCACGCGACCGGCTCGGAATGATGATGTTGGCGCCGATACCTCCTGCCGCGACCCCCGTGGCCTTGAGAAAGCTCCGCCTGGAAAGACCTTGCTGTTTCTGTTTTCTCTTATCATCCATGATATCCCTCCTTTATATAAGGCGTTATGGCTTATGTAGACACCATGCCATCGAAGAGGTCGGTTGTAGTCGATTCCGGGTTTGATGTCTTGCTAGCGGATGGCCTCCGTGAAGGGGC
>CAYGBT010000044.1:0-21828 GCA_964348275.1 uncultured bacterium
TCCCATTCCGAGCGTGCAGCCTTTTTCATCGTATCAGGCTTGGCATTTGCGATTTAGGACACGCAAGGATGGAAGCGGGATCGGCATAGTCCCTCGGCCCCGTCCGGCACTTACCGAGATCCACTATGAGGTTACCGGTCTTTTACGCCCTCCAAAGAGGTAACCCGTGACCCCCTGGCTTTATCAGATGAGCGAGAGGTATTGGGACGCCGGACAAGACCCGGTCCTCCAATACACTGAGGAGGTTGCGGGCAAAGGTGAAATCTGCTGGGCGCGCTTCTCGAAGGTTCGGGCCCGGCGTACAGACCCTCGGATGCCCGCCATGCAGCGAGAGGATCCTCTCCTTCTTGTCTTTCTCCCAACCACCCTCGGTGCAGGCGGACGCCCAATAGAAACCCCTGGCATCTACGGCATGGGAATCCTCACTGCGGATGAGGACATCAGGTTAGGTCGGGATGCCGAGATCTGCTGGCGCCCCTTACCGGAAACGGCGGTCTTGACGAAGTATCCCATCCCCTGGCACGCGTGTAGGAGTTTCTTTCGGGCAATCCGGGGGGCCTCAAGCCGTGGGACGGTCTATCGAATTCCGGTGCCCATCTGGAAACGTCTCACATCAATGATCGAGGGCTGGGTGAAGTGCAAACGACCCGACGAAACAGAAGCCGGAAAGATGAGGAGCAGTCGCAAGGGCTGCAAGGCTCACCGAGAATCGCGCATGCACACACTGCTCAAGACCTACGTGATCGCGCGCGCAGAGGAAATCTTTGGTAGTGGCTGGAAACCATACGCCGCAGACTACACGTTCCCAAAGACCGGGGACCAGGCCGACGTCGTTCTACAAGGACCCAGGAATCAGCGCGTTGTCGTCGAGGTCGAAACGCGTGCCCGGGACCTGGTCAGCGTTCATCGAGCATTAAAATACCAGGCCGTGTTGCCAATTCAGGAGGCAGTGCCGCCAGCTCGGGTCCGCGCCGCCATTGTGGCCCAGCATATCGCCCCAGAGGTCGCAAGCGCATGTCGGGTCCACGGTGTTTTGCCTATAAGACTGGTTCTCCCCTAGGGATTCCTCGTCTCGCGGTCCCCCTTCGCTCCTGTTGCCGTTCCATTAATGCCACCGCAGTTTGCCCTTGACAGGGGGGATATCCCTCGAAGTACAAAAGATCCACTCAAGGCGGCCCTTTTAGTTGTCGCGTCCGTGGTTAATAGCTAAGGGGAGCAAAAAGCCTCCCGAGGTTATTTGATGGAGCGGGGGTCAAGAATGCCCCTGGCCTACCTCTGGCAGTTACGGTGGCGCACTGAGCACCTTGAGGCCCTCTCAGGCGGAGCACGGCCCGGGGGGGGCGTTTTGCTTTCTTGGAGGCACGGAAGGGGGTAAATTCACATACGTTGGCGTCTAATAACCGTCTTTGCTGGACTTTTTGTAGTAGGCGTGATTGCTGGGACCGTTGTGAAGCTACGCCACGACCAGGAGACGAAAGACTCTGCTGGGGGTGACGTTCTGAGTAGGGTATTTGAGCGGGGTTGGAAGAAACTCGAGCAAGTAAGGAAAGAAAAGCTCCAAGCGGAAGAAGAAACTCACCCGGTCAATAAAGAACTCGAACCACTGGGTAAGCCGGAGCTTCAAACGGTCGCGGATGGGCAGGCGGTAGATAAAGGAGTTGCCCCGGCAAAGCGAGAACCTCCATCTGATACTAAGAAGGTCGCTGCGCTGCAGAAGCAGGTCGATGCACTGTAAGAAGAACTGTCAGTCGCTCGGCAGAAGCTCGAGGAAGAGAGACGGAAGGTAGCCTTTCTCGAACGGCAGACAGGGGATTATCGCCAGAATACAGCTAAAATCCAGAGACGCAACGAGGAGTTGGAAAAACAGTTAGGGGAACTGGATTATCTCCGGCTCCTCAACGAGGCGCTCGCCTACACCTATAGGAAAGAGCCAGGAGATGAGAAACGGGCCGAGGTTGCTTACAAGAACGCAGTCCGGATTGCCCAGGCGAAACACATCCGGGACCCTGTGGTTTACAACGCGTACGCAACATTCCTGCAAGAGCAGAGGAGATTTGAGGAAGCCGAGAAGTTCTACAAGATGGCCTTGGAGGCCAACCCACGCTACGGCGCGGCCTTGTTTAATCTTGGGACCCTCTACGAGTTGAAAGGGGACCTCAAACAAGCGGTGGAGAAATACAAAGCGGCCGAAGAAGTGGGTGACAAAAGCCGCAGCGAGAACTATTCGCGGTTGCGATCGATACTCAGACAATAAACCGCTCTTCCCTTGAAGTGTATCCTGCGGTCAGTTTTCTGCTTTTAACTACGGGTGCAGGGTGAGAGCGGAAGGAACGGTTTCGGGGATGTGATTGCGGCTATTTAGGGGACGGGGTCAGACTCTATTGAATAGCTTTGACCCTCTTTAGTAGACGCAGGGATGGAACCGGAGGAGGCACAGCCCATCGCCCACATCCGGCAAACTGGACGGCACACCAACCCAGACGCCCTTTCATGGTTAGGCCAGCCCTTGAGGGCGTTTTACTTTTTGAGGATAGGGGCCGACTTCACGACTTGACGTGAGGGAATGCAAAAGGATGATGGCAAGAATAAAGAAGAAAAAAATAGGTATCGGTGCCGGATTCGTCGTAATGGCATCGTTTGTTCTTTGGGTATCGCCAAGTAAAATGCCATTTGCAGAAACCCCAGCTCGTCTTTATACGGTACTCGCGAACTATGTCGTACATGAAGCTTCGGAGTGGAGAGGTCTGAGGCTTGAGCCAGATGGGGTGGGTTTTTTGGTCTCTGAGTGCGAGCGGAGATCAGAGAAGTGGGCTGATGTGGGATTTAGCAAGGCGGAGGCAGTGTGGAATTGTTCGAAACTTGTTGGAACGACGCTTGATCATGCAGCAATCGGAGGGGGTCCTTATACCGTTTCAACGCTGAAATCGGCGTTGCCTTCGATTGTCAATACTATAAGTCTCAAGATCGTAACGGAGCCGCTGGGAGCGCGGGTATGGATGCATGGCGCACTTGTCGGAGAGACGCCGATTGAAAGTGTGAATATCAAGACCCATATCGCCATCGATTTTTTGTTTAGAAAATCGGGCTTCAGAGAGAAGGCTGTGAGGTTTGTTGCTAATGACTTCGAACCGATGCAGTTACTGTTTGTTTACCTAGAGTGACGTGTCGACGTCAGTCATGCCTTCTTGACGATTTGGATTCCTTCCTCCTCTGTACGCGGATCCGACCTACCGGACAGCCGACTTTGCACCGTTTTTTAGGCATGCTTGACACCCCATTTGCAGTGGGCGATACTGAGGTCGTCTCCAGGAGAGGCAGGAGTGGAACCGGGGTAGGGATAGATCTGAGCCCACCTCCGGCCAATCAGAGGTGCACCAAACATCCAGACGCCTTTCCGGGCGTAGCACAGCCCGCGAAGGCGTTTTTTTGAAGGGGTGGGTGGTAAAAGTGGAGGAGTCTGAATTAGACGAAAAGACCTTACATGCCCAGACAGGAAGTGAGTCAGGGCACTGAAGCTGTATGCTGGAAAAGGGAGGATGACCATGGAATCGGAGACGGTTAGCCGGATGCCCGAGGGGCTTCGGGGAGAGCTCCACGAGATGTCTCAGCAGACGGTGGAGATGCTGAAGCTGACGCGGGAGGGGTTTAGGAAGCAAAACACGGGGCTGCTTGAGCTGGCGGAGAAGCTCGGTCGAGAGATCCACCAGCGGGAGAAGGCACTCACTGAGTTCGCGGTGAAGAGGTCGGCCGGCCATGCGGAAAGCCTTGGAAGGGATCAGGAAATCTTCTTCGTCCCGATGCACCTGGAGCGGATTGGGGACAACATTGAATTTTTGGTCAGGGCTATAAGGACGGTCGTTCAAGAGGGAATCCCCCTCACCGATCGGGCGATGAAGGAGGTCAACGCTCTTTTCGAGCAGGCCATTGGACTCGTCGAGTCCGTTCGGGATGTGATCCTTACGAAGAATAGATTGCTTATGAGAGAGATGCTGGAGGAGGGGCAACGATACGAGGAGATGGCCAACGAATACATGCTCATCCATCAGAAACGGTTGATCGAAGGAGTCTGCATGCCCAAGGCCTCTTCAGTGTATGTGGCCATTGTCGACTATTTTAAGGGGATCGCGTCGCACGTCTGCCAGATCGTCCAACAACTCTCGGCTGCTGCTCCGTCCTGAAATGGATCCAATCAACGGCGATCTCTGGGCTCGGAAGTATGCAGCTCGGCGAAGTGCCCTTAAGGGGAGGTGGATTATGGCAACCTATATCATCTTGAGTCGGTTTTCTCCCGAAGCCTTCAAAGATCCCAAAGACTTTAAGCAAATAGCTACGACCGTTACAGCCAAAGTCAAAAGTGAGTGCCCTGGAGTGACGTGGAGGGAGAGTTTTGCCACTCTCGGCCGCTTCGATGCGGTTGATATCGTCGAGGCGGATGATCCAAAACAGGTCGAAAAGGCGGCGATGATCATCCGCGGCTACGGCCATTCGACCACCGAGACGCTTATGGGGACACCCTGGAAAGAATTTCTTGCCATGCTCTAGTGAGCCAGGTTCGCACCCTTGGTAAGAGCAAGGGCATTCTTGGCACCCCTTCCACAGGAGTGGATACTTAGGCCCTCGTTAGCACATACGGGTATGTAACCGGGGGAGGCATAAGCCTTCTCCCCCCTCCCGCCCACTCGAAGGCGCATTAACCATTCAGGTGCCGTTCCGAGCGCAGCCCGGCCCGGAAGGGCGTTTTGCTTTTCCGCCTGGCTATCCCCCGTTCTAACTGGCTTTCCGGAATTCGCCACGAATATGATCTGCGTCATATTAACTGCAGAACTTCGTCATTTCCGTCACCATGGCACCAGTCGCCTCCAAGCTAACGAGAAGAAATAGTTCTGCCCTCCCTCCGGCACGACTGTTGCACCCCTTCTCAACAGTGCCCCGAAAGGGTGTTGGGTTCTATTGGCCGAAGCTCGATCCGAGGGGGTCATTCCATGCCGGTCGAGCAGGCGAAGGGAGATAAGCGGCGCTACACCCGATGGCCGGTAGAGGGCCGGCTTAAAGGACGGATCGGTCACGGCCCCTTCATGTCTGTTGTTGATATCAGCCTGGGTGGGGTGCTGATCGAACATTCCGACATCATCCACCTCGGGAGCATCTCCTTCCTGAATGTGTTGTTCCCTGGCAAAGAGGTCAGTCTGAAGTTTCGCGTGGTCCGATCGAACCGTCACCGCTCTGAGAGGTCGGCTACCGGAGGCAAAGAATTAATCTATCGGACGGGGCTGGAATTCTTGGACGTCACAGAAGCATCCCGTCGGCTCATCAGTGGCTACATTGAGTTCTTGAAAGGTTGAGGTTAGAGGCGACAACGAGCGATTGAGGATCACGTCTTGAATCTTGACATTGCGCACCTCCGACCCAATCGATGGCGGATTAAAGTTACAAGATCTCTGGGTAGCTTGTTTTACTCGATCATGAGGAGAATGCATGACAGTGGCTGTGGTGCATTTTAGCCCGAGTACCCTGACCCTCTTTGAGGAACGCCCCACCTGCTTCTGGCGGCATTTTCATGGGGTCAAGCGCCCCGAGCGGCCTGTGGCGACTATTGTCACGGGGCTGGATCGAGTCATCAAGGAATACTTCGACCGCTACCGGGACCAAGGCATCCTGCCGCCCCTCGTGCCGGGGAAACTGCCGGGGCGCCTCGCCCCTTCCGACCTGGGCGCCTGACCTAGCGGGACCACACCCACCAAATGGCTCTGACCGGTATCCTTAACGAGGTTCTCGAGCTACCCGCTCAGCTGGTGGCGCCGCTCGATCAGAAAACACGAGGCCGCGCGACCGACGCGATTCATCCCGCTCACCAGACACAGCTTGACGCCTATTCTCTGCTGCTGGAAGGTCAGGGATTACGGCCCGCCGGCGTCGGCTTCCTGGCCTACTACATTCCCCAACCAGGGATTCTCTACGACGGCTTCCCCTTTGCCGTGGACGTGAAGGAGGTGCGCACCTCGGCCGAGCGCGCCGCCGAGTTGGCCCAGCGCGGAGCGGCCCTTAGGAAGAGTCCGAGGTCAGGCTTGCGATTTGCTATTTAGGACAAGCACGGAGGGAACCGGGACAGGCAGAGCCCTGCGCCTCTCTCCGGCAAACTCGATGACACACCAGAACACCAGACTCCCTCTCAGATGCAGCATCGCCACCGAACGCATCTTAATTTTGAAACAGATGAGCGGCCTTCCGTAGGCCCTGAAGGTTTGTCCAGGAATCTGTCCTTCTGAGCATCGCGGGCGTCTGATGGCCTGCTCGCGACAACCAGGGTGGCTTGAATGATGGTCTTGACTCTGACCCCGCTCGCGGCGATACTCAAGCCTCGAACACGATTTGGCGATGGAGTCGGAAACCGGATGGTGCCGTATTGTACCAGTATGGAGCCGAACAATGAATAAAGGACGCATAGGGTTTCAAGGTGCAATTCTTGATGTGGACGGCGTGCTGGTGGACTCTCCGCATGAACGGGCGTGGCGTGAGACACTGGAGCGCCTTTTCGAGACGGAGTGGAGAGACATTCTTCCTCTGACGAGTTATACGCCAGAACGCTTTACGACCGCGGTTTACCAAGAGCATGTGGCCGGTAAGCCGCGGTTTGGCGGGGCGGAGGCAGCGTTGATCTACTTTGGTGTACCAGATGCCGCTCAGCGTTCAAAACGATATGGCGACTACAAGCAAGCCTATGTGGTTGAATTGATTATGGCGGGCCAATTTAAACCATTTCCCGACGGCTTGCGGTTTGTTCTTGCGGTAAAAGAAATGGGAATGCGCGTTGCAGCGGCATCATCGTCGAAGAATGCCCATTTGTTCTTGGAACGAATACCACTCGATGTGTTCTGTCAGTCAGAGGGGAAGAGTTATCGCGTCGTATCCCCCGGGATGAACTTGTTCGAGCTATTTGATGCGAATGTGTGTGGGCGCTTTGAGCGAGGTAAGCCGCATCCAGAGATATTTGAAAACGCAGCCAAAGATCTGGACCTTTCCCCTGAAGTCTGCTTTGTGGTCGAAGATGCGACGTCGGGAATCCAAGCGGCGAAGGCAGGGGGGATGGCTGCCCTGGGGGTTGCTCGACTGGAAGATGAAGCGCTGCTCAGGGAGGCGGGTGCCGACCTCGTCGTGAGTTCACTCGATGACGTCGCACTGGAGCCATTGACCCGTGGCCAGCTCAAACTACGACCAAACACATAAGTGATGATCGAGGATCGGGTGACAGGGGATATCTTTCGAGTCGAGAAGGATCCGCGCTGGCTTGTGACGATTGAGGGTTGGAATCCGAAACATGAGCCTGCAGTCGAGTCTGTATGCGCCCTCGTGAACGGTTATTGCGGAGTGCGAGCGTCTGTGGAGGAGGGGAGCAGCTTCTCTAATCCGGCGACGTTTTTAAATGGCGTGTTTGACGCAGCCCACGAGATTGTCACACAGGCTGCGGCAACACCGGAGCATCAGGTGATCGCCGCACCCACGCCGGAGCTTGTCCAGGCACCAGATTGGTCGCGCATTCGGGTCATGCTCGATGGGGTACCCTTGCGGCTTGTCGAGAATCAATTGCTGGATCAGAAGCGGGTGCTCGATATGCGCCGTGGGGTACTCGTCCGCGAGTGGCGGGTCCGTCACGGGATGCGTACAACGTCTCTCCGTTCACTGCGCTTTGCTTCCCTGGACGATCGCCATGTGTTAGGACAAGTTCTTGAAATCACCCCGGAGGACTGGTCGGGTCACATTGCTCTCGAAATGCTCGTTGAGGGAGATGTAACAAACGAGGGAGGGGCACGTCATTTGATCGGCCTGCAAACGCATCGAGAGTCGGATCGACTGTTGTTAACAGCGGTCACGCCAGAAAAGGGTATTTCTGTCTGTCTGGGGGCGTGGGCTCGGCTGATGACGGGACATGGAAGTCAGATCGATGGTGTGCAGGAATGGACAAAACCGGATCTCGTCCATCGTTGGGTCTTTCAGGGGGAACCTGGCCAATCGTATACCTGTGAAAAGCTCTGCGTAATTTTCACTTCCCGTGATACGTCAAACCCGGCAGAGCGTGTGACCGAAGGATTACATGGAGCCATTGGACAGGGATTGCCTGCACTCTTGGAAGCCAGCGCCCGATCGTGGGCTTTCCGGTGGGCAAGTGCTGATGTTCACATTGAAGGAGATGAGGTCATCCAGCAACAGATGCGGTTTGCGTTATACCATCTGATTGGGTGTGCCAATCCCGACGACGAGCATGCGTCCCCGGGTGCTCGTTCATTGACGGGCGAGCGGTATAAAGGGCATGTCTTTTGGGACACGGAAATCTTTGTTTTCCCATTTTTCGTTTTCACCCACCCGCCTACGGCAAGGGCACTTTTGATGTATCGCTACCACACCTTGCCTGCTGCGCGGGATAAGGCTCACGCGCTTGGCTATAGGGGCGCGCTGTATGCATGGGAATCGACCGATACTGGCGTAGACGTGACACCGTCTTTCGTGTTCAATGCGGCAGGCGAACGGCTCGAGATTCTGACGGGATTGCAGGAACACCATATTTCGGCTGATATCGGCTATGCCATCTGGCAGTATTGGAAGGCGACAGATGATACGGCGTTTTTCATTCAGGCCGGAGCTGAGATGCTGTGTGAAATTGCACGCTTTTGGGCGAGTCGCGTCGTGCAGGGAGAGGATGGTTTCTTTCACATCGAGGCAGTCATCGGGCCAGATGAGTATCATGAGACAGTTACGGATAATGCGTATACAAACTGCATGGCGCGGTGGGTTTTGCGACGCGCGGTGGATGCGGCAGGATGGCTGCAAATTCATCATCCCGAACAATGGCTGGCGCTATCAGAGAAGATTGGACTGGGGGGAGAAGAAATTTATGTATGGTCAACCGTGGCGGAGAGGCTGGTTGATAATCTTGATACTGAGAGCGGTCTGTTCGAGCAGCACCGCGGGTACTTTGATTTGGCACCGGCCGATTTGCGGAATTATGAGCCACGCAAGAAGTCGATGGATGTGATATTGGGTTGGCAAAAGCTGGTCAGAACCCAGATTATCAAACAGGCGGATGTGGTGATGCTGCTTGTGTTGTTAGGAACTGAGTATCCCCGCTGCATATGCGAAGCAAACTATCGTTTTTACGAACCGCGCACGTCGCATGACAGTTCCTTGAGTGCCAGTATGCACGCATTGATGGCGGCTCGACTGGGGAATCTCGACGATGCGGAGCGTTTTTTTCGAAAAGCGGCGAGCATCGATTTAGATTTTGAGCACGGAGTGACGGCGGCAGGAGGAGTGCACATCGCCGCGTTGGGTGGTATGTGGCAGGCACTGGTGTTTGGATTTGGCGGGATGGTTGTGACCGATCAAGGGCTAGAATTTGAGCCGCACGTGCCAAAGGGGTGGGGTTCCGTACGTATACCGCTGCAATGGCGAGGCGAGCACCTTTACCACGACGTCCATGGGGACCCGTAGTGTCTACACCTGAGGGCTGGGGGTCAGGGTTTGAATCTTGACATTCGCAAGGAAGGCACATGGCATATAGCGCGTCGTTCGTAGGAGATAGTGCTAGTGGAACCGTGTAAAGCAAAGCGCTGAGCCCACCTCCGGCACACCCGACGCCGTCCCACCCATTCAGACGCCCCCTCGGGCGCAGCACGGCCCGTGGGGGCGTTTTGCTTTCTACCGGTCTATGGTCCAGAGTGAGTCTGTTGTCGGACGTGGTGGATCCGGATGAGGTAGAGCAGGGCCGCGAAGTCGTAGCCGGCGTGCACGAGAATGGCGGGCAGCAGGTTGTCAGAGACCATCAGCAGCCCGCCGAGGTACAGGCCCAAAAGGGCCGCGAGGGCTGCATAGGTCGGCGTGAGAAAATGAGCTAATCCGAATAGGGCGCTGGCGAGCAAGAGGGCCCCGGAAGGGCCCACCCAATCGGCCAGGGTGATCTGGATCACACCCCGGAAGAGGACCTCCTCTCCCAGACCCGCCGCGACCGCGATGAGGATTAACTCGAGAAACGAGCACTCGGCGAAGAGCGGGACGATCTTCTCCCACACCTCGTGTTGAATACGGCGCAAAGGCCCCCAACACGATCGGGCGCACCAGCACATTCCCAGAAGCGGTGGCCCCGTGGCGACGATCCCCAGGACAATCGCTTGCCATTGAAGGTGCATGCGCGCAAAAGGCGGCTCTCCAACCCACCAGCCCAGGCCGAGCCCAAGCCCGAGAAGGCCTCCCTCGAAGATGACCGTTATCCACACAATCCGGCCGCACACGGCGCGCCAGAAACTCACCGGCCCTCCCACTCGGATATACGCCGCCCCGCCGCTTTCCCCTTTCCCCTTTCCCCCGATGAGGCTGGCAAGGTCCTGCGGAGTAAATAGGGTCACCTATTAAGAAGGGGTGTCAAGTGAAAAGACTGCCCCATGTGCCTCCTGCCGCAGCCGGGCCGGGGAAAAAAGCGAAAGGGCCTCGAGAATCTCGAGGCCCTTTCTGCCCAGAGCTGCATCTGACCAACTATCGCTTGATGACGTTGGCCGCCTGCTTGCCCTTTGGTCCGTCCACGACATCGAACTCAAGCGACTGCCCCTCGGACAAGGTCTTGAATCCACCGCCTTGGATCGACGAATAGTGCACAAATACATCAGGACCATCTGGTCGCTCGATGAATCCGTAGCCCTTCGCGTCGTTGAACCACTTTACAGTGCCAGTGTATCGCATGTTCCTTTCTCCCTCCTTTCTGTTTAGGATCCCCGGGGACTGCCCGGGGTGAGGCCCCGTCGTGACGAGACCTGACGGCATAAAAAAACCGCAAAGACTTCCTGTGAAGCCCTTGCGGTTCGCGTTTCCACAACAAGCCGATCACGAAAGCTCGACTACTAATAACACTCCCGTCTTTTCCTGTCAAGGAGTATTTTCTTCTGCTGGACATCGAAGATTGGAAGTTGGCCCCCCGGTGCTTGACACCCCTGGCGCAGCAGGGGATACTAATGCGGTTATGAGGAACAAGTTTGACCAATTGGAGGCGTCGATACTTTTCTGCAATAAGTGTCAGCGGGCGATGCCCGTCCGGCAACGCCTCCTCCTGTTCCTTCCCGACGGCGAGCTCTACGATTACCTCTGCCAGGGCTGCGGCAGCTCAGTAGGCTCTAAGACCGACCGGGGGCCCGCAAGCCAACCACCTCAAGGTGCATTCCGCGCCCCCCGTAAGTAGGCGAAAGTAGTGTGATGCGCAACAGTTGCGATCAAAGCTTCGACTCCAATCGTGCGATCACCCTGGGTCCTGCATGCCTCTAGAACAGATCGAAACTCGAGACCGCTTTCCCCATTTCCTCGCGGTCCCCACACGTTGGATGGACAACGACATATACGGCCATGTGAACAACGTGGTCTACTATTCGTATTTCGACACGGTGATTAATCACTACCTGATCGCCGAGGGGGGCCTCGATATCTCCCAGGGGCCCGTCATTGGGATCGCCGTCGAGACAATGTGCCGCTTCGAGGCCTCGCTGTCTTTTCCCGAAGTCGTGGATGCCGGCCTCCGCGTCGCGCACTTGGGTAATTCAAGCGCGCGCTACGAAATCGGCTTGTTCCGCCAGGGGCAGGACAAGGCTGCCGCCGTCGGATACTTTGTCCATGTCTTTGTGGACGGCGGAACGCGAAAACCAGTCTCAATCCCGTCCAAGATCCGTACGGCCTTGGAGCGACTGCTTATGGAGCCTTGATGAAGGGGGCGGTCAACGGGGTCAGACTCTATTGAACGGGCATAGCCCGGGGACGATGCCAGATCCTCCCCTGATACTCAGTAAATTTTGAGCTGAAACCTCGTAATTTTACGATTTGTTTGAGGCGATTTCCCTCTGGTAGATACTAGAAGTTCCACCATCGGGCACAGAGACGAACTAAACAGACGCGGTAATCTATCGTTCAGAGAGGAGAATTGAGGATGCTGAAAGAGTTCGAGGAATTTGCCATGCGGGGTAACGTCGTTGACATGGCCGTCGGGATCATCATCGGGGCTGCCTTTGGCACGATCGTCAAGTCCCTCGTCGCCGATGTTCTGATGCCCCCTATCGGCATGGCGTTGGGCAACGTCGATTTCTCTAACTTGTTTATCGTGCTTCAAGCAGGGAAGGTCGCCGGACCGTACGCGGCCCTGGCTGATGCCAAGGCGGCGGGGGCAGTCACGATCAACTACGGGGTGTTCGTCAATACGATCATTAGCTTTGTGATAGTGGCTTTTGCCGTGTTTCTCGTCATCCGCAATCTCAACAAGCTCAAGCGGCAAGAGGAAGCGCCGCCGGCCGAACCGACGACGAAGGAGTGCCCTTATTGCCTGTCAACCATTGCGATCAAGGCAACCCGGTGCGCGCATTGTACGATAGAGTTGAAGGCAGCATAGGCCTCTCCGCGCTTTTAACACCCCTGGCCCCGTAGGGATACTCAATCGCCTCATAGGAGAAGCTGGCATGGAACCGGGGTAGGCCTTATCGTTCGCCCCACTCCGGCACAGGCGACGGCATACGACGGCACGGTACAAAGATGAGCACCGAAGTCTTTATTCTGAAGAACGCGTTGGATGTGCTCAAGAAAGGACTGGCGGCTCTCGGCGATCGTGAGTCCGAGAGACGCCGTAAGGAGCTCATCGCCACGGCCGTAGCCGAGTTGCTGAAGTTACACCCAGACTTGACCGCCGCTGAGGCCAAAATCGCCGCTGCCAAGGTGGCGGGCGCCCCACCCAGCCCGGAGCTGCTTCGCGCACAAGCTATGCTTCGATCGGTCAGGAGCTACACTCGACGGGCGAAGGAAAAAAAGGAGAAGGTTCCAAAAAGAGCAAAGAGAAAAGCGGCAAAAAAGAAGGTAACAAAGCAGAAATAAGTAAAGAGAGCAGCGGGGAAAGGAGTTCAGCCATCATGATTCGAGTGCTGGCCCTCGGCGCGATCGTGTGGCTTATTGCCGTACCGGCGTCAGCTCAAATCATACACATCTTGAACGGGCTCGGCTTGGGCGAGCAGAGCGGGCTGGGTGATGCCGAGATCGCCTCTGGCTTGAAAGAAGCACTCCAGATCGGCACCGAGAACGCGGTCAACCTGACGGGACGGCCCGACGGGTAGTTTCGGAACCAGGCGATCAAGATCCTGATGCCCGAGAGGCTCCAGGCGCTGGAGAAGGGGCTGCGGCTGGTGGGTGATAGCCCCAAAGTGGATGAGTTCGTGCTGAGTATGAGTCGGGCCGCCGAGCGGGCGGCCCCATCCGCAAAACGGATCTTTTGGGACGCCATCGGGGAAATGACGTTTGACGATGTGCGAAAGATCCTGAACGGTGGCGACACGGCGGCCACAGATTATTTCGAGGCCAAGACCACTGAGAAACTCACGGCTGCCTTCCGCCCCGTGGTTGATCAAGCCATGAACGAGGTCGGTGTCACCCGGCAATACAAAGAGCTGGTGGGCCGCTAGGAGGCCATCCCGTTCGTCGAAAGTGAGACGTTTGACGTCGACGAATACGTGGTGGCGAAAGTCCTTGACGGATTGTTCTATGTGGTCGGTGAAGAGGAACGGAAAATCGGCACGGATCCCACGGCGCGAGTTACCGATCTCCTGAAGCAGGTATTCGCAAAGTAACCGAGGGACATATTCAGGCCACTGCAGGAGATGTCGGCATGGAACCGGGGTCGGCAGAGTCCTTCGTCCCCCTCCGGCACAAGTGTCGCACCGCCCTCTCGCAGGCAGAATGGCCCGGAAGGGCGCTTTGCTTTCTTTCAGTGAAAGCTCGGCGGGAAACAAGTGGGAGGTGAGAGACGGTGTCGGCGAAAATCATAGAGATTATCACTATGGAAGGCATTGCTGTGTTGATGTTCGTTTTTGCGTACGCCATCGGTATCAAACGCAAAATGCACCTCATCGCTGGATACAATGAGCGGACGGCTCAATATGTGCACGACAAGCCGGGGCTGGCGCGGCTCATCGGTCGTCTGTGTGTGTTGGTCGGCGTTGCCTCTGCCTTCATGCCTCTCGCGACACACCTCTGGGGGGGCAAAGCTACGGGCATGGCAACGTGGATTGGCGCTTATGGCGGATTTATCGTGGGCGTCACTGCTCTTACCATGCTGCAGGTGCGAGAATTCACGACAGGCAAAACGTCTGGCCGCCATCCAGGAAAACCGGAGATAAATGAGCGAGAGGAGTAACGATGCCTCACGCCGATGAGTCCATGGAGGCCGGAGGTGTTTTTCGCACGCTGCGCGTCATCCACTCGGCCTTTTGCGCGTTAGTCCTCATCTACGGGGTTGAATCTTGACATTGGCGCATAACTGGGAGATACGGGGGCAAGCCGCGGAAGCATAGCCGTGAGCCTACCTTTTATGCACGTAGTGAAATAGGAGAGAACGGTCAGCGAAAAGACATGGGCCGCCAAAGGGGACTTTGGCGGCCTGTCCGTGTCCTTCAAGTGGTCGAGTCGAACTTATATTGGTGGTACGGGGGGAAGAAATTTTCCCGCTCTCACAATCTGTACTGCTTGAGCAAAATGTTCTTGAAAAGTGGTTTCGCTTGTCCGGTCTTTTACTCCCATGCGTCGTTTGGTGAAAACGGTGACCTTGGTGTGTTTTCGATCAACGCGGTCCACCCATACAACCGTCATGGTGGACCATGGGGCCCATTCCTTTCCGCTCTGGGCGACGAGATAGCCCTTTGACCGATTCTCCTCGACAACGTCGATATTCTCCCACTCCAAGACGGTCGTGGCGATCTTCCACGCCTGGCTCGTACTGACGTGATAGACTTGACTCAATCCTTGCTGCTTGGTCTCTACCATTTTCACCGTGGTGGCACACCCGATCACCCCTAGGAAGACCATGAAGGTCCCCGCCACCGTCAGTTTCCGTTTATTTCTCATCCACAACCCCCCTTCTTTCGCATCACTTCCCGTTCACATGTGACGCCTCCGCGGTTTCCCGGCAGCATGGCAGATTCCTTTTCGGCCCGCGGGACTGCACGGTCTGTGCCATGTGCCACGTTGGAAGTAAGCAGTTGATTCTTAAGGTAAAGCGAGGCTACGGGACAAGCTGTGAAGAGGAAGAGTTTGCCAGTTTGTCATATCGTCTTCCGTGGGTAACCTTTTGTCAGAAAGGGTACTCCCGAGATCTTCACGGCATGCAGGATATTCTCCGGGCTCTGCTCACCCCAGTTGCACCGGGTTTATAAGGGGTCGATTAGGAGTTAGGTCTTGATTGTTTCCATTTCCTATGGGCACCCCCCGACCCAATTGACACCGCTTCCCCCGTAGAGGATACTTAGACCTTCCTTGGGAGCAACGGGAAGGACCCGAGGTAGGCATAGCCGTTGCCTATCTCCGGTCGAATCGACGGCGCGGTAGCATCATTCCGATTCGGAGGCGGTGACAATGCCGAGAGGCGATAGCCTGTATGGGTTACCCCCAGATCTCCCCGTGCCTGTTGATGATGGCGCATGCAACCACTTGCCGGGAAAAGTCTTGCCTTTGATTTCACTGGTGTCGACGTCCGGATCCTTGGTGAATCTCGCGGATGTCCCTGGAAGAGTCGTCGTCTACTGTTACCCGCGAACAGGCCGACCCGACCAGGATCCACTTCCTGGGTGGAACCAGATTCCCGGTGCCAGGGGGTGCACACCGCAATCGTGCGCCTTCAGAGACCGCCATGGGGAGCTCAAGGCTCTCGCGGTCCGCGTCTACGGTCTGAGTACACAGGAGACTGACGAGCAACGCGAAGCCGTCGCGAGACTCCACCTTCCCTTTGAACTGTTGAGCGATTCGGCACTGGCATTTACAAAGGCACTGCTGTTACCAACGTTTGAGATCGGGTCCCTGGCATTCATCAAGAGGTTGACCCTTGTCATTGCCGGGGGACGGATCGAGAAGGTCTTCTACCCGGTGTATCCACCGGACGCGAGCGCGGAACAAGTGCTGGAATGGCTGTTGTCGAAGGAAGCCGTGTAGGCACAATTCTCAACTCACCTCCGGCGTCATCACCAGCACAGGACACATTCGGCCGCTTTCTCGGGCGCATCCGGCCCCGCGAAGCCGTATTGTGATTTAAAAGGAAGGGCGACTTCAGGGAGCAGCTATGAAGAAGTGGAAGGTATTGGGTATTGGATGCATCATGCTGATCGGCATGATGGCCTGTGAGGCAGAGGTTGAACCAGGACCTCTTTCGTGGGCGAAGGATTACCAAGGTGGGTCCGTCACTTTCTCGGTAAAGAGTTCCGAGACGTATTTGCAAGTTAACCGGTCCTCAGGGCAGGATATTCTCAAAGTCAGTTTGCCCGGCCAACTGTTCGAACCGCCTGTGGCCGTGCAGAAGATCTCTAGAGACCAGGCAAGTTGGAAAACGCCAGTGGAGGCATTCAAGTCCGACTGGTCCGCACAACTCGCGGAAGAGCTGGAGTGGATGTTAATCAACTTTGCCTCCTCGGATCAGGCCGAGATGGGACAGTTGATGGGAGATGCTAATGTCCGGCGGAAGAATCGTGAGGCACTTCAGGGGTTTGGCCAACCACAGATCCTGGGGTGGGCGGCTCAGGATCAGTTCGTGGTGCTCATAGTGGAGTATGCCAACGGAACACGGATAGCTTTCACTTTTGTTCGTGAGCAGGGCCACTGGAAGAGGACGAACGCGCTGGCCGACGATCAGACCTTCGATATTGTTTTTGCCGCCATCGACCACGGGACGTTCGCCAAATAAAGACGAAGTAGGGTCACCTCTTGAATCGTGATATTCCCCAGCGGGGCACTTGGTCCTTAGCGCGTAGCACGGGGCAGGTAGTACTGATGGAATAGCGGAGGGGATAGCCTTTAGCTCACGCTCTGCCCAATGGACGGCACACTAACAAAAGGTGGGGGAGGTCCGATTTAACATGATACGCCGGGGTTCGCGAGAAGGTGAGATGCTGACTGAAAAGGAGAAACGCTTTTTGCAACGATCGTCCGCGTGATACCGTTATGCGGTCATCATCGGGTTTGCTTTCGCCATGGCGGGAGGACTTTACGGCGTCTGGAACGTGAAGCAGTTGGATCCAAAGCGTGCTCCCAATCCTGGCGAGGCCTTTGACCGCCCAATAGCGAAATTGGCAATTCTTGCTGCCCCTTACGAGGAGCGGCTCAATGACATTGAACCGCAGACGGAACGTGAAGAGATCCTTTTGAAGGAACTCAAGGCCTATATAGACATTACGGTCCGGTCCTTCCTCATTTTATTTCGAATCATCTTCGTCAACCTTGTCCTGACGGTGGCAGTGGTCCTTATCGCGGTCGGTCTCACACAAAAGCAGTTCTTCGACATCATCAAGAAAGTTCAACTCACGTAAGCGCGCCACAAGCGTGCCGTACCACCCACAGTTGCCCTTGTGGGGGGGCTATGTGCTTGACATGCCCTTGCCAACAATGGATACTTGGATCCCTTTCAGGAGGTTCGGAGATGGAGCCGGGTTAGGGGGTTACTGATGATCGACATTCAGCAAATCGACGACAGCACCTTCGTGGTCACTGTTGAAGGACGCGTGACCACGAAACACGAGGTCACCGTTGATCCGTCATATTACGAAAAGCTCAGCGGGGGACGCGTTCCACCGGAACAGTTGGTGGAAAAATCGTTCAAGTTCCTTCTCGAACGGGAAGCCAACACCAGCATCTTGAGACGCTTCGATCTTTCTGTGATCAGCCAGTATTTTCCTGAGTACGAAAACACCATTCCGAAGATGTTAACATAGACGTGACGAAGAGCCGGGGGGTTGACCGATGATGAAGGTGAACGCCTTCTCGAATGTGCTACTGATTGCCGGATTCCTCGCCTTGGGCATGCTCAGCGTCGCCTCGGGCGCGCAGGAGCCAGCGACACGCGGAGACAAGGTCGCCGTGGCGACGTTTGCGGGGGGCTGCTTCTGGTGCATGGAGCACCCCTACGATGAGCTCGAGGGCGTCCTCTCGACGACTGTGGGTTATACCGGCGGCCACAGGAAAAACCCGACCTACCGGGAGGTGTCGGCGGGCGGGAGCGGGCATGCCGAGGCGGTCCAAGTCGTCTACGACCCGAACAAGGTGAGCTACGAGAAGTTGCTGGAAGTCTTCTGGCGGAATATTGATCCACTCGACAAAGGAGGGCAGTTCTGCGACAGGGGGAGCCAATACCGGACGGGGATCTTTTACCACGACGAAACTCAGAAGCGCCTGGCCGAAGCATCACGGAGAGCGCTGGACGCGTCGGGTCGATTTGCACAGGCCATCGTTACCGAGATCGTTCCGGCCTCAGAGTTTTACCCCGCCGAAGACTACCACCAGGATTACTATCGGAAGAATCCCATCCGCTACAAGTTTTACCGTTGGGGGTGCGGGCGCGACCGGCGGCTGGCCGGCCTGTGGGGGGCGGCTCAATAGCACAGGAATAGGGGACAAGCACAGGAATAGGGGACAGGCTACTTCTATAGAAAATTGAGGAGTCGAATTGCGGTAGCAACAGCCTTTCGCCCACCTCCGGCACAATCAGCGGCGCGCTGCGCACTCCGCCGCCCTCTCGTAATAAAATGGTCCGGGAGGGCGTTTTACTTTTTCAACGGGACGCGGTACCCTTCTGGGGGGAGATTTTTGAGCGGCCGATGCAACGACAGGCCGCTGAAAAGGCCAACACTGATACAATGAAGTTGCGCGGGTTGGTGCCCCAGGGACGTCTACCGTGGGGTTCGTTTGCACTGCGATGGATGGCCATAGCACTTTTCCTGTTCAGTGGCCTCAGTTGCATGACGAATATGCCCGAGAGTTCATATTCAGGCCCATTTCGTCCTCTGTCTGAAGACGAGGTATTCATACACGACCGCCTCCAGACGCATGTATTGAAACTTGCGGACGACATTGGAGAGCGAAACATCTGGCATTACCAGGGTCTCGAAGCGTCTGTGGAGTACATCGAAAAGGAATTGGTTCGATTTGGGTATAAAGTCGGAAGACAGGAGTACCAGTTTCATGGCAAGTCGGTGGCAAATCTTGAGGCGGAACAGGTCGGAACGTCTATGCCTGGGGAAATTGTTATTGTCGGAGCTCACTATGATTCAGTCGCCGGCAGCCCGGGCGCAAATGATAACGCCTCCGGGGTCGCTGGACTGCTCGAAATTGCACGCCTCCTTGCCACAGAGGAGTTGGCTCGGACAGTACGGTTCGTGGCCTTCGTCAATGAAGAGCCGCCTTTCTTTTACACTGAGAACATGGGGAGCCGTGTCTATGCTTCTCGATCACGTCAACGCGGAGAGAACATTGTCGCAATGCTTTCCCTTGAGACGATCGGTTATTACTCTGAGGTAACGTGGAGTCAGCGGTACCCGTTCCCTTTTGGCTTAATGTATCCGAGCACGGCCAACTTCATAGGCTTTGTCTGTAATCTTTCATCACGGCATTTACTCCGTCGAGCCATAAGGTCATTTCGTAATCATACGGAGTTTCCCTCTGAGGGCTTAGCTGCACCCGGATGGGTGATTGGGGTCGGCTGGTCGGATCATTGGTCTTTTTGGAAGGAGGGGTATCCAGCGATCATGGTGACGGATACGGCGCTGTTCCGCTATGAGCAGTATCATACGCCCCAAGACACATCAGACAGGATTGACTATGCTCGCCTGGCGCGAGTTGTTTCAGGACTCACTCGAGTCGTTGCTGAACTTGCCGATACCAATGAGTGAGGGGTCCGATCTTGAATTTCGATGTTCCCTATGGGCAACCCTCACCCGATTGACACCGCTGACCCGGTGAGGGATACTAGCCAGTCTTTTCGTCTTTTAGAGGTTCTCGGAGAGGACATGGGGCGATCCGAACGGACTTTCGAAGCGACGGAGGGTGAAGGGTGAAACGGTGGACGCTTGTTCTGATCTCGATCGTCCTGGTTTCTTCGGCCGCCACAGCCCAGACAGAGCCCAGAATCACACGCCTCGAGGTAGGCCTTTGGCCCGAGTATGACCGACCAGCCGTTCTGGTCATGCTGCATGGCTGGCTGGCGGCGGACGCGGCGCTGCCCGCCACCGTCCATCTGCCGATGCCGGCGCAGGCGGGTAGGCCCCACGCCGTGGCCAAGCGGGCTCCCGGCGGCCCCCTGCTGATGGCCCAGCACACCGTCGACGTCGAAGGCAACTGGGCCAGGGTCAACCTGGTGACGGACGTGCGCGAGGTCCGGCTGGAGTACTATGTGGTCCTCCCGATCAGCGACCCGAATCGTCGCTATGTCTTCGAATGGCCGGGCGGCCTCGACATCAAACAAGTGACCTACGAGGTGATGCGGCCGACCGGGGTCAAGGACCTCTCGGTGAAGCCGCCGCCGACCATCCAGAGCGTCGGCAACGACGGGCTCACCTACTACTTGGGTGACCTGGGTCCGAAGGCACGCAACGATACGTTCTCCATCGGGATGACCTACACCAAGACCACGTCAACACTCACCGCTGTCGCTCTCAGGCCGCCGGCTCCTGCTGTGGGCCAGACGCCCGCTCCAAAGCCGTCTGGCTCAGGGGGAGCCAACAAGTGGCTGGTTGTCTTGGTGGTCGTATTGGCTGCCGCGCTCGCCGGGACCTGGATCTTCAAGTCGAGCAGGAAGCCGCAGAGAAAAAGGTAAGATGGGCGAGGTCAAATGTGGACGTGAAAGATTTCTTGTTTAAAGCTGGGACGCCAGCTTTTCTTCATTCCATCCAGGTACCCAAGGCGCTCGTCGTATGTGTTCTGGCGCCTCATCCCGATGACTTTGATGGGATAGGTATCACCATGCGTTTTTTCAAGGACAATGGAAACTCCATATATGTGGCAGTTCTGAGTTCCGGGGCTAGTGGGGTAGAGGACGGATTTTGCTCTGCTTCGACTGTGAAGGCAAAAGGTCGAATACGAGAGGAGGAACAAAGGAAAAGCTGTGACTTTTTTGGATTACCCGAATCGCACCTTCGCTTTCTCAGGCTCGTGGAAGACCACGCAGGCCACATCATTGAAAACGACGAAAATTTCGAATGCGTTCGAGATTATGTTCTGGAAATACGGCCGGACATGGTTTTTCTTCCGCATGGCAATGATACCAATATCGGACATCAACGGACATATTCTCTCTTCAGAAAAATCGCTGCGGCAGCGCGGTATCCGATTACGGCATTCTTAAATAGAGATCCGAAGACAATCAGCATGCGACATGACGTTTATGCTGTCTTTGGAGAAAAAGAAGCAGAATGGAAAGGCCGATTATTACGGTTCCACGAATCACAGCAGCAACGGAACTTGAATACAAGAAAGCATGGCTTTGACGAGCGCATCCTGACAGGTGACCGGAAAGTGGCGCAGAAGGATCTCCAAAGGAATATGTATGCAGAAGCATTCGAGCTTGAGTTTTGGGGGTTGACGGATTGAGAGAGCCAATAGGAGTCAGTGGGAACGGGGTCTGTCCTTGAATCTTGATATTAGCTAACTATTCCCCCGGATGCTGCCTGGATACCTCTTCCGAGGCAGAGAATACTTGGGCCTCATCTAGGGGAGGCAAGGATGGAACCGGGGCAGGCATAGGCTTCAGCCCTCCGTTGGCGCACCGGACCGCGCACCAAGAAAGGCTGTAACAGAGTGAGATAGTGAATCTGAGCGCCCCCGCAGTCCTCCGGAGAGCATGAGTCCGTGGTCATCTGAGCGGGGCCTCCTGACCTGGCGCGTGCTTCTGATTCCACTTGCCGCCGCCGGGCTTACACTAAATCTTGCATGTACTCCCTGCACTTCCCTGCACAAGACCTGGGGGGCCTGGGAACAAGAAGCCCGCGTGGTGCTTCGGCAGGGCAGAGGTCACAA
>CAYGBT010000045.1:0-21333 GCA_964348275.1 uncultured bacterium
CGCATACTGGTCCGAAAGGGGCTGGTCTCAAACGAGGAAGTGCTGGAAGAGATCAGGGTGGTGAGGCGGGAGATGGAGGGGAAGCGGGGGAGATGAACTCCCCCTTCTACTTGGCGGCAAGGACAATCAGGGACGCTAGAATGAGTATCACGAATGAAACGATCGTTAGCTCTGTACCGCTCATTCCAAGTGCTCCTGAACGGGACTAGCCCCTAAAGGAAAGGATGGCCGGAACAGGGGGCCTAGTATTTTTCCCTGTGCACAATATGTGCCAACGTGAACTGCAACGCCTGGTTAGCATGCTAAAGCCCTCTTGGTGGCAGGACTTGTGCCCATTCGCCCTGACATAAAGGAGAGAGGAAACAATGAACGAGCCAACGATGGAAACCCTGACGCGACGGCTGGACCGCTTGGACCGAGAAAACCGCCGCTTGAAGGGAGCGGGAGCCTTGGGCCTGGCGGTGATGGCCGCTGGGGTGCTAGTGGGGCAAGCTGTGCGCGGTAAGGCGGCTGAGGAGAAAGCACCGCTTAACCAGGTAGTTGTAGAGAGCGACTCGGTGCCCGTGTACCCTCGGATGGACACAACCAGCAACATGGTGTTCACGCTCGCGCGGGGGGACCTCGTGGAGATCAGAGTTGTTGTCGAAGCAGGACAGGTGCTCTGGTGCAAGATCAAAGAGGTCGCGTCCGGGGGGAGATTAGGCTACGTACACTGCAAAAACCTAACGGGAGAGTGGCCTCCAACCCCGGCACCTCCCACGGTGACAGGTCGTCCAAAGGAGGAGGCTCCTCCAGTAGTAGCCGGGCCCCCCAAGGTTCCCCAGGCAAGCCCCAAGCCACCACGAGTCCCGCCTGTCGCGGAGAAACCGGCCCCAAAACCGATGGCGAAGGTGACCGAGCCCGAGATCAAGAGGGAGAAGCGGTTCAGCCTCCAAGTCGCGACTCTGGTCCTCAAGCGCAATGCCCTTGCCCTCAAGACGCGCCTGGAACAACTCGGGTTTCGTCCGATCATCCGCACGACCATCGCGCCTATCACCCGCCATCGAGTCTATGCCGGGGAATTTAGGAGCCGAGAGGAGGCCGAGCGAACCGCGCACCGATTGAACGTGGACGGGTTTCCTTCGAACCTGGTCGAGATCGAAGGCGGAACGTTCCGTCTGGAGGTCGGGTCATCGTTTCATCTGAACGAGGCCATCGATTTGGCCCGCAGTCTACGAAAGAAGAATTACACGTCCAAGATCGACTCCGAGACTGCCCCCACCCCAGTGCACCAAGTGCGGATTGGCGAGTATGAGAACCGAGCGGAGGCCCAGAAGGCCGTTGAGGCTCTGAAGAAGGAAGGGTTCACACCCCTGATGGTGAGGCAGTAATTTTCTTACCGGAGCGGGGAATAGCTGACGAACAGGGGGCAATGTCCTGTGACGGTAAAGGCCGGTAATGTCATCTGGAGCGCACCCTGAGGGACTAAGCAAGCCACGTTGCCCCCTTGTGGGGATCACTCCCTAGAGCCTAGCTCGAGTTCCTCCCTCCACCGTGTGAGGGCGGCTTTGCGGAGGGTCTTGCTGCGCTCCTCAGGTGAAACGCCTTCCCAGCGGGCCTTGCCGCCCTTTTTGCTGCCCAGTCTAGCCAGGGCGACGGCGTGAGGATTCTTCTTCTTGGTCGTCTTCTTAGCCATCAACAAAAATTATACCATCCAAGGGCGAGCTTGCAAAGGCTACTTAACAATGCAAGCCCGTGCTTGCATATTAGAGGGTGAAGGAGGTTGGCCCTGCGAGGGTTAGGGCCGTAACCCATCATCCTTAACCTCGAAAGGAGGAAGCGATGAACGGGCAGCTGGAAGGGGAGAGAGGGTTAACTACTAACAAAGGAGGGAGTGATGGGATATCTCTACAAGCCTAAGCTCAAGAGTGGAAAGGAATGCCGGTTCTGGTGGGCAAAGTACTACGTGAACGGGAACCCCGTGCGCGAGTCCACGAAGACGGACAAGATCTCGAAGGCGCGTGAGTACCTTGCCGTGCGCGTTGGGTAAGCCGCCGAGGGTGTCGCGCTGTCTCCGCGCTTGGACCGCGACCAGTACGAGGAGCTCAGGCGGGACGTGGTTGAGCACTACGAGGTGACGGGGAGGCGCACTCTTCGAGAGGCCGGTACCAGATTCGCTCACCTGGACAAGTTCTTCCAAGGTTCTAGAGCGGGCAATATCACGACTACCGCTCTCACGAAGTACCAGAAAAACCCGCTCGATGAGGGCGTGACCGCGTGCACGGTCAACATCGAGATCGCGCTCCTCAGGAAGATGCTCGGACTCGCGGTGAGGAACGGGAAGCTCGCGAGGGTACCACACGTCGAGAAACTCACCGAGGCACCCACCCGATCTGGCTTCTTGGAGGAGGACCAGTTCAGGGCAATCCTACGGTATCTCTCTCCGATCTACCAAGCCGTCGCTGTCTTCGCGTACATCACCGGATGGCGGGTAGATTCCGAGGTCCTGACCCTGACCTGGCCCCAGGTCGATCTGAAGGGAAGCGTGATTCGGCTCGAGCCGGGGATGGGCAAGACCGGAGAGCCGAGGATCTTCCCGATCACGCTCGAGCGTCGCGAGATCCTCGAGGCGCGACAAAGAGAGACCGAGCGAGTACGTCGCAACTTGAATGAGATCATACCGTTTGTCTTTCACTACCGGAACGGTAAGCGTCTTACCGACTTCCGCAGGCCGTTTAAGACCGCCGCCCGACGGGCGGGTTTCCCTTGGGCGATCCCTCACGACTTCAGAAGATCTGCCGTGAGAAACTTCATCCGTCAGGGCATCCCCGAGCGCGTGGCGATGAAGCTCTTGGGGCACAAGTCCCGGTCCGTTTTTGATCGGTACAACATCGTCAGCGAGACCGACCTCCACGAGGCGGGGATAAAGCTTACGGGCACGTTCCAGGCACGTTCAGCGGTCAGCGGGGTCGGTGGAGTGCGTGATGGTCGGTAGATACGACCTAATGTCGAGGGCCTTGTAAGCCTCGTACAGGTCGTGGGCGTTCACGTCAGCAGCGGACTCCTATCTACCGGACCTAATATGGAGCGTCCTTAAAGGCGAAATTTCTTGCGAAGTTCCGGCCACGCCGCCTTCGCCTGCTCCCTCCCGTGCCTGATTGCCTCTCTTATGGGGGCCGGCTCGAAACCCAAGGTGTCAATGACGTTCTTCTTGGGTGCAATGGTATGGGTCGGAATCAGACGGTACTCCTTCAATACGGTCCTCAGCGGTTTCAGGCAGGCCTCAATTTCCCGGGTCGTATGGGGTTGGAGCTTCTCCTCCATCTCTTGCCACCTGGTGAGGAGATTATTGATCCAGTCCGCTTCGGTCAGGTCGTTCCTATAGATCTCATTGACCATAATGTCGACACTGCGCAGGCCGATCTCGAAGAGATCTGGAAACGCCTTCCTGGGACCCCGCATCTTGAGTGGTGAAGCCAAAACGACGAGGCAGGCGTCTGGCTTCTCGTGCATGACGGCACCCAAGGGAGTGATGTCCCGAATTCCGCCGTCTACGTACTGCTCGTTGTGGATCTCGACCGGCTCGAAGTAAACCGGAATGGCCGTGCTGGCCAAAATCCACTTGCGGAGCTTTCGATCTTTCTCCGTGATGAGCCGGTACTGACCGGTCTGGAGGGAAACCACGCCAATTCTGAGCTTCCGCCCACTGGCGACGATTTTCGTGGGATTAATGTGTTTCTTGATCTTCTCCTTGAGGGGATTGTTGCTGTAAAGGCTGTCCGCCCCCAGTAGACCCCCAATGATGCCGAAGCGTCCCGTATAGATATCTCTATGATCTTTGATGCTCTCCCAGATCTGCCGCAGCTTCTTAACCTCCCCCTGGGCGGCCATCATCGCCTGCAAGGCTCCGGTGGATACCCCGCCGATGATGCGGAAATCGACGTTTCGGTCATTCACCAGGTAGTCCAACACGCCGACTTGGAATGCGCCTTTTGCGCCGCCGCCACTGAGTGCCAGTCCCAGCGCAGGCTTCACTTTGGCCATGACACGACCCTCCTCGACACGTCCTTATCAAGGACGCAACGCCGTGCGGAAATGGTTTGGTGTCGTTGTGCCCTTGCGAATCACGTTATCTAAAGGTCAGGGCTGCAATAGAGAAAGTCGTCTGTCCAGTCTTCCCGTGGCGACCTCGGCTATCCCACGTACAGCCTTCAGGCCACGCGCCGTCGGAAGCCGACATTAGACTGGGAGTCCTAAAGGGACAATTCAGGAATCAGCTGACTGTGCGTACACGCGGGCCTGATGCCGAACGGCATTTGCACCATCCAGGATCTGCACCTCGGCTTCAGGTGGGCTTGCGTCAGGCCGCACTGTTACCAGGCCGTAGTTGAAGGGGCCACAAAGGTAAGACCGCGGCCCTTCTGCCTGATGCGGCCTGATATCGCTTTTCCCATCACAATGGGGCCAGGCGGCAATGGGCCCGGCGATGAACTCGCGAAGCCCATTCGGTCCGGCGAGTTCCGCAGCCGCGTGGAGGTCGGCGCTAAGAATGATGATGCCGGAGATTCGCTCTGAGCGGAAGAATCGGATGAGCTCTGCGCGCTCATAGGCGTATCCGGACCACTTGTCGAGCTCCCACGAGCCGAGGAACGGGACCGACGAGACCACGAACTTGAAGGGGCTTTGGAGGCCCGGATGCTCTCCTGAAACCATTCCTTCTGCGTCCTGCCTAGCATGGTCCTGGCTGGACCAAGAATCTCGAACATCGGGCGCCGGTATTGGCGGCAGTCGAGGATGAAGAAGTCCGCTCCCGCGCCCCAGGAGAAATGGCGGTATAGAACAGTTGAATTAGCAGTCGCACCCCGTATCGGCCGATACTCCTGGAACGCTCGACGGCCGAGCGGGATCAAAGAATTCTTCGAGTCGAAGTTGTTCTGCACTTCGTGATCGTCCCACATCGGATAGACCGGCATGCTGGCCAGTAGCCGTTGTAGGTGCGAGGCTGCCCGGTTCTCCCGGTGCTTCAACCGGTATCCGGTCGAGCAGGTTAACCGGGGCACTGTGGGATTGCAAAACCTGACCCTAGACCGTGCGCAGTCGTTGGCCCCCGCGAGGCTAGTCAGGGCGGTGCAGTTGCCCACCGGGCGTGCGTTTGCGTGCAAAACCAACACCTGCCCTGATCCCTTCACGGAACGTGATCGTGCATAAGTGGCCGTGGGGAAAGCTGAAAGTGACATGGTCCGCATCTTGCACTCTTTAAAAACCAACATTAGCCTATCTCACGGTCAGCACGGAGCCTGTTGTGATCGAGACCGAAATATACTGGATCAAGTGTGGTCACTGTCGCCTGATTTATATGGCATTCCAGCGATTGCACTGTGAGTGTCCCATCTGCGGATTTCCATTGAAGAACAGTCTCCCGGACGACTGTTTCCAAAACCTCTGGATCCAGCGACCGGGGGGCTGACCGCATCACCCTTTAGGCACACCGCGAATTGCCAATCCGCATTCTGGCATCGACTCATCGCGTTTCCATCGCTCATATACCGAATGTGAGGACCACAGAGGTGCTTCCGGTGCACCACCTTCACGCTATTGTCTCGCCTCTAATCGAGTGCACACGGAATAGAGGAGCTTCTCGACCAGATCTACATCCTGGCGGCCAAGGAGAATGAAATGCCGCTTCCCTTTGTCGCGAAGATACACAACGAACGAGCCGCTGTTCGGTATGGGACCGGTCCACCAGTGTTTCTTTCGGCGCAGCACGATGCGCTGGATTTCAGCGCTGGACAGGCGAAAGTTTAACTTGTCGACTCTCAGAAATGAGGAGTGGAGGGGATCAAGACTGTCGTACCGCGAAGCAAGAGAAAGAGTAATGTACGCCTCAGGATCATCTGGGTAGCTTCCAACCAGTCCTGCCACAAGTTGGCCTCCCACTCGCCCGCCCCAGAGCGCACCCGAGGCAACGGTGACTCGGTAGAGACGGTCCGCGCCTAACCATCGGGCCTCGTATGTATAGAAATGCTCGTGATTAGTCATGAGCCAGAAATGTTGACCGGATGCTTGGCCGGTTCAGAACGCGAAGCCGAGCGCCGGAATATTTATTGCGCGACGGCCGGGTCATGGCAAAAGGCTGTCGCCTTGAATTTGCAAAATCAAGAAATGACCCCCATCCTCGGCGCGGGAACGATCTAGTGCGCCAAGCCTATCTGGACGGATCAGGGGCGATTAGATCTCCTTCATACCCGATCGCTTAAGCAACTTGAGGGCCTCGGCTGCAGGGGAATACTCGGGATCGATCGCGAGGGATTTTTGGAACTCCCTCCTGGCCTTTTGGTACATTTTCTTTTTGAGATATATTCTGCCCATATTGAAGTGAGGAAACTGATAACAACAGTATCGCTTTGCACGCATCGCCTTTTGAAGATAGGGGATGGCCTCTTCTTCTTTCCCCTGGACCATCAGGTATACTCCGATGTCGTTGTACGGATTGCCAAAATCGGGATCGACGCGGATCGCTTTTTTTGCTTCCTCGATGGCCCGCGTGTAGTTACTCAAGTGACTGTAAGTCCACCCCAAATACGTGTAGGCCTCCGCCGTGGGTTGGATCTCCAGAGATTGCTCAAAGTGTCGGATCGCCTCTTCGTATCTTCCCAGGAGGGTCATCAGATAGCCGGTGTTGTAGAGCTCCTCGGCCGTCTGACCCTTCTTCTTGGTTTCTTCCTGTTCCGGATCAGCTCCCGATCCCAGGAGGAAGAGCAGTGTGACCAGACAAATAGCGATATGTCTTGTCTTTCTCATGATCCTGGCCTGACCAATATGGTGTCGGCTAACTTTGCTCTGAAAACGTGTCAGGTCTTTGGACTCACAAGGTGTCACCAATTGATAAAGCTGTCAAGAGGGAAGGGATTGCGCATCAGCTCGGCCCCTCTTCTCCGAGGGCTTCGGCATTAATCCACTCCGCACCGGCACGCGCCACAGCGCCGCCCGTTGTGGCCGGCGGAATAGGTCATGGGCCCACGAAATGTCGCGAGGGTACAACGCGCGAGTTCCCAGCGTGGCCCATGATCTCAAAGAAGAAATATTGGTTACAGTGAGTGGATCTTTTTGACTTCCTCAACCACTTCGCTGAAGGTGATCAACGGGACTATCCTCAGTCTGTTGAAGGATGCGACCTTCGATTCGATACAGAACTGCTGTATCAAATGCGGGTCTTCCGCATCAACGATCCAAAGAAATGTGTGTTCGAGAGCCGAGTGATACTGGCCAACAATCTTGTTGATCTTGTACTTCTTTGCCAGTGATTCCCTTCCCGCGGGTGTCTGCTGCACAATGCCTCTTGCGATATTGACGTTGTTCACCGGGCACGACTCAGTCGTATGGCTGCCATATACACCAAATAAGGCCATGATCGTATTTCACCTCCTTTCCTTTCTATTCGCGTAGTGCGCAGTGGGTCGGATTTGTCTCATACGCCAGCGAGCTTGCCGGAGCGGGGCGAGGAGCTATGCTCACCCCGGTTTCATTCCTGCGACTCCACGTCTGACGCCCTCAAAGCCCCTAATTCCGCGAGGGGTAAATCCCTTGGAGGCAGATGATGTAGTTGAGGCCTAGAAAGGGTTGCATGGTGCTAAAGGCCTGGCTGCCCCCTGTGCGGGCAATGGCCGATTTACTCATCGAGACCGGCTGGCCCCCCGCCGGCAGATAGACTTTGGCGCGCTTATGACTCGCCCACACGTTCCCCTGGGGGACCGATTGCGTACCGGCCTCGTTGCTCGCCACGGCCGCGTGACTGTGGGACGGCATTTCGGCAGCCGTCAGGGAATGTCTTTCTCCCTCGCCTTTCTGGCCAGGTCTCCGGTTCGTCAAGCCGGGGCCTTGACCTGCCCCCACTGGCACACGACCCCGAAGATCAGGCAGGGCGAACGTCGTCCGGCCGTCGCCCCCGTAAGTGGTCCCGACGATTGAGAAGAGCGCCGTATTCTGGGTTATGGAGAGGAGCTGGCCTGCAGCAAACGCCCACCCCCGTGGTGCAAAGGTCCCGGCGAAAAGTCGGACCTCGCCGATAAAGCAGTCCTGTGCGCCAGCGGGCTGCGCCAGGGCAAGCATCCCGAACAGCATGAGTGTGATACTGAAAATTGATATTCGTCTCATGTCGTTTCCTCCATAGGTACGAGGGTTGTTGCGTGCAAAGCAGGATCGTGCAGGGAGCGGCGTATCTCGCGCGGTTATCTTTCAGCGTCACCCAATGCATTGGCCAGGAGGTCTGACTCATTTAGGTGGTTTCGTTTTATGACCGATTCTGATGATGATGAATTCTGCCGGCTTGAGCGGGGCAAAGCCGACGAGGAAGTTCACGATACCGCGCCTGATATCGGCCGCTGTCGTAGTCTGACTGTAACACTTGACAAAATAGGCTTGCTGCGGCGTCCGTCCCGCGAAGGCACCCGTGCGATAGAGATCTGTCATGAAACGATGGAGGGCGCTCCGAATCCGTGCCCATAAGGTCGCGTCGTTGGGCTCAAAGACGACCTACTGGGTCCCGCGAGAAATGCTTTCCTCGATGAACAAGGCGAGCCGGCGAACAGAGATGTATTTCCAAGATGTATTTCCAATCGGAGGACAAATGATCGGCACCAATCAGCGTGCGAGCGCCCCACACCACACGGCCATAGTGGGGGAACACGCGAAGGCTATTGACCGCCAATGCCCCCAGTGCATTCATTTCAGATTGCGTCACCATGTATTCAAGTCCTGTAACACCCAAGAGTTACGCTTCCGTTCCTGCCGGTGCTTTCCACACTCCGCGCGTTGAGTCCAGGCGGGCGTACACCCCGGCGACAGCGCCACTTGACCCCACCGCGCGTGTTTGGACACCATTCATGGGATCAACAATGCGGACCCTTGGGAAATACAGGGCAACGTTCGGATGCCGAAAGATATCGCGGCGCTTGAGCCATGACATCACTCCGTTGACCGTCCTGATCCTGGCTGGGGTATCCAGCAGCAGGAAGGCTCGACGGTGCTCGCAGTAGGGGATAATCTGTGTCAAGGCCCTATCCATCTCACGCTCAGGCAGCTGTGAGAGGCTTGGGATGCAGAGGAGGTTGAAGGAATCGACACGTTCCAGGGTGAACAGGCCCGTCTTTTTGCGAGCGCTTCCGAAAATATTGATAGCCCTACCCGTTCCACGGACACGAACAATCCAGGCCCCTCGGCCTCCGTTTCGGAAGAACTGGTGTACCACGTACCCAAGCTCCATGCGGAGACTATGTTTTCCAAACAGGGACTGAAATTCTCTCGCCGTTGTTATCCGGACGGCTCTGTTGACAGGACCCCGTTCGGAAGCACCGATGAACGCCGCCGTCGAAGTGGACACACCCTGAATGGTGCAGATGCGCGACGTGATGAGCCCCGGAACAATCTTCATTCGCACTCGACTCTTCGGTTATTCGTAACCTCGGGAGGAACATTGTGACTGGGAACGACCATTGGGAAGCCCCTAGCCGTTCCCGGTTCCATTCGTGCCGTCCGTGGAAAGCTGTTGGCTCCCGTCATATCGACAGCCCACGCGGGACTCTGTAGGTCCCCGCGACTGGCTGGAAAGGGTGACGGAAATCAGGCATTTTGGTGACCGTGGTCACGAAGTAGCTAGGTGGCGTTCCCCATGTCAAGCCCAAACTGCACTCGGTTAAAGGGGGTGCCCCCGGAAACCTCTTTCATATGGCACGGATACTACCCAAACCTTCCATCGAAATCACAACAGGTAGGCCGTGGTTAGGACGGTCAAAACACAGAAGCTGTCTCGACAAAAGGAGTTGGATGGGAGCGGCAGGGGAAAGTCCAAGAGAAAGGTACCGGATGCAGCGAGGCCAACGACTCCGAGAACGAGGCTTCTCCCAGCTCGAGGTCATTCCCGTCGTGATGCTCGTGGGGATCATCGCGGCGATAGCGATCCCCCGTTTTCCCACCCCCCCCAAACAGGAGTTGTCACAAGTAAGCTCATTCAAGATATCTCGTATGCCAAAGGGCTGTCCAACCGTTTGCAGACGAAGTGTGGGATCTATTTCATCGACAGTAGCTCGTACCGGGTCTTTCAGGACGACGATATCAACAATGCCGCGATCAATCCGGTGACGGGCGAAGACCACGTCGTGACCCTCTCCGGCCGGTTCTCGGGGGTGACAGTGAGCCCCAATTTTGGTACCACTCTAAAGTTCGATACGATTGGCACCCCCCTGGACGGCTCGGATACCGTGCTCACAGCGCCCCCATCCATCAACATTGCCGTTGCCGGCGACGGCGGAGAAAAAACCATCAGAATCGAACCGAATACCGGGCAACTAAGGGTGGATTGAACCCGCCAGGACCCCATCGGTAATCCCGTATCGCTCGCTTTACCCAATTGATTTAATCACCTAGCGTCAACTGTGAAGGTTTGACGCTGGCCTTTGGTCCCTGATCCCCTTTTCATATCCAATTCGGTTGTGCTAGCTGATCATATCCCAAAGGATGATTTCAGGCGGTTCCTCCAAGATGCCTTTGGTCTTCTCCATGAAGGCCTTGAGATATGGCTTTGCCAGGTGTTCATCCAAGTCCTGCTTGCCGGTCCAATTTTCATAAAACATAAAAGCGGATTGGTCATCGACCCCTTGGTGCAGATCATAATTGATGCAGCCGGATTCCAACCGTGTTGGACCCACTAACGATAGAAGCTCTTGCTTTACTCTCTCTTCTAAACCTTTCTTGGCCTTGATCCGGGCCAGGACCGTAACTCTCTTGCCTGTCATTTATTCTCCCTCCTTCGACCAACCCCCCCAGGGTGCCTTCAAGATGACCGTGCCGGCTTTGTCACGTGAAGTCCATTCCGGCGATCCGCCAGGCAACACCTGCAGCGCGGCGCGACGGCTTCGGGTCTTGTCGTAAAGAGACAAGCGGGGCCATTCCCCAGTTTCAATGTGCACATCGGCCAGCGGATTGCCGTCTTTCGCGTACAAGCGGAGCCCCGATTCGACTAACCCGCTGGCTAACCGCGCCGGCGGCCTCCGCTCGGAGTCGAACAGGGTGACGGTCGGGTTATCGAAAAGGAACAGCACCGGAGATTTGGTCGCCGAAAAGCCTAAAAAGCCCCGGATCTTGTCCTTTTTGTTGACGAGGGTAAACCGTCTCGCCCGGACCTCGTCTTGAACCTTCACCTTCGGCTTGGCAGCCCCCTTGAGCAAAGCGAGGGCTAAGATGGCCACGGCACCGACCCCGATGACCCTCCATCGGCGGTTCTCGCGTTCCAGCCGGTCCAGCCGTCGTGCCAATGTTTCCATCGTTGCCCCGTTCATAGGTTCCCCCTCATCCTTACTTCAAGACCGAGAACCTTTTTGCGTCGCCACCAGTTTTTCTAACGAGGGCCAGCACGGTATTCACCCACTCACCACGAGAGGCACCAGAGACATCACAGAACGGGGGGATAGGCCTGTACCTGTGCCGGGACTGCGGAGAGCAATTTTACCCGAAGGCCCGAATACCCAAGGGGTGGAGTGCGATCTGCCCCAAGCGCTCGTCATCTTCGAGGACCCGGAATCCCACGGGTAACTTTCTCCTCACCGCCCCCGACGCCTCTCCACCGCCCGCCTCAACGCCGTAATCTTATCCGACCATTCCTCGTTTGCGATCAGGCCTTTTCGCCCCAGCACGCACCGCAACACCGCCTGATTCTGGAGTCAAGTGTGCTGGAAGGTCCACTGGTAACATCCAGCACCAAAACATGGAGTCTTGTCCTTATGGCCAATGGCAATACGTGCTGCTCGTCACTTCTCTGGTCGATCTTTTCTCATGGTTCTCAGAATGGTCTCCGCCAATTCTTCAGGTGATGAGCTGTGAAACCTTTTCTTAAGATAATCAAAAAGCAATGGATCCCCCTCTATTTGCTTTGCGATCATTTTTATCTTCCACACTCTCATGCCGCCAGGACGATTCGTTAAATTTTCTCGTATGCCCCTACGTTGTTCAGTAATTTCCAATCCTTCCACATACCCCTTAAGGAGTAGGACCTTACGCTTGATCCTTCGCCCCGTAACTTCTTTGGTGAATTTATTGTAAATTGCATTATCTGTCTCGATGTAGAATTTCGCGTCATTTGCGATCCGAGTGGCTATTGCTCTTTGCTTTTCTACAAGCGAAGAGCCTGGATATCTAGAGTGATATCTACTACACCTTCCTCAGGAAGAGAGCTGAGCTTCCCTATGACCTGAAGGAACCACGGCGGCGTGTACCCATATCGTACGTAGAAAAGCGTAAGAATGACGCCGAAGGTCACTCCAAGTAACGATTGGAAAGGAAAGTCAGAGCGCTTTTTAGACATATGGCTCTACAATAACACCGGAGTCGAAGACGAAGGAGACGACATTCCTGAGCCGCTGGCCAATGGCTGTACTCAGCTACGGCTTCCTGGCCAAAACCTCGATGAGCCGAATCCGATTTTCTTCGAGATTCCGTACCTGATTTTGTGCCATCGCCTGAAAGTCCGGCCCCAATAACACGTGGAATCCGAGAGGCGGAGCGCCCTCTTCCTGTGCCCGCTGCCGCAATGCGCGGAACCATTCTCGTCCGAGATCCGTTGTATCTCTCCAACTCAGAATCTCAAACCCCGCCTCCTCCAGGAGCTCACGCAGTTCATCAGGCGTCGCGAGAAAGCTGATTGAGGGGACCCTGGCCCACGGAACCGGAAAGTGAACGGGACCACCGTCTCCCGCAGGGATATCGTATATCGCTATCAATCCACCGCGCTTTACGACTCTGCACATCTCCGCGTACAAACGCGGCTTATCTTCAATGTTCATCGCCGTATGCTGGGTCCAGGCCACGTCAAAAGATTCGTCATCAAACGGCATGTGGAGCGCGTTCCCCTGCGGGTACACAATCCGGTCGCCCAACCCGAGACGATCGGCCAGCACTTGTGCGGCGCGGTAGTACGCTTCGGTCAAATCGAGCCCCGTGACGCGACAGCCGAACTCGGCGCCGAGGTAACGGGATGGCCCGCCGACGCCGCTGCCCACATCCAACACATGCATGGTCTCGTCGAGCCGGGCCACGCGTGCTAACTCGGCGGTCGCTTCTTGACCGCGAATATGGAACTCATCGACGGGCGCGAGATCCTGAAGCGTGAGGTTGTCGACGTCCTTCCCTGCTGCAGCAAGGGCTTCAAATATCGCGACAGCTAAGTCCCGGTGGGTGTAATGCTCTTCAATTCGAGGATCGGTCGAATACGACATCGTCGGGAGACCTCCCGTGGATCAATTGCGAGCCCTACTACAGAAAGCAACGCGCCCTCCCGGGCCAAACTCGACCCGAGAAGGCGTCAGGATGGCTGGTGTGCCAACGGTCTTGCCGGAGGTGGGCCAGGGGCTAATTTGCCTACCCGGGGTCCATACTGCAGGGGTCCATAGGTAAAAATGAACTCATGTTTCTCAGGATGGATTGTATTTTCACGTCATTCATGAAGATCATTTTTTGAAAAAAAAAGGCGAAGAAACAAATAAAAGCCACCAATTGCGCGGGGTGATTTATTTACAATATACGTTTCAATTCCTCCTCAAGGCGTGCCAATATGTCGGCGCATTTTTTCTGACAGCTTTCGCAAAAAATCACCTGGTCATCATAACTCAAGCCACTCGCAAGCTTGTGGCTGGATGCTGCCGGTTCGTCCATTGAAGCGCGCAGCACCCTTCTCGACTCCAGGCAGGAGATGGTCCCGTCATCGTGCACCTCTAATGTGTCCCGGCAAATCACCGGCTGGCCTGCCAATCCTTTTCGGTCAAAGATTAAGAACTCGCGCGCCGATTGCAGACACTTTTGGGCGTGTTCGATATCCTTTCTGGTTTTGCGCTTCTTGACCAGAATCCGCTCAACCTGATCGGTGGCTTCTTTTAACGTCACAAACTCCATTTTCTTGTCCCCCATTACCCTTGGACTCGGCGCTTGGCGCCTCGCTCAGGGCACCGTTGGCCTGATGCGGGGGCGGACCCCGCGCTTTAGCCAAAGGGTGAATGCAAGATCCGATCCCTTTATAACACCCCGTGAATGAAATTACAATGGAGGGGTCTTAGGGTCACGCATTGGGAAATGTATATCGTCAGCGCGTCTTACGGTGCACTCCAGATGACCTTCCCGTTCTCGCCTAAAAGAGTCAGGAACGGGGAGCCGGCAGGTGTCATGCCAAGGAATACCCGACTCATTCCCCTCTTGTCATTGAATCGCAGAACCGCCTCGTCGTTAGATGTCATGAACATTGCGAGGTGAGCTTTCGGGTCCTTACACCAAATGGTCAAGCGCGGTAGACCATCAGGCCCCGTGCCTAGCATGCCCCGTGATTCCCGGACTTATCCCGCACGACAAATTGCTTTGCCAGAAGCACCTCATGAGCCTCTTCCGCTGTATCCGGGTGCCAGCCCATCAGCGCGACAGATGCAATCAGGGCCAGCGTCAAGGCGCCCGCCTGCTTCAAGCGCCGGTTCTGTCGCTCCAATCGCTCGAGCCGTTGCACCAAAGATTCCATCGTTGGCTTACTCATCACTTCCCCCTTACTAATCCCGTTTTCCGTCCAGCTCCCGCCGTCCCGGACCTTCTCGTTTGACGGGGGCACCCGGGCTGGAAGATTGTCAAAATAGCGAACTCTCACCCCACGGAGGTCTGCTGTCAAACGTTGACAGGCCACCCGTGGTGATGGGCAAAGATGAACGCCAGCCACCCATGATTCGGCGTGCCGTGCTTCTTGAAGTCCTGCTCGATGATGCTTTCCCAATCGTGGCCCAACTCCCGCCGGATCCACGTTACGACCGCCCCTGTGCGGTCCCGGCCGCCTTGGCAGTGGATCCACACAGGCTTGGGTACGGTCTTCACCAACGTGATGACCTGGTGAAACTCGTCCAGGTTGGCAGGAGGGCTTGAGGACGGCCAATGATACCTGTGATACTCAATACCCTTCTTGGTCGTCCATTTATACTCATATTTGTCTCGTGGATCTCTCTCTGGCGCAAATGACAGGTTGATAATGCTCTTGAACTTGTAATGGGCGTGGAGCCGCCACAGCCACGTTTTGCTCGGCTGGCCGGATCGGACGATGCCCATCGGGCCGGTGCCCACATTGCGCCAGCGGGGCGGGAGCTTCATCCACCAAGGTTCATCAGGCAAAAGTGTTTCGCTCATGGCTGCTCCTTTCTCTGCGAGAAAAGGGGTTAAAGAAGGAGTAAAGTCCTTCGTTTATCAACTCTCGCTTCGATCCCCTCGATCCGCGCCGGAACCGTTTGCCTGTGCCTACGGGACCTAACGTACCCCATCCCGCGCGTTTTCCGTCCAGCTCACGACGCCCCGCCTTGCCCTCCTGTAGATCTCTTTGTGGGAAAAGGTAATGACCCATAGCCTGTCCTCACTCGGGAATCGGCTTTTCAATTAACCTGGTTAGCGAAAAGTACATTATAGGCGCCCCAAAGCCAAATGTGTAATCATCACGCCATAAACGTGACCGTCCGTGACAGCGACGACGCCAGCCATGGTTATCAGCACTCCGAGCCAGTTAGCAAACATTGAAACCGTCAGGGCCGTGGTGTCCTGAGCGGCATTCTTAATTTGGCGGAAATTTAATAATTGTCGAAAAAAAAAGAGCAGGAAAATAGAGAGGCATAGAATCATGCCTGGGAAAAGAAAACTTTCGTTTTCCCATGATTTCTTGATGAGTTGTGCTAAAACAATGAAGGGAAGTCCGAGTAAAAATAAATCATAGAATAAAAAGGATCTTTTGTATGGTAGTGTGATGTCACCATGATACTGGCCTAGCATGATGTATAAATCCCAGAAAATCAGAAGCGCTGTTAACTGGATGAAGAATCTATGATTGGATAAACTAATTAGTCTTATTAAGGAGGCGGACGTTTCTATAAGTAAGACACCAAGAATTACAGCTTGCGCCAATGCTAGTAACTGACGACTTCGCGTTTCTGTATCCATCTATGTCATTCCCGTTGCCCACGGGACAGAGTGGTCCAGTCTCCGGCGACGTCTCTTGGAGAGAAGAAAACGCCTTCGCGGGTCGTGCTTCGCCCGAGAAGGCGTTGGAATTTTCTGCTGCGTCAACGGTCTTGACGGAGGTGGGATAGTTGCTCTGGTCACCCCGGTTTCATTGGTACCCCCCTCTTGTGGCTCTAAGTATCGCCAAGTGGGAAAGGGGTGTCAAGCGTCAGGACCGTGGAAGAGGGGTGGGGGACCAGCTCGCCCGCCCCGCCTTGCCCTCGTCGAGCACCGCTTCGTTGCAACAGAAAAAGTAGCCTGCCCCCCCTTTCTGTTCCTTGACACCGGAGGGGATGGCCTGTAGAGTGCCAGCGGACGGGCACCAGTCTGGGCCGATGGCTTCTCGGGACTTGTGATTGCTTCTACAGCCCTCAAAGGCTTCGCGAGCCCTTGAGGGTTTTTTTCAGGGATCTCTCGACGAGGACGAGCTTCGGTCGTTGTTCGAGGAGGCGAGGACTGTGGAATCGGTAAAGATCATCGGCCCGAGTGGATTCGCGAGAGATGATCTCGTCTGCAGAGGAGGGGAAGACAAGTCCGGTGAAGCTGGACGGGATCAAGCCCTGCGTCGATTTTGGGGCCATCCTTTGTGCTCTGGTTCCACCGATGTCCATGCAGGCCGAGTCTGAGAAGGGAGAAAAAGGGATGATAGTTTCTCCAGGTACGAAAGTCTCAGTTGAGTATACCCTCAGGCGGGAAGACAACGCTGTGATAGATGCCAATGTCGGTTCTGAGCCATTGACCTATGTCCACGGATTTCAGCAAATTATCCCAGGGCTGGAAAAGGCGTTAGAGGGAATGAAGATTGGTGAGAGGAAGCAGATCACGGTCATACCAGAGGAAGGCTATGGTGTGATCAGCCAGGAGGCCTTTATTGAAGTGAAGAAGGAGCAGGTACCGATAGATGCGCTGAATGCATTGCGCGTCGATGCATATGTCCGGGGCCGGGATGAAGGCGGCAACGTTTTTCACGCCCGGGTGGCAGAGATCAAGGACCAAACCGTTCTCCTGGACTTCAACCATCCTCTAGCTGGCGAGACGCTCTTCTTCGAGGTCAAAGTACTGGACATCCAAGAGGCCCCAACCGACTGATGGCGTAGGCATGTGCGCCGGTCCACCCTCTCAATCAGGCTGAGCTTCATCCCAGCTGCCTCCTCAGGTTGCAGGGTGGCTTACCTCGCGCGTCTTCCGTCGAGCTCCCGCCGCCCCGCGTTGCCCTCCTCTAGCCCTTCCTCGTGGGACACGAGCCCTTTCCGCACGAGCATGCGCCGTCGAGCTGCTGCGGCGACTCTCTCTCTGGCACATGCCTTGCACAAACGATCGCTTGCAGGGGGCAAAGATGTCCAAAAGCCGCATTTTAGTCATTGACCCCGATCCCCAGTCTTGCAAGCTGGTGACGTCCATATTAAGGGTCGCGGACTTCGACGTCCTTACGGCAGTTGATGGCCAATCCGGTATTCGAGCCGCCGAGGCCGCCATGCCCGCCGTTATCATCTTGGAAATGGTCCTGTCGGATGAAGATGGTATCAGCGTCTGTAAGCGACTCAGAAAAAACCCTGTCCTGAAGGGTGTTCCCGTGATCGGCATGACCGCCTCAGCGGACTTAACATACCAAGAGAAAGCCTTCCGCGCCGGCGCAGCGTCCTTTCTCACAAAGCCCATTAGGCCGGCGAGTCTGCTCCAGTTGGTGCATTTGGCCGAGGAGGCGGCCGAGCGGTTGGCGGCTCGGGCTGATGCGCCGCCGGTCGCAAGATCTCCCGAGGGCGACACCGACGAACCCGGCGTGCGACGCGATCCCCGCTTCGCAGCTGCGATGCCCGTCACGTGCCTCATTGGCCCTGAGACGAAGAGCCCCCGCGAAATCGTGGGCGAAACCGGGAATCTCTCGCTCGGCGGTGTCCAGGTATGGTTGCCCGAACGGATACCGCCCGGGACGGTCCTTTCCCTCCAGCTGGAGCTTCCCACCGGGACAATCACTGTTGGCGGAAAAGTGATCTGGCAAGATGAGCAGGCATTTGGTCACAGGGTACACGGCCACGGCATTGAGCTCCTCCGGTTTAAGGATGACTCGAACATGGCGAAGTATCAAGTCTACCTGAACGAAATTGCTGCTGGCGGTGCTTCGGAGGGATTAGAATTTCTCGACGTAGCAGAGGAGACGCGGCAGCAAATCATTGAGGTCATTGAGTCGATCATGCAAGAGCCGGAGGCCATGCCGGCCTACGACGAGTCGATCCGTCGGTCTTACACCTGCGACAAGTGCGGTGAATTCTTCGCTCTGGCCGATTCAGAGGTGTACCCTGTTCTTGAAAACGTCCGCAACCGGCCGGTCCAGACGGGCGACCAATTCTATTATGACCACGGCACCTGTCCCGGGACGATGGTGTCCGCCGTTGAAGGACCATTCCTTCCCTGGAGCGGCAAGGACAAACCCTAATTCCCTTCTCCCGCCGCCCCGGGTTGCCCTCCTCTAGCCCCTCCTCGTAAGATACGAACGCCTTCCGCACGAGCACCGGCCTCTTACATCTCCCCTCTCAGCAGGTCGATGTATTCGTCCATCAGGTGACGGGAGTCGTCTGAGACGTCGAGAAACTCCAGTCCCGTGCGATAGAAATGGTCATGCTCCCCGGTGGGCCGGACCTCATAGCGATAGACCAACGATCGGACCACCCGGCACTTCAGGCCTACCTCTTGATTGCCGAGGAAGACAGTCATGAACAGAAGGGTTCCTGCCCGGAAGAGGTGCGAGTGTTCGATCAAAGCCCCACCCTGGCTGATATCCAGGAGGGAGGCCCTGTGGTTGGGGGCGATGCGCCCCTCAGGCCCGTCTACCGGCCATCGGAAATGGCGCCGGTTGTCTCGCTTCGCTTGTTCCACTAGCGTGGCTCCACCTCTTCTTGGTGTTAATGGCCGAATCTTAACTCCCGGACGGGAGCAGAAGCTGGCCGCGGGCTTCGGGCGATATGGAGGTTCGCCGCTTGCGCCAGCTAGCGTTCTTGCAATTAAGGCCACAAAAGCGCCTTCGCGGGTCTCCTCGCTCGAAGGGGGTCCCGCAATATTCGCACCGTATAATCTCCTCTGCACGCCGCTTCATAAGCCACGCCCGTCGGGCGTCCTCGCGTACAGTTGCTGCGGATTTGCGTGTATCCCCGTTGGCTTCTAAGATAGAGATTACTAGCTCAAAATCCTTTTGAGTATATTTCCGCCTTGGATTGGGGTCCTTACGACTGAAACCACTTATCCTTCTATGACAGAATTCGAGCAAATCTTCTGACTGAACAAGTTTTCCGATCAAATGGGGCTTCAAGGTCGTCAAAAGCCTGATCGCATTCTCTAGGGATTCTATACTTATTAGCCACGTTTTTCTTGGCGACCCCTTAAATCCCCCATAGCCTTTTTCACGGAACGAGTAGTCGATACCTAGGGCGTCAATTACTTGCCTTGCCATCGAAATGATATGCACATTGGAATTGGTCAAGCCAACCCTCGGACTGTATTGTGGTTTTCCGCTTTTCTTCAATACAGTTCTCCGGATAGAGATATGGCCTTGTCCATCCCAGATTCCAGCCAGCCATGCGAGACGGTCCGTTTGTATTACATGCTGATTAGCCATTGTCCAACTGGTGCTCAGATGCCAATAGCCAACAGAAAAGCCCCCGCAGCATAGGTCCGCGAGGGCTTGCCTTCGTCGGCTTTTGATTGGCTTTCACCCCGGTTCCATAGGTGCATCTCCTCTTAATTTTTGAGTATCCCCGATTGGGATTGGGGTGTCAAGATAGAATATCCCCCGAGGGTTGGTTAGCTTATCTCGCCCGTTTTTCTTCTAGCTCCCGCCACACTGCCTTGACCTCTCCAGCCCCTCCTCGTTGGACACGTCAGAAGATGCCGGGAAGATCCAAAAGACTAACGCCTACCACAATAGCGCCACACCACTTCAAAACCGTCGCGTGCTGTGGATTCCGTGAAAACCCTTTCTTCAAGTTCTTCGAGAACCACTCCGGCTTGAAACCCAGAGTCAAAACGAGAATTCCGACGGCGGAGTTAACGATGGGCCAGAACATTCCCCTCTTCCGTCCTTACCTTATCATCCATCACGGTTTGGCGCCGGAATGTTTCTTTTCGAGTTCCGTCAATTTCTCTCTGAGCTTCTCGTTGTGGTCGGGAGGGAGGCCCAGCTCCTTGAGAAAGTCATCGCTGTAGAACGCCAGGTCCCAGTTCTTGGCGGCCTTGACTTGAGAAGCGCTGAGGCCCTCGGCCCTGCGCAGGTCGCCCTCCCGGAGGTTGGCGTCGGTGAGGCGCGTCCCCTGGAGGTTGGCCCCGAATAGGTCGGCCTTCCGGAGTTGGGCGTTGAACAGGTTGGTCCCTTCGAGCTGGGCTCCGCGGAGGTCGGCTTTCTGGAGGTTGGCTTCGCCTAGGTCGGCTCCCTGGAGCTGGGCCCCGCCGAGGTAGGCCCCCTGGAGGTTGGCTCTGTACATGTCGGCCTTCTGGAGTTTGGCCCAGCTCAGGTCGGCCTTGTCCAGCTTGGCCTCGCCCAGGTCGGCCTCCTGGAACTTGGCAAACCTCAGGTCGGCCTCCTGGAACTGGGCCCCGCTCAGGTGGGTCTTCTGGAGGTTTGCCCCGCGCAGATCGGCTCTCTGGAGGTTGACCCGGAAGAGTCCCTCCGTGTCCGCGTGGGCAAGCATAGCCCACTGTAGGTTGGTGTGCGTGAGGCTGGCCCTTTTCCCTTCCTTCCCCTTTGATTGCACCCACTTTCGATGCGCCTCGAGAATATTTTCCAACTCCTTAGGATACACCTCTCGAAGCTGATGCTCTTCGTTTGGTGCGTTCATCTCAGCCACCTTCGGTACAGCCGCGCTTGGCCTCGCTTATGAATCAGTCCCATGCAGCAGTTCACGTCGCGTGTTTTGCTTCCAGTTCCTGCCGCCCCCTCAAGAAGTTAACCTATTCTTTCCTTTCTCACGATGGCATTGTAAACAAGGGCGATTATTGCTCCACCGATTGCGCCGTCAATGAATCCCCATGTTGCGCCGATTACTCCACCGATGAAGGTGGGAGCAAACCCAATGTAAAGGGATGACATAACGTCAACGAAGCGTGTTCCCCAGCCGAACATCGACGCCCAGCCTGTAAACAAGATGAGGATTGACCAGGATACGCCCAGTCCAACCGCTAAGCCTTTTACGTCAAGGTCCATGTTTATCCACCTTTAAACTGAATTTGGTTTCCAACCCAAGCTGCCCCCCCCTTGATCTCTTCCAGCACTTCCTCGTTTGAGACCAGCCCCTTTCGGACCAGTATGCG
>CAYGBT010000046.1:0-20917 GCA_964348275.1 uncultured bacterium
GGCGGTGATCACCACGAGCACCCCGGCTTCGTTCCACTTCACACGTCGCTTATCCTACCGTGCATGGGGTCAGGTCTTGAATCTTGACATCCCCGCTGGGATGAGGTAGACATCCTGCATGGCGAGACCACTTCGCATACAATATGCGGGCGCGCTGTACCACATTACCTCACGGGGGAACGCACGGCAACAGATCTTTAAAAATGACCAAGACCGCCTGCTGTTCCTTACGACGCTAAAAAGAGTCACAGACCGACATCGGTGGTTGTGTCATGCCTATTGCCTCATGAACAACCATTACCATCTCGTGGTTGAGACCCCCGAGGGAAACCTTGCCCAAGGGATGCGACAGCTCAATGGTGTCTATACCCAGAGCTATAATCAGCGGCACGAGCGCAGTGGCCATCTCTTTGAGGGCCGATATACGGCCATCTTAGTGCAAAAGGAAAGCCATTTGCTGGAAGTGTGCCGATATGTGGTCTTGAATCCCGTCCGGGCTCGGGTCGTGGACCGACCGGAGCAATGGAAGTGGAGCAGCTACGGGGGGACGGGGGGACTTGGGAAGCCGCACCCGTGCCTGACCAGAGACTGGGTTCTAGGCCACTTCGGTAAGAATCTCCGGGAAAGCGAGCAGGGATACAGGGCCTTTGTGAAGGCGGGGAGAGGTGTGGAAAGCATCTGGAAGCATGTAAAAGGGCAAAGCCTCTTAGGGCAGGAGGATTTTGTGCAGACGTTGGTCGGGTATGTCAGGGGGCGTGAAGAGATAAAAGAAATACCCCGGAGCCAGCGGTACGTAGCCCGGCCTGCTCTTGCGAAACTTTTAAAAGAGAGAGTGGTTAATGAGAAGGCGCGCAGGGATCGGAAAATCGTGGAGGCGGTGGAGCGATATGGGTATACTCAGAAGGAAATTGCCGACTTTCTGGGGATGCACTATTCAACCATTAGTAGACTGGTAAATAGGACCTATGGACGAATGTCAAAATTCAAGACCTGACCCTATTTGGTGGGGGGTGTTCCCTTGACGGTCGAAGAACGGTGCGCCATCTTTAATATATGAAGTCTTTTTGCTCGAACCACTGACGAGGTGAGGCTGAAGTGAGTGGCTTCTTACAAGGGGGTCGGCTATGAGATCAAGGGCTTATGTATGCGTCGCACTCTTGCTTGCAGTGCTGGTCAGTGGAGGCAGCGCCTGGGGCGCGGAGAAGATCCTGATCTACTCCCCGTGGAAAGACAAGGTCATGCGCAAGTTTGCCGATCTGTTCACGAAGAAGACAGGCATCGAGGTGGAATCCATCAATATCTCGACTGGGGAGATCTATGCGCGCCTCAAGGTCGAAAAGGCGAGGCCGCAGGCGGACGTGTGGCATTCGGTCCGCGCCAGTATCCTGAAAAAGGCGGAACAGGAGGGGCTCATCACCACGTATCGGCCTCAGAACCTCGACCGCGTGTTTCCCCGGTACACGTATCCCGGAGATGATCATCTGTATGGCAGCACGATGTACCCGCTGATCTTTGCCTACAACAAGACGATGCTCAAAAAGATGGGTGCCGAACCACCCCGGACGTACGAGGACCTGCTCGACCCCAAATGGAAAGACAAGATTGTCACGCCGCACCCCGCCGCGTCCGGGACCGGGTACGCCTTCGTGACCACGGTTCTCCAGCTCTTTCGGGCGCCCGGCGAGGTCGGGATTGAGTCCAAGCAGGGATGGGATTACCTGCTGCGCCTCAACCAAAACATCGCCCAGTATACCCGGAGCGGGAGTGCCCCCAGCAAGTTTGTCGCGGCTGGCGAGTTTCCGGTGGCCATCACCTTCTATGACCGTGTCTATCACCTCTCCCAAGAGGGCTACCCCATCGTGCCGGTCTTTCCCAGCCCGATTTACGCTGAACCGTCTTGTACAGCCCTCGTGGCGAACAGCCCGAATCCTGCGGGGGCCAAAAAGTTTCTGGACTTCATGCTCTCCAAGGACGCCCAAATGCTGGCGCGGACCCTCGGGAATTACTCGGTCCGCACCGACCTCGATCCGCCGGAAGGGGCACCCCCCTTGAAGAGTCTGCAGGTCTTCGACGACGACTACGTGTGGGGAGCCAAGTACAAAAAGCAAATCTTGAATCGTTTCAACCAAAACGTGGCCCGGGCGCCCAAGAAGAAAAAGAAATAGGAGGCACCACAAGCGAACATCGTGGAAGCGGTCTTTCCCGCTTTTCTCGCTCGCACACGACGGGATCTCCGCCAGCTGGCCGGGGAACCCGTCGTGCTGTGTCTGGTCATTGCGTGCGCGGTCATTCTCTTTTGCTTTGTGGTCTACCCGCTTGCGGCCGTCTTCTGGGAGAGCCTTCACGACGACGAGGGGAACTATGCAGGGCTGGCTAACTATCTGGCCTTCGTGACCTCTCCCTACTTCCGGGAGGTCTTTTATAACACCATTACCATGTCGGTGACGGCCACCCTCGGGGCGTTGGTGCTGGGGACCCTGTATGCCTTTGCCATGACGCGGACCGATGTTCCGGGGAAGCCTCTCTTTATGGTCACGGCCATCCTCCCCATGATCACCCCGCCATTCGTCAGCGCTTTTGCCTTCATCCTCCTGCTCGGTCGGAATGGGATGATCAACGTGCTCCTGGATCAATGGTTTGGGTTTAAGTTCATTATCTACGGCTGGCATGGGGTGGTCATTGCGCAGACGCTTACGACCTTTCCTCTCGCGTACCTGATAACCGCTGCTGCTTTCACCTCCTTCGATACCTCTCTGGAAGACGCTGCCCAAGACCTGGGGGCACCAAACTTTTACATGCTTCGAACCGTCACCTTCCCCCTGATTACACCCGCTCTGGGCGCGGCGGCCCTCCTGATCCTGATGACCAACCTGAGTGCTTTCGGCGCCCCCGCCCTCTTGGGAGGGGGAATGTCGGTCCTCGCGGTGGAGGCGGTGATCCAGACCCTGGGTGTCTTGGACTGGGGGATGGGAACCACGATCAGTGTGATCTTGTTGATCCCGTCCTTCCTCCTCTTTTACTACCAAAGCCGCCGGAAGGAGGCACGTTCCTACGTGACCGTGACCGGTGCCCCGATGCACGCCGAGGCACGACCTACGCCGCCGGCCATTCGATGGTCGCTCTTTGCGCTCTGCACGGCAGTCTCAACCGTTGTGGCAGCAATCTACGTGGTCATTGCGCTCGGAGGATTCGCCAAGGTCTGGGGAATCGACCATGCCTTCACCTTGGAGCACTATCGCCTGGTCTTCGCCAATAGTTGGCGATCCCTCGTCAACACGGTGATGCTCGCCTCGGTGGGCGCGCTGGCGGCCGCTATGGTCGGGCTGACCATCGCGTATCTCTTGGTCCGTCGGAGGTTTCTGGGGCAGCGGATTATGGATTCTCTGGCCACATTGCCTTACGCGGTGCCGGGCACGATGATGGGGCTCGGGTTCGTGATGGCATTTAACCAGCGTCCCCTCATCCTGACCGGAACGGCCTTCATCCTGATCCTGGATTACACCATCCGCCGCATGCCGTTCGGGTTGCGAACGGGGGTTTCCACCCTCCAGCAGATCGATGTGGCCATGGAAGAGGCCTCTGCGGACCTGGGCGCCCGATGGTTCACTACCTTTCGGAAGGTCGTGCTTCCTTTGCTGAAACCGGCCTTTATCGCTGGCGTCACCTTCGCTTTCATCCGCGCCTCAACCGAGTTGACCTCAACCATCTTTCTGGTATCGCCCAACTGGCGGGTGATGGCGGTAGACATATATAATTTTGTCGAGGCGGGGTCGTTGGGCGCGGCTGGTGCCATGTCGACCTTGATGATGGCCATGATCATCCTGGCCCTGGGGATCCTCTACCGGGCGACTGGGGTGACGGTGTCGATGTTTCGCATGTGATGGGGGCGTCCGTGCGCCAGCAAGACGATCTGTACCGTGAGAGCGTGCCGGTCCGGTTAGAGGGAGTCACCAAACGGTTCGGTGACAGGGGCGAAGTGGTTGCGTTGGACCGGGTGAGCCTCGAGTTTCGGCAGGGAGAGTTGACCACGCTCTTGGGCCCGAGCGGCTGCGGCAAAACCACGGCCCTGCGGTGTATCGCCGGGTTCTACGAGCCAGATGAAGGCGACATTTTTATCGGCGGCGAACGGGTTACGGGCCGGCCCCCTTATGCCCGGCCCACCGGGACCGTCTTCCAGAACTATGCCCTTTTTCCTCACATGACTATCTTTGAAAACATCGCCTATGGCCTGCGTGTTCGAAAGCTCTCTGACTCGACCATCCGCACCCAGGTGGAAAAGGTGGTGGCGCTGCTCCACCTCGAGGGCCTCGAGGACCGGTACGCACATCAGCTGAGCGGCGGTCAGCAGCAGCGGGTGGCCATCGCCAGGGTTCTGGTCAATGAACCCCAGGTGCTGTTGCTGGATGAACCCCTGAGCAACTTGGACGCCAAGCTGCGCGTCTACATGCGGACCGAGCTCAAGGCGCTGCAGCGGAGCCTCGGCATCACCACCGTGTACGTGACGCACGACCAGGAGGAGGCCATGGCAGTGTCTGACCGGATGGCCGTTATGAACGCGGGGCGGGTGGAACAAATGGGATACAGCATGGAGATCTACCGTCGGCCACGCAACAGCTTCGTTGCTGATTTCATCGGGCTCACGAACCTTCTACCCGCCGGGGTGCAGTCCCAGCAGGATGAGCGGGTGCGGGTCGATCTCTATGGGCAGACGGTCGAGGTCGCAGCGGCGGCGCGGTACGAGCCGGGGACGCCGGTACAGCTCGTCTCTCGGCCGGAAATGCTCTCATTTGCCCCGGAGGAACAGGCCCAGCTCCGGGGCCAGATCCGAGATGCCAACTTTCTGGGCCCGATAGCCCGGTACCGCGTGGAGCTGCCGGACGGCACAGTCGTCACGGTCGATGAAGAGAACCCGCCGACTCTCCATCCAGTCGGAACTACAGTCTACCTCCATCTCGATACCGACGCCCTCTGGATCCTCAACCAGCAGGTTTAGGAGCGAGTCCAGGCTTAAGCGGCCCCCCGAAAGCCTTGACAGCAACTTCCCCGTCTTGATAGAAAAAAAACGGCCCCAAGAGGTCGCTCGACAAGCAGGATCGTTCTCGTGGGGTCGAACCGCTCCGGCGGGGGAGTGGGCCGCGGGAGAGAGGAGACCGGGAAGGCCTGGGAGTCCGGAGCGATCACTTGGGGCGTTTTTTTCTGCCACAGGGTCAAGAGGGTCTTATCTTCGTGGGCTTCCTCCTTCTCCGCGTTGCAGAGTGACCGTAAAATGCAGATCCCGAGGCAAAGGGTGAAGAATTCGCAAGATAAGCAGTCGCACACGACGGTGACGTCCCTCAGGCGCTACTTCGTCACCGGACTAATCATCGTCCTGCCGTCCGTTCTCACCCTCTATATCGTCTGGATCCTCTTCAACCTCGTTGGGGGATTCCTCTCGCCGGTCCTGGGGGTGATCCTTCAAACGATCGTGGGCAGAGAGATGGCAGCTCCCCTCGCCACCCTCTTGAGCGTGCTCGTCACCGTCGGCCTGATCATTCTGGTGGGGGTGACCGGAACTCTCTTTAGCCAGCGCATCTTTCAGAAGGCTGAGATCGTCTTTAGCCGCATTCCCGTGGTTCGGGGCATTTACGCCTCCATCCGTCAGCTCATCGATCTCGTGACGGCGAAAGATTCCGCCTTCCAGCGCGTGGCCATGATCGAATACCCTCGGAAGGGCATCCATAGCCTTTGCTTCGTGACCAGCCGTCGCCGTTGGGAACTCCCGGATCGATCCGATTACGCCGTTACTGTTTTCCTTCCCACCTCCCCGAATCCGACCTCCGGGTTCTTTCTCCTGGTGCCGGAGAAGGAGGTGATTTACCTGAACATTTCGGTGGATGAGGCCGTGAAGATGATTATCTCGGGGGGGATGATTGGTCCTGAGGACCGGCAAGTGTTCGCCGAACCCTCCCCGGAAGATCTGTCCGGTGAAGAGATTACCTGGTGAAGAGATTACCTACTGAACCGCACCGTGAGGATATCCCCGTCCTGAACCCCGTACCCCTTTCCTTCAAGCCGTAATAGCCCATGTTTTCGGGCCACAGCCATCGAGCCAGAGGCCACGAGGTCCTGGACGGTGATCACCTCGGCCTTAATAAAGCCTTTCGCCATGTCGGTGTGGATGGTCCCGGCTGCTTCGAGCGCCGTGCCAGCCCGGGGTAACGCCCAGGCCCGCAGTTCCTCGCCGACCACGGTGAAGAAGGTGATGAGGTCCAGAAGGTCGAGGCATCGGCGGAGGATCGAGGGGCGTTCGAGGGTCTCAAGCCCCAGCGCTTGGGAAAACTCCAGGGCCTCTTCCTCTGCCAGTTGACTGAGTTCCCACTCGGTCTTGGCGAGGAGGCGGCTGTAGCCGGTTCGGGGCTTGGCCTCTTTCTGGTGAAGTTGCTCCCAGACCGGGTCGGCTTTCCCAATCTTTTCCTCGCCAATGTTGAGGAGGAGGAGGACGGGTTTCAGGGTGAGAAAGGCATAGCCCCGAAGGGTCTTCTCTTCCTCGGGCGTGAGTGGCATCTCTCGAAGGCTTTGCTCTTTCGTCAGCCACTCTCGGCACCGCTCCAGGAGAGGAAGCTCCTCCTGGCCCTCTCCCTTTCGACCCTTGCGCGCCTCTTCGGTGACCCGCTGGATGCGCTTCTCCGCAACTTCGAAGTCGGCCAGGAGAAGGATGGTCTCGAGGAGGGCAATATCCCGGAGCGGGTCGACGGTCCCCTCCTCATGAGGCACACGCTCATCCTCGAAGTGCCGGACGACGTGCAGGATCAGGTCCACCTGCCGGAGCTGGGCCAGGACGGACCCCTCGACGTCGCTGCCCTTGCCCGCGCGGGTCAGGGCAGGGAAATCGAGGCAGTCGGCGGTGACGGGAGTGACTTTCTTGGGGTGAAAGATGGCTGCCAGGTGGTCCAGGCGAGGCTCGGCAATTTTCGCGGTCCCCACAGCCGGCCCGACGCCTTTCGTCACAGAGGCGTGCTCCCCGACGAGAAGGTGAAAAACGGTGCTCTTTCCTGTGCGCGGAAGCCCGGTGATCCCAATGCGCATGGTCTTAGGTGTTTGGTGTTAGGTGTTGGGTCATAGTGCTCAGCACTTGACCCTCGAGTCTTAGTTATGCCCACCGGCTGATCGATGACCGATTCGGACCCGTTCCTATATTAGCACGTAGCTCGTTGCAATTGGCGCATAGTTCATGGTCGAGGTCTCTCAACTCTGAACTCTAGACGCTACACTCTCACGGCGAAATGTGGTAACGTATTCCGTCGCGGGAGTCCAAAGGTGAAGGCCTATCTGGACATTGAAACCTCTTTTCACGGAGAGATCACCGTCATCGGTCTGCATGCCGAAGATCGAGGCTTTGTCCAGCTGGTCGGAGGCAGCATCACCGACTTAGCCTTGTGGAAGGCCTTGGAGGGGGTTCAGGTAATCTGCACCTACAACGGCACTCGGTTCGATCTTCCCGTGATTCGCCGCCGCCTGGGGCTCGATCTCCGCACCTCCTTTACCTCGCATGACCTGATGTATGACTGCTGGCGCCGGAATCTTTACGGAGGCCTCAAGCGGGTAGAGGAGAAGCTCGAGATCCCGCGAAGGACTCGCGGTGTTGACGGAATCGAGGCCATGCGTCTTTGGCACCGATACGAGACCACACGGGATCGGGAAGCATTGATGACCCTCCTGGAGTACAATCGGGAAGATGTCCTGAACCTGGAAATCCTTGATCGGGTCCTTCAAGGGATGATTCCGTGCGCATAGCCTTCACCACGCTCGGTTGCCGGCAGAATCAGTTCGAGACGGATATCATGGCCGACCAGGCCCGGACGGCCGGCTTCACCCCAGTCCCTTTCACCCAACCCGCCGAGGTATATGTCATCAATACCTGCACGGTGACCGAGCGGGCGGATGCCGATTCGCGCCGCCTCATCCGGCAAGCGGCCCGGCGCAATCCCGCGGCCTTTGTGGTGGTCACCGGCTGTTATGCGCAGTCGGCCCCCGAGCGGATCGCGGCCATGGAGGGGGTCGATCTGATCCTGGGCAATGCCGAGAAGATGGAGCTGTTGCGGCATCTGAGGAGTTTGGCTTGGGAGTGGCAAGACCTCGAGGTCGAAACGAACGGGTCAGAAGGCGCCGCTCGGGACACCGCCCGTGCAGTTAGAGGTTCTGCGACGTGGGATACGAAACCTCGGGATAATGGCAAAGTCCACGTCTCGGTCGGCGACATCGGTGCGGTCCGCACCTTTCAGGATGTCCCAGCGCCGGAGAGGCCGGATCGTACCCGTCCCTTCTTGAAGATACAAGACGGCTGTAACTTCGCCTGCACCTTTTGCATCATCCCTGCGGTGCGGGGTCCCAATCGGAGTCTCCCCCCCGATCAGGTCGTGGACGAGGGCCAGCGCCTCGCCACCGTCGGGCATCCCGAGATTGTGCTCACCGGCATCAACATGGGAACCTATGGCTGGGATCTGAAGCCGCGGACGTCCCTGTCGGCACTTCTCCGCCGCCTCCTGGAGGAGACAACGATCCCGCGCATCCGGCTGAGTTCGCTCCATCCGCACGAGATCACGCCAGAGATGGTACGACGCTTGAGCAGTTCATCTCGCCTCTGCCGCCATATCCACCTGGCCCTTCAAAGCGGAGATGACGAAGTCCTTCGACGGATGGCCCGCAGTTACCGCGCCCGGCACTTCCGAGAGATCGTGACGCGCCTTCATCACGAGGTGCCGGAGATCGCCATTGGCGCCGATGTGATCGTGGGCTTTCCGGGCGAGACCGAGGCCGCGTTCGAACAGACCCGACGGCTCCTCGAGGAGCTCCCCGTGAGCTACTTCCACGTCTTTACCTACTCCCGCCGTTCCGGCACGAAGGCGGCGGGGATGCCGGGCCAGGTCTCTCCCGAGACGAAGGCCCGCCGTAACCGCATCTTGCGGCAGCTCGGTGCACAGAAGTTTCTCGGCTACAAGCGCCACTTTCTGGGACATACGCTTCCGGTCGTCATCCTGGAGGAGCGTGACAAGCAAACCAGCCTCCTCCAAGGGGTGAGTGATAACTACCTTGGCATCCTCCTGGATGGATCGGATGCCCTGAAAGGAAAGCTGGTGGAGGTCCATGTACAGGACGTGGGCCCGGGCGGCATGCTGCTTGGTCGATTGCCGGTCCGGCTCGCCTCATCCAGGGGTACCCTTCCACTCATGGTTCGAGGCTGAGATGGCGGAGCCCGTGATCGGCATCGTCGGGGGAAGCGGCCTGTACCAGATGGAAGGCCTGACCGAGATTCGGGAGGAACGGGTCACGACCCCGTTCGGCGACCCCTCCGATGTCTACATCCTGGGGCGACTGGACGGACACCCGGTCGCTTTTCTGGCTCGCCACGGTCGGGGCCACCGACTGCTTCCTTCCGAACTCAACTTTCGGGCGAACATCTATGGGTTCAAAGCGTTGGGCGCCCAGTGGGTCATCTCGGCCTCGGCGGTGGGGAGCATGCGGGAAGAGCTCCGGCCGCTGGATATCGTCCTCCCCGATCAGTTCTTCGACCGGACCAAGGGGAGGGTGAGTACCTTCTTTGGGGAGGGCCTCGTGGTCCATGTGAGTTTCGCCGATCCGGTATGCCCCCACCTGAGCGAGTTGCTCCACGGCGCCGGCACCGAGGCTGGGGCGACAATGCACAAGGGGGGGATCTATCTTTGCATGGAGGGCCCGCAGTTTTCGACGCGGGCGGAGTCACGCATCTACCGAAGCTGGGGGGTGGACGTTATCGGGATGACCAATCTGCAAGAGGCAAAGCTCAGCCGGGAGGCGGAGATCTGCTATGCGACGATGGCGCTCGTCACCGACTACGACGTCTGGCATGAGGAGGAGGAGGATGTGACGGTGGAGAAGGTCGTTGCCATTCTCAACCAGAATGTCGCCACTGCCAAGGCCATCATCAAACGCGTCGTCCCGGTGATTGGGCCGGAACGGACCTGTGGCTGCTCCCACGCCCTCAAAGACGCCATCATTACCGCCCCCGACGCGATCTCAGAGGCGACAAAAAAGAGACTCTGGTTGTTGATCGGCAAATATCTGGAGCCGCAGTCCCCGTAAGCGATCGAGGACAAAGGATGCAGATCTTGGTCGTCGGTTCTGTCGCGTTTGACACGGTCAAGACCCCCTTTGGCGAGGCAACGGAGGTCCTTGGCGGCTCGGCAGCCTACTTTGCGTCGAGCGCGAGCTTCTTCGCCCCCGTGAGCGTGGTGGCGGTGGTCGGGGAAGACTTCCCACTGGACGACCTCCAGTTTCTAAGGGGGCGCGATGTCGATCTTGCCGGGATCGAGCGGCGCGCCGGTCGGACCTTCCGATGGCAAGGGGAGTACGGCTTTGACCTCAATGAGGCAAAGACCCTGGAGACGCAGTTAAATGTCTTTGCCGAGTTTCATCCCCGGCTGCCCGAGGCGTACCGGGAGCATGACGTGGTGTTCCTGGCGAACATCGATCCTGAGCTGCAGCGCGAGGTGCTGACCCAGGTATCCTCTCCCGGTCTGGTCGCCGCCGACACCATGAACTTCTGGATCCAGGGGAAGCCGGAGGCCCTCCGGGAGACCCTTAAGCATGTGCAGATCCTCCTCATCAATGATGCGGAGGCCCGGATGTTGGCCAAGGAGCCGAACCTGGTCCGCGCGGCCAAGACAATTCTCACGTGGGGCCCGCGCTCGTTGGTGATCAAGCGAGGGGAATACGGGGCGCTCAGCTTCTCGGATGGGGGCTGGTTCGCTGCTCCCGCCCTTCCCCTGGAAAATGTCTATGACCCCACCGGGGCGGGGGATGCCTTTGCCGGAGGATTTCTGGGCTTTCTGGCCAGTACGCAGAATTTCGACGAGGCAAATCTGCGCCGGGCCGTCATCATGGGCTCGGTGATGGCCTCCTTTGCGGTCGAGGCCTTCTCGCTCCGCCGCCTCGAGCATCTGACCTATCCCGAGATCGAGGTCCGCTACCGCCAGTTCAAACACCTCGCCCATTTCGAAGATCTCTAATACCGACGACCGATGACCGACGACCGGTGACCGTCGGGATTTGGAATTGCGAATTTCGAATTTCGGATTTACGCTTTGAAAGCCCTGGAACGTTGCACCTTTAACTGCCCTGAACCATGAACCGTGAACTCTGAACCGAACTAAACCCTCAACTCTCATCTCTACGCTCTCAGCTCTCACTAGCCACCAGCCACCAGCGACACAGTTCTGAGGACTATCTTGTCTCTGGAAAAATCTGCGGTATAATGAAAGATCGAGTTCATACGCTCGGGAGGGTCCCTATGCTGGCTGAAGCGATCATTGTTCGGGGAGCCAGAGAGCATAACCTCAAGTCGATCAATCTGGAGATTCCACGGGGGAAGCTCGTAGTGATCACGGGGGTCTCCGGATCCGGGAAGTCCTCCCTGGCGTTTGATACCATCTATGCCGAAGGGCAGCGGCGGTATGTGGAGTCCCTGTCGGCCTACGCCCGCCAGTTCCTCGAGCAGATGGACAAGCCGGATGTGGATCTGATCGAGGGGCTCTCCCCGGCCATCTCCATCGAGCAAAAGACCACCAGCAAAAATCCCCGCTCCACCGTGGCGACCGTGACCGAGATTTACGATTATCTCCGGCTCCTGTTCGCCCGGGTGGGGAAACCCAATTGTTATCAGTGCGGCAAGCCGATCGCCTCCCAGACGGTCCAACAGATCGTCGATCAAATTCTCACGTTTCCCGAGGGGACCCGCTTCCAGATTTTGGCCCCCGTGGTCCGTGGGCGGAAGGGGGAGTACCGGCACATCTTTGCCCAGATGCGCCGAGAGGGATACGCCCGCGCTCGGGTGGATGGCAGGCTGCGGGACTTGGACGAGGAGATCACCCTTGACAAGAACAAGAAGCACACCATCGAGGCGGTGGTCGATCGGCTGCTGATCAAGCCGGACCTCCGCCGCCGGCTGACCGATTCCCTCGAGGCCGCCCTGCGGCTCAGCGAAGGGATCGTCACCGTGAACGTGTTGGGGGAGGGGGAGAAAGATCACACTTTTTCCGAACGGCTGGCTTGTATCGATTGCGGCGTCAGTTATCCCGAGGTCAGTCCCCGGATCTTTTCCTTCAACAATCCCCACGGGGCCTGTCCGTCCTGCGGCGGACTCGGGACGGCGCTGGAAACCCGGTTCGACTGGGAGCAGGATCCGGATTTCTTTGGGTCGAGCCTCCACTCCCTGGATCGCCGCTACAAGGCCACCGACTCCTCCAAGGTTCGGGAGGAAATCGAAACTTATGTCGACCGCCTTTCGACCCTCCGCCCGTGCCCGACCTGTCACGGCGCCAGACTGCGGCGGGAGTCACTAGCGATCACGGTGACTGGCCTGAGCATCGCAGAGGTCGCCCGCTTTTCGGTGAAGGAGGCGCTCAAGTTCTTCACCGACCTCCGATTGAGCGAGAAAGATCAGGAGATTGCCCGCCGGATTCTGAAGGAGATCCGGGAGCGGCTGGGCTTCCTGGTCAACGTGGGCCTCGACTACCTGACGTTGGACCGGACGGCGGCCACGCTGGCGGGAGGGGAGGGGCAACGGATCCGCCTGGCCACCCAGATCGGCTCCAGCCTGGTGGGTGTCCTGTACATTCTGGACGAGCCCAGCATCGGGCTCCACCAGCGCGACAATATCCGCCTCCTCAACACGCTGAAGCGGTTGCGGGACCTTGGGAATACGGTCATCGTGGTCGAGCATGATGAAGAGACCATCCGGAACGCCGATTTCGTCATCGATCTCGGTCCGGGGGCTGGGGTCTCCGGCGGTTGGGTGGTCACCTGCGGCAGCCCCCGCGAGATTATCGCGTGCAAAGCGTCGCTCACTGGGCGCTACCTGGCGCGCGAGCTGGAGATCCCGGTGCCCCGGGTGCGCCGCCCGCCCAGCGGGCTTTACCTGACCGTCGTCGGCGCCCGGGAACACAACCTGAAGGGGATCGAGGTCGAGATCCCGCTGGGGCTCTTCACCTGTGTCACGGGGGTCTCGGGCTCCGGGAAGAGCACGCTGCTCACGGACATCCTCAAGCGGGCCCTCTCCGTGTATCTCTACGACTCCCGGGAGCAGCCCGGAGCCCACGACAAGATCCTCGGGATTGAGCACATCGACAAAGTAATCGACATCGATCAGTCCCCTATCGGGCGGACCCCACGGTCCAACCCCGCGACCTATACCGGGGTCTTCAGCCTCATTCGGGATTTATATGCGATGATCCCGGAGGCGCGGATGCGGGGATACAGACCAGGGCGGTTCAGCTTCAACGTCAAAGGGGGGCGCTGCGAGGCCTGTGAGGGGGACGGCATCATCCGGATTGAGATGCACTTTCTCCCCGACATTCATGTCACGTGTGACGTCTGTCGGGGCGCCCGCTATAACCGGGAAACGTTGGAGATCCAGTACAAGGGCCAAAACATCGCCCACGTGCTGGACATGACGGTCGAGGAGGCGCTCGACTTCTTTCGGCATCTCCCGCGGATCAAGGAAAAGCTCAAGACCCTCTATGACGTGGGATTGGGCTACATCAAGCTGGGCCAGTCCGCCACGACCCTGTCGGGCGGAGAGGCGCAGCGGGTCAAGCTTTCCAAGGAGCTGTCCCGGCGGGGGACCGGCCGGACGCTCTATATGCTCGATGAGCCGACCACGGGGCTCCACTTCCACGACATCCGGCAGCTCCTCGAGGTCCTCCATCGCCTCGCGGATGCGGGCAACACGGTGGTGGTAATCGAGCACAACCTCGAGGTGGTCAAAACGGCCGACTGGATCATCGACCTCGGACCCGAAGGGGGGGATGAAGGGGGCTTCGTCGTGGCCTGTGGGACCCCCGAAGAGGTTGCGGGGGTCGAGCGCTCGTTTACGGGCCAGTTCCTCCGCCGGGTGCTAACCCGTTCCCGCCGCAAGAGATAAACAGACAAAAGAATAACAAAAAAAGCGGAGGGATTGCTCCCTCCGCTTCTCGTTTTCGTGTACGTCTAATATCGCCAGATCGATTCCTACCTTACAGCTGGCCCACGTCGCAATCGTCGTTCGCCGTCCCCGTGATGCTTTGCGTCGTCGTACACGTGACGTCGATGGCGGCGGTGATCACGGGCGCCAGCGGAGAGGAAGCGGCTGCGGTGCTTCCCTGGGTCACCAGCCACCAGCGGAACCCCTCATTCGGCCCGGAATCGTACGTGGTCGGGTAATTCGGAGTCCCTTGCATCAGACCTTCGATGGACGTCACGTCGGCAGCCACGAATTTCGCGCCCGCAGTGGAGTTGGATGTCGTTGGGGACAGGTAGCTGCCGGTGTTCAGGACGTCATCGGCGAAGTCCAGCAGGATCGCTGCCCGGCCGGAATCGAGGGTCGCCTGGGCATTGGCGATGACCGCGTTTTCCCTCAGATCCACGTACCTCGGGACGGCGATGGCTGCCAGCACCCCGATGAGGATGATAATGATCACCAGCTCAATCAGGGTAAATCCTCGTTCGTTTTTCAGGATCCGTAACATGTTGCTTTCGCCCTCCTTTTTGAAGTTTGGTGTCCGATTCTAGGACAGTTGATTATTCACCGATTCTTATGGTTGCAAGGTCCGTACCAGCTTGCTTTTCCCTTGTGATCACCTCCTCCCTACCGATTGCTCACCGACGTATGAGGCTGACCATGTCCCAAAGGGGTAGGAAGACCGCAAGCGCCAGGAACAGCACGAAGACCGCCACCGTGACCAACAGAATCGGCTCGATGATGGTGGGCAGGTTCTTGATGGTGTGGTTGGCCTCGTTCTCGTAGTGTTCGGCGATCGCGGCCAGAAGCGTGTCCAGCGCCCCGGTCTTCTCGCCGATCGCCACCATCTCGGTAAGGAGGGCAGGGAAGAGGGGGCTCCAGGATAATGGCCTCGCGAGAGATTCGCCCCCTTCTACCGCCTTCCGGACGCGGAGGATCTCGCGGCCTACCACCACATTGCCGATGGCCCGGGAGGTGAGGTCGAGGGCCGGGATGACGGGGATCCCGGTTGACAGCATGGTCCCCAGGGTGTGGGCCAGGCGCGCAAAGGTGAGCTTGATAGCGAGGGGCCCTACCACCGGGAGCTGGAGCTTCCAGGCATCCCACGTTCGGCGCCCCCAGGGTGTGCGGAGCGCCCACCGGACTGCGAACGCTATCACGAGGAGGGCACCCGCAACGAATGGCCACGCGGTACTCATGAAGTTTCCCAGGGCGATGACCATCCGGGTCGGCAGGGGAAGTTCAGCCTTGAAGCTGGCATAGAACTGGGCAAATCGGGGGATCACGAAGGCGATCAGGATAAAGACGCCAATCCCTAATGCGATCAATACAAAGAAGGGATACCGGAAGGCTGCCGCGACCCGGCGCCGGGTGTCCAGGTCGTTTTCGAGCATCGTGGCGAGGCGGGAGAGGGCCATGTCCAGAAAGCCTCCTTCCTCCGCGGCCCGGACGGTGTGGATGTAAATCTCTGAGAAGGTTTTGGGATGGTGGGCTAACGCTTCGGAAAGGCTCATGCCCCCCTCTACACGGCGCTGGATGGCGTCGAGGATGGCGCGGAGGCCTGGGTTCTTGGCTTCCTTTTGCAGCGCGGTCAGGCCCTCGGTCAAGCTGACCCCTGCCCGGATGAGGGTGGTCATCTGGCGGGTGAAGAAGATGAGTTCTTCGGGTCGAATCCGTTTCTCCTGTCCCCGGATCGCGCGCGCCTTCGCGGGGAGGCGCACTCGTTCCCGAGTGATGGAAATAGGGATGACCCCCGCCTGGCTGAGTCGCATCGCCACCGCATCGGGACTTGCGGCATCCATGACCCCTTTGACGGGAGCCCCTTGCGGATTGCGGCCCATATAGGCAAACCGGGTCATCGGAAGATCCCCTTTTCGACCAGGGGAAGGAACCGGGTCTCCCCGTCTTTCTCAAGCTCGACCCCCTCGGAGGTAATTCGCACGACGCGGGCCCCATTCACCTGATCGCCAGGCCGCACCACGTGGTCATTAACCAGCGCCTGGTAACCGTGGGGCCCCTTGACGACCCCCGTGATTTTGAACGTGGAAAATTGGTCTTTTCCTTTGGGGCGGCGAGGCAATCGGATCTTCGCGATGGCAAAGGGATCCCGTCCCCAGGGTGTGTCTGGGGGGGGTGGGGGGGCAAGGCGGCGCCCCGAAGGGGCGGCCGGCGCTGCGGCCGGTTTCGCGGAGGCTGCGGCTTCGAGGGCGCGGGCGACCTCAGGCGAATTCGTCGCCGTGCGTCGCGGACGGGAGGCCTTGCCAGACGTCGTGAAATCATAGACCAGGAAGGCCGAGGCCAAGAGGGTCAGCCCCACGAGGATCATCGTACGGCGGTTCAGATGTTCCTTCATCCCTACGACTCCTGCTGCATCCAAGATGTCAGGATCGCGTGCATGCGGAGGCGACGCGACTCTCCCGGCTCACCGGCCTGTAGCTGAAGATCACTGACCGTTAAGAGAAACCGGCTCTGGAACAGCTCCTCCAGATATTGTCCCAGCGCGAGGTAGGTCCCTTCGACGACGAGATCGCAGGTGACCTGTCCGTACTGTTTGGGATCCGGCCCCTTGGGCGAGAAGGAGACGATCCGAATGCCCAGGCGCTTGCTGGGGCGGGAGATCTCCCCATAGAGCAAGGAGAGGCCGCCGGGTGGCAGCAGGCGGGCTCGGATTTTCTCCATGCGCTCCCGAGTCTCCTTGAGCCCTTCTTTTCCTTTCGGGACTGCCTGCAGGAACTGGTGGATCTTCATGGATTTCTGCGTGAGCCGTTTGGATTCCGCAGTGACACGCGCCCGCTCTTTGGTCGTGGGGGTCAAGAGGAAGAACCAGAGCGCGGCCGCCGCCACCACCAGGCTCCCCAAAATCATCATCTCTCGCTTGCTGAGGTCCATCCTCACCTCCACGCCACGACGAGATCGAAGGCCACGGTCCGTTGGGGATACCCCGACTGTTCCTGCGAGGACCCGAGGGTGATCACCCCGAAATACGGCGACTCAGAGAGGCGGGTCATGAACTCGGAGAGCGAGACCTCCGGGGGATCCGCATCGGCGAAAGCGAGGCCCTTCAGCTTGATGCCTTGCGTCCCGTCCGCCTCCAGCGAGGTGAAACTGATGTTCGGAGGGGTGACAGCGCTCAAGGTCTTCAGGGCTCCAAGCCAGCGAAGGTTGAAGGCCAAGGGCTCCTCATAGACGTGCAGGTGGGGGTTGAGATTGGCGCCCACCTGTTCAAACATGCGGAGCTCCTTACTCACGGAGCTCATGCGCTCCAAGGCAGCCTTCTGCTCGGCAATCTCCTGGCGTTGCTGTCGCACGGCTACGACTTCCATCCCTGTCCAGGTGAAGACCCCGAGGAACAGCGCGACCACTGTACCTCTTACCGCGGTGCGAAGGATTTTCCTTTGCTTGCTGTACCGGATCTCGCGCGGCAGGAGGTTCAGATTTGAGTGGTCAAAGAGAATCCCTGCGGCGGCCGCCAGCGCAGGCGGCACCGGCTCATCACGCCCGACGGGGAGCACCGTACTGAGATTCACCGGCTCCACGGGGATGCCTACCGCTTCACTCAGGGCTGGCTGGACCTCCTCCAGGTCGTGGGAGGACCCGGCGACCCAGAGACGCTGAATCCTCTCTCCCGAGAATTGCTCCTGGTAGTAGGCGAGCGAGAGCCAGATTTCGTCGACGAGTCGGGACAGCGGACCCTTCGCTCCCCCGTCCCCCTTCGCGGTGGCACGTGCCTCGGCAGAGAGGGTCCGCACGAGATGGAGGGTGCGTCCGTGGAAGAACATCAGGGTGGCTAGATTGGGGCGCAGATCGATGAGGAGGGTTGTCTCCTTCGACTTGACGGGCAGGGCCTGCATGAGCCCGTTGAGGGCGAGCGGAAGCAGACTAACCTGGACCGGGCTGAGTCCGGCCTTTTGGACGATATCCACCGACTCGTCGAGAGCCGAGCGCTTGACGGCAGCGACCAAGACCGTCTGCTCTTGATCTCCGGGCTTTGACCCAAGGGATTTGTGGTCCAAGATCGCCTCCGTGAGGGGGAAAGGCATCACCCGCGGCAGGGACCATTGGACCGCCTTGGGGATTTCCTTGGGGGGAAGGGGGGGGAGATCGAGCGGCAGGGTGATCGTTGTAGGTCCGGAAAGCAGAAGCCGGGCGTCTCGCGTCGCGATCCCGTGATGTGTGAGCAGCTTCCGAAGGGCCTCGCTTGCGGACAGCCGATAGGACTTGCCATTACTCCGATCCAGCTTGGTCGCCCCCCACTTGAAGAGGTATCCCTGAGTCGAGGGACAGACCTCAAGAACCCGAACTGCCGCCGGGTCGAGATCCACCACCAGGAATGGTTTCGACCACTGATCACGCTTAAACGGCATTTCGAGCACGGCCACGTTTCTCAAAGCCTCCCGGGATTGACCTGCATGTCACACAGGGAAGAACAGGGCGCCCCCTGAGTGCTCGTTATAGCCCGAGGAACCGGCAGGGCGGTGATCCTTGGCACCCCTCGATCACATTCGGGTGAGGCGGAATATGTATTCAGCGAGAATCCCAATTCAGTTCCTCCATCGCCTTCTTATGGGCGATCTTGTGCTTGAAGCCCTTTTTGAGGTACTTCCAGATGATTTTGATCTTCATCACATCTTCGGCGCTGTATTCCCGCGCCTCGAGGTCGCCCATGGGGACCCGCCGCGGCGTGATGTACCCCTTTTGCTCCAGGTAGTAGAGCTTGTGTCTCGGGATATCTATCTGCTCAAGAATCTCCGCGGTTCTCATTGTTCCCGTATGAGGGTGTGACGGCCCCTCAGTCCTCCAAGAAAGCGGAACACCTTACGAAGGGGATACCGAATCTGAATTCATTCTTCTAAGGATACCCTTTTCAAAAAACTGGGCGTCCGTCGGCCCAGTTCAGGACCTTCGCTCATTTGCTCCATCCCGTCCCCTGATCGTGCTGCAATAAGGGGGCCAGGCGGCGTCGCACCAGGGAAAAAAGGGGGCGGGAGTCTTTTCTTGGCCTGAGAAATAAGAGATAGGGGATGAAGAGCAAGAACAGCTTGCGGGATTCGAGCGTGTCGGCGGCCCGAACGAATCGGGCGCTGCCGCCACCTGAGGCGGGCTGCCAAACCGCTCAACCGGGTCACCCCATCTGGTCGGGATGACCAGAGGCCAGCGACCCACCGGGCGGCATGCCCCTAGAGTTCCCGCCAGGAGAGGATCTTGACGTAGCCGATCGGGTCCCCGCCGGGCATGCCGGGCGGCAGGTTCTTGTCCATGTCGAGAATCTGGTAAATGCCGGGGACGTTCACCCCCATATCGAGAAACTTGCTGACCAGCGCCCCGGCCACGTTGTACTGCTTCGTGATGGAGATTCGGTTTTCAGCAAAGATCGCCGCCGCGACCTGGTTATTCGCTCCAGCCATGTCGATTCGATCCTTGGCGATCAGCCCGAGGGTGTCCCCCGTGGGGAAGACCCCTGCCGGCAGGAGATTGGAATTGATCGTGATACTCGTTTCGTGGGCCCCGGCGTCTCCGGTCTCATCCCAGTCCGCTCCCGCCTTCTTGGCGTAGAGCGTCCCCCCGGCAGCCCCCGTGGTGTAAGTGGTGGTGGGAACTTTGGTTTGCGGCGCGCCCATGCCGCCGACTATGATTTCGCCGGGGATCCGGATGATCCCCTCGACGATCAGTGCTGCATCGAATGTGCTGGGGTCTGCGTCGGGGTCCGGATCGAAGGCAAGTCGGTTGCCCATGCCGTCGGTGACGTCGAAGGGGGTGGTGTTGCCGTAGAGTGTCAGGTCACTGCCACCCGTCTGCTTCGCCAAGGCGGGAAGGGACGGGGTGGGATCCCAGGAATTGGCATCCAGGTATCCCTCGAGCGTCCCGCAACAGCCGGGGGACGGGCCGGCCAGGGAGGGAAACGGAAGATCCATACCGGGCGGGACGTCGTACTTGGCGTGCACCCCGTTGTCGGAATGGACTTCGCTGTCGCCCTTCGTCCCGCCGAAGCCGTAATTGGTGTAGACCCCGTCCATCCGGCGCTTGGTCCCGGCCGGGACGGCATCGGTGGGCTTACTCCCCACCCGGGCACCGATGCTGTTCATTTCGATTATGCCCTCCTTCACCCGTAGCTCGGCATTCAGCGTGGTGGGAGCGAAGTCCGGGATCTTCCCGTTAAGAATTGGGTTAATCCCGAAATACCAGTTGTAGATGCCAGCGGTGCCTCCGAAATCGGCGGCGGTGCCGGCCGGACCCAGGTCTGTCCCCAGGATGTGGACCGATCCGGCGAGCACCACGTTGCCATTGATCCGGGCGCCCGCCCCGGCGCCACCAAGGAAGGCCACGTTGCCCCAGACCGACAGGTTCCGCAACTGCACGCGGACATCGACCGCTTTGGTGGTCGCCTGCGGGCCGTTGGCCGTCGCCCGGATGGTCATCTTGTCACTGTCCCTGTCCCCCAGCTGCACGGTATAGGTCGAGCCGTCGGCATAGGTGTCCACATTGGCGTTGGTGTAGAGGGTCACGAAGCCCGCATTCGGAATCGGCCCGCCCAGGTCGTAGCACCGCTGTTGCGGCGGGCTCCAGATCCAGGTGACGGTCCCCGAGCAGTCCGCCGGCGCGCCGGCGGCCACCGGGGTCGGCGAGGCGATGTACTGGTTGGTGATGCCATCCTTATCGTGGCGGACCTCGTACTTGAGATCGCGGCGGGCGCGCTCGACCGCCATCTCGGCCACGTAGAGCGCGCGGGTGGCGTCCCGGTCGTAGAAGGCGATCTGGCTCTCGGTCTGAGAGACGGTCAGGAAGGCCAGCCCGAGGATCGACAGGACGATCATGACCAGGAGGGCTACGATCAGGACGGAGCCTTTGTTATGCCGCATGGATTCCACCATTCCCTTCTCCTCACATATTGCGCAGGCGGACGTCCGA
>CAYGBT010000047.1:0-16175 GCA_964348275.1 uncultured bacterium
TGTAGCCGTCCTTGCACGGGTTCCACTCGTACTGGTTCAGGTTGGGGTCCCAGCCTCCGGTCCTCGCCTTGATGCTGGCATTGAAGCCGTACCAGGCGAAATCGAAGTCCTGGATGTCAAACATGGCCTCGGCACTGCAGATCTCGATGAATTGCCCCTCGCCGCTGGACACATCTCGCCAGTAGAGCGCGGCTAGGATGTTAACCGCCGCCTGCTCGCCAGCAATATAGTCGGCCAGCCAGACACCGTGCCTGGTGGGATCGCCCCCCTTGCCCCGGGGGAGCTGGTCCTGGGGGAAGCCGGTGCTGTGGACGTACGCATTCGTCGCACAGGCGAAGGGCTCGAGCTCCCACTGACCGAACTTCGAAACCCTGTCCTTCTGGGGGCCCCACGACCCCCGGAGACCGACCCAGCAGTAGACGAGCTTGGGGTTGATTTCCCGAAGCTGCCGGTATCCGATCCCCAGGTTGTCCATGTAGCCAGGGAGCATGCCGTCCACGACAACGTCCGCGTGCCGGGCCAGATTCTTGAAAGTCTCTTGGCCTTCCGGGGTCTCGACATTCAGCGTGATGGCGTACTTATTCACGATCTCGCTGATGAACTCGAGGCCGCACTTCTCCCCGGTCTCCTTGTCGGCGAGCATGTACTCCTCGCGGCCGAACGGGGTGAGCTTGCGCAGGGGGTCCCCCCCAGGCGGCTCGACGGCGACCACCTCGGCCCCGGCCTCGCCGAGGAGGGAGGAGGCGAACTTGTGCCCCAGCCTCCAGAGACCGATGTCGAGAACCTTGAATCCTTGAATGGCCTCCGCTTTTCCAAATCCGTACTCAAACCTGAGGGTATCCTCGAGCCATTTGCCGAACTCCTCCGCCTTCCGCTTGGCGTACACCTTCACCACGTCCTCCGGCGGAGGGGGTGGCGTCACAGGCCAGGGACGTATCTCTGGGGTGATGAGGTTTAAGGTATCCTGTCGACTCTTGATCTCTACATCCCTCTTTTCTGCCATCTTTGGCACCTCCCCTTTGACTTCCGTGATCTCAGGCTTCTCTCCTTCGCCTTGCCTCCTCTCTTTTTTTTTGCTGCTTTTCTCTGTCTCGTCGTTCTTTGCTTTTCTTTCCTATCCAGAACCCCATCCTCCCTTCTTTCACCTCCTTTCTGTGATCGGTTCCTATCGAACGCCCGCAGCGCCCAGCTCATACCCCAGGCGCTGTGAGATCTTACTCGCCGCCTCCTTCACCAAGGGGACGAGCTCTTTCTCAGTCCGCTCCGCGGAAACGCCTGACACCGACCCTGCGAGGTCCACACCGGCCACCACCCGATGGGAGTAATCCTTCACCGGGGCGGCGACACACCGGATTCCCCTCAGCGCCATGGATTTTTGTTGGTGACCGGAGGGATCCGGACCTCACCGGGCGGTGAGTCATTTGTGGCCAATTCGTCCTCGAGCCCCCTCTGGAAAAGCTCTCGTCCGATATCTTCCCGAAGCGTGGCGAAAGCCCCGGAATGCAAAATGGTTCGCTTGAGTTCCTCCACTGTCGGACAAAAGTCCCCGTGGGAGCAGTAGCCTTCAATGAAGTCGAGCTTATCCTCCTTGAGAACGACGGCGAGATCCACCTCACAGGGACCATCGACAATCCACAGGGAGGCTACCCACTGTGATCCGGGCGGCCGCTCAAAGTACAGACACAATTCCCGTCTGTCGAAGTGGAGGCATGCGATGGCCACTGCCTCGACGGTACGGGGATACTCAGGCCGTATCTTGAGATGATAGAACTCGCCCCGGAACTTCATAATGCGAGTATGATTCCCAGCGGACGGCGGACGTCTGACTTGTGATCGGAAACAGAAGCAAGATGGATACCACGGCAGAGGTAGAACACCGATCAGGAACGGGAGGGAGAGGGAAAGATTACATAGCAGAACAAGGTTATGACGAATGTGAAAGATCCAAGCTATACAGGTGAAGCGAGAGCAATGACCAAGAATAAAACAAAATATTACGATTTCGGGTTCACTTCTGAAACGATACGGGCACGACGCCAAATACACATAATGTGTCCCACAATCAGGAGCTTAGCGCTGGTGACGCAAAAAAGCGTGTTCCCTTTACGGAACATGGGCGCGGTCCTTCTCAGCCGGCGAGGAGATCATATCGCTTCATCTTCCGCCACAGGGTCGTCCGTCCAACTCCTAATGCCTTGGCGGTCTCCGAGACCTTCCCCTGGCACTGTGCCAGCTTCTTCACAATCTCCTCTCTCTCCCTATCCCCTACCACGGCCCTGAGAAGCTGCCGGGAGTCATCAGCTTTTTCGTCTCCTTCCGTGATCCAAGGGGGAAGGAATTGAGGAAGGAGGATATCGCCAGTCTTCCGGACCAGGGCGAACTCGAGGGCATTTTCCAACTCCCGGACATTGCCCGGCCAGTCATAATCCATTAAGACGCCCATGGCCTCGGGGGAGACACTCACGGCCTTTCGCTGACCCTGCCCGGCAAGCCGCTCGATGATGAAGCTGACCAGCAAAGGAATGTCTTCTTTTCGCTCCCGAAGAGGCGGGACAGTAATGGGGATGACATTCAGGCGGTAGAAGAGGTCTTCTCTAAACCTTCCCTCCTTAGTGGCCTTTTGAAGGTTTCGATTGCTGGCCGCGATGACCCGGACGTCGACGGTGACCGTCCGGGTTCCCCCCACCCGTTCGAACTTCCGCTCCTGGAGGACTCTGAGGAGCTTTACCTGGATGGAGAGGCTCATGTCTCCCACCTCGTCCAGAAAGATCGTCCCCTTATCGGCCAGCTCGAATCGCCCAGCCTTATCTTTGATCGCCCCGGTGAACGCACCCCGCACATGTCCGAACAATTCGCTTTCTAAGAGCGTCTCAGGCAAGGCGGCGCAGCTCACCTTAATGAACGGACCATGCGCCCGGCGACCTAACGCATGGATTTTTACAGCAATGAGTTCCTTGCCCGTACCGCTCTCTCCTTGTATCAAGACCGTCACATCGTTTTTGGACACCACCTGAACCAGCTCGAAAATCTCCTGCATTTTGGGGCTCCTGCCCATGATGTCCCCAAGCCTCTCACGTCCTTGAAGCAGACTAACTATCTTCTCCTCCTTCCTGGCAACCTCCGCTTCGCTGCGTTCAAGCTCGTGGAGGAGTCGGAGGACAGGGCGGATATCCCGGACAGAATGGATCACCCCGATGGGCTCGCCCGCCTCGTTTCTCAGCAGGGAGCTGCACATGGAGACGGGAAGTTGCCGACCAGCCGGGTTCTCGAAAACCACGTTGAAGTCGACGACGGTTTCCCCCTGCTCCCAGACGGCTTTGAAGGGACACCGGGCAGCGCAGATCCCTCGCCCGATCACCTCCGAACATTTTTTTCCGACGGCCTCTGCTTCCGGGATCCCGGCCATGACCTCGGCCGCGGCGTTCATGCTCATGACCCGCTTGTTGGCATCGATCGTGATGATCGCGTCGGACATGCTCCTGAGGACGTCGGCTACCTTGAAGGGCCATCTCTTGGACTGGTACATGCCTTCTCCCTGTCCAGGCTCTCTCAGAATACCGGAGCTCGTGTCGGTGAAATCCAATGTGAACTCAGAATGCCTAGTCTTTCGACCGAGTCAGAAAAGGAAAAAACGCCTTCCCAAGCCGTGCTCCGCCCGAGAAGGCGTCTGAGTGTTTGGTGCGCCGTCGATTGTGCCAGAGCTGGCCCCGGGGAAATCTTCACCCCGGTTTCATATTTCTCCCCCCTATGGGAAGCCTCCCCATCAGCCATCGATCACTCTCGCCAGCGTGCGAGCTTTTCCTTCCTTCTCTTTCCTATCCAGAACCCCCTCGTCCCCTCTTGTCTTACCTCCTCTCTGTGATCGTTTCCTATCGGACGGCCACAGCACCCAGCTCGTACCCCAGCCGCTGTGAGAGCTTACTCGCCGCCTTTTTCACTAGAGGGACCAGCTCTTTCTCAATCCGCTCCATGGAGAACCGAGATACCGGGCCTGCGAGGCCCAGTCCGGCCACCACCCGATGCGAGTAATCCTTGACCGGGGCGGCGACACACCGGATCCCCTCCTCCAATTCCTGGTCGTCCACGGCATAGCCAAGCCGGGCTACTTCTTTGAGATGGCTGAGAAGCTTTTCGAAATTATCGATCGTGTTCGTGGTGTGCTTTTTGAGGGGGCGGCCCACGAAGATCTGGGCGAGATGGTCGCGGGACTCGAAGGCGAGCTGGATTTTGCCCGAGGCGGTGCAGTAGGCCGGCAGGCGATGCCCCAGGCGTGGGACAATCCGAACTGTCTGGGAAGTTTCATGCATCAGGACGTAGACCACTTCGGCACCGTCTAGGATGGCGAGATACGCGGTCTCATCACACCGGTTGACGAGCTCCTCCAGGATAGGGCGGGCCTGGCGGCGAAAGCCCAGATGATGGAGGAAGATATTAGCAACCTCGAAGGTCTTGATCCCTAACCGGTAGTTCCCCGTCCGCTCCTGTTCGATATAACCGCGACACTCCAGCGTGGCCAACAATCGAAAAACGTTGTTTTTGTGGAGCCCGAGCTTGTGGCTCAGCTCGGTAACACCAAACTCCTCCTGCTGATAATTAAACGCTTCAAGGATATCCAATGCCCGGTCGACGGACTGGACGAGATACTCTGCTTTTTCCCTGCGCCGATGAACCATCCCTCAACACCTTTCCTGCACGGGATGGGACCCCTGGCAGCGTCGGTCTTCTGGCTGGATATGAAGTGCTAGAAAGGTCGAACCGGGGCTTTCCGGCGAGAAAGGACTGCAGTGAAATAGGAGTGCGTGTGGCTGGATCCTTGCGGTACTACATAAAACCCCGCCTTCCTCACTACATTAAATAAAATAAACCTCTATTCTATTCTAGTCAAAAGAAAAATGAAACCAGCTCAGGAATAAAATGAAAGCGGCGACTTCCGTAGTGGAGACGCCTGGACGGCAAAAACTACCGATTTGGACCGAAGATCCCCTGTGGGACCTTCTTCCAGTCAGCCAGGAAGCGTTCGAGCCCCACATCCGTGAGTGGGTGTTTGACCAACTGCTCGAGAACAGAGGGGGGGACGGTGACCACGTGCGCACCCGCCAACGCGGCTTCAACGAAATGGACGGGATGCCGTATACTCGCTGCCAAGACCTGGGCTGGCAGGGAATAGGTCTCATAGATCCGGACGATATCCTGGACGATATCCATGCCCACATGTGCAACATCGTCGAGGCGACCCACAAAAGGGCTCACATAGGTCGCCCCCGCCTTGGCCGCCAACAGGGCCTGGGCGGCGGAGAAGACCAGGGTCACATTGACGCGGATACCCTCCTGGCTCAGCCCTCGGACTGCGCGGAGCCCCTCCTTGAGCATAGGTATCTTCACCACGACGTTGTCGGCGATCTTGGCGATGTCCCGCCCTTCGGCCATCATTTCTTTATAGGTCTTCCCAACTACCTCAACGCTGACCGGACCAGGAACGACTCGACAGATCTGCTCGATCACCCCGCGGAAGTCCGCGCCCTCCTTGGCGATCAGGGATGGATTGGTGGTCACCCCATCAATGAGTCCATGTTCTACGGCATCTTGGATGGCCTTCACGTTGGCGCTATCCATAAATATCTGCATCAGTCCCCTCCTCTCCCTGTTCTGCCATCCCCGGTCCCGTTCGTCGCTCACTTACCACGGTATATAGGGTCTCCGGTTTGTCCCGGCCTCGCACCCCTCCTCGAACCTCCTGAACTTCAACAACGACCTGGCGCCTGTACAGGTCCAGGGCGATTCGATTCCCCGCCCGGACCTGGCGACCGGCTTTCGCCCGGAGACCGTCGACCCGAACCTTCCCGGCGTCACAAAGGGCCTTGGCGACGCCCCGGCGTTTGACCAAGCGAGAGGCCTTGAGAAAGAGATCCAAACGCATGTGAAGCTGTCAGCTATCAGCGATCAGCCATCAGCACTATCTAAGGCATCAGCGATCAGGAATGAGCGGTCACCAAGAGAAAACTAACCTCATGGGTCCCTTTGCTAATTGCTGCCAGCCGACCGCTGCCTGCTCATTTCTTGCTGATAGTTGATGGCTGACTGCTATCGCGCCGGCCGCTCGCCAAAGACGGCGGTCCCGATCCGGACGATGGACGCCCCCTCCTCCACGGCAACCTCGAAGTCATGGGTCATGCCCATGGAGAGTTGACGTAAGGAGAGTTCAGGAAATCGAGAGGCGGCCTGGTCTCGAAGCATACGCAACCGCTGAAAGAACGGACGAACCCTCTCGGGGTTCGGATCGAAAGGCGGCATCGCCATCAACCCCTCGATGCTCAGATGGGGCATGGGCCCTGCCTGCTCGAGTAAGGAGAAGAGCTCCGTCTCAGCCACCCCCGACTTTCTCGGTTCCTGCGCCAGATTGACCTCAACCAACGTCCTCACCCGCTTTCCGAGTCCCGCCCCTCCTTTTTCCAACTCTTGGGCGAGCTTCAGAGAGTCGAGGGACTGGATCCAGTCAAAGAGCTGCACCGCCGTTCGAGCTTTGTTGGTTTGCAGGTGGCCCACCATGTGCCAGCAACAGGGAGTATCGATCTCGGCAATCTTGGCCTTTGCCTCTTGGACCCGATTCTCCCCGATGTCGCTGATACCGGCGGCGATAGCCTCCTGAACTGCCGAAACAGGAAAGGTCTTGGCAACGGCCACCACGAGAACTTCTCCTGGATCCCGGCCCACCCTCAAGGCCGCCGCCGCAATCCGCTCCCGGACGCTTTCAACCCGCTCCTTTAAGTTCATCCAGACCCGCCTGTCGAATCCTTCTGCGTTTGACGATAAAGTAACAGAGGGAAACAGGGGTGTCAATTCCACGCGCCGATGCCCGACGTCCGAAGGAACCAACAGCTTGGAGGGCCATTCCTCGTGGCCAACGGGTTCGGTCGCCTCTCAGCTCACCGGCTCGGGAACTATCCTTCGTTCGTGCAAAATTCCATGGGTTGCTGATTCTGGTGGACCAGCACCTTTGGTCCCTCGCTCCGGGCCCCTCGCGGCGACCCTGTTCGACGGCTTACGCCCTGGGTCCCTCCGTGTTCACGATCCGTGCAAAGACCATGAGCACGGATCGTGCCTCGGTTTCCCAGGGCGTCGCTGGCCGAGGGGCCCCGCCGCTTCCGGCAATGTCGCTCGGGACCTGCAGGTGCTGTTGCCTTGGGAGGGAGTATCTGCTTCCCTCGCCGGTTCAGGTGTGGCGCCACGCGTTGTCCTCACCACGCGGACCCCGGCCGACGCAAGCCAGATGTCGCCTGCCTCGGAAGGAACCCCCCCCTCGCTCTTCCCGACATCAGACGTCGGACTCTTGGCTGTCAACCGTGAACGGTGAACTGTGAACTACATGAGGGCGATAAGGCTCATCATCCGGCCTGTGGTGGGCTTTTCTGCGCGGTAAGAATAGAACAGATCACTGCGACACGCCGTACAGAGACCCGTGTCAAAGATCCGATCCCGTCTGAGTCCTCCCTCATGTAAGAGAGCGATGTTCAGGTGAGGGAGGTCCAGCATCCAGTGCTCCTCTCCCGCCGATTGCACAAATGGCTGCCACTCTTTGCAGGACCGCCTGATAGAGGCAATGACCGGTTCATCCACCTCGTAACAGCAGTCCCGGATCCCGGGACCGAGCGCTGCATAGCAGTCGACGGGATCGGTCCCATACGCGTCGCGCATCTTCCTGAGCGTGTGTTCGACGACGCCCCTCGCACTGCTCCGCCAACCGGCATGGACCGCCCCGACAGCCGGGCGGCGAGGGTCGACGACAAAGATCGGCAGACAGTCGGCGGTGCTGATAGTCAGGCTAAGACCGGGCATATCGGTCACCAGGGCATCGTAAAAGTAGTCATCATCCAAGAGGAGCCGGGGAAATCGGTCGTGCCCGGCCAAGGCTTCGTCAACCACCAGGACATCGTTGCCGTGGACCTGGCGAACCCGGACGATACCGGACGGATGGAGCCCGAGGGCGCCAAAATATCGCCGACGGTTTTCGTGGACCGCCGCAGGATCATCCCCGACGCTCAAACCGAGATTGAGGGAGTGATACGGAGGGGGACTCACCCCTCCCTTGCGTGTGCTAAAGGCATGGTGGATGGAAAGCTGCTCAAGGAAAGGAATTTGCAGGAATCCCGGGTCGGTGCTCTCCCGGATTCCTTTATCGGCTAACCCCATATGGTTCGCTGCACAACCCGTCATCCGGCAGACCGCATCCCTTCAGAAGATACCACCGTCGGGTCCCCTGCCCAATTCTTTATCAGCCACCCGACGACCGGATGTGCCGTGCACGGACAGCTCCGCCAAGGCGCACCCGAGGACCGAGGGGGGGAATTTAGTCTCCCTGGCGGCGGAGGAAGGTCGGGATGTCCAGCTCATCCTCCTCCACTTCTTGCAGCGTCAACTGCGTCGCGGCCCCCTCCGGCTTCCCCGCGCGCCGCCTCAGATAGCTGGGCCGTTCTACCACCTTGCTCGCATAGGCCTTGATGTCGGCGATCTTGGCTTCCTCGGCCGCCCGGACCTGCTGGTGATCAAAGCCCGTGGCGATCACGGTCACCCGCACCTCCCGGTTCATGCGCTCATCGACGACCGCGCCGAAGATGATGTGCGCATTAGGATCGGCAGCCTCAAAGATCGTCTGACCCACCTGCTCGACCTCATGGAGGCAGAGATCCAAGCCGCCGGTGATGTTGAGCAAAACCCCGCGGGCCCCCTCGATAGAAACATTCTCCAGCAGGGGACTGTTGATGGCCCGTTGAGTCGCCTCGGCGGCGCAGTCCTCCCCCACGGCGTATCCGGTTCCCATCATGGCCAATCCCCGCTCGGCCATCACGGTCCGGACGTCGGCGAAATCCACATTGATCAACCCAGGGACAACGATCAGATCTGAGATCCCCTGGACCGCCTGACGCAGGACATCGTCGGCTAGCTTGAACGCCTCCAGAAAGGTCGTGGTTCGTTCGGCCACGGCCAGGAGTTGCTGGTTCGGAATGGTGATGAGCGTATCCACCTTCTCCCTCAGCTCCTGGAGGCCTCGCTCAGCCTGCGCCATCCGCACTTTCCCCTCAAAATGGAAGGGCTTGGTCACCACCCCTACCGTGAGAATTCCCAATTCTTTGGCGAGATTCGCGAGGATGGGAGCGGCACCTGTTCCAGTCCCCCCGCCAAGCCCGGACGTGACGAAGACCATGTCCGCCCCCTCCAGGAGGCTCAGGATCTTCTCGGTATCCTCGATGGCCGCCCTTCGCCCGATCTCGGGATTCGACCCCGCCCCCAATCCCCGGGTGAGCTTCTCGCCGATCTGCAACCGGCTCTCGATGGGAGAAGACTGGAGGGCCTGGGCATCGGTGTTCACCACGATAAACTCCACCCCCGTCATCGACGAGGTTGCCATGCGGTTGACCGCATTCGAGCCCCCTCCCCCTATGCCAACCACCTTAATCTTGGCGACCTTCTGAGGCGCATCTTCTAACTGAAATGGCATCGCATCCCCTCCTCTCCGTTGACCGACAACTGCTGTTAGCTGTTAGGTGTTGGGTGCTAGCTATTGATTTCCAGACCCCTTGAATCCAGAAGCCGAACCCAAGAGCCAACACTCAAGACCCACGACCTACACGTTGAACATTGGACTTCGGACCTCGGACATCGGACTCTTTTAGAAGAACTCACCGAACCACTCCCGCATCCGCTCTGTCACTCGACTGAACAGGGCCCCCTCTGTTACCCGCCGAAACTTTCTCTGGTGCCGATTCTGCGCACCGTACTGGACCAGGCCGACGGCAGTCGCATAGATCGGACTCGCCACCACGTCCACGAGACCCGCCACGCCGGAGGGGACTCCACGCCTCACCGAAATCTTGAGGATCTCCTCCCCCAGCTCCGGGAGCCCTGGCAGAATAGAGGAGCCCCCCGTCACGACCATCCCGGCAACGGCCGCGTCTTCAAATCCCGCGCGCCGAACCTCCCGGTCGACGAGGGAGAAGATCTCCTCCAGCCGAGGATGGACTATGTCACAGAGCATCTCCCGGCTGATGGTGCGGGACCGCCGACCGCCCATGCCTCCTACTTCGATGTTTTCCTCTCGCTCAATCAGCGAAGGCAAAGCACATCCATGTTTCTTCTTGATCTCTTCGGCTTCATGGATGGGGGTTCGCAGGCCAATGGCGATATCATTGGTGATGTGGTCCCCCCCCACCGCCAGCACCGCGGTGTGCCAGATGCTCCCATCCACGAAGACGGCGATGTCCGACGTGCCGCCGCCGATATCCACCAACACCACGCCGAGCTCCTTCTCATCGGGGGTGAGGGTCGAGAGACTCGAGGCCAGCTGCTGGAGCACGATGTCCTGGACTTCCAGCCCTGCTCGGTTGCAGCATTTGATGATGTTCTGGGCCGAGGTGACCGCCCCGGTCACGATATGGACCTCGGATTCGAGACGCACCCCATTCATCCCCAGCGGTTCCTTGATCCCACCCTGACCGTCCACAATGAACTCCTGGGGCAGGACATGGATTACCTCACGATCCACCGGAAGGGCGACCGCCTTGGCGGCATCGATGACGCGGTCGATCTCCTTTTGGGTGATCTCGCGGCTCTTGCCAGAGACCGCAATCACCCCGCGGCTATTGATCCCCTTGATGTGGCCCCCAGCAATCCCGACGAAGGCTGAATAGACATCCAGCCCGGCCATGAGCTCCGCCTCCTCCAGGGCGCGCTTGATGGAGTCCACCGTGACTTCAATGTTGATCACGACCCCCTTCCGGAGGCCTTTGGACGGACTGGTCCCCACGCCGATGATGTCCAGCCCGCCGTCCTCCATCACCTCCGCAATGATGGCACAGATTTTGGTTGTGCCGATGTCGAGTCCCACGATCAGGCTACTCTCCCGTGCCACCTCTCACCCTCCTTTCTCCGGCGGCTTTAGGATTACCCGCCCGAGAAATCGCAGATCCACATAAGCGAAACTCTGGAGTCCTTGGCCGCGATGGCGCAGGGCGACATCAAGACGACTCAGTTGCGGTAACGGCTCCGTCCGTCCTACCCGGATGATCGCTCCGCCCTCTGCCAGGTGCAGGACGTAATTGCCATCCGTCTCTGCCGTTACCGCTTCCACCCGCGTCTGCCGTAACAGTGGTACCCTTCCGAGCGTCTTGAGCAGCTCAAGCCCTGCCACAAGCCGTGGTTCGTCGAGATGCTCCCCCGCCCGGTACCTGGCCCTCCACTTGGCTCGAAGAGTAGGGAGGCCACGAGTCACGGGTCCTTGCACCTTCTCTAAGATGATGGCATCGGCGCTCACCAGATAGGTTTTCCCCGTTTTCAGGAGGGCAAAGGGCTCTCGCTCCTGGACGGTGATGAGCAGACTGAAGGGGAGTTGTCGCTGGATCGAGGCACTCGAAATCCAGGGATGAGGTGTGATCCGGCTGGCCAGCTCCTCCAAATCTAATTGGAGGATGTTGACCGGCGTTCGCAGCTTCAATCGAGACAGGATCTCCTCTGTCGCCACGTGCCTATTCCCTCGTACCCGTACCGCGCTCACCTGAAAATAGGAGAGCTCAAGCATAGACTGGCGAGCCCACCACAGGCCCGCGACCACCAGAGCGACAAGCACCACCATTCCTGCAACAGGCCACAGCCGAGCCCACGGCTCTTTTTTCTGTCCCTGACGCACCTTACGCCGCCTACGGTTCACAGCCGACGGTTCACGGTTCACGGTAGGCACCCGAATACTCCATCGGTGAACCGTGAATTGTGAACCGTGAACATACTATTCATCGCCCACCACCTGGACTTCGAGCTCAAGCTCCACCTCCATCTCGTCCCGGACCCGGTGTTGGATCAGATCGATGAGGGCCAGCACATCCCCCGCCGTGGCGCCTCCCAGATTGATGATAAAGTTGCCGTGTTTTGGCGAAATGGAGGCGCCCCCGATCCGCAGTCCCTTGAGCCCCGCCTTTTCCACCAGTCGCCCCGCGTACTCGCTAGGCGGATTCTTGAACACGGAACCAGCCGATCGCCACTCCACAGGCTGTCCGCGATTTCGCTGGAGGAGATTTTCCGAAACCCGCCGCCGGATCTCGATGGCGTCCCCCGGCTCCAGATGGATGGCCGTCTCGAGGATGACACATCCCTCAGGAAGGGATGATCGTCGATAGGAGAATTCCAGCTCTTCCCGCGGGAAAGCGCGAAGCTCTCCGTGCGAGGTGAGCAGTCTGACCTCCGTCAGGTGATCCGCGACGGAGCCTCCAAAGGCGCCAGCATTGCCCTTGACAGCACCCCCCACGGTCCCGGGGATCCCGGCAAGACACTCCACCCCCCTCAAGGAATGCTTTGAGCAGAAAGCCACCAGCCGGCTCACACGGACACTCGAGCCTGCCCAAACCCGCCGCCCCTCGACGGTAAGGTGGGTGAACACCCCGTCCAGATGGAGAACCATCCCCCGGAAACCTCCGTCTCTGACTAATAGGTTGCTCCCACCTCCGAGAACGAGATAAGGGATCCCCTCCGTACGGCAAAACAACAGGGAAGCTTGCACATCCTCGACCCCTTCAGGAAACACTATGAGATCTGCGGGGCCGCCAATGCCGAAAGAAGTGTATTTATTGAGGGGCTCTCCGTAGAGCACCCGGCCCCTGATCTGACCCTCCAGCTTCTCTCGGATTTCTCGCTTTGTCATGTTTCTTTCCTATTCGCGGTCCACGGTTCCCCGGTGACTGGTGATTGGTAAAAACCACCGGCCACTAGCCACCAGTCACTTTTTTCCCGGTCGTCGGTCATCGGTCGTCGCCGTGCGCTGAACTCTCAACTCTAAACTCTGAACTACTCGCCTTCGGCAAGGCGATGCAAGATGTCTTCCCCGACCTGCCAGATATCTCCTGCTCCCATGGTGATCAACAAATCTCCAGGCTGAAGCACTGAGAGCACAAATTCCGGGATCACCTCCTTTTCCGCAAGGAAGGTAACGCTCCGGTGCCCGTGTTCCGAAGTCCCCTCGGCAATCTGTCTGCCACTCACTCCAGGGATGACCGGCTCACCAGCGGCGTACACTTCGGTCACCACCAGCACATCAGCCTGATAGAAGGCGGTGAAGAAATCCCGGAGAAGATGTTTGGTCCGCGTGAACCGGTGGGGCTGAAAGACCACCACGACTCGCCGGCCAAAGCCATCTTTGGCGGCATCGAGCGTGGCGCTGATCTCAGCCGGGTGGTGGCCGTAATCGTCGACCACCAAAACGCCGTGAGCCTCCCCCTTCACTTGAAACCGGCGATCGACGCCAGCGAATTCCGCCAGCGCGTCTCGGATGATGTCCGGCTCGATGTCCAGGTCGAGACCGACTGCCACTGCGGCCAGCGCATTGCTGACATTGTGTGTACCGGGAACCCGGAGCCGGAACTTTCCCAACACGTCCTGCCGGACCGCCACGATAAACTCCGACCCCATCCCGTGCAAGCTGATCTCCCTGGCCGTGATGTCCGCTTGGCTCCTCAAGCCATAGGTGATAAACCGTTTCTCCACGCTGGGGAGGAGCGCCTGGATGTTCTCCTGGTCGAGACACAGAATTGCGGACCCATAGAACGGGACCTTATTGATGAACTGCAGGAAGGTTTCTTGAATGTGCGGGAGGTCCCGGTAAAAATCCATATGCTCGGCGTCGATCGTGGTCACGACCGCGACCGTGGGCGAAAGCTTCAGGAAAGAACCGTCGCTCTCATCCGCCTCCGCCACGAGGAAGTCCCCCCGTCCAAGCTTTGCACTGGTCTCCAGACCCCTCAGTCGGCCGCCGATGACGATGGTGGGGTCGAGACCCCCCTTCGCGAGCACGGTCGCCAGCATCGAGGTGGTTGTGGTCTTGCCGTGCGTCCCTGCCACCGCCACCCCGTACTTCAGGCGCATAAGCTCCGCGAGCATCTCTGCCCGCGGAATGACCGGGATCAGAAGGTGCCGGGCTGCAACCACTTCTGGATTGTCCAAGCCCACCGCCGAAGAGCGAACCACGACATCGGCACCATGCACGTGCTCCGGTTGATGCCCGATAGAGACGCGAATCCCCAGCCCTTCTAAACGCTGAGTCGTCTGCGACGCCTGGACGTCCGAGCCGGTGACGAGATACTCCATGTTATGCAGGACCTCTGCAATCCCGCTCATCCCGGCACCGCCGATCCCTACGAAATGGATATGTCGGTATCGCCTCACCATCCGTCAATCCCCGATCCGTCCCCGTCCTCGCTCCGCTGCGCATCCCGGTGAGCGGTCGTCCCGCCCATTCTTCCCCAGCTGGCAGACAAGATCGGCCAGGTGGGAGGACGCCTGAGGTCGGCCCAATCTTTGAGCCGCCCGCCCCATCTCGGTGAGAAGGGCCGGATCGCCAAGCAACCTTTGAATCTCTGACGCAAGACGGCGACCGGTCAGATCGCGATCGAGGACCAGCCTGGCCCCTCCGGCCCTGACCACCTCCTCGGCATTCACCCGCTGGTGGTCATTGGTTGCGAAAGGATACGGAATCAGGAGCGCCGGTTTTCCGAGCGCGGTGAGCTCTGCGATGGTCGTGGCTCCCGCCCGGGACACGACCAAGTCCGCCGCCGCATAGGCAGACGCCATGTCTTGGATAAATGGGAGGACCCGGGCTTCTCCTTTCCACGCCCGGTAGGCCTCTTCCATCCCGCCTCGGTCCCGCTCCCCCGTCGCATGGACGATCTGGAGCCGATCTTGCCACTCCCCGAGATGCGGGAGGGCCTCCGCGACGGCCCGATTGACCTGGTGAGCTCCCTGGCTTCCACCGAAGACGAGCATGGTGACCTTTCTGGAGTCCAGGTGGAAAGCCTCGCACCCCTTGCGCCGGTCCGCCTCCAGGATCTCCCGGCGGACCGGATTCCCCGTGAGTACCACCTCCCGTCCCAACAACGGACGGGTCTCCTCGAAGGTCACCGCCACCATGTCTGCCACGCGGGCGAGGACCCGGTTGGTCATGCCCGGGGAAAGGTTCTGCTCGTGGATCAGGAGTGGGATCCTCCTCAGCACGGCTGCCATGGATACTGGTCCAGCCGCGTAGCCGCCCATGCCGACGACAACCTGAGGCCGGTGGCGCCCCAGTAGCGCGAGGGCATGAATAAGAGCCTGAGGGAGAAGAACAAGTGATTTGGCCTGTGCCTGGACCTTCATGCCCCTGAGCCCCCCAACACGGATGATTTCGACGGAGAACCCCTCCGCCGTGAAGGCTGCCGCCTCCAGTCCCCGAGCCGTGCCGATCATCAGCGCCTCGATATCCCTGGTCTTCAGCTCTCGAGCGAGGGCCAGTGCCGGAAAAACATGGCCCCCCGTCCCTCCGCCTGCCAGCACGACCTTCACCGCAATCCTCCCCTCCGCCGAAAGTATCCGGGATAGGCTGGAGCATAGCGGGAGATACTGAGTAGGATGCCGACTCCGAACAAGGTCATCACGAGAGAGGTCCCTCCAAAGCTCACCAAGGGAAGGGGGAGACCGGTGGTCGGTAAGAGGCCAACGACCATTCCGACATTCACCGCCGCCTGGGTCACGATAAGACATGTGATCCCGACGGCCAGGTAGCAGCTGAACGGATCGGGGGCCTTGAGCGCAATTCGGACTCCTCGCCACAGAAAGAGGGCAAAAACGCTCAAGACGCCTATGGCCCCGGCAAATCCCAACTCTTCACCCACGATGGCGAAGATGAAGTCAGTATGGGGTTCGGGCAAATAATAGAGCTTTTGCATCCCATCCCCAAGGCCGGTCCCCAACGAGCCCCCCCGCCCCAAGGCCAACTGGGCTTGGGTGACCTGGTAGAGGAAGCGAGGAGCAGCCTGACTGGGATCCACCATCGCCAGGACCCTTCCTCGGACATGGGGGGCCTGCGTCATGAGGAGACCGATGAGAGGCACGAGACCGAGGCCCACCAGAGCCAGGTGCGAGATCCGGGTCCCCGCAACAAAGAGAACGGCTGCCGCCGTCGCGAAAATCACGAGGGCGGTCCCATAATTGGGTTGCAGCGCAATGAGCCCGACCACGACAGCAGCGAGAATGAAGGGCGGCAAAAGGCCATCCCTGAACTCTTGCACCCGGTCCCCTTTCTTGGCCAAGAGCCGGCTCAAGTACAGGATGAGCCCGAACTTCGCAACCTCAGCGGGCTGAAAGGAGAGGCTGGCAAATCGAATCCA
>CAYGBT010000047.1:16275-20369 GCA_964348275.1 uncultured bacterium
CCTAAGCCCACGAGGACCAGGCTGATGGAAAAAAGAATCTTATCGTGCTCGCCCCGCATTCCCGTTTTGCCCTCGATCTTTGAGCCGCCTGACCTCCGCCTTGAATGCCCTTCCCCGCTCTTCAAAGTCTTGGAACATATCGAAGCTCGCACAGGCTGGGGAGAGGAGGACCACATCTCCTGCACTGGCTGAAGTGGCCGCCACTTCCACCGCCTCCGTCAGGCTCGTGACTTCCTGGATGGGGCAGACCCCCTGTAGAGCGGCCTGCAGCTTCTCGCGGGCCTGGCCAATGAGGATAGCTGTTTTCACCCGCTCCTTGACCAGGGGAACCAGAGGCCCGAAGTCCGCACCCTTATCCAGCCCCCCGGCGATCAGGACAACCTTCCCTGATGGGAAACTCTCGAGCGATTTCGCCGTGGCCCCCACGTTCGTCCCCTTGGAGTCGTTGACATACCGGATCCCACCGATCTCCGCCACCATCTCGAGGCGATGCTCGAGCCCGCCAAATTGTCTCAGGACTGCCCGCATACAGTGAGACGGAACCCCCAACACGCCAGCAGCTGCGATGGCGGCCAAGGCATTTTCGACGTTGTGGACTCCGTGGATCCTTAGTTCCTTGAGGTGACAGATGGTCTCATCTCTTCCTTCAAAGCGGAGTGACAGCGTCCCCTCCCGCAGAAATGCCCCCTCCCTGACGACCTGACGCTGACTAAAGAAGATTTTCCTCGCCGTGGCCTGGGCGGCGGCTTCGACGGTGAACGGATCGTCGGCGTTCAAGACCGCCGTATCGTGTGGCTGCTGATTCAGAAAGATGCGGGCCTTCGCCTCCAGGTACTCGGAGAGGTCCGCATACCGATCCAGATGATCCGGTGTGACATTCAGAAGCACAGCGACCCGAGGGTGGAAGAGGTCGATGGTCTCCAACTGGAAGCTGGAAATCTCGGCCACGACCCAATGCTCCCGGGAGAGTCCGGTCACGACGTCTGATAGCGCGGTCCCAATATTGCCTGCGACGACCGCCTTCTTCCCCGCGTACTTGACCATCAGCCCGATGAGCGTGGTGGTCGTACTCTTCCCGTTTGTCCCGGTAATGGCAACGAACGGCGCTTCGGAAGCCCGAAAGGCCAGCTCGACCTCACTCCAGATCCGGACCCCGCCGGATCGGGCCTGCTGGAGAAGGGGAAGGTTCATATCGACACCTGGGCTCACGACAATGAGGTCAGCGTCGAGAACCGTCTCTGGTCGATGGAATCCGAGTTCAAGGCTCACCCCTCTCCCCTTGAGGTCATCTAGATCCATCTGGATTTGCTCGGCCGGACGATGATCACTCCCGGTCACGTGCGCGCCACAACTCACCAGCAGCCTACAGGCGGCAGCACCACTGCGTGCCAACCCCACCACCGTCACCTTCTTCCCTTTGACATCCAGCGTCCGCTCGTCCGCCATTACCGTTCCTCGTTCATGGTTCATAGTTCATGGTTCATGGGATACGGTCCGAGGTCTGACGTCCGAAGTCCGAGGTCAAAAAAATCCGAAGTTCGCAATTCGAAATCCGAAATCGCCTCACTTTCAAACCTCGACCCTGAACCATGAACTATGTGAACTCCTTATCTGAGCTTCAGTGTCGTGAGCGAAATAAGCGCCAGCAGGAAAGAAATAATCCAGAACCGAACAAAGATCTTAGGTTCCGCTAACCCGTTGAGCTCATAATGATGGTGGATGGGGGCCATACGAAAGATCCGCCGACCGGTCGTCTTATAGGAAAAGACCTGGAGGACGACGGACACCGTTTCGATGACGAAGACCCCCCCAATAATCACTAGGAGCAGCTCGTGCTTTGTCAGGACCGCCAATATGGCGAGGGCTGTCCCGAGCCCCAAGGATCCGGTATCTCCCATGAAGATTTGCGCGGGATAGGCATTGAACCAGAGAAACCCCAGCGAGGCCCCCACGACCGCACCTGCAAAGATGGTGACCTCGCTCGACTCCCGAACGAAGACCACTTGGAGGTAGCGCGCAATCGTGGCATGTCCTGCGATGTACGCCAGCACGGTGTAGGCACCAGACGCCATAATCATGGGTCCGGTCGCCAGTCCGTCCAATCCGTCGGTCAGGTTGACGGCATTACTACATCCGACGACCATCAGCATCACCAATAGGATGTACACCGCTCCGAGCTCCGGAACCCACCACTTGACAAAGGGAATGCTGAGTCGCGTGGTGAATTCGTTCGCTGGGGCGAGATAGAGATACAGGCCAACGCCGAGCCCCAGGAGGATCTGCCAGGCAAATTTGTACCGCGGGGCCAACCCCTTACTGCTGGTCCGCTTCAGCTTGAGGTAATCGTCGACAAACCCCAGCGCCCCCATGGTCAACGTTCCCAGAAGGATGAGCCAGACGAATCGATAGGTGAGGTTGGCCCAGAGAAGGGTCGATCCGGTGACCGCCGCGAGAATCAGCAGCCCGCCCATCGTGGGTGTCCCGGCTTTGCCCATATGCGTCTTCGGGCCATCCTCCCGGATCTGCTGGCCCACGTGAAGCGCCCGAAGGCGCCCGATGATGTATGGCCCCAGGAGAAGGCTGAAAAGCAAAGATGTCATCATCGCGCCCGCCGTGCGGAAGGTCACATAGCGGAAGACATTGAAAACCGAATGATAGTCGACGAGTGGATAAAGGAGGTGGTACAGCATTACAGCCCCTCCAGGACTTTCTCGAGTCCCATCCCTCGGGATGCCTTCAACAGGATCCAAGGGGCCCGACTCAACTGCGCCCGTAACGCAGCCTGGGCCTCCGCATGATCGCGGCAACTACGGAGCCTCCCGGTGTCAAATCCATTCAGCGCGGCCCCTTCGGCGATGGCCCGCGCCCTCTCTCCCAGTGTGATCAGGAATGCCGGGCGCTTTCGAGCCACCAACGCTCCAATCCTCCGGTGGGCCGTCTCCGACACCGATCCGAGCTCCAGCATGTCTCCAAGCACAAGAATGGCTTCCTCCGCGTTCGTCATGCGAAAGAAGGCCTCGAGTGCCACTTGCATGGAGCTCGGATTCGCATTATATGCATCATTGATGATCACCGCCCCCGAAGGATGGAGAACCTTTTCCATCCGCATGGGTGCTGCCGGCGCCAATTCGAGCCCCTTGGCGATTGCATCCAGGTCAAGCCCGAGGGCGGATCCCACGGCGGCCGCGGCCAGCGCGTTGGACACGTTGAGACGGCCTGGGACGTTGAGGCGAACGCGCTGTCTTTTCCCCCCAGCGCAAAGCGTGAAATGGGTTTGGCCGTCACGGCTGACACGGGTCCGCTCCGCGCAGACGTCAGCCCGCGCGCTGAGGCCAAAGGTGACAAGACCGCCCCGGACCCTCGGGAGGAGGGTGCTCAGATACGGATCATCCAGGTTCAGAACGGCCACACCATCCCCCGTGAGAAATGGGAGGAGTTCTCCCTTCGCCTCCGCAACCTCTTCCACCGAGCCGAGAAACTCGAGATGAGCTTCTCCGATGTTGGTGATCACCCCCACTTCGGGCTCCGCGATCTCTGCCAAGCGATGGATCTCACCCCGGGCATTCATTCCCAACTCGAGGACCGCAACCTGGTGCTCTGGCCGGAGTTGGAACAGGGTGAGGGGTACACCGATCAGATTGTTCAGGTTCCCCGAAGAGACCAGGACCCGGTACCCTTGGCGGAGGATACTCCCCGTCATCTCTTTCGTCGTGGTCTTCCCATTACTCCCCGTAATCACCACGACCTTTACCGGATATCGCCTCCGCCAGTGCTGCGCGATCTGGCCCAAAGCCCATTGCGTCTCCTCCACCTGGATCACGACGAAGCTGGGGGGGTGGGGAAACCCGATTGGACAGGAAACCACACACCCGACGGCCCCCTTGGCCAGGGCTTGCGGCAGGAAGGTATGGCCATCAAAGGTTTTACCTTTCAGAGCGACGAAGAGGTCGCCAGGCCCAAGGGACCGGGTGTCGGTGGAGAAACTCTTCACGCCCTGGTCTGGCTCGCCGGCGACCAGTGTCCCCTTTGTGGCCGCCACGATCTCCTTCACACTGAGTTGATCCATCACCAATTCTCGATGACCGATGACCGGG
>CAYGBT010000048.1:0-19158 GCA_964348275.1 uncultured bacterium
GTTGAGGAGAAACCGCGCAAGGTCGATACCGTCGCCCCGGGACACTACCTGTAGCTTGACGCCGAGCAGCACGGCCTTCAGGTTGTCCTTCCTTCCTCCTTGACGCCTCCCGGGGAGCAGCATTGTCTCCCGGGGGGACCCATTCTTGCAGGAAGAGTCTTGCGAAAAAAGTCCATAGTGGTATTGTGCATATTTTTTGTTTATAATAGGTAGGTCGGGGTTCTGTTTCCAGGGGAGCACAGAGGCGGAGATTCTTCGAAGAGGAGGCTATGGCGGTTGAGAAGGTGGTAGGTATCGAGACCGAGTTCGGTATCACCGCCCGTAATCCACACGGGTTTGATCCGGTGGGGAATTCCATCCTTCTCATCAATAGCCATGAACCAGTCCAAGCGATCAAGGCGATGTGGGACTATGCGGGAGAGAACCCCTTGTTGGATGCCCGTGGGTTTGAGGTGAGCGGCGAACGGGAACGTCCCAGCCACCAAGACAATCGAGCTATCAACAAGGTCCTCCTGAATGGTGGGCGTCTGTACGTAGACGGGGCGCATCCGGAATACTCCTCGCCGGAGGTAACGAACGCGCGAGATCTCGTGCTCTACGAAAAGGCGGGGGAGCTGACCCTCGAGGCGAGTCGGCAGGCGGCCAATCGCCTGCTCGCCCCTGATGGGCAGCTTTTCGTTTACAAGAATAATACCGACGGGAAAGGGAACAGCTACGGGTCGCACGAAAATTACCTCATGGCTCGGGGTGTCCCCTTCGAGAAGATCGTGGAGGGTCTCACGCCCTTTCTTATCACCCGGCAGCTCTTTGCCGGGGCTGGGAAGGTGGGAGCAGAAAATCAAACAGACCCGGTGGACTATCAGATCTCGCAGCGGGCCGATTTCTTCGAGGCCTGGATCGGCCTCGACACCATGGCCAAGCGGCCAATTATCAACACCCGTGATGAGCCGCATGCGGATGAAGAAAAGTATCGTCGGTTGCACGTCATTGTGGGTGACAGCAACATGTCGGAGTTTGCCACCTATTTGAAGATCGGGACGACGGCAATTGTGCTGAGCATGGTGGAGGATGGGTGGATTCGGAAGGATCTGGCGTTAGAGGATCCGGTCCGGGCGATCAAGGAGATCTCCCACGATGTGACGTGCCGGCGGAAGGTGCGGTTGAAGCGGGGGGTAGAGCTGAGCGGGGTGGAGATCCAGCGGGAATATCTGGGGATGGCGTGGGCGTACTACCAGGGGCGGGAGATGTCGCCCCAGGTGCAGGACATTTTGGAGAAGTGGACGTGGGTCTTGGACAAGCTGGAGGAGAACCCCTGGCAGCTCCATCGGCATCTGGATTGGGTGATCAAGATGGAGCTGATCCGGTCATACATGGAGCGGCGGAAGGTGGGATTCGAGGACCAGCGGATCTCGATGCTGGACTTGCAGTTCCACGATATCAGACGGGAGAAGGGGCTGTTCTATGTTCTCGAGAGGCAGGGCTTGGTAGAGCGGATTGTGACCGATGCAGAGATCACGGAGGCCGTTGAATTTCCACCGCCTGATACTCGTGCCTACTTCCGAGGCACGTGTCTTCGGAAGTATCGGGATCAGATTTACGGGGCGAGCTGGAGTTCCCTGTTGTTCGACACCGGAGACCCGGCCGTGAAGAAGATCCCCATGACCGAGCCGACCCGAGGGACCCGCAAGTTGGTCCAAGAGATCTTGGACCGATCCGACACCGTGAGCGAGCTTTTCGACAACCTCACGGGATGAGGGGGTGCGATCCATGAGCGAACAGGAGCGAAAGGTCAAGCGAGCCAAAGAATCCCCGAAGGGTGACGAAGCCCAAGCCAAGGCTACGATCACGGAAAAGGGGGAAGAGCTCAAAGAGCGTATGGACGAGATCATTGATGAAATCGATGAGGTGCTGGAGGAGAATTCGGAGGAGTTTATCAGAAACTATGTCCAGCGAGGAGGCGAATAGAGGTGTATTTGGACCTCTCGTATAGCGGCTCCAGCTTTTGCGACCTCTTGACGGGACGCCATTCCTTCCTCCTGACCAGATGGGATGCTCTACAGCTCCCTCCTGAGGAGATCACTTCCCTTCCCAGAGGGACTACCGTGCTCGCCCTGAAGTATCGGGAAGGAGTGGTCATCGCCGGAGACCGACAGGCCACCGAAGGGACCCAGATAGCGACCCGACGGATCGAGAAGGTGTTCAAGGCAGACGAGCATTCGGCCATTGCCATCGCCGGCGTAGCGGGACCATGTCTTGAACTGGCTCGCCTCTTCCAAACGGAACTGGAGCACTACGAAAAACTGGAGGGGGTCGAGCTCAGCACCGAGGGTAAGGCAAACAAGTTGGCCCAGATGGTTAAGATGAACTTTCCACTGGCTCTTCAGGGACTGGTCGTCATCCCGATCTTTGTGGGTTATGACCTCAAGCGAGGAGAAGGGAAAATTTACAAATACGATGTGACGGGCGGAAGGTACGAAGAGACCGAGTACAACGCGACAGGGTCTGGGGGGGCGCACGCTCGGGCCACCATGAAGAAGCGATACCGAGCGGATATGGATGAGGAGGCAGCCACTCAGACCGCGCTTGAGGCTCTATACGACGCGGCTGAAGAGGATATTGGAACGGCAGGGCCCGATTTTGTTCGCGGCATTTTCCCTACGGTGAAGACCGTGACGTCGCGGGGAATTCTGGACTTAGAGGACAGTCGGGTTCGGGCAGCGTGCCAGAGCATGGTCGAGGCCAGACCAAGGAGTTACTGAGATGCCTCTCCCTTTCTATGTCTCTCCCGAACAGATGATGCAGGACAAGGCGGAGTATGCTCGGAAAGGGATCACCAAGGGAAAATCGATCATCGCCCTCGGTGGAAAGCAGGGCATCCTCCTGGTGGCTGAGAACCCGAGTTCCTCACTGAACAAGATCTCGGAGATTTATGATCGGATTGCCTTTGCCGGTGCCGGAAAATTCAGTGAGTTTGAAAATCTGCGAAAGGCTGGCATCCGGTATGCAGATCTCAAGGGTTACGCTTATGGCAGAGAGGATGTGACCGCCAAGTCTCTGGCCAATGCGTACTCTCAAACCATTGGGAATATATTCAGCCAAGAGATCAAGCCGCTAGAGGTGGAGATTCTCGTGGTCGAGGTGGGAGAGACGGGCGCTCAGGACGAGATGTACCGAATTTCCTTCGATGGGTCCATTGCCGACGATCGCGGCTACGCCGCCATCGGTGGGCAGGCGGATGAGTTGAGGCTGTACCTGAAGGACAAATACGAGGATGGGATCGCACTTGATGCGTCGCTCAAGCTGGCGGTGAAGTCTTTGGAAGCTTCGACGAATCAAAAAGTGAAGGCCCACAATCTCGAGGTGGCGATTTTGGATCGAAATCATCCGGGTCGAACGTTTCGCCGATTCACCGCGACCGATTTGGTCGGCCTGGTGGGGGACCTCGAGGCGTGAGGCGCCACCCGCTCCTCGGATGAAAGGGGGGAACGCAGGCTATCCGATAGAGAGCCATGCAGACGAGAATATTCGGACTCGAAAATGAATACGGTCTTATCTCCTCTTCGCTCGGCGGAAAGCTCAACCTCTCAGTGGAGAGCGCGCTCGGGTATCTTTTTGAAAAAGTGGTCTCCCGCCAGCGAGGGACGAACGACTTCCTCCGAAACGGAGCTCGACTCTATCAAGACACCGGATGTCACCCGGAGTATGCCACCCCTGAGTGCGACAACCCCCTAGACTTAGTAGTTCATGATAAGGCAGGGGAGCGCGTTGTAGAGGAGCTGCTGTACGCTGCCGAGCGGAAGCTCCGGGAGAACGGGATCTATTGCGAGATTTACATTTTTAAAAACAACACGGACTCCGTAGGAAACACGTATGGCTGCCATGAGAACTACCTCGTGGAGCGGCTGGTCAATTTCCACAAATTGGCCGAGCTCTTGATTCCTTTCTTCGTCACTCGTCAGGTCTACGCCGGGGCCGGCAAGGTTTTGCGGACCAGGGCGGGAAATCACTACTACATCTCCCAGCGGGCGCAGCACATTTACCAGGAGATCTCCGGGGCCACCACCAGCTCCCGCGGTATCATCAACACCCGTGATGAGCCGCATGCGGATGAAGAAAAGTATCGTCGGTTGCACGTCATTGTGGGTGACAGCAACATGTCGGAGTTTGCCACCTATTTGAAGATCGGGACGACGGCAATTGTGCTGAGCATGGTGGAGGATGGGTGGATTCGGAAGGATCTGGCGTTAGAGGATCCGGTCCGGGCGATCAAGGAGATCTCCCACGATGTGACGTGCCGGCGGAAGGTGCGGTTGAAGCGGGGGGTAGAGCTGAGCGGGGTGGAGATCCAGCGGGAATATCTGGGGATGGCGTGGGCGTACTACCAGGGGCGGGAGATGTCGCCCCAGGTGCAGGACATTTTGGAGAAGTGGACGTGGGTCTTGGACAAGCTGGAGGAGAACCCCTGGCAGCTCCATCGGCATCTGGATTGGGTGATCAAGATGGAGCTGATCCGGTCATACATGGAGCGGCGGAAGGTGGGATTCGAGGACCAGCGGATCTCGATGCTGGACTTGCAGTTCCACGATATCAAGAGGAGCAGAGGACTTTACCATCTCATGGCGCGGGGCGGTATGGTCGAACGGCTGTGCAGTGATGGGGAGATCGAAGGGGCGATGGTGGAACCTCCCCAGACGACGCGGGCGAAGATCCGAAGCGACTTCATCAGATACGCCATGGAGCGGAACAAATCTTACGATGTCGGTTGGAGCTATCTCAAACTCAATGACCGTTACCAGCGGACTATCCTCTGTAAGGATCCGTTTCAGTCTAAAGATGCAAGGGTGGAGGAGATGATTGCCTCCTCCTATTACTAAGGTGGGCAGGCGTAGGCATTATTCCGGGTGGTCCGGGAGGGCCACCCGATTTTTTTGCCATCAGCGATCCGTGGGGCGGCTCGGCGAAGGACCTCCTCGTCGTCGCCGAAACAGCTTGAGCAGGTTGCATCTCCGTAAGCGTCGTGCAGCGGGAAGCTGACGAGTTTTGGCGTCGTGGAAGGTACCGGCGCCCCTTGCCTGGGATGCTGATCATGAGGGTCGCGCGACCGAGGGCCTTTCTGTCGGGGCGCGGGTTTCGGCATCCTCCGAGGGCGGCCTTCGCCTTGCCGCACTATAAGTCGGCTGGGGGAGGACAGCGGAAGGGGCCGGGTTGGCACAGGCTTCCGCGGCTTTGGCGGAACAGCTTGCGCAACAGCAGTCCACTGTCAGCGGTCTGCCGTCAGCAGCTACCAGAAAAGAATTTACTGATAGCTGATGGCTGATACCTGGCAGCTGATTGGAAAAGGAGGGAAGCGGTGGACGTCGATGTGCAGGTCCAAGACGTTCTTGCGTATGACGGGGATGCCGTGATTGTCAATCTCTTCGAAGGGGTGAAGAAGCCGGGCGGTGCAACCGGGGCTGTGGATCAGGCGTTAGGTGGTCTGGTTTCCCGAGCGATCGCGCAGGGGGAGTTTCAGGGGAAGGCAGGTACCACCCTTCTTCTCCACACCCAAGGGAAGCTCAGGTCTCAGCGGGTGCTCGTCGTCGGTTTGGGGAAGCAGGAACAGTTCGGGCTCGAAACGGTCCGGTCTGTGAGCGGGGAGGCCTTGAGACTCCTTCGCCGACACGGGTGCCGCCGAGTCGGGACCATCCTCCATGGGACGGGGGCAGGGGGTCTCGGGGTCAAAGAGGTGGCCCAGGCCGTCACCGAGGGGGCTCTTCTTGGCTTGTACATCTTCGACCAATACAAAAAGAAGGAGGAGGACCGCAAAGCCATCCAGAGGCTCGTACTGCTCCTCCGCGACCGGCTCCATTTGGCTGATGTCCGTGCCTCTATTGTCACTGGTCGGATCATCGCTCGTGCGGTCCACCTGGCTAGGGATCTGGTCAACGAACCCTCCAATAAACTCACGCCGCAGGACCTTGCCGCTCAGGCCCGGGCCGTGGCCAGGGCTGGAAAACTCACCTGTCAGATCCTCGGAAAGCGCCAGCTTGAGCGCATGGGTATGGGCGCCTTCTTGGGCGTGGCACAGGGGAGTGGTCGACCACCGGTCCTGATCGTCCTCTCCTATCGAGGGAGGCGAGGAAAACAGCCGGATCTGGGGTTGGTGGGGAAGGGGATCACCTTCGATTCCGGCGGAATCTCCATCAAACCCAGTGAGGGGATGGAACAGATGAAGGGGGATATGGCCGGCGGGGCGGCGGTCATCGCGGCTATGGGAGCCATCGCTCGACTCAAGCCATCCATTCACGTCACCGCTATCGTTCCCGCATGCGAGAATCTTCCCTCCGGATCTGCCCTCAAGCCAGGGGATGTGCTACGGGCGATGGACGGCAGGACCATTGAAGTGGTGAACACTGACGCCGAGGGGCGTCTGATCCTGGCAGATGCGTTGTGCTATGCGCGCGAGCTTGGATGCCAGCGTTTGGTGAATGCGGCTACACTCACGGGAGCTTGCGTTGTAGCCTTAGGTTCACTGCGGAGTGGGGCCTTTACCAATGATCAGGGGTGGATGGATCGGGTCCAGGCTGCAGCAGAGGCGGTGGGGGAAAAGATTTGGCAGATGCCTATGGACGCAGAATACGACGAGCAGATTAAAAGTGATGTGGCCGACATCAAGAACGTCGGGGGGCGGAAAGCAGGAGCAGTCACGGCAGCAAAATTTCTGGCCCGCTTTGTCGGAGGGACACCATGGGTTCACCTCGACATTGCCGGAACCAGCCAAGCCGATAAGGAGAAGGGATACACACCAAAGGGAGCCACAGGCGTCCCGGTACAAACCTTAATCCGGCTCGCCCTCGATCTCGCTAAAAGTAGCCGCTAGCAGGCTAGGACGCTGAGAGGTTCTCAGCTTCCCGGCATCGCGGCATTCTCGCATCCCAGCATTACTTGACTTCGATGGCCACGCAGGTCAAGGTCTTGGTCACACCGCCGATCGTTCGGATCTTGGACAGGACCACCCGGCCCAGAGCATCGACGTCGGGAGCCTCGACAAAAGCGATAATGTCATATGGGCCGGTCACTGCGTGTGCCATTTTCACTCCGGGGATCTTGGTGATAGCCTTCAGGGCGTTCTTGGCCTTATCCGATGCAGCTTCGATGAGGACAAAGGCAGTCGTCGGACTCATTCCATCATCCTCCCTGGTTTTTGTGCAGTTGGTTCTCCGTGACCCCTGGAGGCCAGATCGATCCTTGCCTGGCTTCCGGGGGAAAGACCTGCTCCTCTAGCCGTTCGATCTTGCTCACCCGGCGAGAATGTCGCGCTCCTTCGAACTCGCTGGCAAGCCATTCCGGGACAATCTCGCAAGCGACGCCCATTCCAATGACGCGAGCCCCCGTGGCCAATACGTTGGCGTCGTTATGGGCTCGCGCAAACTTGGCCGAGAAAGTGTCGTGACAGCGAGAGGCACGGACGCCGGGAACCTTATTAGCGATGATGGCGCTCCCGATCCCCGTTCCGCACAGGACGATCCCGCGCGAGGCCTGCCCCGTGGCCACCGCTTTGGCCACCAAAAGGGCCATATCGGGATAATCCACCGGGTCGACCGAGTGGGTTCCGAAATGGAGGCATTCGTAGCCGAGGTCCTTGAGAAAGAGCTTCAGTTCTTCCTTCATGACATAATCGGCATGATCGGTCCCGATAGCAATCAGCTTTTCTCCTGCCATGGTTTTGCCTCTGCCCTACTCACGATACTCGAATCGAGACGTCAAGTGCAAGGGAATTTCGGACGGCCTATCCCGATAGCAGGAGCTTTATCAGTGTCTGCAGGAGAATAGCTCCAATAGCCAAGGGGCAGAGATATCGAATCAGGAAAAGCCAGACGTGGGCCAACTGGGGATATGCGCTCCCTTCCATTGTCCCCGTGAGGGCATCCTCCGGAAGCCAGCGCCAACCGACAAAGAGACAGAGGAGGAGGGCACCTAAGGTGAGGGCAACATTGCCAAATATCGTGTCCATGAGGTCGAGGAAACCCATGTGGACCAGGGGAAGGCGGGACAGGAAGGTGGATGCCCCCGTGCTCAACGCGGCGGGGACGCCCAAGACGAAGCTCACGACGCCGACTAAACAGCAGGCCATTTTCCGGGTCCACCCCTTCTCGTCCGTCAAGTACGCGACGCAGACCTCAAGCAGCGAGATGGCAGAAGTAAGTGCTGCCACTGCCAGGAGCACAAAGAAGACAGCCCCAAACAGGCCCCCAAAGGGGATACGATGGAAGATCGCTGGCAGCACGACGAAGGCTAAACCGGCCCCTTGGGTTGGCTCTGCCCCTTCCACGGTAAACAGGGCGGGGAAAATGGCGAGCCCGGCCAGGAAAGCCGCGAGGGTATCAAAGAGGCTGACTGAGGCCGTGGCGATCACCGCGTCCTCTCTCTCGGAAAGATAACTTCCGTAAGTGATCATTGCTCCCATCCCTAGGCTCAGAGAGAAAAAGGCCTGACCAAGCGCTGCCAGGAATGTTGCCCCTGTGACTTCGGAAAAATCCGGGTTGAGATAAAAGGCGATCCCCTTGGCTGCTCCTTCTAGGGTGACGGAGCGGAGCACTAAGAGGAGCAGCAGGAGAAAGAGGGCAGGCATGAGAATCAGGGTCCAACGTTCAATCCCCTGCCGGACGCCCCCGATGACCACGGCGACGGTGAGTACCATGAAAAGGGCGTGGAAGGTCAGGACCGTCTGTATGTCCCCCACCGTTTGTTCGAACAGGGCCCCGGTTTGGCCAGGGTCCGTGAGGCTCGTGAAGGTGCCCGTCGCCGCGTTTACCAAATAGCGGAGGGTCCAGCCTGCAACCACCGAGTAGTATGAAAGAATGGCAAACCCGGTGATGACACCGAGAACCCCTACCATTCGCCAGCCTGATTGCGGAACGATCTTTGCGAAGGCGCCGACGGGATTGCGACGGGTGAAGCGACCAAGACCCACCTCGGCCATCATAACCGGCAGTCCAATCAGGAGGACGATCGCCAGGTAGATAAATAGGAAGGCGGCTCCTCCGTTTTGTCCGGCCAAGTACGGAAACCGCCACACATTTCCCAACCCGATGGCTGAGCCTGCGGCGGCGAGAACAAAGCCAAACCGCGAGCCCCAGATTTCTCGCCTTCTCTCTCCAGAATCTAGGTGCATGGGTTCTCCAGCTCAGAGTGTCCCGGTGCCACAAGACCTCAGCCGCTGTGTGGAAGGATGCGGGTGTGGCGCGAGAGAAGGCACCCGTGGGGGAGTGGGTATCATTGCGTTTGATTCCGTCAATGCTGGAGCCGGTGGAGCAGGTCCTTCGCCTCCTTATAGGCGGGGTCGATCTCCAAAGACCGCTGAACGCACCGTAGAGCGCCAAGCGTGTCTCCCACCTCTCGGAGGCAAATGGCCTTGTTGAACCAAGCCTGTTTGAGATTGCTATCGAGCTTGATTGCCTCGTTAAAGCACTCGATCGCCTCCTGATATCGCCGTTTGCTAAAGTAACAGAGACCTTTAGTATTCCACGCGGTCTTCAGGCGCGCCGGGTCCTTTAACTCTCGGATGGCCTGGCTGAGGTATTGAATGGCGTGATCGTACTCTTGGATGAGACGCATGACCGTGCCGAATTCGAGAAAAAGATCAGCCTGCGTTGTCGGCTTTACCCCCGGCAGGGTATGGAGGTGGTACCCTCGAAGAGAAAAGAGAGGATGCTGCAGGGTGGATGCCTTTAACTGGATCCTTGCGATATAAGCCCGGAGATCGCGGGCGGCCAGGAGGGTTGAAAACTCTTCATGCACGGTATCGGTGATGGCCCGGAGAGTCAGGTCGCTCACGAATCGTGCACGGGCAGCCTCCCGGAGCCTTTCTCGTTCTCCGTTCGGGATGAATTTGGCGTTCATTTCGCGCTCGCTCATCACATAGTTCTGAGGTGCGGACAAGACGGAGGATAGGGCAGCTGGCGAGATGGATACGAGGTTCACGATGGCCTCGAGGTCTTCCGCAGGGAGCTTTAGGCGGAAGTGCTCCTCGAGGTACGATGCGAGACCAGTGGTGATCATCTGGACGGAAAACCGGGAGGCGAGAAAGCGGAAGCGGTACGTCCCCGGCAGAAATTGGCGGGCCAGGTGGATAAGATTCTGAAATCCCCGCTGCACGCGGTACCGATCCAACCTGTGGGACTTTCCCGGGGCCCGTTGAGAGGCCATGACTCCCTCCTTTTCTAACCATTGGAGGAGGACGAGGACCTCCTGGGGCTGCTCCCCTAAAGCCTGAGCCAATTCGTCGGCGGTGCGCGGTTCCTGGGCGAGAAGCTCCAAAAGAATCCGCTCCTGAAGGTGAAGATCTAGGAGGCGCTTATCGCGAAGGGTGGCATCTAGACGCTTGATCTCCTGGCAAGTGGGGCGGGAGGTGCTCCCTCCGCGCCCTTGGAGGACGAAAAACGCCGCCGGCCGGCGATGGACGAGCAGCGTCTGAACCCAGTAGAGATTTCCGCCCGAAAAGGCGAGAAAACGAGAGCCGGGAGGCAAGGTCGATGCTGCGCCAAGCTCTGCCTCTAATGCCTTGGGATTCAACAGAAGGCCGTGTTCAGCGAGACGGGCGGCAATGGTGTCCGGGGTGAAAAGCTCAAAGGCTTGTCGGACCTCGTAATCTAAGGCCTGATACCAGGTGAGAACCTTAGAACTAAAGGGGGTACATGAGATGAACACACCACGCAGCCTCTTGGCCTTTCTTCGTTCACGACGGTATCGATGGAAAAAGCGTTTGACCTCGTTGAGACTCACCTCTCTTGAGAGGGCGCAGCATGTCCCGAGATATGGAGTGCCATCCTTTCTTTGCCTCCCCCAAGTGTCGAGGAGGGGACCTGCCCCGGTCACCTTGAGTCGCGTGCGAGATGGGGAAATGCCACACGAGTCAAGGACCTGATACATCAGGCGTTCAAATGCCTGCCCCCTCTCACGTCGAGAGGGGGCCAAAACCTTAATCCATATCACGCCCCTCAACCTCTCGAAAGGCGGTGAAACGAACCCTTATTTTTACCCCTCCCATAAATAAATAGATGATAATGTGTGACTTTTAACTTTAGTTTATTATACATAAGCTATTGAAACAAAAGTATTTAAATCGATAGAAACCCACAGTTCGAGATCTTTAGCCGTCTTAGGTAGCATACCATGAAGGGGCGGGTCAAGAAGAACTTTACAGGGGAGCTATTGGGGGCCAATAGAGTCAGCAACTTGCAACTGTGTCCTTTTTCCGGTTGCGTATAGGTTGCGTCCAGTTGTACCACACGCTATTGCCTCTGCCAATAGTTCAGACAGGTGTCGATTCTCCTGCGGAATCAGGTGGGAATAAACGTCCAGCGTCAGCTTGACCGAAGAATGCCCTAGCTGACGGCTTACATAGAGAATAGCTCCCGGTGTCGGCGCATTCTGGAGAATCCAAGTCGCCCAGGAGTGCCGGAAGGCATGGGTCATCACCCGGTCATAGCGGGGGATCTTCTCCAAATCGAGTACATGCGCTAGCACTTTGCAGGCCGCAGAACTGACGTTCGTTTCAGTTATAATAGTCATCCGAGGGTTCTTCATTGGCCTAGCCGCCAAATCGTTTTCGCCGGGAAAGTTAGCCACTTCTCGAAGGGAATCACCATGAAACCGAGGCCACATTGGCGAAGATTTCTCTGGAGCCTCATTGCTTCAGGGTTGCTCCTGGGCTCTTGCTCTCATCCGGGAGCGGCGACAGCACGCTCGGTGACACTCGCCTGGAATCCAAACTCCGAACCGGACCTCGCTGGGTATAAAATGTATTGCGGAATCTCGCCTGGGAAGTATTTGAGATCCGTCGACCTCGGCCATGTGACCACCGTTACGGTTTCCAACCTAGTCGAGGGGCAGATCTACTTCTGTGCGGTCACGGCCTACGACATCTTTGGAAATGAGAGTGGCTTCTCCAACGAGGTTAGTATGACAATTAGCCCCAGCAGCTCAACGAGCGGCGGCATCACGCTTTCTGCAATCGGGTACGAGGTGAAGGGATCGCAAAAGGCAGACTTGAACTGGGACGGCCTGACGTCAACCAACGTGGACATCTTCCGCAACGGGTCCAAGATCGCAACGATTGGTAACGACGGCTCTTACACCGACCACATCAACAGAGGAAAAGGGACCTACACCTACCAGGTCTGCGGGGAAGGCACCTCCACCTGTTCGAACGAGGCCAGGGTGACGAAGTTCAATTGATTTGAACACAGGGAGCATTGGAACCGCCAGCGATCCAGGGTCAAAACCTAGCCTACGAGACTGCGGTCCTTGCGGATACCGCTTGCACCCTGCTCCGCCTCCCTCGGGTCCCGCTGGAGCTTCAGGGACAGCTCTTGGTACTTCACATTCGCTGGCAGGGTCATGATCTGGGCGTAACGAATAGGAACCTCCCTCCTTTAGGTCTGGCTGACAGCAAGCAGCCTTTCGATCCTTTCCTGGTCGAAGCCGACAACCACCTCGTCATCGATAATCGTAACCGGACATGCCCGGATTCCTCGCCTCTGGAGTTCTGCCAGAGCCTGTGCGTCGTCCCGAATGTTCTTCCCGACGAAATCCACACCCTTCTGAGAAAGGAACTCTTTCTCCTCGTCGCAGAAGGCTCAGCCGGGCTGAGAATAGATGGTCACCTGCTTTCGCATGATCTCCCCCCTCCTGGGCCAACAAAACAGCCCCCGCAGCATACCGCCGCGAGGGCTGGCATTTATTAGTCCTGGTGTTTCCCTTCACCCCGGGTCCATGGATGAAACCTACCACACCGAGACCAGCATTTCAAAGCTCTTACAATTGAATAGGCCTTTGATGTCTTATCCAGTCGAGCTTTTCCCGAGGAAACCTGTTGACGGGCGAAGAAGACTTTGTTAGAAGGTTAAACACAACTGTGCGAGAGGTCGAGTAGCCCTATGTACGTGCTACTCGGCAAAGGCCATGATGCCTCAAGGAGGAAGAGGTTCCTCGTTGAGGTTTTTTGTTTTGAGAATCGGAAACAGAGAACCCGAGTAACCCCTGACTTGGACGGCGGCGGAAGGGGAGTGTCATGAAACATACGAGCAACCTGAAAAAGGATGGTCAGGTGATGGTGAAGAGTTTTCCATGGTCCTTTATCAAGAAAAGTTTTACGAGGGGTATAGCGCCAATGCCCTCGAGGTTGTCGTTGGTCAGCCTCACGATCGTCGCACTCCTCACCTCCGGGCTGCTGTTCGGACCAGCCTCCGCAAAAGACAATTCGGCCAGCAGGCACAGGGTTGGCACTTGGAGCACCAGTCCAGTAGAAGAAGGCCAGGCGTTCGCTGATCAGACCTTGCGACAGATCGTCCACATAAGTATCGGCGGAGACCGGCCGCTTCTTCTGCTGTAGTGTGGACCTTTCGTACCCCTCTAAATTGGAAGAGACTTTCCCTACCTCCATTGGGGGCCAGTTTTAAGAAATAGGAGGAATGTTATGAGAAAATCCACGTCGAAAAGGGGAATGGTCGCCGTCCTGTGTGGCATCCCTTCGCGGATGAAAGGAATCGGAATATCAGCCTTGGGGGTTGGACTCATCGTCGTGTCCCTCTTCTTCCTGCTACGCCCTGCTGCTGAGGGGGTTCATTCTCCTGGGCTTACCACGCTTGTCGTGGACGGAGAGACGGTGAAAATCTTCCGGGACGACTTCGGCGTACCCCACATCTTCGCTGAAACCGCCGGAGCGCTCTTCGAGGCGTATGGCTACGTAGTAGCGCAGGATCGGCTTTGGCAGCTGGAGTTGTTCCGCCGGGCGGCGAAGGGCCGCCTTGCCGCGATCCTGGGCTCTGATTTCTTGGACGCCGACATATTCGTCCGAACCACCGGCTACACCGAGGCTGAGCTAGCCGCCCAATTCGATAAGCTCCCGCCGGCAGAGATAGCCAGGTTTGAGGCTTATCGCGATGGGATCAACCGCTTCATCGCCGAAGCCAAGTCGGATCCCTTCAAGCTCCCGCTCGAGTTCTCGTTCCTTGGGCTACTTCCGCCTGTCCATCCGGAGCCTTGGACCGTGACGGACTCGATGGCCTTCGCGGTCTTCACCATTCGCCGGTTCGGCGAGATTGGGGGTCGTGAGCTTCGCAATCAACTGCTCCTGGACAGCCTGATCACAGCGCACGGTCCAGCAGCCGGATCCGCCATCTTCAACGATGTGCGGTGGATCAACGACCCTGATGCCCCCGTCACGGTGCCCACGCGAGGGGCCACCGAAACGCCGATCCGGCGCCGGCCGTCACCGCCTCCTTTCAACCCGGTACAGCTCCAAGGGGTGGGGATTCCTCTGCAAGTATCCCCTGAAGATGCCAAGGCTGCCTGGAGACGGCTCGGCATTCCCAGCAGGCTCGGCAGTTACGGCTGGGTGATTGCTCCTCCCAAGAGCACCACCCATGGCGCCATGCTGTACGGAGGGCCCCAAGTGGGCTTCGACACCCCCTCGTTGATGCACGAGGTGCAGCTCACCGGCGGCGAGGGGGATTTCAATGTAGCCGGAATGGCGTTTGCCGGGATTCCCGGAGTTCTGATCGGCCGAACCGAGCATCTCGCCTGGACCGAGACCACCGGCGCGGGCGATAATTTAGACATTTACATTGAGGTACTGTGCGACGCAGGAACTGGGTATGTGTTCGATGGCTTCTGCACTCCGTTTAAGGCGCGGAGCGAAGTCATCGATGTGGCAGGTGCCCCCTCGCAAACGATCACGGTTTTACGCTCGCTTCATGGGCCGGTGATTGCCTCCGACGCTGTCATGGGACTTGCCGCGACGCAGAAGCGGGTCCACTGGATGCGGGAGTGGGAGAGCGCGCGGGGGTTCTTGAAGTTCGGCCAAGCGCGGAACCTCTCCGAATTTCAAGAGGCCATTGACCTCATCGCCACTTCCCACAACCTCCTCTATGCTGATGACGCGGGCAACATCGCGTACTGGCAGGCCGGTGAAGTGCCCCTTCGGCCCGAAGGATTTGATTTCCGCCTTCCCCTGCCCGGCACGGGCGAGGCCGAATGGCCCGGAGGCGTCCTGCCCACGCCGCGGTCCATCAACCCGGCCCAGCGGTGGCTGGCCAACTGGAATACCAAGCCCTCAGTCGACTTCAATAACGCCGATGAGGACATCCTCGGGAAGCAGTTTCGCCACCTCGAGATTCAGGAGCGGCTCGCGCCCGGGGGCAAGGTCTCTCCTGAGGACATGGAGGACATCCCCAAAGACATTGCCCGGGTCAAGGAACTGGGCCGCGAAGCCCGCTTCCTAAAGCCCTATCTCCTGGAAGCCCTCACCGTGGTCGGCTCTACCCACCCGGCAGCCGATGCTGCCAGGGCAATCCTTGAGGACTGGGATGGTAGTGCGGCGACCGACGCCATCACGAGTACCACCCTCCTGCCGGCCGAGGTGATCTTCTCCGCCTGGCTCGAGCAGATGTTGGCGAACACTTTCACCGACGAGCTCGGTGCAGAGGTCGACGAGGCCTCGACCAACATGCTCATCCATGTCCTGGACGACGCCCTCGGTGGGGGTTCAGGGGTCCCGCCCAGCCGCGACTACTTCAACGGCATGGATCCCAACGTCGTCGTGGCCCAAACCTTCGATCAGGTGCTGACTGCCCTCGCGATCTCGTTCGGCAATTCTGATCCCTCAGCCTGGATGCCGCCGAGAGGCGAGATCGACTTTGACCATTCCTTTTTGCCGATCTCTTTTGGCAGCATCCCACTGTCCAACCGAGCGACGTACGCGCAGATCGTCGACTTCGGGAGGACTGACGTCGAGGACAAGAACATCCTTCCCTTGGGTCAGAGCGGCTTCATTAATTTCCTTGGAGTGCCGGACGCGAACTCTGCCGATCAGCTCGAGCTGTTCCGGATCTTCGATTACAAACCATTCATGCTTCTTGAGGAGCCAGCCTAAGGCCTCCGAAGGGGGTGCACTAACCCCCGCTGAGACGGGGACTTACCACCAGGTTCAACACATGAATTGGCCGCTAACAAGCCCATCAAGCCGACTCCAAAAAGGAGAGCGGCTTATGGGCGCGCCGTTAAAAGTCCAGAGCTAAGAAGTACCTTCGATGGCTGGTTGTGGCGCATAATCCACCTGCGGCAACAGCGTTCGGTATTCGCCGAAATCACTTCGCTTGTCCACACCTGGCTTCACCTTCTATGCCGAATCCACTCTACGCTCGACGGGTTTAAGGGGGTCCTTCGGCCGCCCTCTATCGAGTGCGGTGCAGACCAAGTGAGGTGACTCACACCCCTCGGCTCTACTGATCCGCGACGGCAGGCATGTCTGGTCCGCTTCCGGAGGCTCTTGTCCTTCAGCAGACCCTTGATGAGTCCTTTGCTCGCAGACCTTCGGTCCCACATCAGCGAAAAAGAGCTATTGAGAAAGACCGTAAACGACCGGTGGTGGATAAAGAACCGTGGGGTCGTTTATGCTAGATAGGGTTCTCTTAGCCCAATCTCAATGGTCCCTACCCACAGAACATCCGGTGGCGTGATCAGTTCATCCCTGCCACCGCCCACACCCGATACTGGACCCATAACACCGGAGAGAAACGGTTCATTGACCGCCTCGCTGAATTCATCCTCGACCAGACACCTATCAACCACAGGCTTTTACAGCCCCGGAAAACCGCCCACTTTGGTCTTGGATGCTCCTCTTCCTTGGTGGACTCGCCGCCAGTCTCTATCTCCTGGGGGTGTTTATGACCATGATTGGTATCTACCTCAGTGGAGGGGATCTAAAGCTCTCGCAAATTCTTCTTTGGTTTACATCGGCAGGATCTTAGCCCCGGACGCTAGGGAGCAAAAACGGGGGCTGTGGAGGTGAGGCGGATCCTGGCTTTCCAGCAAAAATTCGGGCGCTCCTTGAGTTCCGAAATTTTCGCCCCAATCCACATACGGAGACCTAAGACTCGCTTCACAGCATTCGGTATTACTCAATTTCTAGAGCCTCGAGGTCACCTGATGGTACGGCCTATTCCTCGGAGTTGGCTAAAGTCTCCTTAAGCCCGAGTTCGCTCAGCGGCAAGCGGACTACGACCCTTGATCCCTCGTCGATGTCTAAGACTGAGACCTTCAGGGTGGCTTCCGCTTCCGAAGGCCAGGGGAAGTACACAAAACCATGGACAGACTCATCCTTCTCCAGTACCACGTCTCGGATCTCCTTCTTCTGGAAGTCCGTCAGCCGTTTCGAGTTCGCTGTGCTTGAGGAGATATTGGTGGCCCCCTTCACGGCGAGCAATGTGAACAGAATAAGGCCGCATCCTGCGATACACCCAGGTTGGGCATAATGAGGGAATAAAACTTTGATGCGCTCCCCCGATATCCTATAGGCTGCATTGTGTGCGTCCTCCGGGCTAATCCGGCCACCGTCGGCCAATTCCAGTGCGATCTCCGAGCGGCGGACCCACAACCGCCCGTCCCCCTGATTCTGCACGAAGACTTGGACAGGCAGGATTCCCCATTTGGTTGGCTCTGTGTCAAAGACCGTCTGCAGTCTATCCGGCTGAACATAGGGGTCTGCACCGACCGCCACGGCACCCTTGATCTGCCATACTGGTATAGAGCCGGGTTTCGGAATCGGAGCCAAGCTTGCCCGATACGAGGCGCAGCCGGTGAAAGCAACAAGGGCTGATAAGCACAAAGCTACGGTGTGCCGCATTACCTTTAGCTCCTCTTGGTGACCGGGAACGACAGAGACGTCGGCTTAGCGTCGGGAATTCCAAGCCGCCGGAGCCACCGTTGGACCTCGGGGATTCCGCGAAATGTAATCAGGAACTGGGTAGCAGCGTCCTGCATTGCGATGCTAGTAGCCTCTCCCGGTGGGCGGCTCGGATAAAAGGCATTGGCGGACTTGGATCCCTTTCCCGTAGACGTCCAAGACACGATCTGATCGCCCTCAGGAGTATACAGCGTGAAACGGTAGGTGATCTCAGCGTCGAAGCTCGTGCCAACAAGTATAAGGGGATAGGCCAGCCTAAACTGCTCGATCTCGGACTTGATCACCGCGACGACTGTTGGCGCACCAGGCGGGAGGGGAGGGTGGCTTTTCACAGGCACCGTACTCTCGAACAGTAGTGGGAAGACCTGGTCGAACATGTTAATACTCGCCTGGCCGACAGAAACGATGTACCGGTAGTCGCCTATACTAAAAAGGTGCTCGTATTCGGGGAATACCGGGTCGTAGTGGATCCCCACAGTCAGCGGCAGTCGCGTCTGCGTTGGCGGTGCGCCCACTGTGGGCTTCAGCGGGACCATGAGAGTGCAAGCAGCTAGAAGCGTGTTAAGCGCTAAAAGTCCGGCGACCCCGATCCGTCCAATGCCTCTGGCTTTCATATATGAACTCACGCTTCCCTTCCTCTAAAGCGCCGACGAGCCCAATCTGAGCCACCTGAATGGTCCGCGCGGGTGCCCCATCTCAACTTCCTCTCGAACGTAATCATGGGCAAGGAGTATGCCATGGCATAGCTTACGTTGGATGAGATTTTAAATCAGGAGCTTATGTCGTACAGGGGGACACAAATAGGCAAGCTTATAGACATTGGATGCTAGGCCATGTGCATTCGGTGTAAAGGAGGGCAAAAAGCGAGTGGAGGTAACCCCTCAGTCTTGGTCCGCCGTAGCGACGTGGTAGCAGGGTCTTGGAACTATCTGAGTTTTCTGTACCGGACGAGGTGCATCTAATTACCAATTAGCAGGTCGAAGGTTCCAAGCGCAGGTAGGCTATCGTCCCCGCTTCCCCTCCAACTCCCGCCGCACCACCTTTACCTCCTCCAGCACCTCCTCGTTGGTCAGCAGGCCCTTGCGCACCAAAACGCGCCGCGTGGGCGTGCGGGCATGCGGGGCGGCCCGCAGGTAGATCTCCAGCTCCTCCTCCAGACATCCTTGCAGGAGCCGTTTGAGGAGATGGCGGGTCCACACCATGAGATCCTCGCGGAAAACCCCCTTGACCTGGCGCCAGCGCTGGGCTATGGTCCGCTCCGAGAAGTCTACTTCTCGCATCGGGTGCATCCTCCTTTCGTGGTTAGTGGCCCGAGGGAGCATACACCCTTTGTTTTTCAGAGCCGGAGAAATTTACACAACGATTGATACACTACCATTTTTCGGCATCGGTCAAAAGGACGTCACTATGGGACGGATGGCTTCCGGCGG
>CAYGBT010000049.1:0-18956 GCA_964348275.1 uncultured bacterium
CGCCGCAGCCAGCAACCCACTGCCAGCCCAAAGTATTATTGGCAAGGTCCGCGTCTACGAGCGTGTCCCAAAACCATCTTGCCCCTTCCTGCCAGGGAATGAGAAGATCCTTCACAAGGAAGGAAGCGACAACCATACGGACGCGGTTGTGCATCCAGCCGGTCGTCCACAATTCACGCATCCCCGCATCAACGATCGGATACCCCGTCAACCCCTTCTGCCATGATTTCAGGCCCTTCTTGTCCTCTTTCCATGGGAATGCCCCGAATTCGGGGCGCAGGGGGCGATCCGTCGTATGCGGAAAATGATGCAGGAGATGGTAGGCGAACTCCCGCCAGACGAGCTGCCGTAGATACGCCGAAGCCCGCTGGCGCATTTGCCGCTTGCGGCTGGCTCGTGAGCGGTCACGGACCGCATGCCAGACCTGCCGCGGACCGATCTCGCCAAAATGCAGGTGGGGGGAGAGGCGTGAAACCCCTGGGATATCCGGACGATCGCGTGTTCGCTCGTACTCGGACAACGCCTCCCTTAGGAAGCGTTTCAGTGCGGCAGTCGCCCCCGCTGATCCCGGACTCCAAGCGCTGCGCAATCCGACCGCCCAGTCAACCTTTGGTTCGAGTGCTAATTGGGAAACCGAAGGTGTCTGCGGCCATGTCCCGGGCGCAGGGAGGCGGCGCGGAACTGGTAGGGGCTCCCCAACTTCCGGCAGAGAGAGGCAGGCTTTCCAGAATGGCGTGAACACCTGAAACGGCTTGCCCGCTTTATTCAGCACCTCCCACGGTTCAAAGAGCAAGCTGGCGTTATGGGTTTCGACCATTACTCCCGCAGCCTGAAGCGCTTCCTGGATGGCAACATCCCGCTCCGTGATGGCAGGTTCATACCTCCGGTTCCAGAAGACGGCATCCGCATGGGTTTCACGCACCAGTTCCCGCAACGTCTGTAGGGCCGGCCCTTCGCGAATCACCAAGCGAGAGCCACGTTCCTGAAGCTCGTGTGACAGGCTCGCTAACGATTGGTGCAACCACCAGCGGCTCGCTCCGCCCGGTGCCCAGCCCTCTTCTTCCTCGGGCCCCCAGATAAACACAGGGATAATGAGTCCCCCTCGCTTTGTTGCCGCACGGAGCGCTGGATTGTCTCCCAAGCGCAAGTCCTGACGAAACCACAGTAAAGAGACCCTCGCACTCATCATTGCTCCCACATCGTATGCCGTCTCTTCAACACGCCGGGCCTGCAAGCATGTGCACCTAGAATACGTTAAGAAAGAGCTGGTTGGAAAAGGGAAAATGGCCTTGCTTGCCCAATGAGTCCTCCACCTACGACAGGAGCTTTGCCAGATGTCGCATGTCCGCGGGAAAAGGAATATCCTTATAGCGGTCCAGCGCACCGGGGGTGCAGTAGAGCAGCTCTCCGAGCAGCGTATGGGAATGCCGATCCAGGTACTTCACGCAAAATTTCAAAAACTTTTTGAGCATTTGGTTCTCCAATCTTGGTTACTCTATCCCCGACACCACTACCACGCTCTCGTGTGCGGCTCCCCCTGGGAGAGGGACCAAACGTACGCAAGGATCTTCCACACCTGGTCTTCTTCGAGAACCTCCCCGAAACTGGGCATCCGACTCTCCTCGATTTGCCCCGCGATGAGTTTGAATAGGGTCTCATCGTCGCCGCCGTATTTCCACTTGTCATCGTTAAGCGGCAATCCGATCCCCCCGCGGCCATCCATTCCGTGACACGACGAGCAGCCAGCTTCGGTGAAGAGTGTCCGTGTTTCTGTAATAACGTTCTGGTTTCCCGTGTATGGATTAAGCCTCTTTGCCACTCCGTTCCTCGGCACTTTGGCTTCCCCAATCGCCCCCAGGATGCGTGTCGTACCGAGGAGAGGAATAAACCACAGTGCGCGCCGCCTGCTTCGATTCCGTGTGTTCGGGTTGACCATCGTAACTCCGGGGTCCTCCGCCATTTTTTTTGCATCGCCCCTCGTCCCGTGGGGGGCATCCGACCACGTGGTCGGATGCCCCCTTCGCGGGACTTGGCACACGTTATTGGTTCTTTGGGATAACCACGGCATCAATCACGTGAATGACGCCGTTGCTTGCCGGGATATCGGTCTTAATCACTTTCGCCTCATCCACCATGACCGTGCCGTTGTCTATACGGATGGTCAATGGCTGACCATTGACTGTCTTTGCGGTCTGCAGGCTCATAACATGAGCGGCAACGACCGTCCCGGGGACAACGTGATAGGTGAGAATGTCGTGAAGCTCCTTCTTATTCTCCGGCTTCAGCAAATTATCCAGCACGCCCCCTGGCAGCTTGCCAAAGGCCTCGTCGGTGGGCGCAAAAACGGTGAAGGGCCCCTCGCCCCGAAGCGTCTCCACGAGATCGGCGGCCTTGAGGGCGGTCACCAGCGTCTCAAAAGAGCCCGCGTCGATCGCCGTGTCCACAATATCCTTCTTTGCCATTGACTGATGCTTATCGCCGTAGCCGCCAGCGAACGCGACGGCAGCCCCTGCGAGAAGCAGAATGGTGAATGTTCCAACCCGAGCCAGTGTCGCAACCTGCATGTCTTACTCCTCTCCGTTTTAGCAAGTTTTGGGGTCTTCGGTGACTTCACTCGACTGACCAATTAACCTCAATCACTCTGGTCCTTACGCCCGGCTCGCCGCCATGCCCCAGCGGCGCTGGATGGCCTTCCACTGCAGACCCTGATAGATCGCGGCAAGGCCGACCAGGCTATAGATGATCCGGCTCAGTGCAGTGGCCTGTCCAAAGATCGCGGCGACCATGTCCCACTGGAAGAAACCGACGAGTCCCCAGTTCAACCCGCCAATCACGAGCAGGATCGCGGCAACGACGTCCATGCTTTTCATCCTATTCACCTCCTTTCCTTGTTAGTCTTGGTCCGCGGGGCTCTTTGCCCCAATTCGATCATTTGTCCCAGACATTATATCAACAGTACGCTTTTGTCAAGTATCTTATTGAAAAAAAACTTGACATATATTTAACGATAGGTTAACTTGCTACCAAGCAGGAGGGAACAATGGAAGGGGGTATAGGGAGACACCGGGTAAGGCCATGTGTTCTACGCAGAGACCGCGCTCTGCGAATGGCTGAGAAGGACCTTCTGGATCTCAGGGGCGTATGTTGTGGCAGATGGGAGGAGGCCGGATGGACTCCCTACGGATCTGTGGGGGCGGGCCGGATGTCGGGATTGGCGTAGAGGTCGTGAAGCCTCCGACGTCTATAAGCAAAGATTCGTTCAAGGTCGCGGGAGACGAAGAGTGTCTGCACCAGCCTCCCCCCGGGCACCGCATATACGACATGATCCTGCACAACGGTTCCCCCATCCTTCTCAAAAAAGAGGTGCGTATGTACCCAAAGCCGGTAGGGCCCGCGCCGCTGCTCATCCACGAAACGATGCGGAGGATCCCACACCGTGATCTCGCTCTGCCAGTTGAGCGGCAGGCCGTGCAGCCGCAAGCGGTAATCAATCAACGTCCCCAGTCTCATCTCGATTGGGCTGGGGGTGATGATTCGGAAGTGCAGCCATGGAGGAGTCAGGGCTTCCAAATTGGACGCGTTCGCGAAGAATGCAAATACGTCTTCGCGGGGGCGGGGGAGCCACTGCTCTGTCTCAAAGGTGTATGTTTCCACGATGATTCCTTACTCACGGAGAAAACACGCGGCGCGGGACCAGGGCTCCAGCAAGAGCAGGTGAGGACGTGACCACATTCAATACTGTGAACCCCCCCCACTTCTCGGGCCCCGAACCAGCGGGTCAAACTCTGGACCACTGTGATCTATTTTCGGACGATGTCCCAACAGCGTCTGAATGTCAAGGGACGGCCAAAGGAACATTTGACAAACTTTTGACAGAGAAATAACTTGCCGCGCGATGAAACTAGACGAGAAACGCCATCCGATTCAGGTTGTCGCTCGGCGGACAGGATTAACTCCCGATGTTCTCCGAGTATGGGAAAGGCGGTACCAGGCCGTCACCCCGGCACGCTCGCGCAGCGGCCGCCGCCTCTACTCCGACCACGACGTAGAGCACCTGCTGTTCCTACGTCGTGCCACCCTTGTTGGACGCAGCATTGGGCAAATCGCTCAACTCCCGCCTGAAGAGCTTCGGGCAATGGTAATCTCAGACGAGGAGGCAGCCACCCGGGCACCGCGGCCAGCCCACACTGAGCGGAAGGCAGCGAAGGCAGACATTGTGGGAGAAAGGGGCACGATGTCCGAGGCCACAACGATCCGGCCTTATCTTGCGACCTGTCTGGCGCATGTCAGGGAGCTTGATGCTGCAGGGTTTGAGGCCGGATTGGCGCGTGCGGCCGTCGATCTGAGTCGGCCCGTGCTAATGGAACAGATATTGGTGCCCCTCATGCAGGAAATTGGGAACCTCTGGCGCGAGGGGTCCTTACGGGTTGCCCACGAGCACTTGGCCTCGGCGGTGGTTCGAACGTTTCTGGGGGCTTTACGCGAGGGACCCCAACCCCCCCCGTCAGCGCCAACCCTTATCGTTACCACCCCAACCGGGCAGCACCACGAATTCGGTGCGCTGATCGCCGCCGCGACAGCCTCCTCAGAGGGCTGGCGGGCGACCTACCTCGGGCCCAACCTCCCCGCGGAAGACATCGCGGCGGCTGCCCGGCAGCTGGATGCCAACGCGGTAGCCCTGAGCATCGTCTACCCCACGGATGACGTGCATCTCAGGGGCGAGCTCCACAAGCTTCGCCGCGCCCTCGGGGAAAGCGTAGTTCTCCTAGTTGGGGGCCGGGCTGCCCACGCGTACGATGCTGACCTGGAGAGCATCGGCGCGCTGAGAATTGACAACTGGGCAACCCTACGAGCGGAGCTCGAGTTTATTCGCTCGCGCCAATTTCGGCGGTAGATCTTACGGGAAGCTCAAGGACAAGGGCAGATTCGTGGGTCTACTCATTGAGTAGCGGGCATGTCCTGGGAAGTCTTTTCAGCTTCTTCTCGATGATCCCGAGATAGGACTGCTGGATATAATAGTGAATGGTCTCAACCCGCATCTTGATCGACCCTCCCGGTTTTGTAGTGTCCAGATCGCCAAACTTGAAGTGGAGCGTACCGGAGCGCTCCACGATCTCTTGGATAGGCGTGTATGTAGGCTGGTCCATTCCACATTCGTAGCTGGAGAGACGCACGGCGCACGTGATCCAGGGCATCCGGGTGGCCACCTTCGCACCCCAGAGGATCTCGTTGGTATTGGCGGAGTAGGAAGAGGCCCACACGTCGGAGATATCAAAGGGGTTCTTGACGAGCCCGGCCTCGATTTCTTGCCCAAAGAGCCACCACATCAAGTTGTCATCCGTGGGCAGGTAGTGGTTCCACAGGATGGGATAGCCATGGGCCTGCAAATCTACCTCGATCTCATGGCCGATCCCGGAGTCCATATGGTACGGACGCGCGAGGACCAAAATGCAGGGCTTGCTCTCCCGGGCGCACCACGAAAGAATTTCTCTGCTTTTACTTCTCATCTTTTGATTAAATTCATCCAGTGCTTTATACCCGGATTGTACGGCCCGCTGGGTTTCTTCCATGTGCAAACCTAACGGTTCCCGCAGGGATTCATAGAGTTGCTTCGCAACAAGATCAGGATTCCCTAATGAGACAAAGGGGGAGATGTAACTGATGCCATTCTCCTGAAAGACATCCCTCTCTTTGAGAAAGCCCGCCTTGATATTTTCCGGGCTAGCCATCACGCGAGGGCAACTCAAATTATCTTGCACATGCCCCTGGAGGTAGGAGGGGAGGGTATAGATGATCGGGGAGAGGAGCAAGTGAATCTTCTTCTTATGAACGAGCAGCTCTCCATAGTGTCCGCTCACGCACTTGATGGGATAACAGCAGTCTACGGTGCCGCGTCCTTTGCCAAACTGCCTAAACTGCTCCTCTGACGTTTCGGAGCTAAAGACGATGTGCTCCGGGCGAATGCCCAGAGAGACGAGAAAGCCGGTCCAGAATTGGTGGGTGTTCCAGATGTTGAGAACGCGCGGAATCCCCACGCGGAGATCCGCCCGCTTGGCCGACGGAGGGCTCCGGTCGGGACTTGTTCTCTTCTTCAGGAGACCGAACACGGGGACAAATTCCTTGGCGGCCGAAAGGCCTCCTGCCGGACGTGGTCACCGATATTGGGGAAAGCGGCCTTTGTCTTTTCCAGCTCGGCCTTGATGACTCTCATTTCATTGGCGTCCTCGACCAGACCCTTCGGACAGGAGTTGTTCACAATCACCCGCTCCCAACCCTCGGCAAGCGGGAGTTTGCTCCAGGTCCGGCCCTGCCCGCCTGGGACCTGGACGTCCACGAAGGTCCGCTTGCAATTCACCGGGCACCAACGGCAGATCGTATCCAAAGAGGTGATGGTTTTATAGGTCAAGGATTTAATGGTTTCAAATCCTCTGAATCGCGTTCTGTTCCCCCTCCGCCACCACTCCAAAGCCACCAGGGCAGCCCCGATGGCGCCAGCCTCCCCCGGATAGGGATGAACGACAATCTCAGCGTCCGGAATTTTGGATCGAATGAAATCCACCTGCGCTTTCACGACAGCCAGATTTCTATGCGTTCCGCCTTGCAATATGAACTTTCTCCCCACCTGACTGAGGTTCGTGAGGCCGCCGGCATACACCCAGACGTTCAAGGGAAGAATGCCGCACAACCCTGCCAAAATCTCATCCCCCTGCCAGCCTTTCCGCTGTTGATTCACAATATCGCTCTGGAGGAAGACCCCGCACCCCATGCTCAGGGTAGGCTTTGCCTGGGCCCGAAAGGCCCGGTCGGCCACTTCCTCCAGGGGGACGGAGAAGCGCTCGGCGACCCCCTGCAGAAAAGCACCGTTTCCGGCGGAGCACTGGGAGTTCAGCCGAAAATCGGAGACCGTCCCTTGCCGGAGAATCATGATCTTGACGTCCACACCCCCCACATCACAAATACAGTCCGCATCCGAGAAAAAGTGGAGTCCCGCCACCGCATGGGCGACAGTTTCCACCACCGGGACATCCGCACCAATGACATCCTTGATCAGGTCCTTTCCATAGCCCGTGACACTGACCGCCAGGAGTTCTCCCTCTCCCAGGGCTTCTCGGGCCTGTCGAAAGAGGGTCTTTGCATCTTCAATGGGGTTCCCCCGAGAAAGCGCGTAACCGGTCGACAGGATCTCCCGCTCGGGGGACACCAGAACGAACTTTGCGGTGGTCGACCCAAAATCCATCCCGCAGACTGCTTGGGCTATGGCGATCCTTCGTCGGGCATCTTGGGCCGACTGACCATTTCCACAGGCGCCGTACTCATTCTTAAACCTTTCGAGGTCTTCCACCGTAACCCATAGCCCTTTCCCACCTTCTTTCTTCTTCCGTTCGTATTGCCCCTCTTCAATCCACCATTTCAATTTCTCTCTTCCTTCATAGACTCCCACCCCCAGGGGCTCATCCCGAGCAATATCCACGCACCCCAAGCACCCATAGTAGAGCGCTTCCTGGGGCACACGAATCAGACTTGCCGGATCTTTTCCTTTCGGGACGGGGGCCTTCCTTTCTGCCCACAGCTTCGTGAGGTGATGCCGCCACGCCTCCTGCAATCCCTGAAAGAAGAGATTGGGGCCGCCCAATAGCAGAACTTCAGGCATGGGGGTATTCCCCTTTGTGAGGGTCGCCAAGTTCTGATACACCACCGCCTCAAAAAGACTGGCGATAATCTCCTCAACCGGAACACCGGCCTTCACGAGGCTATTCGCATCCGCTTCCGCAAAAATGCCGCACTTTGGACTGACCTTGTGGAGGGTGTAGCCTGCATAACGCATCTCGCCGAGCTTGTCCATGACGCCCAACTTCCGCGCCGTCTTTTCAATAAAATTGCCAGTCCCTCCCGCGCAGGCCGACTGCATAATCACCTGCTTGGACTTCCCATTCCCGAGCACCTTCGTAAAGAAGATCGTCTTCATATCCTCTCCGCCGATCTCCGAAACGAACAGCACCTCGGGGTGGAGGTTTTCCACGGCTGACGCAATCGCCACGACTTCTTGGACATGCTTTGCTCCGATGAGCGGGGCAATCGGGCCCCCGCCTGACCCGGTGATGTAGATTCGGTCTTCCCCCGACTTCATACCGAACTCCGCTTCTATCCGGTTCAGGAAATCCAGTGTCGTCTCGGCAATTTTGGTGTCGTGGCGGCGGTAGTCCTTCCACAGCACCGTCCCGTTCTCAGCCACAATCGCCTTGACCGTGGTGCTCCCGCAGTCAAAACCGACGGTCCTCATTGCTTCGCTCCGCTGTCGGCGGTCAGCTTTCAGGTATCGGCTTCAGGACCTACGGGCTGACGGCTAATAGCTTGGCGCTTGCTAAAGCCGGCCGACGAGATGTCGGACATAATTGGCGGCAGTCCCCGCGACCCCGTTGTGCGGCACCCTGTAGGTCGCCCGCCGTAGCCCCGAGTGACTTTGCTCGTAGGCTCTGATCTTTTCGACCGTGAGGCCGGTTTTTTCCAGAGCCTCCTCAAATTCCTGCATGGCCCTCTTTTTGGCCTCCGTGAGAATCATCTGACACCGCGAGAGCGCATGAACCTCCGCATCCCCCTTCACCTCTATGGGCGCGTACAGGAGATCCGGATACTTGCCCAGTACGCCTGCCATGCTGCCGATGGACATCGTGTTCGGAAGGCAGGAGTAAGGCGACAGCTCGCAAATCATGTGGGCTTTTTTGTGGAGGTGATAATAGAGCGCCTTGCCCACCAGCATGAACCCCTCACCCCCGGAGAGATGATAATGGTAATAGGGGACAGCAAGCTGCTGGAGCTCATCCTGATCAGGAAGCCAATACGGGAGACCTGCCAACACCCGCCTCAGCCGGTTGTAGTGCCATCGGTAAAGGGCCTGGAGACCCCTGATGGCCGCCCTCTTCAGACGGGCGTACTGGTCGATCTCCAGTTTCTGTTCCAATTCGATCAAGTACCATTTCATCCAGTAGTCCAGCCACACCGCAATCGAGGGAGGAATGACTTCGGCCCCTTCCTGCTCCAGCCACTGTTTGATGTTGTAGTTGCCCTCTCCCTCATGGGTCTGGAGCCAGAACTCGCCGGTGATCGCCACCTTGGCTTTTGGCTGCAGTCGATCGACCTCGATGGCGTCAAATTTCTTCTTGACCTCTTTGAGCGCCTCGGTGAAGTAGCTTGTTGTGAGATGCCACGCCAAAGAACCCCATCTCTTGCCCTTGATGGGTCTCTTCTTGAAGACCTCATAAAGGTAGTCTATACACTCCTTGACGACTCGGTCGGTCTGGCCCGGGTTCACTTCGTAGGGCCGGCTCAGATACTCCATGTCCGTGACCAGGTCTCCCAAAAGGACGGCCCATATTGCCCCCACGGTAAAGGGTGGGGTGATTTCAAGTCCGCCCCCACCCATGGCTCCCTGATCCAGCCCGTCCTGAGCGAAGAGGAACATCCTGAAGTCTTCAAATCCAGTATTCCGTAAGCCCATCTCGTACGAGGCATGGTACTGTCCGAATCGGCAGGCCCCGCAGTTTCCCGCCGTGAGAAAGACATACTTGTGCTTTGTTTCTTCCTTCCCGATCCGGCTGGATTCTGACTGAAGAAAGCTGACCAGATTGCCTGTAGTAAAGGTGGTCGGGCAGCAGGCTCCCGTGTCGATGAGTTCCTTTCCAGTATCCAGATCTTTTCGCGCGATATTCGGAAGAGGCATGGCCTTATAGCCGAGATTCTCAAAGACCGCCTGGAGTAAGGCTTCGTGGCGCCACGTCAGGCCGCCGAATAAGATGGTGGTATGATCTCGCTCCTCCTTCCTGAACGGTCTGGGCTTATAGGCCCGATAATGTTTTATACGCTCTACAGTCGCCTGTGCCATTTCCCCCTCCGTAGGTGACCAGGCTCAGGACGATCAAAAGGCTCGCGGCGAGGCAACGCGTGCGGATCAGATTCCTCTCTTCCGCTTGCGGCAGGAGGGGACCAAGATTCAAACCCAAGAAAATGCTTCTTGATTTCTCTTGAGCCTTGGGGTCGCCTCCATCGCCTAGTGCTCTTCCACCCTCTGGGTTTTCCCTGTGCATCTAACCCAACAAGAGGCAAGGGGTGTGCCATGACGCACGTTCTGTCGTTTCAACTTAAAAATCAGCGACTTACGTCTTGCGGGGGCCAGATACTGACCCGCTATCCTGACATTGGATGCCAGCCTCAGTACATTTGGTGTACAGACATGAGAGAGAGGGCCCTAAACGCCTAGAGTTCCCCACGGAATCATCCTAAGTCACAAGAACCAAACCCGGTGCTGATCCAGAAGACGAGCCAGACTGACATGTCAGTCTACCCGTCATGCAAAAAAAATTAGCCCTCAACCGGCTCAACGAGGAGTCCACGAAGGCCGAGCTCCAAAAGGTCGTCCACGACAGCCTTCAAATCGAGAGGCGAGATCCGCTGTGAGGCGAGCTGTGCCATAACCTCTTTCATGGCTCCGAGCACGGCGTAAGCCGCGAGTCTCGTCTGACACGGGCGGACCAAGCCCATCTCGATTCCCAATCGTAAGGCCCACTCGATCCGATCCGTCACCCGTTCATAGAATTTGTGAAGCATTCGATCCATCTCATTATCCAATCCCATCGCGTGGTCGAACAGAATCTGGATCAGGTGGGGCTCTTCTAGGGAAAATGTGGTGACCTTCGTCAGGTTGGCTCTGAGCTGTTCGAGGGGCGCGGGCTTTCCTTTGCCCACCTCAATAGTCGGGATCCGCCGATCCAGCTCCTCGAGGAGGGATTCCAACAGGCTATCGAAGACATGCCGCTTGTTCTGAAAATACAGATAGAAAGTTCCCCTGGCAATGCCGGCCCTTTGGACGATGTCTGAGATGCTGGCCCCGTGAAAACCCTTTTTCGAGAAAACTTCTTTGGCCGACTGTAAGACCTGCCGCTGTCGCCGCTGTCTTGGCACCTTGTCTCCTCCGTGAACCAAGGTCGAACGGTGGTCCCGGATGTCTAGATGTTTCGCACGGTTCCCGCCACTTGTCAAGGCAATATCTTGCCGAATTCGTGTGCAGTTTCGGGACGTTACGGTGAGCCCTTCGGCTCGCTTTGCTCGCGCAGGGCATTCGCCTCCCGCAGGATAATCGGATGAAGAAGCCTCCCAAGAGTGTGAGGTGGGTCGAATGGCCTGCCATGAGCGAGTGTCGTAAAGCGGCGCGAGTCGAATGGCTCCCCGGGCAGGACTCGAACCTGCAGCCTAGCGGTTAACAGCCGCTCGCTCCACCATTGAGCTACCGGGGAATCCTAAAAAATGCTACCGCAAAAACACAGCTCGGTCAACCGACAGGGGTAGATGAGGCTCGAGGTAAACCGGGAGGGGGCTATGTTTTTTTCTGCAGGTCCTGCAGCACGAGCTTTGCGATGGCCTTCAGCGTCTCAAAGACTCCGGTCCCCTCGGGGGCAACCGCCTCAAACGCGGGGAGATTTCGGGGATTGAGGGCTTTTTGGAGTTCATCGACGGGGACTGCGCTGGGCAGATCTCGCTTGTTATACTGCATCACCAGGGGGATCTTCACCGGGTCGAGTCCCTGATCGACCAGGTGTTGCGCCATATCCGCCAGGCTCTGGATGTTCGCTTCCATCCGCTCGAGCTGCGAATCGACGACAAAGACTACCCCATCGGCTCCCTTCAGAATGAGCTTCCGGCTGGCCTCATAGAAGATCTGGCCAGGGACCGTGTAGAGGTGGAAACGTGTCTTGAACCCCCGAATTGTTCCAAGTTCCAAGGGCAGGAAATCAAAAAACAGGGTCCGCTCCGTCTCTGTGGCTAAGGAGATGAGCTTGCCCTTCGTCCCGGGGTCCACCTTCATGTAAATGTGTTGCAGGTTCGTAGTCTTTCCGCAGAGACCTGGCCCGTAGTAGACCAGCTTGCAGTTAATCTCACGGGCCGCGTAGTTTATAAAGGACATTCCTCAACCCTTGTCAAAAAGGTTCTCGACGTCGTCGTCGCTGATCTCCCCGACCGCTGTCCCTGGCGGGCGATCGCCCTCTCCCAAGGCCCGCTTCGGCCGTTGGGAGAGTTCCTTTAATATGTCCTCAATCTCCCTGGAGAATTTTTTGACCTGCAGCCGGACCAGAGCGGCGGCGGATTGATGCTCCAACACGACAAGGAGGATTGCGCGGTCCCCGATCACCGAGAGATGGAGGCGCCTCCGTTCCCCGTCGTAGAAGATAAAAGAAAATTCCTTTTCGCCCAGAAGCTTGGCCAGAGCGCCCGCGGCTGCCATGCTGCCCGCAGCCAGGCTCGCCAACGGGGTCGTATCGAGACCGTCCGTGCTGCCAGCACTGGCGATGAGCTGTCCACTCGGATCGATGAGAAGGACTGCCGTGCCCCGGGCTTTGCCGTGCAGCATGGCCAGGCAGACGTTAATCCGGCTCAGGTCCTCTTCGTAGATGATGAGATCGGCTACGGGACGCACATCCCCTCCGTGGGGCTTCTGGTGAATTGCGTTCAACTTTCATGCCACTTGCGCTACCCCACCTCCCGGCGCCCGTCTAGGGCCCGGCCCAACGTCACCTCGTCTGCGTACTCAAGATCCCCCCCCACCGGCAGGCCATGAGCGATCCGAGTGACCCGCACGCCCAGCGGAGCAATCAGACGGGCCAGGTAAAGGGCCGTGGCCTCTCCCTCCACATTCGGATTGGTGGCCAGGATGACCTCCTTCACCTCGCCCGACCTCAGCCGCTCCAACAGTTCTTTGGCCGTGATCTGGTCCGGGCCACGCCCTTCGATAGGCGAGAGGGTCCCCTGCAGGACATGAAAGCAGCCCTTAAACGTTCCGGTCCGTTCGATGGCCAAGAGGTCGTTCGCCTCCTCTACCACGCAGAGGACGCTGCCGTCCCGAGTCGGGTCCCGGCAGATCAGGCACCGCTCTTCCTCAGCGATGTTATAGCAGCGCTCGCAGACGCGGATCTTCTCCTTCATCTCCACGATGGCCTCGGCCAGCCTCATGGCCTCTTCCCGGGAGGCCTTCAGGAGGTAAAAGGCGAGGCGTTGGGCGGTCTTGGCCCCCACGCCGGGAAGGCGCATCAGGACATCGACGAGGCGATTGAGTGGAGAAGCATACCGGACGGCCATGGCTCCCTACATGAGTCCCGGCAGGTTCAATCCACCGGTCAATCGTCCCATCTCGGTGCTGAGGAGCTCTCGGGCCCGGCGTAAGGCCTCGTTGGTGGCGGCCAGGATGAGATCCTCGAGCATATCCATATCTCCACCCTGGATGACCTCGTGGTCGATCTTCACTGCCACGATCTCTCCCCGCCCGTCGGCCGTCACGGTCACCATCCCCCCACCGGCCGAGCCCTCCACCCGCTGTGTGGCAGCCGCCTCCTGAATCCGCTCGAGCTCCGCCTTCATCCGCTGAGCCTGTTTCATAAGATCGCCAAATCCCTTCATAATCTACCTCGGTGAGCCACGACGTCTCACCCCTCCTCGACCTCCACAATTCGAGCATCAAACAATTCTAGCGCCTCTCTAACCAGGGGATGGTTCCGGGCGGAGGTCCTAGCTGGTTCTTCCTGTGGTCGTCCCCCTCCTGGAGGAAGGAAGTAGTAGTTGACTTGGAGGCGTCTGCCAAAAACCTGAGAGACGACAGAGGTGACCAGGCTCCGGACCTCCGGGTCTTCCAGGGTGGACCGAGAAAAATGATTTCCATTGGAAAATGTCAGCGTCAATGTCTCCCCTTGCAGCGTGACCTCAGCCTCGGCCAGCAGCACTGCCAAAGAACGCCGCTCCAGACCGATCCGCCGCCGCGCCTCCTGCCATTGGTCCTCAAGCCCGGTCAATGCGGCCGGTGGGTCAGGAGGGTTGGTTTTTCGCTCCGTGGCGAAGAGCCCTGGCTGCGGGCCAGGAGGATCGGGGGCAGCGCCGAGGCGGCCCTCCAGGGACTCCAGGCGCTTGACCAAGCTCCCGAGGGACTGAAGCCTCCGAGCTTCGGCCGTTCGAACGAGGGCCATCTCGAGCACGTACCGGGGTTGGGACGCCCGGCGCATCTCTGCTTCAGCATCCAACAGAAACCGAAGGGCTAACTCCACCTGCGGAACCTCCACTTGCGCCCCCCGGGTTTCCAGGTCCCGCACCGCCTCCGGGCCGAGCCCCAAGATCTCCCCTGCCTTTGAGGTCAGCTTGACCAGCAAGAGAGACCGAAGATGCTCCAATACATCAAAGAGAAAGGCGTGAAGATCTCCTCCTTTGGCGGTGAGTTCTCCGACAACCTCTACGGCTTTCCCGGCCTCTCCTGTGAAGCAGGCCTCAATCACTGCCTGGACTATCTCGGGCGCCGTCCACCCCAAGACAGCCGCTACCCCCCCTGCGGTCACCCGGTCGCCCGCATAGGCGATCACCTGGTCCAGGATGCTCTGGGCATCACGGAGACTTCCGTCGGCGGCCCGGGCGACACCGGCTAAGGCCTCGGGGGTCATGTCTATCCTTTCAGCCTCGGCAATCGCCCTCAGACGTTCCACCAGCACGCCTTGCCCAATCCGCCGAAAATCATGCCGTTGGCACCGAGAGTGAATGGTCGGAGGGACCTTGTGCGGCTGGGTCGTGGCCAGAATAAACACCACATTGCTCGGCGGCTCCTCAAGGGTTTTCAGTAAGGCATTGAAGGCCGAGAGGGAGAGCATGTGAACTTCATCAATAATGTAGACCTTCGAGCGGCCCCGGACCGGCTGGTAAATCAGCTGTTCTTGGAGGTCTCGCACATGTTCGACGCCAGTGTGCGAGGCGCCGTCGATCTCCACGCAGTCCACGGCAGCCCCTCCAGTGATCTCCTGGCAATTGAGACACTGGTTGCAAGGCTCTGGCGTCGGTCCCCTCTCACAGTTGAGGGCCTTCGCTAGGATCCGCGCGGTGGTGGTCTTCCCGACTCCCCGGGGACCTGCAAAAAGAAAGGCGTGAGCCACACGCCCCTGCCGGAGCGCGTTCTTGAGCGTTCGGGTCACGGGTTCCTGCCCCACCACCTCGTCGAATGTCTGGGGACGCCAGCGCCTGGCCAGTACTTGATACGACATGAGTACCTCGTGCACGGTTCGCTGTTCACGGTTCACAATTGAAGGACGGAAAGAACGCGCCGTCTCTCAGTCTCTGTTTACTGTGAACCGTCAACTGTGAACTAACATGGAGTCCTTGGCCGTGCACCCACCGTCGATCCCTTTTCCCGGTTCTTGTCCAGGGCCGAAAGCTCCGGCCGAGCACCCCTGCGGCACAGGAGGCGCGCCGCTTACCGCTGCTTCCTTCCGGACCTGACGGGGTTCACGGATCCCCCTTGCGCAGGACCCGACCCTCAACGCCCCGATCCCGGACCGATCACCCAGAAATCGAGGACCTCGGGTGGGAGTTCAACCCCGCTATAGCGGATTGCGGGTTCAGGGCACCGCTAGCTCCCCATCTAGCACGACCAAGGACCATTATCAGCGTTCACGGTTCACGGAAAAAGCCACGTGGATGTGGATACAAAGATTCATTCACACTGCGAACTGTGAACCGTCAACTGTGAACAACGATCCGTCTCCGACGGATCGTTGGCGGAGAGGCCGGGATTCGAACCCGGGGTGGGTGTCACCCCACACACGCTCTCCAGGCGTGCACCTTAAACCGCTCGGTCACCTCTCCGCACGTTCGGTTCTGGGTTCAGCGATCATAATTCAGAGTAAACGATCAACGTACTCAAATAAGAAGACCTCGTTCTTACCATGAACCCTGAACTATGAACTCTGAACGATTGCGTGGCGGAGGGGGTGGGATTCGAACCCACGTGCCCCGCTCATCACGGGACAACCCGATTTCGAGTCGGGCCCGTTTCGTCCACTTCGGTACCCCTCCCGCTCGTTACACTCTACTCGCGGGAGTGCATTGCTTGCCGCCGGGCCAGAAAGAATCCTTGCAAGAGGGCCTGAGACTCCTCCGCCCGCACTCCGCTAACGATTTTGACTCTGTGATTGAGGCGTGGATCCTCCAAGATGTGGTACAAGCTCTCGACGCCGCCGCCCCGAGAATCAGCGACCCCGTAGACCACGCATGCCACCCGCGCATGCAGCAGAGCCCCCGCGCACATCACGCACGGCTCCAGGGTGACATAAAGAGTGGCGTCAGGGAACCGATAATTCCCGACTCGCTGCCCTGCCGCCCGAAGGGCCAGCAGCTCGGCATGGGCGGTTGGATCCTTGAGGGCTATGGGGCGATTATGGGCAGTTGCCAATATGACCTTGTCCTGGACCAGCACGGCCCCCACTGGGACCTCGCCTGCCCCGCCCCCTCTTCGAGCCTCTTCCAGGGCAACATCCATCCATGCCAGATGCTCCCGAGAAGCTGCGTCCGTGGGCGAAGACATCAGACTCCTCCTCACAGGGTGCGCAAAGTATAACAAACTGGTCCCGAGAGGGCAACCGGAAGGGGGGCATTACGCTTGCTGTTCGAGAATCGGATCGACTTAGGTCAAGATCTCCTGAAGCGCGGGCCGGGGCCGAAGCTCCAGTTGGCGCCTGTCCACTGCCCGTTTCACGGCATGGAGCATGATCTCGTTCTTGAAACCCTTACCTATCAGGTCGAAGGCCCCCAGCCGCAGGGCGGTCATGGCGTAATCTGAAGAGGGATGCGCGGTGACCACGATTACCGGGGTCTCTGGAGCAACGGTCCGTAATCGCTCGATCAACTCGATGCCTGACATGCCCGGGAGGACAAGATCCACTAAAATGAGGTCGACCGCCTGGAATCGCAAGAATTCGAGGGCGCGGGAGGCCGTAGGCACCGCGAGGACCTCGTACCCGTGATCTCGGAGGAGGTCAGCGTAGATCGCCCGCTCCAGGAGCTCGTCTTCAACAATAAGGATCGTGGCCATCGGAGTACCTCTCATCCTCACACCATTGCGCACTATTTGTGCACTTTTTATGCCAATACCAGATTCCGTTTTCCGGGACGGTTGTCCGGCAATCCCCTTAGAAACTATGCCGTTTAACTTCCATCCCTTGCCTGGCCCAGCCAGATCCCGCATTCGCACCGTCGTCTTTTTCGCGCCCGTACGCAGCATTTCGCGAGGGGTCATTGCCTGGTGGCCAATTACCTCGAGAGCCGGGATGCAGACATGCGCGCAGAGAATAAATCTGTCCCCTTCGCGTCTCATCGTACAAAAAGGCCTGACGGGCGGCCCGATGCCCCGGATATTCCCGCGCTGCGACGACACATGGCCAGAGCGTCCACCGAGCGAAACCACCCGGCGGCATGGATGATCGAGTCGGCCGAACCGGAGCCCATTTCCTTTTTCGTGCAACCATGTTACGCTCTCCAAAAAATCTCCTATGATCAGAGCGCAGGCTTTTGTATCGGGCAGTTTCAGAAGCCTCTCGCCGGAGCGAGAGTCCAATCTGATTCGACCCTCGAAACCCAGCATGAGAAAGGAGTCGCACCATGCGTATTCGCGCACTCGCCATAGGCGCCATCGTGTTGCTCACCGCCGTCCCCGCCTCGGCCCAGCTCGAACGCATCTTCAAGGGGCTCGGTCTCGGCCAGCAGGGTGCGCTCAGCGATGCTAAGATCGGCTCGGGGCTGAAAGAAGCGCTACAGGTCGGTACGGAAAATGCGGTGAATCTGACGGGACGGCCCGACGGGTACTTTCTCAACGAGGCGATCAAGATCCTGATGCCGGAGAAACTCCAGACCCTGGAGAAGGGGCTGCGGCTCGTGGGCTACGGTCCAAAGGTGGACGAGTTCGTGCTGAGCATGAATCGGGCCGCCGAGCGGGCGTCTCCACACGCCAAACAGATTTTCTGGGATGCCATCGCGGACATGAGCTTCGAAGATGCCCGAAAGATCCTCAACGGTGGCGACACCGCCGCGACGGACTATTTCAAGGAGAAAACCACCGAGAAGCTCACAACCGCCTTTCGGCCGGAGGTCGATCAGGCCATGAACGAGGTGGGCGTCACCCGGCAATACAAGGAACTCGTCGGCCGGTACGAAGCCATTCCGTTCGCCCAGAGCGTCGCATTCGACGTTGACGAATACGTCGTGGCCAAGACCCTCAGCGGCTTGTTCTATGTGTTGGGGGAGGAGGAGCGCAAGATCCGCACCGAGCCCGCAGCCCGAGTCACCGATCTCTTGAAAGAGGTTTTTGCGAAGTAAGTACCACGTTTGAGAAATTACCGCCTACCGAAGACGTGCAGCAACCACCCTTTCCAGGCGTGGCGCAGACGGGCATCGTTCTGTGCCAGCGCGTGGCGCGCCTCGGTGGCGACGAACCACATGTCGTGCCTGACGCCGGCTACGGGATCGGCGCACGGGCTGTCTTCGTGGGCGCCGGTCCTGCCCAGCCTCTCCGCTCCGCACTCGAGCGTCGCAACAACCCGTTGTAGCAGCGCGCGCGGCACATCGATATTCAGCCTCTCCGCCAGCATCACTCCTCCCTCCTTCTTCGCAAGCGCCCGCCACCGGCCGCACCCCCTTTCCATGGCAACTCACGGGGCGTGCTTTGAGACAGATCTCGGCGCCCAGGCCCAAAACCCGCGGTCTTTACCCATGCAACTCCGGTCTGCCGGCCGCAGTTCCCATCTGGCAGAGATCCTCCGAAACAGGGACTGTACGAAAATCGCTGTTCGGTTCTCGCAACCTGTCAAAGGATCGTCATCCGAAAAACTCCCAGGTTCCCCCAAGCTCCTTGTAATTTCAGCAGCATTGGAGGCCACAGGTCTTGGCACAGAGATTGCCTTAGAAATAAGAAGACTCCCCATGTATGGCCTCGCTCTGATTTGACAGTCCGTCCATGCTTTGACAACCGGTCTCCACTCAACAAGGGGGCATCCGATGAAACCGACCCAGGTTCTGATCGTGGGAAGTTCTATACGTGCGACAGAATACCTCGAGGGCCTCCTCTCTTCCTGCGCCATCGCGGACGTGGTCACGGCCACGGAATCCGA
>CAYGBT010000050.1:0-16934 GCA_964348275.1 uncultured bacterium
CCTTGAGCTTCCGGTAGAAGCTGGCGCGGGACATCCCGACGAGTTGGGCCGCCTTGTTTCGATTCCCCTGGGTCCGCCGGAGCGCCCGTTCCAGCGTCCGCCGTTCAGCCTCAGCAAGGATGGTTGGAAGGTGAAACGGAGGGAAGTGCACCGACCCCCCCGGCAGTCCCCGAGTGAGGTCGCGAGGAAGGTCTCGGGCCTCGATGACGCTCTTGGACGCGCTGACCAGCAGGCGCTCCACTACATTCAGCAATTCGCGGATGTTCCCAGGCCAGGTATACCCCTCAAGCACCCGGAGGGCTTCGGCAGACAGTTGCGCTGACTTCCCCAATTCGCGGCACTTTCGCTCCCAATAGTGCTCGACCAAAAGGGGCACGTCCTCCGGCCGCTCCCGTAAGGAGGGGATCTCGATCCGAACGACGTCCAGGCGGTACAGCAAATCACGCCGGAAGCGTCCCTTGGCAACCAAGCTCTCCAGGTCCTGATTGGTCGCGGCGATGACCGCAAATGTCACTGGAATGGGGGTCACGCCCCCAACGCGGATGATCCGCCGCTCTTGCAGCACCCGGAGGAGCTTGGCCTGCATCTCAAGGGGCATCTCTGCAATCTCATCGAGGAAGACGGTCCCTGGGTGTGCCAGCTCGAACTTCCCCGGCTTCCCCTTCTGGTCCGCACCGGTGAAGGCTCCGGGGGCGTACCCAAATAACTCTGCCTCAAGCAGCTCGTGGGGGATCGCCGAGCAATCGACCGGCACGAAGGGGAAGGCCCGCCGGGGGCTGGCTGCGTGAATGGCATGCGCAAATAGCTCCTTCCCGGTCCCACTCTCGCCCACCAGCAGCACCGATGATGCCCCCTCTGCTGCTCGCAACGCCAGCTCCCTGGCTCGAACCAGGGGTGGCGTGTTGCCGATGATGTCCGCGAAGGTATATTGGACAGGCCAGGTTGGGTCGCCGCGTAGGTTGCCCGAGGCGCGCCCGCGAGTGTCCCGCATGGCGTGAGTCTGCATCTCTGAAACCGGTGTTACCACCACGACGCACCCCAGCACTTGCTCCCCCTCGCGAATCGGGATGAGGGCTTCCTTGTTCCTCCGGCGCTCGGGAACGATAGGCTTTTCAGCCACGGGTGTCCCTGAATGCAGCAGTGCCGTGACGTGTCCGCGGCGGTCGATTTCGTCCACCGGGCTGCCGATCATCTCGCCAGGAGCAAGTTTCCGTAGGCGGGCAAAGGCCGCATTATAGTAAAGAATCATCCCCTCTTGTGAGACAACGAGGATGCCCACGTTTATGGCATCATACGCGAGCAAGACGAGTGCGGGTACCATGGCCTCACTGTTTTTTAAGCTCTGACGCGAAATCGGCTGCCGGTTCCGAGGGCTAGTCCTTCGATTCATAAGTTCGGTGACGAACTTATTTACTCAGGACTTGGTGCTGAGTGAGCAATATCTCTGATGTAATTCACAAGAATACATAACCGTATTTGCGAATCGAAGCACTAGCTGGCGAGCGCAACCGGGACTGCTGCCTGGTCTGGCGTGGTATGGATAGCGGCCCGGGTTTCACGCATTGCGAAGCGGGGCGAATCTGGCGATATCATGCTCCCAGGCCCTTCGTTCCCCGCTCTGCGCTCTTGCGGTCGAATGCTGGTCGTACCAAAATAGCCGGGATGTTCTCCCGTGTCAGCTCCGCGGGGGGACGGCTAGGGCTTTCCTCTCATTGCCCGGGGCATCCCGGCGCGGCCTATGGATGGTGAGGAAAGCGGTACCGATTTTTAAACAATAAAGGCCCTCGAGGGCAAACAAAGCCCTTGAGGGCCTTTCCTTACTCTGGTCAGCCTCCCAGAGGGCTGGAAGGCCGATGCCAACTTCATCCCGGGTCCACTGCTCGACCCCCGACCGAGTTTTTCCGATCCAGATAGTGGCGTCCTTTTAACCCATCACCTTTCCTCTGTCAAGTCCTTTATACGATGCTCCAGAACACGCAGCCCCCTGTTGTCCACCCCCTAGAGGTGAAAGTGTCCCCAAGGAGAATCCCCCCCTCCCCTGGAGGCCGCCCCTCTCAGTCGAACTTCAACTTCCGTCGTAAGAACCACGGAAAGGTGGAAGGAGGCCGAGGGACCTTCGACCTGTACCTGGAACCCCGACAAGATGCTGGTCGGAGTCCCCGCGTCTCCAAAATATCTGGTGCGATCGAGCGGGTGGCTTGAATGGGAAGACATACAAGCTCGCTCAGCCCCAAAAAAAAACAAAGGGGTAGGCCTAAGTGCCTAACCCGTTTGAACTTCTCGAAAACCGTCCGTGCGCCGTGTAGAGAGAGCGCTCTGTCTGCTGAGCTAACCGCCCACCCGCTATTCTCAAGGAGTTACAGACCCGAAGAGCGCAGCCACAAAACAGCAGCGCTCTATCCCGATGACGTTATTCCTTACACCTTGACCGTCCATAGCTTGTAAAGGGAAATGCCGCTAACAATCGCCGTCGCAAGCTTTCCAGTACCTCAAAGTTGTCAGAATCGGGCAACGTCCGTCCAAGGGGTGCGCCGTCGAGTGGCAGACGGGCGCCTTCCTCGCTACGATCGCCCTGGCCCCAACGGCATTCGAACCCGCGTCTCCACCTTGAGACGGCGCTTTGGGTTTCAATTAATTCGATACGTTAGTTGAAGAGAGGGCGCCGTTTTGTGGGATAGGTTGCGGACAATCGGTAGGCCCTATAACTTCGCACTCAGGCGTAAGGAAGGCTACTTGCATGGGAAACTGTCCTTGGAAGGGTAAGAGCGGGCGCGAACAAGGGATTACAAAACCTGAGAGGCGGCCCTCCGTGGTTAGCCGATCGCCCAGTTGAGGTCTGCGCAAAAGATCAATGAAATCTGGGCGCTTGGCCCAGCCTGCTTGAGAGGTAGCAAAAAATTTGAACGGCAGCACATTCCCGTGCACCGAGAGAAGCCGTGCGGCAGGTATGATCTTCATCCTCGACGTTCGCGCACGACGTCTTCGAGGGTGGCCGCGTATGCGGACACAGCATCGTCGATGGAGTGGGCCTTTACCCGCTCTCGCGCCTTCCGGCCGATCTCAGCACGAAGCGCGGAATCACCTGCAGCAAGGAGTGTTTTGGCCGTGAGATCGTCAATGTCCCCTTTACGGAATAGGAGGCCGCTCTCACCGTCCACGATGACCTCCCGCGCCGCGGAGATGTCACTGGCCAGAATGAGGCGAGCGCAGGCCTGGGTTTCAAGATACACCAGCGCCTGTACTTCAAAGTCAGACGGCATCACCACAATATCCGCAAGATTGACGTAATCCGAAACGTGATCGTGGTCCACCCATCCGACGAATCGAAAATTCTCGGAGATGCGTTTCTGTCTGCACGCTTCTTCCATCACGCCAGCGCAGGGTCCATCTCCTACGATCACGTACATGAGATTGCTGTTCTTCTTTAGGACCCCCGCCGCGGAGTTGACGATATCCAGAGGCCGCTTCACCATTTTCAGGTTTGAGATGTGAAGTACTACGATCTTGTCATTTTGGATAGCTAGTTTCTTGAGCAAATCAGTATCCTTTGGCCTCGGAGAGAATCGGTGCAAATCGACAGGATTCGGAATGAGCTTAATGTTCTTGAATCCTAACCTCTGGAGACACGCTTCTAGATGTCTTGCCGCAGCCACTATGAGATCCACTTTTCGATATTTGTCTAGCAACTGTTTGCCTAGGGCCTTAGGGAATGTGCCATTTAGGATTGATCGGGTTACGGGGCCCTGGACCACCAAAACACAGGGCAGGGAATAGGTCCTGGCGAGATCTGGCACATGCCAGGCGAAAGACTCGCGCCCGATGATCATTACGTCTGGTCGTTCCTTTGCAACCATGACCCTGAGTTTCTCATGGATCTGTTCACCTTCCAGCTCACGAAAATCGTTAGAAAGGTCGGAATAAGGTTCGGTTTGGAAATAGGGGACCAAGTATCTCGTGACATTTATGTTAGGATGTCTTGCACGAAAAGGATCCCCAAATCGAAGCGCCTCAGAGGTAATGGGGGCCAGGGCGCGAACCACTTGGCCGACAGTCTCCAACCCAACAACGAGCAAAGACCCCAAGATGGCAGTCCCTCCAGGGTGCGGAGGGAGCGTCCCAACATAGAGTATGTTGAGAGCTTTGCGACGTGCCGACATCTATCCTCCTTCTCCGGATCGCTAAAAGAAAATAGTCTGGTCGCCGAGGCTGATCTCGACCACACAAGATGTCGAAGCCTCTCGGCCAATTCCTTTCCCCCTAAGACTCTCTAGCCACCCCACCAACCTATTCCGCAAGGCGATCCCATGCCTTTGAATGCGCGAATCGCCACTGTTGAGGAACTCTCCTGGACCAACCATCATTGCACCGGGGACTACGGCTTGAAATGACACCATTGTAATGGTGAGTTAGAGACTCCTTCGAGAAGACCTGTTCAACTCTCTCGCCCAAGCACAATTTCCATCAAGGCTAAGTGAAATGGCCGGCCATTAATCTTACATAGGTCCGTATCGTTATAGTCTTCGTTTCCCAAGACTTCGACCGCCCCGAGGAGATACAGCTTTCCATCGGTGCTTGTAGTCGCACCGGCAACTCCGTAGACTCCCCGGTGGTGTTCATCTGTGATCTGTCCGTGGTCGATTTTCTCTCCGGTATCGATGTTGTAGGAAATTAGATGAGACCAGTCATCGAGATGTTCGGAACGACAATAATCGAACAGTCCCCCTGCGGGAACACAGTACAAGGTGTTGGTGTACTGCGCTAACGACAATGTTGGGTAAATCGTGTCGAGTCGCCTTTCATACGAATCCGGCGCAAGAAATTCATGGCTACGAACCTCTTCGGTTTCAGGCTCAAAACTAAACAGCCTCGAGCTGCCGGCATGTATTCCGAAGATTTTCCGATGGTCGTCGTTCCACACAGCCGCCCGCCAGATTTTCCTACCAGTGAAGTTAACCCCTCGCCGATACCATCCCTTCCATTCCTTAATACCTGGTGAGTCGTCAGGCAGCAGGGTGCTTAGACGCTCGACGACGAAGCGCGCTACGTTGAATTTGAAGATTGAATTGTCTTCAAACGAACCATAGACGTTTCCGTCTCGATCGACGACCAGGCTCCGGCAGATACTTCCTCGATCGGTGATCCTCTCAATAACGTGGTGTTTTCCGTTGCCTATGTCATACGCAAGAAAGTTACACGAAGGAGCGCTGAGCCCATAGAGCATCATTCTCTCTCGATCCATGGCCAGGGAAATGATTCCTTCATGCGGCATAGGCCGCCCGAGGTCACACACGATTCGAGAAACGGGATCGTAGCTGAGCCAATGTCCGCCTTTGAACCTCACAGACTGCGGACGGCCGAAAGGATACGCGAAGTGAGTACCAAAGTAGATTTTTCCATCTTTGCCTTTGACTATCGGAGTATGGATCTTTCCATGGGGAAGGTAATCTTTCACGGGTTGGATAACATCCGATAAGCTGAAGAGTCTTGTGATGATCTTGGTCGTTTGATCAAACGAGAATAGAGCCGCGCTGGTCTTTGGATGGTGGCTGCACAGCGCGAAGTAAACGGTATTCTGCTCTGCCGCACAAAGACCCCAGTATGCACTGTCCAGGTTTCCAAAATGTGAGAGCGTGAAGATACTGGTCTCGAAACTCACGACTGGTCACGGGGTCTCAAGATAATCAAGTGATCGGCCGGTGGTGACAAATATACGGGATTGTTGCGTGCGATAACCCTCAATTCCGTCAAGTGTCTCATGTCCGTCCTGCCTTGTGATACGCCTTTGATTTTGCGAGACGTGGGCCACGAGGCCATGATCATCCCGGCTTCGTGTTACCCCCATGGATCTTGAAGCAGAATCCTACGTCAAGTGGACGCTTATCCTCGATGTTGGCGCACGACGTCTTCGAGCGTGGCCGCGTATGCAGACACGGCATCGTCAACGGAGTGGGCCTTCACCTGCTCGCGCGCCTTGCGCCCGATGTCGGCGCGGAGCTTATGATCTCCCGCCGCAAAGAGTGTCTTGGCAGTCAGGTCGTCGATATCCCCAGTCTTGAAAAGGAGGCCGGTCTCGCCATCCACGACCACCTCCCGCGCAGCCGGGATGTCGCTGGCCAGGAGCGCCCGTGCACAGGCCTGAGTTTCAAGGTAGACTAGCGCTTGGCCCTCAGCTTCCGACGGCATCACCACCATATCTGCAAGGTTGATGTAGTGCGGGACGGAATCGTGATTCACCCATCCAACGAACCTGAAGTTCTCGGAGATGTGTTTCTGTCTGCAGGCTTCCTGCATGATTCCTCGACATGGCCCGTCTCCTACGATGACGTACAGAAGTTTAGGATTTGCTTGTAAGGCCCTTTCCGCCGAACTCACAAGGTCTAGAGGTCGTTTTATCGTTTTCAGATTTGAAATGTGGACGACAACGATAGCGTCTTCTGAGATGACTAATCTTCGAAGCAAGCCGTCATTCTTAGGTCCGGGAGAGAATTGTTCGAGATCGACAGGGTTATGGATAACCTTTATGTTGTTGAACCCAAATGCCCGCAGACTTTCTGCCAGGTGGTTAGCCACCGCCACGATGTGCTGCACCTTTCGAAACTGGCCGAGTAACTGTTGGGCTTGAGCTCGAGTGAAGCTGCCCTTCAGAATTCCGAAGGTTGTCCCACCCTGGATCAAAAGGATCGAAGGGATGGAGTGAGTCCGAGCGAGGTCTGGGACATGCCAGGCAAATGTCTCCCGCCCGATGACAATTATGTCTGGTCGCTCGCGAGCAATCAGCAGCGGGAGCATCTCTTGGATACGCTCACGCTCCAGCCTTCTATAATCATCAGGCGCAGGGATGTTGGGCGAGCTTTCGAAGTAAGGGACCAGAAACCTTGTGACGGGGATGCCAGGGTGGCTGAAGGCAAATTCATCCCCGTTTTGGAGCGCCTCGGAGGTGATGGGAGCCACGGCGCGTACCGCATGTCCCAGGGTTTCCAATCCGACAACGAGGTAAGATGCCAAGATCGCACTCCCTCCTGGGTGCGGAGGGAGCGTCCCAACGTAGAGTATGCTGAGGCCTTTTCGAGGTGCCGACATTCTTTTCGCTTCTCCGGATTCCTCAAAGAACCATAGTCTGTTCGTCCAGGTCGACGTAGGCACCACGACCTGGAGCCCCGTAGATAGCTTGTACTGCTAAAAGGTCTAGAGCAACCTCAGCGTAGCAAGCAAACTCTCTCATTCTTCTAGACGGGACACATGCAATTCACATCCAAGCTGCCTGTATCCCGCTTATTTTGAATACTCCGCAGTATCTTCGGACAGCCAACCAAATTCAGCTTTGATAAGCCTCTCATAGACCCCGGCCCTTTTATCCCACGTATGATTATTCACGATATATCGTATTGCATCCTTCTTCTCCCATTTTCTCTTACATGCGGCCTCAACCATGTCCGCCATCATCCGATCATCCCCATAATTAGCGATCAATCCTAGATTCGATTCGCGTATCACGTGATTATTTGGAATGGGACTCTCACTGACCACTGGAAGTCCAGCTCTCAGATAATAGTAAATCTTACTACTATCATGGTTTTGAACTTCTCCCTGTGCCAGTGCTATTCCAGCGTCCGCAAAATACTCGTAATCCCAAATCATATCATTCCTTACCGGACCTAAGCATGTTACGAAATCTTGATCAATGTGCTCAATATCTCCCACTCCGACAAAACAGAGTCTTACGCCCTTTTTCTTCAGGAGCCTGCCCAAACTATTTAACCTTTGTTGCCATAACAAGTTGACTTCCCTCTGCTTTTCCAACCTGCGAATATTTCCTATATAGACCGCTATTTTCTCGGAAAATCCTCTGTACGGATTTCGCACAGGACGCGGTATAATCCGGTCCACGCCTGTCGGGACGAGCACAATGTTGGGTTCTTCGCCGAATTCCTCCTCCCAAAGATCTTTACTTTGCTCAGTCGTAAGAGAAATAAACCTGCTTCTTTGATGAATCTTCCTTTGAATTTCATAGAGCCTGTCACGTTCTTCCGCGAAGAAATGAACCCCCCTCGCATCGTCCCTACTAGCCACAACAGAAGCGAGTCGGCTGATTATAAATGGGTGACTATCTACCCCCTCCTGCATAAGAGTCACGTATCCCGTATGATACAACGCCTTAACTATATAGTACTCATCCCAATTAACCTGGGAAAAGGAAACATAGCGTAAATTGGGCTTTTGTACACACGCTGCGCCATTTACATTTACTATTATATCCACTTTGAACCCAAGCTTAGATAACGATTCGGAAATTCTTACCCAGCGCACTGTATCCATGGCGTAGGGTTCGAAATTCTCAAAAAAGTCCTTCTTGTATACAGTTGCAATTTTGATGTCTCTTTCCACGTTCTATGACCTCTCTCGCAGGATATCGAACGTAGTCATCCCATCACGCGATCCAAGAGGGAAATCGCCGAACCCTCACCCTGATATGCTTCACGCCCTAACTGGCACTCGAAGCACCGAACTCGTGAGGTCAATCGACGACACAAGCTGTCAAGTGTGGACCGATCAAGGGAAGGGCCGTTGCCACACAGGGCAAAAACATCGGCTGTCTTTTGGCATGAGTTCGCCCTGAAAAGACCACCCCTCAATCTGACAGCTGCCTCGTCTGCGGAAAGCTCCTCCAACTGTATTGCACCGCTTGCACCTGTCACCCGTGGAAACAACAAGGTGCAGACCTGGCTCTCTGCAATTGCGAATACCTGAAGTAATTCCCCGAACTGCGCTGGACTGAGACTCCAACGGCCATCCTGTGGCAATCGAACAGGTTGACGGACCTGCTCCGCCGTTTCGCCAACGCTTAGCTCATGCTGATACGAGCTGTCCAGCAAACGGCCGTGTAGGTGTGGAAACTTCCTCAATGTCTGTTGTCGGAGCGTGACAATTGTGGGCATGCCACGGAGGATCGGTCTTGTTTCATCAAAGAATGCTACGACACGGTCATTGGAGACAAAATGGACTGCGCCCTGCTGCAAAACGTGCATCAGTAATGTCGTTTTCCCGGCCTTCTTCGGTCCAGCGATGATGACGCCTTGATTCGCCTTTACAAAGGCAGCCCCATGAATGATCAGGGCTCCTGTCTGTTGTGAATGATTCATTGCAATCTCCCGAACAACACGCATGAGCGCAGTTCGCGCAGATATGTTCTTAGCTGGAGTAAGGATGCTAACCTCATTTTTATCTTGATTCACTAAATAAAATGCCTTGAAAGCTTTCTCAAAGACAACCTGATTTTCGCCATCAGGTCTCCACAATGGAAGCTGAACGAGGCTGCTATCAAGCGCAAAACAAGCAACCTGTTCACCAGAAGGATGCGGTCCTTTCCTCAGAATTTCCACATAGCGTCGGGTATCAATCGTCAGAGTGACTCTGTAATCACAAGAGAGGCCGTCCACAACCTCAAAATGGGGAGATAGAAACTCCTCAAGCCAGCTTAGGTGGGATAGATCGGAACTGCATACCCCTACCCTGAGGCCGCGGTAGTGAAAATTCCTGCAAGACTTGTTGATTGCCCTATCGCGCATCGGAAATCGCTCTCCTACATGAATAATTCAGACCGCAAAGAGGTCCGGTGCTGCACGTCTCTTAAGAGTGCCTTGATCCGGCGAATAGGTATTGATGCACCTCGTGTCCGAATTCGAAGACGGTATACGGTAGCCTCAACAAGAACAACCATAGCCCAATAGAGGAAGTATTTGGCAAAATCGGCGGTAGTGCGATATTGATTGTAGCCGTCATAGTAGGCGGCGCGCTGGAGCCGATTTAGCGGCCACCGATACCAAGTGCGAGCAAGATCATAATCGTATGCATCAATATGGAGCGTTTCGTTGTCAATTACATAGACCTGTCCATGAGCACCCAATACGATGTTCTCCGCACAGAAGTCTCGGTGGACCAAACCAAGGGCAAAGCTGGCGGGAGCATGGCGTAGAGCCAGCTCAAGTACTTGCTTCCCCTCTTCCCTTCCGAGAGCACGGCGCGCTACCATCTCGTGAATGTTCTCCTCAAGTTTGGCTTGCCAGTCCTGTTCTCGAGGATGAGCCTCGATGTGCATCTCTTTTGGCACCAGCATGCTGTGGAGTAAACCTTGCAAGGCACCGCAGCACCGCACTAGCTCAGGTGGGCATTGCACAGACGTCAGGGGTTGCCCCTCGATCCACTCCATCAGCAACGCGCAGCCGCGTCGCCCCAACACCTTGGGGAAATGTCGGTGATCCAGAAACTGCGACAGGTATTCGACCCTCTCGGCAATGGCATTTGAGTCAAGAAGCCTCCCTTTAAGAATTCGCCCGTCACCAAACCGCAAACGAAAAGAGGCACGCTGACGGCAGGGTGAAGGCAAAGTGGTCAATGGGATAGCGTCCACAAGAGGTATACGCTGGGCCTGAACCAGCACCCACAAATCTTCCCCTAACTGCTTCTTAAACTCCAGATGGCTCCTGACAGAGGTCTGGCGCACTTTTTAGGCCTCTCCCTTGGCTTCCAGCCAAACGTACTTCCAGCGGGACAATCGGCTGGTTACTGTTTGAGACATTCTGCGGATAGCGCGAATCGGTAGCCGACACAGGGCAAGCTCCCAAAACAGTTCTTGGAATACCTCCCTGCATAATCTTCTGAGCTTCCCCTCCGGATTCACCTGGTCCACGAGGGACCTATCGCTTGCCGCGAGACGAAAACAGCACTGTAAACAGAAACTCTGCTTCCGCTGAGGCTTGATGGACTGAACCCCACGAAACCCAAGTATTTCCTCCGACGCTTGAAGAGCCCGGTCGAGATAATGCCGAGCCCCCCAAGCATCGGCCAATTCCCAGAGCAGACCACAGCGGAGCTCAGAGCCAAGACGTGCCACCAGCCAGGCAACGTCGCAGAGGTGCAGCAACTTGAACCTCCCCACCCCGCTGACCATCGCGTGCACAGCCCCGTAAGCGAGGGTTGCCTCGAGATCAAGGGTCCTCACCGATGTCCCCGCAACGTTGATAGACGTCGTCCGTTCCCACAGCCCGGCCGGCGAAACTTTGAGGATGCCAGGAGGCACTACGTGCCAGTGCAATTCCAGAGGTAAACGATCGTCGTCTTTCGGAGGAACAAAGACAAAATGGCAGTGATACGTTTCGTACAGTTGACGCGCGGTCGCTTCGGGCACTCGAGAGTCCGGCGACCCCTTTGGCCGAGCCCGCACCGGAGCAAACGTCATTGCCTTGACCCGTGGAGACTGAAATCGGTAGCCAAGCGAACCTAAAGCTTTTTCCCCCTGTGCCAACATTTCAGGGGGAACCACAAGATCCACGTCATAAAAGGGGCGGATGTTTGCATTACGATAGACATGTTCAGCAAGTACACTCCCCTTCATGACAAGAAATGGTATCCCTTCGCGTGCCAAAGCCTGCGCCGCTTGTTGCAACGTTCGCTGGGCCTGCATTGCACGTTTACGCGCTCGATGGCGGATCTCTTCAAGCTCCTCTCGGCTTCTCTCCGGTATGGTTGCTGTTACCCCATGCTCGTCAAAGCGGGCGGCAAAGAGAGCTGCAACTTTATGTGCCTTGGCCCGTTCGAGAAGCCAGTCCCAGTCTATCGCTCGCCACTGAGTCGCAACGAGGGACTCAAATGTCGTTGTATCAGGACTGAGCGACGCAAGAAAAAGGTGCCGACTAGCTTCCCTTAAGTCTATCCGTGACAAGCTGGCCATGGCTTGCGTCCTCTCTCCAAATCTGATCTCGGTAGAGACGGCTAAAGGTGTCGTTTCGTGCCAGCAGAGTGGCAAAATCCCCTTGTTCAACAATCCGTCCACTTTCCAGGACGACAATGCGATCCGCTTTCCGGATGGACGATAGGCGGTGGGCGATGATGAGGCACGTTCGACCCTGGAGGAGCCGCAACATAGCTGCTTGCACGCGCTCTTCTGACGCTGCGTCAAGGGCAGAGGTGGCTTCATCGAAGATCAAGATTCGCGGATCGTGTAACATTGCCCGGGCGATGGCGAGCCGTTGGCGTTGGCCTTGTGACAATTTGACACCCCCCTCGCCGATTGGGGTGTCGTATCCCTGGGGTAGAGCGTCTGCAAACTCCTCAACATCCGCTGCCCGCGCGGCCGCGTGGATGGCCTCGGGCTGTGCTCGAGGATTGCCGAAGGCAATGTTGTCCCACAGGGACTTGGAAAAGAGATATGGGTCCTGAAAGACCACCCCTAAGTGTTTGCGCAGGGATCGCAATCTCACGCCAGGCAGCGGAGTATCGTCGATCCAGATAACACCCTGTACTGGGTCATAGATGCGCAGCAGAAGCTTGATTGCGGTCGTCTTCCCGGCCCCCGTTTTCCCGACGAGCGCAACGATCTCACCCGGCTCAACGCAGAGCGTAAAGTCTTGCAGGACTGGATGACGCCCTTCATAAGCGAAGCAGACGTTTTCGAAGCGGATACGCCCCCGAACGACAGACAGCGGTTGCGCTGACGGTAAGTCTTGCACCTGCGGGCGAACCCGCATAATGGCCAATAGACGCCGGGCGCTAATTAGCGCTCGCTGGATGGCCGCATAATGGGTTGCAGTACCCCGCAGTGGACGGATGAGGAGGCCACCGTACAGCAGGAATGCTGAAAGATCTGCGAAGCTTAGCTCTTGCGTCCGGACGAGAAGTCCTCCCCGCCACAGAATGAGCACCGTCGCCAGTGGAAAGACCACCCCAAAAATCGTGTCTGAGAGACGCCACAACAGGGCAGAGCGCACTTCCAACGTTTCCACCTGCCGGTTGGCTTCCCGGATTCGTTCACTCTCATAAGCTTCATGCCCGAACACTTGAATTTCTCGCATGCCTGCGAGATTCTCAGCGAAGATCCCCCATAGCTGCGCGATTGCCTTCCGACTTTCGCTCCAAAGGGGGCGGCATAGGTATCCCCAAATGTACAGGGTGACCACGAGCACCACCCCCACAGGCAGGCAGAGGAGAGTAAGTTCCCAGCTGATCTGCCAGAGAAACACGATGGCAAAGCCAAAGGTAGCCGCTGATTGGCCAAGCCACATGAGTGGTGAAACAACGGCTTGCTGGATCTGGGCGACATCATCAAGTGCGCGGTGCAGAATGTCTCCACGCCGATAATCTTCAAGAAAACGTGCGGAAAGTAGCTGCACATGGTCGTAGATCTGCTGGCGCAGTTCTCCGATGATGCGCACTCCCAAATTTCTTGAACAGTAGGTGATGACCATACCCATGCTGGCCGCCAGTGCTACACAGGCGTACCAGCCGCCAATGGCTAAAGCCATACTGCGCGCAGCCTCAGGAGCATCACTCACCACTGATTCCAAGGCTCGCCGCACGAAGAGCACCGGATACGTTTCGAGCAGGCCCACTAACATCAGACTGAGTAATGTCCCAACCGCTAAGGCCCAATGAGGCTTCAGCAGGTTGACCCCAGCGCGCAGGAACTCTACAGGTGGAATGTGCTCATAGGAATCTGGTTTGGACACATCTCCATGTCCCGACATTTCTTCCCGCCGATAGTCGAGTCGAGGATTAGTGGGTAGCTTTCCCACTTCGTTCCCTCTACTTCCAAAAAAACGTCGAACGCCTTCGGATGAATTTATTGAGGCCTGACAGCATACCAGGGCTCCTCGTTCCGCGCCACCCGCTGGATGTTCTCCAGCATCATTGTAACCATCCTCTCCATTGCCTCCCGGGTCTGACCCGCGCTGTGTGGCGTAAGGAGCACGTTGGTACATTTCCGGAGCGGATGCCTTGGATCTGGCGGTTCCTGAGAGAAGACGTCGAGTCCGGCCCCGGCGATGGTCCCTTGGTCGAGCGCCTCCGCAAGCGCCTCATCGTCCACAATTGCTCCGCGGGCGGTGTTAATGAAGATAGCCGTCCTCTTCATCTTATTAATTTCGGCTCTGCCGATCAGGCGATGGGTCTCAGAAGTCAGAGGGAGATGAATCGTCACGATATCGGACTCTTCTAGTAGATCATCCAGGGTGGCGTAAGAAACGCTTAGCTCCTTTTCCACTGCTGTTGAACGCCGCTTCTTATCGTAATAGAGGATGCGCACTTCGAAAGCCTGGGCCCGACTTGCCACAGCCTCACCGATTGCGCCGAGTCCAATGATACCCAGTGCCTTGCCCTGCAAATCGAAGATGCCTTGAGCAGCAACTGTATGAAGTGGCCATCGGCCGGCTTTCATCAGCAAGTTCGATTCAAAAACCCGACGCAGAAGTGCCAAAATTAACATGATCGTGTGCTCAGCAACGGTGGCTGCATTGAAATCCGGCATGGTGCAGACCGGAATCCCAAAGCGTGTTGCGGCTTCCAGATCCACATTATCAAAGCCGACGCCCAAACGCTGGATGAGCTTAAGCCGCCGGGTGTGGCGTAGAAGGTCCTCGGAGACGGGCTCATCTCCGACAACAAGAAAGTCCGTATCCACCATTCGCTGCAGGTCTTCTTCGGTATAGCTTCCGTCCGGTCGTGCCGAAATGACGGCCGATTCCCATCCTTTTGGTGTCCGGCTTGTAATGCCAGGATTGCGCAATAGATAGACGATTTTCATCAGCGACCGCCTCCAATGAGTGGCGCATGCTGTCGACCTAACGACAGCCTTCGTTTGATGAGCGCACGGTAGATCCACGGGAGGACAACGAAGACGAGCGATTTGCTAACGTGGCTCAGATAAGTTCCTGATATGCTCTCAGTAGAAGAAAGCCGATAAAGTATTTTGAGTTCGTGCCGCCGGGGAAAGGTAAACTCAAGGAGCTGGAGGAGCTGGACGAAACGAAGCTGGGTCCGCTTCCGCCTTTTCATCCACAATCCCCGGAGGATATCGTCTGCACCAGAATCCGACATACTATTATTGGAGCCCCCAGAAAGGGCTCGGTAGATGCGCTTCCGCAGGCGGCGAGGAGTGGGTGGACACAAATCCTCGAGCACCCACGGCTTTATCGTGTTGCCGAAGAGTTTTGTGACCCAGCACAAACTAGTGTAAACTGATCCCTCGACGCCAGTTGCTTTCGCCCGCTCGATCAATACTTCCCAGTCGAATGTGCCTTCATAGTGCCGCATGACCTCGTGGATGTCCGTGAACCGGATAAGACGGTTCTCCGTCCACTCGCTGAAAACGAACTCAGCCGGATCCTGCATATCCAGCGCGGCGACATTCAAAAATCCGTTCCTGTCCGGTTGAAGACAGAGAAACAGAATGAGATCAACGGGCGAAGGGATAAGAGTATTTCTACCGGAAATCCGCGCAGGTAGGACTTCATCCCAAAAACGACGTAGATCCATGGCATGGACCCTAGGCCAGTTCACGGGGTGCCATTGCAGTAGAAGATCGACCCTGAAATCCCTCCACTTGACGAGATGAAACTGGGCAAAGAATCGCCCCTGAGAAGGATTCCGACTCCAAACGAAGTATTCCTTCCTCACGAGGAGGTCCTTGGCCCTGTGCCGTTCTTCCTTGGGAACCACCAGATTGATGTCAATAAGAGGGCGCAGGCTCAAATCCCCGTAAATCAATTCGACAAGTGAAATCCCTTTGAGGACGATCACAGGGATTCCCGCCGTTTCAAGGACATGGAGCACTTCTTCCAGGGCTTCCGCATACCGCCGGTTTCGAAAGCCCACACGGTGGGAGAGTTGAAGAAGTTTCCTGCTCGCCTCGTGAGGAATGCGGCTCGATCCGTCGAGTCGTTTGAGATGGCGATAGAGCAAGGGGGCAACGCTATGAAGCCACGCGAAGAAAACGACGGCATCCCACGCCAAGGGCTTCTCAATAATTTCCCTCGTTTGATGGAGCAGAGGGCCTTCCAGATCGCGCCTGGCACAGTTGAGGATCAGTTGTCTTTCATCGGGGCCGAGATTCGGTAACCTTGTGATCATCGAAGACCTCATGCCAATGTTCCGCGGAGGAAGCCCACCCTCACGGCAAGCTTTCTGAGAAAAGCGAACCAGCAATCGTAAACTTCATCCTTGGCGCCGCCTTGAAGTCCATACCGAATGGCGGCGCTGGTAGCAATCAGACCCAACCTTGCGACGACCCAACAAGCGCGAACCTCTTGCGACCATCTCCACGGAAGTTTGGCCGGATACTTCGCACGAAGTGTCGCAAGAGCATGGCCGTTCCTCAGGTGTTGCGAGAAGAATTCGGAGACAGTCTGCCGATGTCGATGGAAGACAATGGCCCTCGGATTGTGACGAAGCTTGAGGTCAGCCTCTTGAAAAAAACGCCAGGAAAAATCGACGTCTGATCCACCTTTAAAACGGGGATCGAAGAGGCCGATACGGTCAAACACCTCGCGGCGAAATGCTACGTTTGCGGTGATCACGTAAGGTGAGAGAGGACTGATAAGCCGCGACTGGTAGGAGAAATTCCTCCTTTTCGCCGTATATTGCTCTACCGGGGTTGCCGGGGGATAGTCGACGGTCTCTCCTTCGACACCGCCAACGCCCTCTTCTTCGAAGCCCTGGGCCAGCTCGCTGAGCCACCCGGAACTAACTACGCAATCAGCATCGGTAAAGGCCACGATTGTCCCTCGGCTCGCCTCGATACCCCGGTTCCGAGCATACGGTATCCCTCGACGCCCCTCCCATGTGTACCGTACGGGAAAGTTTTTGATGATTTCGGCCGTCCGGTCCGTGGAACCGTTATCTACCACTAGGAGCTCTCTCCGCGTCTCTGGATAGTCCATCCGCAGAAGTGAAGCCAGACACTCCCGAATCGATCGCTCCCCATTCCGGACGGGGACAACTACAGAAATGAACGGCCGCCCACTAGTCACTGTGAAAATTCCCTAAAAATCCGCGGGTAAAACCAAGCCGGTCGCCTAACTTGCGGATTAGCTCAAAATAGAGGTACCAACACTCTTGCTCCTCTCGAAGCTTCGTCCGGGGCCAGATCGCTGCTCGGCCGAGGG
>CAYGBT010000050.1:16944-18738 GCA_964348275.1 uncultured bacterium
GGCCAGTCCCGTCTGAAGCAGGTCTTTGTAGGCGCCTAGCTCCCGTTGCCAATTCCAGAGAAGTTGTTCTGGATACTTTCGGCACAGAATAGCCTGCCCATGCCCGTAACTTCTAGATTGCCGGAAAAGTCCAAGGGTGGTGAAACGGTGGCGATGAAAGACAACTGCCTTTGGGTGGAAGCTCAGCTTAAAATCATTGTGTAGAAAGAATCGCCAGGCGAAGTCAATGTCCTCACATCCAAGTGCGAATCGGGGATCAAAGCCACCAAGCTGGTTGAAAACCTTTCGGCGAAGAGCGGTGCATCCGGTCATGAACCATGGCGAGGCTGGGTACCGTAAAGTGCGGTGGTGCCAAAAAGGTTTCCGCATGGCTGTGTAGCGCTCTGCTGGTGTCTTGGGCGGATACGCTACCACCTCCCCGACAACTGCCCCGATGTCCTCACTCGCGAATCCTCGGACCAGCTCCCGAAGCCACCGGGTACTCACCACGCAGTCGGCATCAGTGAAGGCGAGGATCTCGCCTCGGCTCACCTCGATCCCTGTATTCCGGGCATGCGAACGTCCCCGCCGCTCCTCTCGAACATACCGGACCGGAAAGCCTTTGATGATTTCGGCCGTCCGATCCGTCGAACCGTTATCCACCACCACGATTTCCCGCTGGTCCGGAGGAAAATCCATCCGCAGGAGCGAGACCAGACACTCCCTGATCGTCGGCTCCCCGTTCAGAACCGGGATAATCACGGAAACCAAAGGCGTGCTGTAATTCATCCCTCAACCTCATGTTTCAAGGATCAGGTTTCCTTCCGATACGTCCGGCCATCATTAGCAGCGAGGAGAGCCTTTTCGTAGAGTTCCAAATAGCGATCAACGGATTGTGCGAAATCATGATGCGCCTTGACCACGGTTTGTCCCCTTTCACCCATCGCTTGGCCGCCATCGGGATTCTTAAGCAGAAACAACATGGCCTCTGCCAAGCGTTCAGGGTCTCCCGGTGGAACGAGCCGCCCCGTTTCAAAATCTGACACAACCTCAGGTGTTCCTCCGACGCGCATGCCTATGACAGGCTTGCGCGATGCCATGGCTTCCAAGACCGCATTGGGGATCCCCTCGATCCAGGAGCAGTTCACGAGATACTCGCACCCGGCTAGAAGCTCTCTGACTCTGTCCCGGTCCACCTGCCCCAAGAAGGTAACCCGATCCTTCAAACTTAATGACACGGCGAGCGCTTGAAGACGGATTCTCTGAGGTCCGTCGGCAGCGATGATGAGATGGATGTTTTTCTCCCGTTTGGCGACCCGTTGAAAGGCTGAAAGCAAGACATCATGACCTTTTACGGAGTTCAGCCGACTGAGTGACAGGATATAAGGGGAGGCAGGGCGGGAAGGGTTAGGGGTCGGCCTTGCAAATTCATCTATGATGACCCCAGGGGAAATCTTTACCATCTTTCCGAAAGCATATTGGTCAAGGCTGGCGACGTCATCAGCCGTGCTCGCGGAACAAGCGACGATCTGTCTCGCCCTTCGAAACGCAAATCTGAGGACAAAACGCCGGACCCTATCTGAAGAGCGTATGCGAAAGAGCTCGTTTCCGTGAAGGGTCAAGATCATTTGTCCCCCCGCGAGCAAATGGGCGAAGATCAGATATGGAAGGTGGGAACCGACATGGTGAATGTTAATGATCTCAATCCGTTTTCGGCCAATGTGGCGAGCGAGCTGCCTTACGAGTCCGGGGCCAAAAAGACAAAATTTTAAAAGGCTTTCCTGAGGATTCTCCCACAGCAGACGCCAGGGAAAC
>CAYGBT010000051.1:0-10353 GCA_964348275.1 uncultured bacterium
CCGCTCGATCCTCCTCACGGCCTCCCGGACTTCAGCAGTAATCTCGAGCTCGAGGTTGCGGAGAGAGACGCGCGCCTGCTCCAGCTCCAGCTGTGCCTTGAGGAACTCGGCCCGGGCTGCTCGATTGCCGAGTGGAATGCTGAATAGCAGCCCCGCCGAGTAGTTGTAGAAATCTCCAGACTCCAGCTCACCGAGATTGTCTCCGTAGGAAGGATCCGTGGCATCGAGGCCGGTGAGTCCCACGCTCCCCTGGAAGGAAAGATCCGGCAGGAGCTGGTTCCGCGCAAACCGCAGGGTAAGCTCCCGGTTGCTCAAGTCTATCTTGGCGGCCTCGTACTCCGGTCGCTTGCGTAGGGCGTCCGCCACCGACGCCGGAAGTTCCGGAGTGACCAGGGAAAAGCGAGCGGGATCGGACGGAAGGATGGCCCCGCCCCACTCTCCCTGCCTGGGGATATTGAGCACGACCTTGAGGCGATCCTCGGCATCTCGAATCTGCTTCTCAGCCAAGGTGACACCGGCTTGTCTTGCTGCGATATCGGCCTCAGCCTGGGTGATCTCTACCGGCGCCGCTACGCCGGCCCGGACCCTCGACCGGTTCAAGTCGGCGAGCTCCCGGGCCAGGTCGAGAGACCGCTGTGCGACCTTGAGGTTGTCCAAGGCAAAGACCAGGTCCCAGTAGGCATTCTGGATCTCGGTGATCACATCCATGGTTCTTTCACGCAGCCCGTCCACCGCAATCTCCCGCTCGTTTTGGGCGATCTTGATATCGGTCCGGTTGATGTCCACACCGAAGTTCTTCAAGAGCGGCTGGACCACGGTGAGGCTGAGTTCCGACGAATAGGCTGTGTCGGTGTCTTGGTTGGCAAAGAAGGCTGCATTGTTGTAATTCCGGTTATTGTCGAAGCGGAGCTCGTAACTCCCCCCCGTAGGCAAATCCTGGCGCAGCCCCACATTGAAGTCCAGGTCCTCGTTTTTTGACGTCGGCACTGCCGTTAAGGCTGATCGGTTCTTGTCCCGGGAACTCAAGAAACTCACCTCGGCGAATGCCGTCGGATCAAAGACGGCCTTGGCGGTGGTGATGTCGGCTTCCCGGATCTTCGGATTGAATCCCTCGATGGCAATATCCAGGTTATTCTTGAGGCCCAGCAGGATGCTTTCCTGAAGTGAGAGGACTATGACCTGGCCAGGCTTCGGGGCGATTTCCTCCGGTTTACCGGCGGCCCCTGCCGAGCCCTCGTCGCCTCCGGCAGTTCCGGTCGTGCACAAAAGGGCCGCGAAAGCTACCGCCGCGATCCACCGGTTCTCTGCCTTCCCCATACTTTTCCTCCTCTCGAAGAAACATTGCCCAATGCAACCGCCATTGGGAAACCGTTACTCCCCCATCGGCTCTAATTGAATGTGGACGGCGTCGGGGAGATACCATCCCCAAGGAAAAAGGACCGGAGAGACTTCTACGGTTGTATCCTGATATTCGGGAAGCCTGGCCATTACGTCTACGCTTCCGTCCAGGACCGAGTTCCCCGCGTACAGAACCGGAGACCGGCCGATCATCCGGTTGTCCACCAGGATCTCTGCATTGCCCGGGTCGGTGAAGATCATCACGGTGGACGCGCAGCCACTCCAGACCAGGGATAGTCCAACCAGAGCCAGCAATATCTCCATTCGGCGCATCGCACCTCCCTTCTGGCCCTCCCCCTATATTCAACGGGAAGCCATCCTGCAAAGGGACCACCCCAGGCCAGCACCGACGCGGATCGTTGTGGAACGGGATACCTCAACGTTCAAATCGCCACGTGCTCCCGGTGGCACGAGGCCGGGATTGGCGGAATACCCGCCGATGTCCTCGCTCCCCGCGAAAACCATGTCTCCCGACCCGGGGGGCCTTCTCGAAATTCCCAATCGGCGGATGCCGATGGTGCGCGCGTGAGTGTCGGCTGTGCAGGTCGCCAACGTAACGGTCTTTTGAAAAGCGGTGTTGGAGGTGTCGATGGTCCGTGAAAAAACTTTTTGGGAGACGCGCCCGGTGAAAGAATCTCCCACGGTGGATCGAAAAGGCCGGCACCAAGATCCGCTCGACAACGACCGCGTGGGGTGGAGCCAACACCACCGCGGGCTCGGAGGGCGGGGGCAACTCGAGCGCGACCAGTGCAATACCCATGTCTGCGGCCACGGCCTCGAGGGTCCGGAAGGCCGTCTCCGGAGATTGTCCGATCTGTCCCGTCGCACTGGCCGCGAGAAGGGAGTGCGCGACGTCCGTCATCCACCGGGGATCGACGGGTTCGTCGAGCATCCAGCCAGCCGGAGGCAGAATCCCCCGCTCCAGGAGGACGATTGCCGCTTGCTGCGGCGTCGGGCGCGTTGCCAACCCCAGTCTCTCGGCTAAGGCCACGGCCAGCGCGGCTTGGCCCTCGGGACCGGGCGGAGCCGGCTTCTCTTCTTGTAACGAGGGTACCGGCTCAATCGGTGTGGAGGCAGGTTCCGTCTCGGGAGATGCAGTCGACTGGATCATCAGGCGGGCCTGGTCTCGATATCGTTCCGGTATCGAGGCCTCTTCATCAACGAAATTCTGGATTCCTCGGTCGTCCAACCAAGTGTAAATGTCGGCGCGGGTTGGCGTGGCATGGATCAGCCAGAGACCGAGGCCGAGAGCTCCCCAATGCTGCCATGTCGGTCGCCCCGTGACCCCAGACACGGTGACCTCCTCTTCCAATCCTTAGCGGCGCAACCGGTACCGGGTAAACCGATGGCGGTGCCGGAACCACCAGTCATCGGCCCAGAAAGGGTGAGACCAGAAGGGCTCGTAGACGACGCGCTCGGGCCAGAGATAGAGGTAGCCTCCCTGCAGCACCGGGAGGGTGTACATCACCTCGCCGATCGGTCGGGTGATCACCCCGCGCACCTCGCCCACGATCGTGACCCCCCGGCCGACACGATAGATCGCCGGATCGAGAAAGCCATCCATCATGACGACAAAGCGCCCCCGCGACTCATCGGTCTGCTGGGGCCGATCCCGGCTTCCCAGGGGCCGCTCGAGCACCTCCACTTCGGTCTGCTCCGCCTCGGGCGTAACCTGCAGGATCTCCCCTCCCAGGATGACGGTTCGCCCGAGGGACTGCTGGGGCCGCTGTCGGATCTCCGACAACGTGAGGGCCCGATCCGCCGCCGCCTGGAGATCCTTGGGGACGACCGAGGCACACCCCATCAGGACAAGCGACAGCATCGAGACCAGAGTCACTTTCCACGACACCTGAGCCCCCTCACTCGTACCGGAGGGCCTCGATGGGATCGAGCGAGGCCGCCTTCCGGGCCGGATAATAGCCGAAGAAAATCCCGACAGCCGCAGAGAAGCAGAAGGCCACCACGATGGCCCCGGGCGAGATCAAGGTCTCCCACTGAGCGAAGAGGGAGAGGAGTTTGGACGCGCCGATCCCGATGAGAATCCCCATGATCCCGCCGATCAGAGCTAACGTGAATGCCTCGATGAGAAACTGGGTCAAGATATCCCGCCCCCGGGCCCCTACCGCCATCCGGAGGCCAATTTCCCTGGTGCGTTCGGTGACCGAGACCAACATGATGTTCATGATGCCGATTCCCCCGACGAGGAGCGAGACCGAGGCGATTGCCCCAAGGAGCAGGGCCATGGTTCGAGCAGACTCTTCGCGGGCGGCGAGGATATCCGAGAGATTTCGGACGGTAAAGTCATCCTCCTGCCCCGACTGGATTCGGTGCCGCTGCCGAAGGAGAGCCGTGGTCTGCTCCACCACCTCGTTGATCAGTTCGGAGGCCCGCGCCCGGACGAGGATCGCGCTGACGGACCGGACGTTGGCCTGGCTCACCCCGAGGACCCGTTTCTTCGCCGTGGAGAGCGGAATGATGACCGCATCGTCCTGGTCCCGCCCCGAACTTGATTGCCCCTTCGGTGTCAGGACCCCGATGACGGTGAAGGGTACATTCTTGATCCGAATGATCTGGCCGAGAGGGTCGGCATCTCCGAAGAGGTTTTCGACCACGGTCTGCCCCATCAGGGCAACCTTGCCGGCCCCGGTGACGTCCGGCGCGGTGATCGGCCGTCCATATGCCACAGCCCACTCTCGAACTCCGAGATACTCCGGCGTCCCTCCCCGGATGAGTGTAGACCAGTTTTGGTTTCCGTAGACTATCTGCGCCGTCCCCCGCATTGTAGGCGCGGCCATCTCCACGGCCGGAATCTCCCTGGCGATGGCCCACGCATCATCCTCGGTGAGGGTGAGAGCGGAACCGGAACCTAGACGGATCCCCCCGCTGGTCGTGCTCCCGGACAGCACAATGATGAGGTTCGAACCGATACTTTGAATCTGCTCGGCGATGCTGGCGCTCGCCCCCGCGCCAACCGCCACCATGGCGATCACGGCGGCAACCCCGATAACGATACCCAGCATGGTCAGCCCCGAGCGCATTTTGTTGACCTGTAATGCTCGGAGAGCGATCTTGAAACTGACCCCGAGATTCATTGCAACCTCACAACCCTTCTCAAGGGATCGCAGTTCTGCACGCTCCTACCGGCTCGTCCGACACCACCCGTCCGTCCCGGAAGGTAATGATGCGATTCGCGTGACCGGCAATATCGGGGTCATGAGTCACCAGCACGATGGTGACCTCTCTCTCTCTATTCAGGCGCTGAAAGAGGGCCATAATCTCTCCGCTCGTTACCGAATCCAGGTTCCCCGTGGGCTCGTCTGCCAGGAGCAAGGACGGATTGTTCACGAGTGCCCTTGCGATAGCCACGCGCTGCTGCTCACCCCCAGAGAGCTGGCTGGGTTGATGCGCCTCCCGGCCCTGAAGACTGACGGCCTGGAGGGCGGCCAGGGCCTTGGCGCGACGCTCTGGGGCGGAGGTCCCGTTATACAGGAGCGGAAGCACGACATTCTCCACCGCGCTGACCCGGGGAAGGAGGTTGAAGCTCTGGAAGACGAAGCCAATCTGTCTATTTCGGATGCGGGCGAGCTCATCCCGGCTGAACTCGGCCACTCTGATCCCGTCAAGGAAATAGACACCTGCCGTCGGTCGATCCAGGCATCCCAAGATGTTCATAAAGGTGGACTTTCCCGAGCCCGAGGAGCCCATCACGGCGACAAACTCCCCAGCCTGAATCTCAGCGGAGACCCCCTGGAGCGCGGGGACCACTACCTCGCCTAAATGAAATTCCTTCCGCAGTCTTTCGACGACAATGAGCGCCGCCATGCCCTGATCCTTAGAATCTGAACCGACGCGGATTGATAGGATTCCCGCCCGGCCTTCCCCGATCGCGGGAGGCCATTCCCACGACGACCGCCTGGCCCTCCCGAAGGTCTCCCTCCAAAACTTCGCTGACCATCCCGTCGGTAATCCCCAGGCTGATCGCCACCGGGCGAACCTTCCGCCGCTCGAGCAACCAGACGGTTTTGCGGTTCTTCCGGTCGGGCTCGGGGTGGAGAGCATCTCCGCCGGCTGCCGCCCTGGCGCCCTCCTCCTCTGCTTGGGATTCGCGGGGCCGGAACCGCAAAGCGGCGTTCGAAACCCTCAGGACACCTTGCCTCTCCGCGACCACGATCTTGACATTCGCCGTCATCCCCGGCATGAGCCTCAGGTCCGAGTTATCCATCTCGATCACCACGTTATAGGTGACCACATTCTGAACATTGATGGGCGCCTGCCGAATCTGCAGGATTTTCCCCGCGAAGGTCTCCCCGGGATAGGCATCCACGGTAAAGGTGGTTGGCAGGCCGACCTTCACCCGGGAGATGTCGGCCTCATCCACACTCGTGTCGACCTGCATTTTGGTCAAATCCTCCGCAATGAGGAAGAGGGTCGGCGCCTGGAGCGACGCGGCCACCGTCTGGCCCACATCGACGTTCCTGGCAATCACCACGCCAGTGACCGGCGCCCGAATGTAGGTGTGGTCGAGGTCTACTTGCCCGGCACGGACCGTAGCCTGCTTCTGGCGGACGGCGGCTCCGGCGGATTCGAGTTGAGCCTGGGCAACCTGCAACTGTGCCTCCGCCGCGCGAATGGCGGCCGCCGCCGCATCGAGTTGAGCGACGGCCGAGTCGAAATTGGCCTGCGCCGTGTCCCGCTCTTCCTGGGACGCTCCACCTTCTTTGAAGAGGGCTTCGCGACTGTCCCGCTTGATCCTCGCATCCCGAACTCCTACCGCCGCGCGGGCGTGGTTGGCCTTGGCGCTCAGGAGATCAGCCTTGGCCCGAGCCACGTTCGCCCGTTGGTTCAGAACCGCCGTCTGCGAGCTCTCCAGCTCGGCGCTGGCTTGCTGAAGCCGTGCCTCGAAGATCTCGGGGTCGATCCGGGCAATGAGCTGTCCCTTCTCCACGCGGGAATTAAAGTCCGCATGAAGCTCCTTGATCATCCCAGAAATCTGGCTCCCCACCTGGACGGTCGTCACGGCGTTGAGCGTCCCGGTGGCCGAGATGCTGGCCACGAGCTCTCCCCGCTCGACGAGCGCGGTCCGATACTGGGGGCGGCTGCCCGAGCGGTGCCAGGCGATCCCGCCGACACCCGCTACAACGACGAGGGGCAAGGCGACGCCGATGATCATCCTCCGCCACCTGCGCCATCCAGACTGTTCTATGGCGGCCATTCACTCACCTTTCCCGCGTCGACTACTCATTTCCCCCTCACGGAGGAGTCCTTCCCGAAAAACCGGACGAAATGCTATTGTTTGCGCCGGCGTTGCTTCTCTGCCTCCCACTCTTTCAGGAAGACTTCAAACCGCTGCCGTTGGTCCGGGGTCAGCATTTCGCGAATCCGACCCCTGGCCCGCGTCTTGATTTCTTGAACCTGGGGCCGAATGGTCTCCCGGAACGTCATGAACTCGGCGCGGGTATCATCCAAAATCCGATCAAGCTCATGCCGTTGATCAGCGGTAAGCCGGAGATCTGTGGTCAGCCGGGAGACATATCGCTCTCGGTCAAACCGGGACCACCGCCCCGCAGCCGATGCTCCGTAAGAACGCTCATACACGCGGATCCCAAGCGCCCCGGTGGCAACGCCGAGGGCAAACACCAAAATCAGAACGATCACCTTGAGGTCTCTCCTCATAGGACCTCTTCCTCCATACCAAGGACCGATACGAGCACCTGTTCACGGGTTGGCTCGGGGATCCCCAAGAGCGAGTAGGTTTCAGATGGCACGGCGCGAGAGTGCAGAAATCGGAACTGCACGGGCGGGGGGCCAGGAGGTGAGAGGATATAGGTGATGCTCCCCAGCATCAACGTGAGGCTCGCCAGGGTCGGGACGAGGGCTTTCACCCAGAACGGCGAACCCAAGGTCGGGGAGCGGACGTCGGCGAGCCGTGCACGAAGCCGCGCAAGAAAATAGGAGGACGGCTCTTCATCGGGCGCCAACACCTCCAGCAGGAGCCGGGTGACACGATCGCTCCGAGCAACGGCGGCGCACTCCGGACAGTCCCGGAGGTGCACGGATAGCTCGTCGGCCTCTGGAGATGTGATCACTCCCCGCTGCGTGATCGCCTGTCGAGCCTCGCGGCACTTCATGAATCCCTCCCGCTCCAATGTACCCCTTCACCCAACAGCTTCCTCAGCGCTCGGCGGGCACGAAACAGCCGAAGACGGACGGCCGTTTCTGTGCATCCGAGGACTTTGGCTACCTCTGGCGTGTCCATCCCCTCCCGCTCTTTCAGGAGAAGGACGGCCCGATCCCGTGGGGCGAGTTGGCTCATGAGTTTTTCCGCTACGTCCCTGAGAAACACGCGGTCAACTGCATGCGATGCTGTTTCATTGTACAGCAGTGTATCAACTAGCCTCGCCTCCTGTGGGGTCAGCGCTGAGAAGGATCGCTCGGGCCGCCGGCGAAGACGCCTGAGGTGGTCGTAGCACAGGTTCACCGCGACCCGAACGAGCCAAGGCCCAAGACCGGAACCGGCCTCGATTTGACCTAATGAGCGATAAGCCCGCAAGAAGACCTCCTGTACAATATCTTCTACCTCACTGGACCGCGCCAGGACGCCCCGGACGACCCGGAAGACCAGCGGAGTATACCGCTGGACCAGGTCCTCAAATGCTCTCTGGTCCCCCTGGAGGGTGCGGGCGATAAGCTCCACATCCTCCAACACCGGCCGCTCCTCTAAGTTGGAATCCACCGTCTCCTGTTTTGTATACGCCCGGGGAGGCATTTGCGTTTCACTGCATCAGCGCCCGTTTGTTGGCGATGCTCAGCTCCGCGAGCGGACTCCGCACCCCTCGGATCATCACATTCACGCAGGCGGGACGCCTAGCGGCGAAGGCCCGGAGAAGGGCAGGCCGGATCTCATCCGGTTCCTCCACAAACTCGCCGTGCCCCCCTAACGCCTCAACAACCTTGTCATATCGCACCAAACCCAACTCGCAGCCGACCACCCTGTTCGGCCCATAGAGGGCTGTCTGGATCTGCTTCTCCATTCCCATCGCGTGGTCGTTGCCGACGACCACCACGATCGGGAGATCATGTCGGAGGGCGGTGTGAAGTTCAAACCCATGATACGCAAATCCCCCATCTCCTGTCACCACGACCACCGGTTCCGTCGGTCGTGCCACTTTGGCCCCGATCCCGAAGGGGATCGCAGCCCCCAAGGCCCCGAGAGGGCCGAGCCGCATCCAGCGGCCTGGGCGGCGTGCGGGCAGCGCGATCCTGGCCCATTGCAGGAAGTCTCCGGCGTCAATGGTAATGGTAGCCTCAGGTGGTAGCACCTCTCGGAGTTCCCGACACAGGCGCAAAGGATGGATCGGGATCTCATTGGATTCTTCCGCTGCCTGCAGTTTTTCTCGCCTGGACTTGGCAACAGCGGATAAGTGATGGAGCCACGGACGCTGGGGCCACGGCCCTTCGGCCTGGGCCAGGCATTCTGTCAGGAAGGCTCGAGCATCGGCGAGGATCCCCACCTCCACCTCGCGATTCCGCCCAATCTCAGTCGCGTGAATATCCACCTGGATGATCTGAGTCTTGTGGTTGAAGACCCGAGCCCCTCCAAACGCCAGTCGATAGTCTATCCGTTTTCCCAAAATGCAGATGACATCTGCATGCACAAATTCCGCGGCAACCTCATTGAGCACGGGGTCGGCATACCCAAAGCAGAGGGGATGATCATCGGAGACGAGCCCTCGCGAGAGGCCAATCGTGAACAGGGGGATCCGGGTTCGCTCGATGAACTGTTCAAGCTCGGGACCGACCTGGGCCCACCATGCCCCACTCCCGGCGATAAGGACCGGCCGCTCTGCCTGTCGGAGAAGGCCCAGGGCCTTTTCTACGAGGGCCAGTTCTCCTGGGAGAGACGACTGTGGTCTCGGCCCCACCGCCTGATCGGGAGGTAGCGGCGAATCTCCCGCATCCCGACTTAGGGTATCGATAGGGATGGTCAGATGCACCGACCCCGGTCGGCCAGAGATGGCTTCGCGGAATGCGGTGGCAAGATGCTCCGGAATTCGCGCGGGATCGGTCACCACCGCTGCCCATTTGGTAATGGGTCTGACAAGGGCAAGTTGATCAAGCTCCTGAAAGGCCCCGCGATTGGTGTGAAAGGATTCTGGGGCCCCACTGATGCCGACCACGGGGACTCCTTGCAAAGAAGCGCTCGCGAGTCCAGTCAGGGCATTCGTGTGCCCGGGGCCGCCGATAACAACGAAAACACCCGGCGACCTCGTCGCCCGCGCCCAGGCCTCTGCCATCAGCGCTGCTGCACATTCGTGGCGCGTATCGATGATCCGGATATTGAAGTCGAGACAGGCATCGTAGATGGGATTGATATGGTCGCCCGAGAGGCTGAAGATTTGCTCCACCCCTTCTAGTTTCAATCCTCGGACGAGGAGACGGGCCCCATTCATAGTCGGGAAGGATCCGATTCGTGGAAATGGATCCTCAGTGGGGAGGCACACACATCCATCACAAGCTTATTTCGACCTCCAGGGCTGAGATGGTGCTAGGCTATGAGCGTCGCCTGCTGAGTTGCTTCAACCTTGCCGCGTCCCCAACGATCAGCGCCTTCTTCTTGGTGTGACTCCACCGCTTGAGCTGCCGCTCTCGTCCCATGGCTTTCTCAAGCGATTCGTACCTCTCGGAGTAGATCAGTTGCACAGGTCTTCGCAGAAAGGTGTATTTGGAGCCTCGGCCGTTATTGTGCGCATTCTCTCGGACTTTGAAATCATCTGTCAATCCGACATAGTAGCTGCCGTCCGCACAAATCAGGATGTAGACGTGAATTGTAGCAGACAAGTCTTCGACCCCCGAGCAGGATCGAGGGGAAGGGGAGCCCTTCGACTCGCACTTCGTGGCTCGCTCAGGGCACCATTCGACGCCCGATACATATTCTTTCCCTCCTTAATGGCCTGC
>CAYGBT010000051.1:10453-18337 GCA_964348275.1 uncultured bacterium
CAAGCGGGGAAACCCCTCACCGGAGAGGTTTCCCCGCGCGTCGAATGGTGGAGGCGGCGGGAATTGAACCCGCGTCCGAGAACAGGCCCATAGAGGCTTCTACATGCTTAGCCTGTGTATTGGTTCTCGCCAGTAAAAGCCCCCACAGGCAGGGTCAATCACCGGCCAGCCCTTTGGTTCTCGCCCCCCGCTTCCGGGCCGGTTGAGGGAGGCCAGCTCACCTATATGACGCCTGACCTTACCCGGCAAGCGAGGCAAGGGGGCGCGGCCGCTCGTTAGGCAGCCAGTGCCAGCTGATCGTTGGCAGTTGTGTTTTTCCCACCGGTTTTACGAGGGTGATGGGACCTCGGCATGCTTCCTCTACCAACCTATGTCCCCGTCGAAACCGTATCGCCCCCCTTGCGGCCCACAAGGCCGCCGTTAATAGTTGAGAGGTGACAGGTTAGAGTTCAGAGTCGAGAGGGAAAACCCTTCACAAACGATCCCGATTCGCAACCCTCAACTCTGAACCCTCAACTCTTGACTCTTTTGAGTGCGTCGGCCATTTCCCGCTCTTGGGTCTTGCGCTTGAGGTCCTCGCGTTTATCGTACTGCTTCTTTCCACGGCACAGTGCCAGCTCCACCTTCACCCGGCCGTTGCGTAAATAGAGACTCAGCGGCACGAGCGTAAGCCCCTTCTCCTGTACCTTTCCGATCAACCGACGGATCTCCGTCCGGTGCAGGAGGAGCTTCCGCCGGCGGCGCGGCTCGTGGTTGAACCGGTTGGCCGGCGCGTACGGGCTGACGTGACAATTGAGGAGAAACACCTCCCCACCTTCCACGACCGCATAACCATCCCGCAAATTGGCCCGTCCCTCGCGGAGCGACTTGACCTCCGTTCCCGTGAGAGCGATGCCAACCTCAAAGGTTTCCTCGACGTGGTAGTCGTGGTACGCCTTGCGATTCGTGGTCAGTACCTTTCCCTGCGCCATCGTGCCTCACCCATGCACTGCTACCCCGCATCTTCTTCCGGGGCATATTAAGGATACGCCCATTTCCCCATTTTTTCAAGCGCTTGCGCCGGTGTTTCTGTCCCAACCGCTGCTCACAAGACGGCATCCGACTATTCACGCGAGCGCCCGGACACGGTGGGCCGCCAGAGGACCCAGCGGCCCGGGAGGTTTCGGATTGTGACTCCCCGCGCGATGAGCCCTTGGGCCGCAAGCTGGTCGATTACCCTTTCCACCTCGCCCGGCTGGAGTTCAAAGAGGCGGGACATGGTTCGTTCCTGGCTGGCGATAACGGTCTTAACATATTGCTCGAGCAGTTGCCGAACCGCTTCGTCTCGGGAGAGTTTCACGCCTTGTCGCATCTGGTCGGGTAGCCAGTTGTCCACCAGGTCCCAGCGGTAGCAAAAGTACGGATCGTACAGCTCCTCCACTTTCACCACCCAGAGCTTCCGTTGCAGCTCCGCCATCGCCTTTTCGTACGGACGGGTCTGCGCCGGCGCCTCGAGCCCGGCACGACGCCTGAGCTCACCGGTCTCCAGGGGGTGCGTCTCCATGAGGGTATCCATGAGCTCCAGGGCGGTGCGGCTGAGCTGGCCGTCCCGGTAGTCTGCGAGATAATCGCCGCTGAGCCTGCCGTCACGGATCAAGGCCACAAAGGCGGGAAAAAGACCGAGCGAGACGAGGGTCGGCTTGCCCTTCAGGAGCTTTCCATAATAGACGCGCCGCTTCGCCGGAAGGATATCCTTGAGATCCCACGTGCGGACCACGGCCGGGTGATGGTGCGTACGCTTGGGCCACCGCGGATAACGACGCCCACAGACCGCGACATAGAGACAGGGAAGCGTGTACCCGAAGGTGCGAAAGGTAAGGCAGAAACCGACCCGCTGGATAAAGCGCAGCGCGTCCCTTTCGCTGCGGATTCTGAGCTGCGGCAAACGATGAAAGGTTCGGTCCCTGCGCGCCTCTAGGGCTGCCCGCGTGAGCATGGGAGACTCGACTGCTCCACCAGGTCAGCGGGTCCGCAGTGCATCCCGAAGTTCCCGAACCAATGTCTCGACGGTGCCCCGCGTCCCCCCCGCCAGCTTCTGGCGCCACGCCCCCTCGGTCTCGAATCGGGCATCTCCGATTCGATCACTCCACGGAGAGACCGCATGGCGGATGGCAGCAGCGTCAAAGGGATCCTTTTTGCTTTCCCGCGCGGCCGCCATAACATCCGGCGAGACCCGGATAAAGGCTCTGAGAGCCGTCCCCGTTTTGATACTGTATTTCCGTCCCGCCCAGGCCTGAGGAAAGACCCCCGCGATCGCCTTGAAATAATTGAGGAAAAAGCGGCGAGCCCCCTCGCGCAGCTCCTTGGCCCGCGCCTCCCCGCCGATCTTCCGAACCGTCTCCAAGAGCTCCACCATCTCTTCGGCGAGCGGTGCCTGAGAGACCTTGCCGCGCCCGACCCCCAGGATACGGATCTCGCCCCGTAGAGGGGAGGACTCGGTTTCGTTCAGGGCCCGGATGACATCATGGGCTAACGCCTGGTTCTTATTCGCGTACAGCCGTCGTCCGGCCAGGCTAATCAGGTGGGACGGGTTTAGACGGGTATGCTTGGCGTTAATGGTGACGAAAAGCTCCACGACCTGCCGGTCATCGAGGTTATCGAAAACAACGGCCGGGACCTCCATCCCCGTCAACTCTTTCGCGGCGGCATGGAGGGCCAAAAGGCGATGCTGACCATCCAGGGCCCGCAGAACGCCTGGCTCTTCCGGGATCTGTAAAAGCCCCAGACCCGGATTCACGCCTCCCGGGGTGAACCGAAGTCGCTGCTCTGCAATCATAATTACCGCCCCAGGGATGGCCGGAAGGTTTCCCGCCTCCTGACACTCCCGGTAGTACTGCATGAGTTCGTCGATCTTTCGACGGATCACGGGTCGCTGAAAGGCCGCCTCACCCCGCGCGATTCGCTTCTCCAAGAGTTCCCAATTGATTCGCGAGGACCGGCGCCTTTTCGCCCGGGGTCGCTCGTCCGAGGCGTACCCCAAGACCTCGAACCGGACCAGCCGGTCGATGTCGGCCGCCGAAAAGGACGCCTGATAAAACTCCACCCCAAATTGCCGCACCCGATGCGCTGCAACCGTGATCATGCCCGTGATCCCCTTTTTCCGGCACCGTTCACGTCATCGTTCTCGATTTATGGACGGCCGACGACCGCCGACCGCCCTAAGGTGTTGGGTGTAGCGTCCCAGCCGTCCCTCCATTAATCACCAATCATTCTCAACCATGAACTCGCTCAAGAGGTGGGCCGCCAACGAAGTTTGGGCTCCCGTGCTGCCTTGGTCTCGTTCAGGCGAGTTACCTTGGGATTGTGGGGAGCCATCCTGAGATGCTCCGGGGCCTTCTCGGCCTCCTCGGCGATCCGCTTCATGGCGGCGATGAAGTGGTCCAGGGTCTCTTTGCTCTCGGTCTCCGTGGGCTCGATCATCAGCGCCCCCTTGACGATCAAGGGGAAGTAGACGGTGGGCGGGTGAAAGCCGAGATCGATGAGGCGCTTCGCAACGTCCACGGTGTGGATGTCCGTCCGCGACTGGAGGGCATCCGAGAAGACACACTCGTGCATGCAGTGCCGATCGTGGGGAAGGTCGTAGACCCCCTTGAGCTGGCTTAGGAGATAGTTGGCATTGATCACCGCGACCTCAGCCACCCGCCTCATTTCCTTGGGGCCGAAGGAACGGATATAGGCATACGCTCGGACCATCATCGCAAAGTTGCCGTAAAAGGCGCGGACCTTCCCGATGGACTTGGGAATGGCGTAATTCAGCACAAATCGCTTCCCTTGTTTCTCCACCGTCGGAACCGGCAGAAACGGAGCCAGGTGTTTCTTGAGGCCGGCCGGACCTGACCCGGGACCCCCCCCGCCATGGGGCGTGGAAAAGGTTTTGTGCAGGTTGAACTGGAGGACATCGATGCCCATATCCCCGACCTTGGCGATCCCCACCAAGGCGTTCAGATTGGCCCCGTCGCAGTACACCTGCCCCCCCTTCTTGTGCACGACCTCCGCGATCTCGACGATGTGCTCCTCGAACAGTCCCAGGGTGTTGGGGTTGGTCACCATGATGGCGGCAACCTGCTCGTCCATCACCTCGGCCACCGCCTTAGGCTCTACGACCCCGCGTGGACCGGATTTAACCGGGACGACCTCATACCCGCAGATGGCGGAGGAGGCCGGGTTGGTCCCGTGGGCCGAGTCGGGGATAATCACCTTTTTTCGTGGGTTGCCCTTCGCGGTGAGATACGCATGGATGAGCATCATTCCCGTGAGCTCCCCGTGGGCCCCCGCTGCCGGTTGCAGGGTAACACGGTCCATGCCGCTGATCTCGGCCAGGTACTGTTCGAGCTCCCACATGAGCTGGAGCGCCCCCTGACTGAGTTCCTCGGGCTGATACGGATGGGCCCGGGCAAAGCCGGAGATCCGGGCGACATCCTCATTCACCCTCGGGTTGTATTTCATCGTGCAGGACCCGAGGGGGTAAAAGCCGCTATCGACGCCGTAGTTCCACTGCGACATTCGGGTATAGTGGCGGATGACGTCGACCTCACTCACCTCGGGAAATCCTTCGATGTCTTCCCGGAGGAGCTTGTTGGGGAGCAGCCGCTCCGGCTTCTCTTCGGGAACGTCCGAAGGAGGGAGGGAGTAAGCAACCCGTCCCGGGACACTCTGGTCAAATATGAGGGGCTCGTTGAACTGCAGTCCCCGCGTCCCAACCGTCTGCTCTCTCATCGTCCACCTCCCAAGGCCTTACACAGCCCCTCGATTTCTCCCCGACTGATCTGCTCGGTGACACACACGAGGAGGCAATCCTTCAGCTCCGGATAGAAGCGGCCCAGTGGAAGCCCCCCGATGATCCCCCGTTTGAGGAGGGCCCGGTTGATCTCTCGCGGTGCGCGCCTCTTACTCGCCACGACAAATTCATTGAAGGTGGGACCCGCAAACTTGAGGCCGAAGCCCCGGACCTTGGCAATCCGCTCGCGGGCAAAGTGCGCCTTTCTGAGATTTAACAGCGCGAGCTCGCGGAGTCCCTGGCGACCCATGGTCGTCATAAAGATGGCGGCGGAAAGGGCACAGAGCCCTTCATTCGTGCAAATGTTCGAGGTGGCCTTCTCGCGCCGGATGTGCTGCTCCCGCGTGGAGAGGGTGAGGACGTACCCCCGCCGCCCCTCCCGGTCCTCGGTCTCGCCCACGAGCCGCCCCGGCATGCCGCGAATGTATTTCTCTCGCGCGGCGAAGAACCCGAGATAGGGCCCGCCAAAGCTCAACCCGTTCCCGAGGGCTTGCCCCTCTCCGGCCACAATGTCCGCCCCCGCCTGGCCGGGCGGCTTCAAAATGCCAAGGGAAATAGGCTCGGCGACAGCAACGATGTAAAGCGTCTCCTGGTCATGCGTGGGCTTGGCGAAGGCTTCTAGATCCTCGACAACCCCGAAGAAGTTGGGGTTCTGCAGAATCAAGCAGGAGGTCTTCTTCGTCAAACGCGCCTTTGTCGCGGCTGGATCGGTAGCCCCGGTCTTATCGAAAGGCACCTCCACGATCCGCATTCCCAGCCGCGAAGTGTACGTCTCCACCACCTGGCGGTATTCCGGATGGACGGCCCGGGAGATCAGGACCTCCTCCCGGCCATTGATCCGGTGCGCCATCAGGGCTGCCTCTGCCGTGGCGGACCCGCCGTCGTACATCGAGGCGTTGGCGACCTCCATGCCGGTGAGCAGACAGATCAAGCTCTGGTACTCATAGATGGCTTGAAGGGTCCCCTGCGAGACTTCCGGCTGATACGGGGTGTACGCGGTGAAAAACTCCCCACGGAGGATCATATGGTTCAGGAGCGCGGGGGTGAAATGGTTATACGCCCCTGCCCCCAGGAAGGAGGTGTAGCGGTCCACGTCGGCGTTGCTCTGGCCGAGCCCACGCATGTGGCGGAGAAGCTCCGTTTCGGAAAGGCCGCGCGGCAGTTTCAGATCCCCCTTGACCTGGACCTTTTTGGGGATGTCGGTGAAGAGCTCCCCCACCGACTGGACGCCGATGGCTTGGAGCATCGCCTTGCAATCCGCGTCAGTATTCGGAATGTATCGCATCAGTGCCCTCCCGCGGCTTGTTCCAGGTACGCCGCATACTCCGAAGCGGAGAGGAGATTGTCGAGATCCTTTGGCTGGGTGATCTTGACCTGGATCATCCACCCGGCCCCGTACGGGTCCGTGTTGACCAGCTCCGGCTTCCGCTCGAGTTCACCATTCGCTTCCATGACCTGCCCCCCGACGGGACAGTAGAGATCGGATACGGCCTTTACCGACTCCACCACCCCGAAGGATTCCATCTGGCGAAGCTGTCGTCCTGCCTTTGGCAGCTCGACGAACACCACGTCGCCCAACTGATCCTGCGCGTAGTGGGTGATCCCGACCCGACCCTTATCCCCCTCCACCTTGATCCATTCGTGTTCCCGAGTGTATTTGAGCCCTTCCGGTACGCTCATCATCCCCTCCGATCAGTTCATGGTTCAGAGTTCACAGATCAGAGTTCAGGGTCCATAGTTGATAGTTCGGGGGTATGGACTATGAACCATCCACCATGAACTCTCAACCGTGAACCGCTACCGTTTGCGTTTATAAAAGGGGGTAGGAATGATCTGAGCCCGGACCGGCTCGCCTCGGACCAGAATGTCGACCTCGGTCCCGATCGAGGCATGCGCGATTGCGACGTAACCCAGACCGATGTTCTTGCCCAGTGTCGGAGAGGGACCACCGCTCGTAACCTCGCCGATCTCCTGGCCGTTCTTGACGATCTTATAATGGGGACGCGCGATCCCGCGGCCCACCATCTCGAATCCGACCAGCTTACGTGTCAGCCCAGCCGCCCGCTGCTTTTCGAGCGCCGTCCGCCCGATGAAGTCTCCTTTCTCGAACTTGACAATCCAGCCGAGATCGGCCTCGAGCACCGTGTGGGCGTCATCGATATCGTTGCCGTAAAGGGCCATCTTGGCTTCCAGCCGCAGCGTATCCCGAGCGCCCAGGCCGACCGGGAGAATCCCGAAGGAACGGCCTTCCTCCAGCAAGCGATTCCACAGGGCCTCAGCCTTGGCTGGGGAGAGATAGATCTCAAAGCCGTCCTCGCCCGTATATCCTGTCCGGGAAATCACGGCATCAGAATCCAGCACCTTGCCCCGTTGGAACCAGTAATATTTGATCGTGCGCAGATCGACCGGGGTCAGTTTCTGGAGAATCTCCGGGGCCTTGGGACCCTGCAGGGCCAGCAGCGCGGTCTCATCGCTGATGTTCCTGGCCTCGACGCCCCCGGTGACATGCGCCTTGATCCACTCATAGTCTTTGTCAATGTTGGACGCATTGACCGTGAACATGAAGTGATCATCGGCCAGCTTGTAGACTGTGAGGTCATCGACAAAGGTCCCATTGTCGTAACAGAGGGCCGCATAATGGACCTGCCCAGGGCTCAGTTTTGAGGCGTCGCTGGTAACCAGCCGTTGAACGGTCGCGAGGGCATCCGCGCCCCGGAACTCGATCTCCCCCATGTGGCTGATATCGAACAGGCCGACAGCCCCCCGGACGGCCCGGTGCTCCTCCAGGATGCCGACGTATTGTACCGGCATGTCCCAGCCCCCGAAGGGGACCATGCGGGCCCCCATCTGACGGTGAACGGCGTTCAGAGGGGTCTTCTTCAGATTTGCCTGAGGCGCGTCGATGGTAAACCTCCTTTGGGGCGAAGGAGGAAAGGGGGGCATGGCCGAGAAATTCCGCGGTGATTGGCTTACTAATGTAAAGGGAGTTTGATATTTGTCAAGGGGAAAGTCGCCGACCCCGAGGGGGTGGCTACAAGCAATTGCTAGACACTTGACAAAAAATAAAA
>CAYGBT010000052.1:0-17631 GCA_964348275.1 uncultured bacterium
GCTCGCCCTCCGCCCGAGCAAATACCTCCGCGTACCCCAACGTGCCGAAGGTGGTCCAGATTAAGAACAGCCCGAGCAGGAAACCGGCGTCCCCGACGCGGTTGACGATGAAGGCTTTATTCCCCGCATCGGTTGCTGTCTTCTTCTCATACCAGAACCCGATCAAGAGATACGAACAGAGGCCCACCCCCTCCCAGCCCAGGAACATGAGGAGATAGTTGTTGGCCAGGACCAGCATGAGCATGGAGAACATAAAGAGGTTCATGTACACAAAGAACCGGGGGTAACCGGGATCGCCGTGCATGTACCCGATGGAATAGATATGGATGAGGAAGCCGACAAAGGTCACAGTGAGCATCATGACCGTGGAGAGGGGGTCCACCAGGAAACCGAGCGGAACTTGAAAATCCCCCGCAACGACCCACGGATAGAGATTCAGGTCGAGGCTGAGGCCACCAAAGGCCTGCACAGAGATGATGATGGCAACGAGGCATGAAAGTCCAGCGGCCGGCACCGCCACGAGATGGGCTCTTTCCCGAAGATGGCTCCGCCCGAAGAGGCCGTTGATAATGACCCCGATCAGGGGAAAGGCCGGCACTAACCAGATGTATTGCGCCATGAACACCTCGTTCAAAATTCACTGTTCACGGTTTACGGTAAAACCATGAGGACCGATATTTGTGAACTGTGAACCGTCAACCGTGAACTATTCCTACCATTTCATCAGGTTGATCTCATCGACGTTGACGGTGCGGAAATTGCGGTAGAGCCCAAGCACGATGGCAAGTCCCACCGCCGCCTCAGCCGCAGCCACGGTAATGACGAAGATGGCAAACACTTGCCCATCCAGGGTTGCGTTGGGCAGATACCGGGACAGGGCAATAAAGTTCACGTTCACTGCGTTCAGCATCAGCTCAACAGCCATCAGAATGGCAATGGCATTTCTCCGGGTGAGGACGCCAAACATGCCGATCCCGAACAGCACAGCCCCCAGGATAAGATAGTACGAGAGAGGAATCATTGTGCTACTCCCCTTCTCGGCGGGCCAGGATAATCGCGCCCACCAGCGCGGCGAGGAGGAGAACCGAGGCAACCTCAAAGGGAAGGACGTGTGTGGTCAGGAGGAGCCGTCCGAGGGTGGGCGCGGTCTCCGGGAGTCTGGGCGCCTGGGCCGAGATCTGGATTCCGGTGACCGACGCATACACGAGGACGCCCGTGATCAACACGGCAATTACAAGACTCGGCCACTTCTGTTCGTTGAAGATGTCCACCCGGGCAGCGATCCGGGTGGTCAGCATGATGGCGAAAAGGAGCAGGATGGTGATCCCGCCGACATAGATGAGAACCTGGACGGCGGCCAGGAATTCGGCATCCAAAAGCACATAGATCCCGGCCACACCGCAGAAAGAAAAGATCAACGCGACGGCGGAGTGGACGATGTTTCGATCCAAGACCACGAACAGCCCCGCAATTACGGTAAAGGCCGCCAGCCCGAAGAAGAAGATAAGTTCCGTCACTCGGTTCCCTCTCGATGGGCGTTAGCCCTTGCGCCCCTGCTTTCCAGCGCCAGCGGCCGCAGGCGCCGCCACTGTCGCTCCCGCAGGGGGACGAGGACTCATAATGGTGGGATAGAACGATTCGGCGTGTAACGTCTTCATGTCATATAACAGACTGGCCCGAGTAAACCCGCCCAGTTCGAACTTCCCGGTATACATGGAGATGGCATCAAAGGGGCAAACCTCGACACACAGGTTGCAGTACATGCAGAGATTGTGGTCGATGACAAAGAACTTGGGTCGGCGTGCCTTCCCCTTCCCTTCTCCATCAATATGGATGCAGTTGGTGGGACAGATCCGGGCGCACATGTCGCAGGCCGTGCACTTCAGCTCCTTCGAGTCGAGATTGATGGTGAGCACGTGTCGGGTCAACGCGCGGGTAGGAAGCTCTCGCTTCTCCTCGGGATACTGGACGGTGACCGCCCGGGTAAAAAGATACCGCAACGTAATCGTCATCGAGAGGATGACGCTCCAGAAACCTAGAACAACCTCTCGGACATACTGCCGCATGTTTCACCCCACTCGTTAAAGAAATAGTGCGGCGAGCCCGGTAACCCCTAGATTCAGAAAGGCGAGGGGCAGGAGAACCTTCCAGGCCACGTTCATGAGCTGGTCGACCCGCACCCTGGCCAGCGTCCATCGAAGCCACATCATCACGAAGAGTAGGAAATAGGTCTTCAGGAGAAACCAGACCACGGGATGCAACAGGGGTCCCCGCCATCCGCCGAGAAAGACGGTGGTGGCAATGGCGCAGACCACAAACATATTCGCATACTCGGCGAGGAAAAAGATGGCAAAGCGCATCCCGCTATACTCAACATGAAACCCCGCCACGAGCTCCGATTCCGCCTCGGGAATATCGAAGGGGAGTCGATTGGTCTCGGCCACCGCGCAGGTAAAATACAAAACAAAGGCGAGTGGCTGCACCAGGATGAACCAGATATTCTGTTGGGCCTCCACAATCTTGACCATGCTCAGGGAGCCCACCAGGAGCAGAGGACCCAGGAGGGAAATCACCAGGGGCACTTCGTAGCTCACTGCCTGGGCCGCGGACCGGAGCGCCCCTAATGCCGCGTACTTGTTGTTGGAGCTCCAACCGGCCATGATGATTCCCACGACCGCGAGCGACGAAATTGCAATGATGTAGAGGACCCCAATGTTGAGATCCTCTACGATGAGGCCGGGACCGAATGGAATCACCACATAGGTGGCCAATGAAGCGGCAAAGACCACAATGGGGGCCAGCATAAAGATCGGCCGATCGGCCCGGGTCGGAATGATGTCCTCCTTGAGCAGGAGCTTGATCCCGTCGGCGATACTCTGGGCCCATCCGTGCCAGCCTCCGACCCGCATCGGCCCGAACCGAGCCTGGATGTGGGCGCTGATCTTTCGCTCCCACCAGATGAGAAACATGGCGGACACCGAGACGAAGGCGAGGATGATGCTCACCACCACGGTCATGATGGTCAAACGTGGCACAATCCACGGGATGCCCCACGCCTCGAACAGCCCATAGAATCTCTCCAGGGCTCCAGCACTCACCACCTTTACCCCTCTAGCAGTCAGCAATCAACTTGCAAACATTTCGAATTTGGAATTGCGGATTTCGGATTGTACCAAGATGAAGCTGCCTTTGAATCCGCAATTCGAAATTCGCAATCCGAAATCAGGAGTGAGCTGACCGCCGACCGCTGCTCTAGCTAGCGGTCCACCTCTCCCAAAACGATATCGATGGAGCCCAGCACCGCTACGCAATCCGCGATGAAACAGCCCGGAAGCATCACCGGCAGGGCAGACAAGTTCACGAAGGTCGAAGCGCGGACCTTGTACCGGTATGGCCTCTCGGAACCATCCGCAACCAGGTAAATTCCGAACTCCCCGCGCGGTGCCTCGACCCGCGAATAGAGGTCTCCCTCCGGCGCCCGCAGTTTTTTCGCCACCGGTGCCAGCACCGGGCCCGGCGGAATCGCCTTGAGCGCCTGCTCCACAATCTTCACCGATTCATCCATCTCCCGCCGCCGCACCCAGAACCGGTCCCATGAATCCCCATTCGGTCCGACCGGAACGTCGAACTCAAAGCGGTCGTAGATGCTGTACGGGTCATCTCTGCGAAGATCCCACCGGAAACCCGACCCCCGAAGCACCGGCCCCGAGGAGGCATAGCTGACAGCATCCTCAGGTTTGAGAATCCCCACCCCTTGGATCCGCTTCTGCCAGATCACATTGTCCGTCGTCAGGCGGTCGTATTCCGGCAGGCGGGGCTTGAACCACTCCAAAAACGCCTTCACATCCGCTAGCCACCCCTCCGGCGCATCTAACGCCAGGCCCCCTATCCGCATGAAACTGTAATTGAGCCGCTGTCCACAGATCGCCTCAAACAGGTCGAGGATCATCTCCCGTTCCCGGAAGCAATACATGAAGATGGTGAAGTTGCCCAGATCGAGCCCAAACGTCCCCAGCCAGATCAGATGCGAGGCAATCCGCTGTAGCTCCCCCAGGATCACCCGCAGGTACTCCGCCCGCTCCGGTATCTGGATTCCCATCAGCCGCTCGCCCGCGAGGCAGTACCCCCAGTTCATATACATGGAGGCCAGGTAATCGAGCCGGTCGGTGTAGGGAATGATCTGGACGTATGCCCGGTTCTCCCCGATCTTTTCGTGGCAGCGGTGCATGTAGCCCATGTAGGGGATGCACTCGCGGATTATCTCGCCGTCCAGCTTCAAGAGCAGCCGCAGGACGCCGTGGGTCGAGGGATGCTGCGGCCCCATGTTGACCCACATCTCCTCCATGGACTCGGTGGTCCGTTCTTTCAGTTGTTGAAGCTGCAGGTTAACCGTCGTCATGCCGTGTGCTTCCTACGCGGACGTCGGCCGGGCTACCCCTCCGGGCTTCCGATCGTCCCAGGGATAAGAGACGAACCGCTCATCCTGGTAATCTTTCCTGAGGGGATGGCCGACCCAGTCCTCAGGGAGGAGGATCCGCCGAAGGTCCGGATGGTTCTCAAAGTGGATTCCGAAGAGGTCAAAGGCTTCCCGCTCGTGCCAGTTCGCCGTCCCCCAGAGGGGGACTACCGAGCGGAGGACTGGCTCGTTCCGGGGGACCCGTGCCCGCAGGGTGATTTTTCCCGGCTGTTTCACCGAGGAGAGGTTATACACCACCTCCATCTCGTTTTCGGCACTCCAGTCAACGCCACTCAGGCAATTCAGGTAGTCGTAGCCGAGGTCCTCTTTGATAAAGCGGCAGATCTCGAAGTTCCGGTCCGCCTTGATGGTCACGCAGGCCTCTCCCTGCCGGACCTCCGCCGTTCGGATCTCCTCACGGAACCGGGTCTGGATCTGCTTCAGGATCTCTTCCGCTGTCATCGCATTAGCGTCCGATGTCCGATGTCCGATGTCACGGACAACGAAACCGGTCTCAACCCTGGTTTTCCGACGTCGGACCTTGGACGTCGGACGCCGGACTTTCGATTAGACCCACTCGAGTGCCCCTTTCGCCCAGGCATAAGCAAGGCCGACGAGAAGGATCACGATGAAGATCATCATCTCGACGAAAGCGAAGAGCCCCAAGGAGCGGTAGACAATGGCCCAGGGGAACAGAAAGACCGCCTCCACCGCGAAGACGATATAGACGAGGGCAAACAGATAGTAGCGGACGTGGATCCGCAGCCACGGACTGCCAATGGGGTCCTCGCCGCACTCGTAGGTGGTGAGTTTTACCGGGGTCGGCTTCGACGGCCGGACAAGGCGAGAAACGACATCAATGTTGACCACCACGAAGAGGGCGCCGACGATGAGGAAGAACGCAACATATGCGTAATCCGCTGCCATACGCCCTCAACAATAAAAAAGCCCTGTTTCAGGGCATCGCGTCCCGAAATCTGTTTGCTTGTGAATTACGTTACTAACTAACATACATTTTCTTTGGATGTCAAGGGAAATGTCGCCCGATTTCTCCTTGCACCGAGCGTCTTTATCCCTCTCCCGGTGCGCGGCCGCCCGGCTCCCTTCCCCCCCGTATCGCGGCGCCGGGATGCTGAACCGAGACGACTGTAAACCCCGCCTGCTGGAATGCCTGGCATAGGGAAGTGGGGTTAGCGGTGTCCACTCGAAGGATCAGGACCTCTCTCCCTTCTTCTCCAGAAACGGTCAGGAGACTCATCAGATGGCCTCCTTGCTCATCGATGATCCGGCACAATTCAGCAACAAATCCGGGCCGGCGATCGAAGGGCATCTCAAGGCGTGCGCTCGATTCCTCCACCCCCAGGACTTCCAAGAACACCTTAAAGATGTCGGTTTCTGTGATGATCCCGACCAGGCGTTCCCCCTCAAGCACCGGGAGACAGCTGATCTTATGCCGCCGCATCAGGAGGGCCGCCTCCTCAATGCTCATTTCCGGAGTCGTGCTGAGGACCTTTTTGGTCATCACGTGACCTATCTTGAGATGGTCCAGAAATTCTTCTCGAACTTCCGGGGCGATATTGGCGGCTGAAGAAGGGGCAGCAGCCCGGATATCCCGGTCGGTGACGAGACCGATCAGTCGGTCCTTGTCCACGACGGGCAGGTGCCGAATCTGCCTGTTCTCCATGATGCGGCGGGCTCGACGCAGCGAGGCCTCCCGCTCAATGGTCACGACTTGTCGCGTCATGTGCCTCCCCACCTTCATGGCCGTCCTCCTCCGAGGTTAACTCGCACGTTCCTCTTCCGACATCCCCACAGATCCCTCCACATTCACCAGAAAGTAGCACGTTGAGCACAAATCTTCGGACTGTGCCTCTCCGTCGGTAAGGAAACGCGCCTCGCAGCGGCCACACCGGTGGAATGGTTTATTCACAAGGATCTCCTGATCCCGCAGGGCAATCCTCTTGAGTGAAATCCCTTGCCGATAGGTCAAAGCATTGGGGATACACGTATCCAGGCAGAGAGCGCAATTGACGCAGCGACTCGCATCGAGGGTAAGGCAGAAGGCGTCTTCGCCTCCTGCTCTCTCGATCGCCCCTGTGGGACAGACCTGAACGCAGGCCTCACAGGCGTTACACTTGACTTCGTCGAGGAGGAGTTCTGCAAAGGGGCCTTCAGGATCGTAAGGGACCCCCCTCTGCTCGGCCCCTAACTTCTTGAGAAACTGTGGAAGGATTCGGTTTTTGAGGGGAAGAGAAATGCCCTGCGCAACCCTTCTGCCCTGAAAGCCCTGGGAAAAGTCATCGAAGAAAGAAGTTACGAGCTGCATTCCTTCGCTCCTCACCCAGGTGAAAAAGGCCCGCCGGTCAGGGCCCATAGCCGTGGATCTCTCCTGCTGACCCCGACTCCCCTCTTCCACCTCCATGATCCTCTCCGACGAACCAGGGAGGGCTCTGCTCCACGTGCGAACCCGGCCGAGCATCCGCCGGTACCGAGGCATCGCCTCTAGGTACGGGCAATTCTCGCATAATCCTCGGGTGAGGTGGACCTGACGGGCCCCAAGCGCTAGGGCACCCAGCAGAAGGGTCTCGTCGAGACGCGCCAGACAAGGCAGGATGAGGTCCGCCGATGGAGCATCGGCACTCTGTTCGCAGGTCATAAGCAGGGACGAACTCTCTCGTACGCGTGAGGCCACCTGGGAGAGGAGCTGCCCTGTCGCCGCCCCATTGAGATCAAAGGCAGACACAGGACAGACGGTGAGGCAGACCCCGCAGCCGGTACAGTGATTCAATACATGGACACCGCCGCCGAGATCGATGCTCTGGACCGGACAACTCTTTACGCACAGGTGACAGTCCGAAAGTCCGGAATGCTCCCGGAGGCACCGGGCGGTTTCGACTGTGGCCTGCGCCCCCCCTACCCGATGAAGGAGGCGTTCCAGATGATCGAGAGGCTCCATCTTCCTTTACCGATCGCCGATGACCGATGTCCAACGACCGCTGAGGGGTTCATAGTTCATAGTTCACGGTTCACGCTTCACAGACTCTCCCCGATTCCTTACCCTCTGAACTCTGGACTATTCAGTCTGAACGATTGCCTGGAGGGCCTCCCGGGCCGCATCAATGGTCACCGCCACATCCTGGGCGGTGTGGGCGGCAGAGAGGAAAGCAGCCTCGAATTGGGAAGGAGGAAGACTGATGCCTCGATTCAACATGGCGCCGAAGAAACCGGCATATCGTCTGCTATCAACTCGCTCGATGTCCCGGTCATCCTCCACCGGCCCCTGCGTAAAGAACAGCGTCCACATGGACGCGATCCGGTTCAGGCAACAGGAGAGATTCGTGTTCTGGCAAGCCTCCTCAATTCCTTCCGCCAGGGCCCTGGCCCCCTCCTCCAGATCGCGGTAGATCCCTCCGTCCCTCAAGAGAGTCAAGGTCTCGATGCCTGCCGTCGTGGCCAGCGGGTTGCCGGAAAGCGTGCCCGCCTGATACACCGGGCCCAGTGGAGCAACCTGCTCCATGATGGCCCGACTGCCCCCATAAGCCCCGACCGGCAGTCCACCCCCGATGATCTTTCCCAGACATGTGAGATCCGGGCGAACGCCATAGAGCCCTTGTGCCCCTCCGTAGCCCACGCGAAAGCCGGTGATTACTTCGTCAAAGATCAACAGGGACCTATGCTTGTGTGTCAGCTCCCTGAGCCCCTCGAGGAAACCGGGCCTGGGTGGAACCACCCCCATGTTGCCCGCTACTGGCTCCACAATAATACACGCCACATCCTTTCCTACCGCCTCCATGACCTCACGTACCTGATCCAGATTGTTATAGCCGAGAGTGATGGTCTCCTTCGCCACGGCCTCTGGAACACCGCCGGAATTAGGGACGCCCAGAGTGAGAGCCCCTGAGCCGGCCTTGACCAACAGGCTATCGGCATGACCATGGTAGCAACCTGCAAACTTGATAATCTTGTCTCGCCCGGTGTAAGCGCGCGCCACCCGAAGGGCACTCATCACGGCTTCGGTCCCGGAGCTCACGAAGCGGACCATCTCCACCGAGGGGAGGGCCTCGGTGACCATCCGGGCTAGCGTGACCTCGAGCTCTGTCGGAGCCCCATAGCTCGTCCCCCGGTCCACGGCCCTCTTGAGCGCCTGTACCACCTGGGGGTGGGCGTGTCCCAAGATCAACGGTCCCCAAGATCCCACGTAGTCGATGTAGACCTTTCCATCTACATCGGTGACCCGCGCCCCCTCTCCCTTCTCCACAAAGAAGGGGCGCCCGCCTACGGCCTTAAAGGCCCGGACGGGGCTGTTCACCCCCCCAGGAAAGTATCGCTGCGCCTCCTCAAAAAGATGTCCCGACTTCCCACCCATGGCCTCTCCTCGCACCCGACAATTCTTCTATTTTATTACCAATTTATTACCAATCTAATCTGCGAGCCGTTTCGCACAAAAAGACTCATTGGCCCTCAATGCCGTGAGTGGCCCCATGCCGAGTTCCCGCACGTATACGATCGGGAAAGGATCACCCGTCAAGGATCTCAACCCGACGCCAGCGGACCCAATGGAATGAAAAGGAATTACTCGCTCCGCTGAAGGAGCCGAGCGGCATCTTTGGCGAAGTACGTGAGGATCAGATCGGCCCCGGCCCGTTTGATCGCGGTGAGGATCTCCCACATGACGCGTTCCTCGTCCAGCCATCCCAGCCGGGCGGCGGCCTTCACCATGGAGAATTCCCCACTCACATTGTACGCGGCCACCGGCACGTTAAATTCGGTCCGGACCCTCCACAGGACATCCAGATAGGCCAGGGCGGGCTTCACCATGACGATATCAGCCCCCTCTTCGATGTCCATGGCCACCTCTTGCAAGGCCTCTGCAGCGTTAGGTGGATCCATCTGATAGCTCCGCCGATCGCCGAATTGAGGGGCTGACTCCGCCGCTACTCGGAAGGGCCCGTAAAAACCGGACGCGTACTTAGCCGCATACGACATGATCGCAACATCTTCGAAACCGTTCGCATCCAGGGCCTCTCGGATCGAGGACACGCGACCGTCCATCATGTCCGAGGGGGCGACCATATCTGCCCCCGCCTCCGCCTGGGAGACGGCAGCCTTGGCCAGGAGTTCCAGGGTCGGATCGTTCCTGACAATCTCCTCCTCTGCGACCCCGCAGTGGCCGTGACTCGTGTACTCGCAAAGGCAGGTATCCGTGATGACGAGCAAGTCCGAGACCGAATCTTTAATGGCCCGCACGGCCTGCTGGACGATCCCGTCCTTGGCGTAGGCCCCGGACCCGGAGGCATCCTTGTGCTCCGGAACGCCGAAGAGGAGGACCGCGGGAATGCGGAGGGCGGCAATATCCTTGACCTCCCTGGTGAGTTGGTCCACGGAGAGCCGGTAGGTGCCAGGCATAGGCGGGATCTCTTGGCGGATCCCGCGACCGGGAACGACGAACAGCGGCACAATGAAATCGTCCACCTGCAAGACCGTTTCGCGGACCATTCGACGGATCGTTTCCGACCGCCGAAGACGTCGAGGCCGCCGCACTGGAAAACTCATCTTGCATCCTCCCCAAGAAACGAGATTCGTCCCCCCTAGGGATATGCCCTATATATACCGGACTGTCCGTCCGGCGTCAATGTCTCGCTCCATAGCTAGAATGATAGAAGGCGCGGGAGCTGAAATGCTAGGACGCAAGGATCGTCACAAGTTTAAAGACCCGGATGCTCCTCGTGTATGAGCATTCCAGCGTGCTAGATTGCCAGCATCCCAGCGGTTGGCTGCTTCCCCTCCTTGCAAAACCCGGGAGACATGGATATTATAGGCGCCACCATGGGGAGACTCGTAGCCAAGGGCACAGGACGTAAGCCGAAAAGCAGGTCGCCAGCGAAAGATCAGGCTGCTGGGCAGGGACCACAGGGTCTCTTGACCGCGCTGCTTTCGCGCCTCGACGTAGGGGTCCTAGCGTTAAACTCTTACGGGAAGATCTTGACCACGAATCCCGCGTGGTGGATCCTTCTAGGGCTCCCCCGTCGCCACCCTCCCGGCAAGAGCTTCAGCGTCGCCTTCCCTGCTCCCCTACGATCCCAGGTACGATCCCTCATAGGGGAACTCCGGCAGAGAAGAGGTCCGGCGGCACACATCTTAGCAGAGGGGGGACTGCACTTGCAGGCGATCCCCTGGAGGGGAGGCGCGCTCTTCCTTCTCACCGAAGAACCACTCGTGCAAGAGCGGGCCTTAACGCAAAAGATCCTTGACAGTCTTCCTCTCGGCCTCTACGTCATCGACCGGAGCTTCACCATCGTCGCCTGGAACCGAACCCGAGAGACCGCCCCCTGGGGGATAAAACGCGAGGACGTCATCGGCCGGAATCTCTTTCAGGTTCTTTCGTCCTTGCGGCGCACCCCGATCGAGGAAGAGTTCCGGCACGTCTTTGAGACCGGGGCCACGCTCCAAGTGGAGGAGCACTCGGTGCTGGAGGGGGACCGGCGGACCTTCCGGATCAGTAAGGCCCCCCTCACTAATGGCACGGGAGTTGTCACCCACGTGATTACCCTCGTCGAGGACATCACCGAACGCCGGCGAATCGAGCGGCAACTTCTGGCCAACGAGAAGCTAGCCGGTGTCGGCCAACTCGCCTCTGGCATCGCTCACGAATTGAACAATCCGATGGCCACCATTGCCTCCTGTGCCGAAGCCCTCCTCAAACACAGCCAGAGCCCTCCGTTGGCCCACCAGGATACAGAGGATTTGAAGCTTTATCTTCGAATCATCGAGGAGGAGGTCTACCGATGTAAGGGGATTCTGGCCGGCCTCTCAGACCTCAGTCGAGAGACCAGCGGGGAGCAGCGGCCCATCGACCTCTGCATGCTTCTGGAGGGGATTCTCGGCGTCCTTGGATATCAATTCCGGAGCCGAGGAATCACGCTCATTCGGGATTTCGAGGACGGTTTGCCTTTCCTTCTCGGCAACGAAGGAGAGCTCCGTCAGGCATTCCTAGCCCTGCTGATCAACGCCCTCGAGGCCATGGACAAGGGGGCCATGCTCACCATTCGGACCAAGGCGGCCGGGCCCGGCACGCGGGTTTTCGGGGGCTCCCCAGTCAGAGTTCCGTCCTCGCGCTCGGTCAGGGGGCTCTTGGTAGAGATCGAAGACACCGGCAAGGGCATTCCCGCCGACCTCGTGCCGCGGGTCTCCGAACCTTTCTTCACCACCAAGCCCCATGGAAAAGGTGCAGGGTTAGGCCTCTATATCGCCGAAGGGATCATGAGCGCCCACGGAGGAAGGATGGAGATCCATTCGGAAGAGGGAAAAGGGACGGTCGTCCGAATCCACCTTCCTGCAGCGAAGACCCAGGTTACAGGGGGGGGATGATGCGCATCGGACAGGGCAAGATCCGTGTTCTGATCGCTGAAGACGAAAAGAACTTTGCCAGGGTGTTGAAGACGGAGCTCGGGAGAGAGGGGCACCTTACCGATGTGGCCCCGGACGGGCGGCAGGCTGTAGAGAAGCTCAAGGGCGAAGAATTCGATGTCCTCGTCCTGGATCTCAAGATGCCCAAGCTGGGCGGGATGGAGGTCCTCAGGGAGGTGAGGAAGTGGCCCCTGCCGCCTGAGGTAATCATCCTCACCGGACACGGAACCATCCCGACTGCCGTGGAGGCCATGAAGCTCGGCGCATACACCTACGTGACGAAGCCCTGCAAGACGGCCGAGCTGAATCTCTTGATCCGGAAGGCGTACGAAAAGCAGCAAATCCTCCGAGAAAATATCTACCTCAAGACCCGACTGGGAAAGGAAGAGCTATTTCCAGAGATTGTGACCGCCAGCCAAAAGATCCGGCGGATCCTAGAGATGCTCACGAAGATCGCGCCAACCGATTCCACCGTTCTCATCACCGGCGAGAGCGGCACTGGCAAGGAACTCATAGCGAAGGCCATCCACCAGAAATCCAAGCGAAAGGACAAACCTTTCCTGGTCATCAACTGTGGCGCCCTGCAGGAGAGCATCCTGGAAAGCGAGCTTTTCGGGCACGAGAAGGGAGCTTTTACCGGGGCCCACTCGGCAAAGCCCGGGCTCTTCGAGGTCGCGGACAAAGGAACCCTCCTCTTGGACGAGATCGGCGAGATCTCGCAGGCCATGCAGCTGAAGCTTCTTCGCGTGATCGAAACCGGGAAGTTCTTCCGGGTCGGAAGCACGAGGGAGCGCCAGGTCGATGTCCGGGTCCTGTCGGCAACCAACAGAGACCTCCAGGAGCAGGTCAAGACGGGAAAGTTCCGTGAAGATCTGTATTACCGCGTCAATGTCATCCCCATCCACGTTCCTCCGCTCCGCGAGCGGCTCGAGGACATCCCAGTCCTGACCCGGCACTTTCTGCATCTGTTCGCCCCCCTCGGTAAGAAGACCGTGAGTAACGACGCCATGAAATTTCTCACCCGATACTCCTGGCCTGGGAATGTCCGGGAGCTTCAGCACGTCCTTCGGCGGGCACTGATTCTCTCACCCAAAGATCAGATCGAAGCGGAGGATCTCCCTCTCGACCTTCAAGTATCTCGGGTCTCCCCAGGGGCAGCCGCTTCAGCCGACTCTCTTCCCACCCTCGGGGAGATGGAGCGACAGCACATTCTCCGCGTCCTGGAACAGGCACAAGGCCACCGCGGCCAGGCAGCCCAGATCCTGGGAATCGATCCCAAGACCCTTTATCGCAAGCTTCTCGCCTACCGCATACCTATTTCAGAACCTCGCGGCCGTCGCTGAGACAGGCTGTCACTGCTCAGCTATCAGGTGCCAGCACCCAGCGGCTGGCATGCTGGAAAGCCAGGATGCTCGGATGCTTGAATGCAAGCAGGCTGGGATGCTCAAACGCGAGGAGCACCCAGGCCCCTAAGCATTTGACCAGCCTGGTCTTCTAACGCTTTAGCTTCCGCGCCTACTCGCCTTCTCGCGTCCGAGCGGTGTTCCCCGCAAGTCCTCCACGGTCGGCCCTTCCATATTTGGCACCTTCCTTGCTAGAGAGTATCGGGGCAAGGAAAAACCATGCGAATCATGATTATCGACGACGACTACTACACGTGCCAGACGCTCTCACGGCTCCTGGGTGCGAAAGGGTTCTCCACCCATATCCATACCACGATCGCGGATGCGGTGCGGACTCTGCTCGCCGAAGAGTTCGACCTGATGCTCTTGGACTATCACCTCCCGGGGCTAAACGGGACCGACGCCCTCCCCATCATCCAGGAAGTCTCTCCCCGACTGCCCGTCATCCTCATGATGCACGAAACCGCCCGAGAGGACCGTGAGAAGGCTCTCCGGGCAGGGGCTTTCTGCCTCTTGCAAAAGCCCGTCAACCAGCGGGCACTCCTTCGGGCCGTCCGATCGACTCGCCCCTCTTCCCGACCAAAAAAACGCAGAAAATAAGACGGATCGCTGCGCGATTCATCGCCTGTCGATGTACCCTCAGGAGAGGTCTGAACCAACAACTAACGGGGATCAGAAGAGGGACGTAAAACCGAGGGCGCGCAGAGCGGCGGCAGCGGTATAGAGGGAGCCGGTGATGAGCATGGTATCATCCGAAGCAACGAGGGCGCGAGCGATCGCCAAGGCCTCCGTCATGGTCTCAGCGATCTTGATGTCTTCACACCACTGAGCGGCGACAGCCGCCAATTCCTTAGGCGCGGCGCCCCGGTCACTCTCGGGATGGGTGAGGATGATGGCCGAGGCCAGCGGGGCCAAGACCTCGAGCATCCGCTTCCAGGCCTTATCCTTGAGGACGCCGAAGATGATCACGAGGCGACCTGGGATTTTTTCCTCCTCCAGAAAGGCCCGCAGCGCCCCGATGGCTGGGGGGTTGTGAGCCCCGTCCACTAGAATCCGAGGCCGCACCGCGACCTGCTGGAGGCGGCCCGGGCAGCGGGTGGCCGCAAGCCCCTCGCGTATCCGATCCTCGCCCACGAAGAAACCCTTCTCCTCAAGCGACTCCGCGACCGCTACGGCCGTGACGGCGTTCAGAACTTGGTGCTTCCCCACTAACGGAACCCGTAGCGAATCGTACTCCCGGAGTCTCCCCGTGAGCCGGAAGGTCTCCCCTTGCTCGGACCGACCCAAGTACTCCACCCGATACTGGTCTTGGACGTTGATCAAGCCGGCACCCTTCTGCTGGACAACCCGCCCAATCGTCTCCAGGGCCGCGCCCTCCACGGCGCTGACAACCCATCCATCTTCACGGACGATTCCCGCCTTCTCTGCCGCGACGCTCTCCAGGCTGTCCCCGAGATGTTCCTGGTGCTCCAACCCTATATTGGTGATCACCGAGACCTCCGCCTGGAGCACGTTGGTCGCGTCAGAACGGCCCCCAAGACCGACTTCGATGACCCCCCAGTCCACGCGGGACCGGGCGAAGTAAAGGAACGCCAACGCGGTGGCCGCCTCAAAGAAGGTAGGAGACGAGAGCGGAGATCGACTGAAGATGCGGTCGATGACTCCGCTGATCTCGGTCGTGAGGACAGCCAATTCCTCTTCAGCAATAGGATGGCCGTTCACCAGAATGCGTTCCCGAAAGTCCAGAAGATGAGGGGATGTGTAGAGCCCAACGGTGAAGCCTGCCGCTCGGAGGATCCCGTTCACAAATGCGGCGGTGGAACCCTTTCCGTTTGTCCCAGCGACGTGGACAGACCGGAAGGACATCTCGGGGTGGTCAAAGGCATCCACCAGACGGAGGATATTCTCGAGCCCCAGCCGAATGCCGAAGCGCTGAAGACCATTCAGGAAAGCGAGGGCGTCAGAATAGTTCATAGTTCAGAGTTCAGACACCGCGGTTCAGGGTTCAGAGTTTATAGTTCAGGGTTCAGAGATCATTCAAACTTCGAGGTGCGAATTTCGAAATGGCGCTTGCTCTCCTACTATAGCACCCGCGTCCCTGTCAAGGAGAACCGTTTTGCCCGTTGAACCCGCGACAGAACCGTGGTAGAGACGGAAAGAAACTTCTTACGGGAGATCATGGGGATCCCTGAGCCGATTCAGGTTTCGAGCTACGCCGGGTCGAAGGGGGAGGAGACCCCCCGTAGCTTTCAATCCTCTACGGCCGGCCGGCTCGTGGTGGTCCAGCTGCTGGAACGCTGGATCCAGGAGGAGCCTCAGAGGGTCCAGAAAGAATACTTCCGGGTCCTCGCCTCCGACGGACGAATTTACGTCCTGTATCGGGATCGGTCGTTGGACCTCTGGTTTCTGGAGAGGGTGGACGCATAGCGAAATCGCATAAGGGCGCTGGCGTCACATGCTACAATCGTGCGAGATGAGCCGTACGAGGCGAAGTCAATGAAGACAGGGATCGCCCATCTCCCCTTGCACACCGGCAAAGCTCCGGCCTGGCTCTTTCAACGGATGAAGGAGCTGGGTCGGGAGATCATCTTGGTTGTCCTCGCCGACTACGGCGTCCCAGAAGTCCTGCGGCGCCTCTCTGATCCTTACTGGTTTCAAGCCCTGGGGTGTGTCCTCGGCTTCGACTGGCATTCGAGTGGACTCACCACGACAGTCTGCGGCGCTCTCAAGGAGGGTCTCAATCCGGTAGCCAAAGAGACCGGGCTCGTTTTCGCCGGAGGAAAAGGGGCGAGCTCCCGGAAGGCTCCCAAGGAGATCGAGGTGGCCTCTTCCCTCGTCCAGACGGACCCCGCCCCCTTGATTTATGCCAGCAAGATGTCGGCCAAGGTGGATAACACGGCACTACAGGACGGCTATCAGCTCTACCACCACCTCTTCCTGTTCACCCAGGATGGACGTTGGGCGGTGATTCAGCAGGGGATGAACCCGGAGCACCGGTACGCCCGCCGGTATCATTGGCTCGGGGAGCAGGTGCGAGATTTTGTCTGCGAACCGGAGTCGGCCGTCTGCTGTGATCGGCGAGAAACGGAGGTTCTGAACCTCGTTGCTGCCGAAAGTGAAGGGGCCCGCTTGGCCTCCACCACTCTCTCGCAAGAGCCGCCGGATCGTTTGCTACACGAGGTGGAGAAGCTCACGACCCTTTGCCTCCCTTCCCGCCACAGAGTGGCGCTGGCCGACCTGAATCCTCAGAGGCTCCGGTCGATTCTCTTAAGGACGTATGAGGCCTCGCCTAAAAGCTTTGAGGCCCTCCTCGGGCTTTCGGGAGTCGGGCCGAAGACGCTGCGGGCGTTAGCCCTGCTTGCGGAGCTGATCCATGGGGCGCCTCCCTCCTTTCGGGATCCCGCGCGGTATAGCTTCGCCCATGGAGGAAAGGATGGCCATCCATACCCGGTCAGCGGAGAGACCTACGATACCTCCATCCACTTCCTGCGGAGGGCTCTCAGAGCTGCCAAGATCGGTCACGCCGAGAAATTGCACGCCTTCCGTCGTCTGGACCGGATTTTTTCCCCATCCCCATCGCCGACGACCGTTGACCAACCACAGGTGGGGGCGCCTCGGGAAAGCCCTCCTCGGCGGCGGCGGAAAAATTCCTCGGCTTGTTGAACCTGTTGGACCAGCACCTTTGGCCCCTCGCTCCAGGCCTCTCCGCAAGAGCCCGGAACCCTTCGGGCCCGCGGCGACCCTGAGTCGGTCCGAAGGCTTTCGGACTTTCGGCAATGTCGCTCGGGGCATGCACGCGCTGGCCTAGCGTTAGAAACGTCAAGATTTAGGTTGGTAAGCCGAGGGGGGCCGGATGCGCGAGGAAGGCGGAAACTGGTTTTCGACGGTTCCGAAGGCATTCGGAAAGCGCAGCGTAGGTGGGGGTGGCCCTCCTGTTGCCTTGCCGAAGGGCGTTCGTGCGGAACACCCAACTTGACGAAGTATTGACCAGTGGAATTTTCCGCCGACGAGCGGAACGGTCCTCCCTCGGCTGAGACAACAGGAGGCCTGGAGCGAGGGGCGTGCGTGTCCTGCTCGACGGCCCGCAAAGCGGTTTACGCCTTCCTCCGAGGTCGGCCTTCCCCTCGCCGCCGTGAAACAGACCATAACGTTGGCCATCGGCCGACAACTCAGGTCCCTCCGCGCCCTCGGCGGCTTGGGTCATCCGACAACGGTCGTCGGAGGCTGGTGGTTGGTGAGCGGTTCTACTAAAGGAGCCGGAGGGATCTGCGGAAGGCGCGGAGGTAGGTAAGATAACTCACGGCGAGAACCACGGGAGAAGCGCCGTGCTCCAGGGCCCGGAGATTGGCCTTCCCCTCCAGATAA
>CAYGBT010000053.1:0-8446 GCA_964348275.1 uncultured bacterium
GTCCCCGATGAAGGCCTGCCGCGTGACAGGCAGTCGGGCCAACCGAGTGCCCTCGATAAGGGCTTCTTCAACGAACGCTCGATACCTGGCCACGCGCTGCGCCTGCGTCCCCGTCCACTGTCCCAGAATGGTCTCACGCTTGAGTCCCTCTCCTGCCTCCGCCTTCGCGTATGCACCATAACTACTCCACGCGTAGGCTCTAGGGTGGGCCGCCAGTTTAGCCGCCACCGGATTCAGATGAATATACCGGCTCACTTGCAGGAGATAGCTGTCCCGATCCACCAGGAACGCTTTGTACCGTTGTTCGAAAACATGGCCCGTGCGGCCATGTTGCCGGTTGAAATAGACGGTGTAGCTCGTCTGGAAGGCTTGCATCATTTTGGAGAGATTTCCCTCGGGCGTCTCTACAAGCAGATGCACGTGATTGGGGAGCAGGCAATAACAGAGCAACTCAACTCTTTTCTCCGCACAGTACTGCCGGAGCCTGGCCAGGTAGGCGCGTCGATCGGTATTGTCGCGAAAGACGGCCTGGCGGTTATTCCCGCGGGTTAGGACATGATAGACCGCTCCTGGATATTCGATGCGCAACGGGCGAGGCATGGGACTAGTCTACAAAACTCTATTCACATATTCAAGCCTGACCCTATTGAGCTTTGGCCAAGGATTCTGGAACAGCTACCCGCAGCGGTGGCAGATCCCAGAAGTTCGGCGTGCGAGGTTTGTGTGGCAAGACGCGGGGCGCTTCGGGATCCTCGATGTCCTTCTCGGTCAGGCGCAAGATCGGCCTGCCGTCGGCCATCACGTCCAACGAAGCCCGATGCAGCCGGTCCTTGTCGAAGAGCCGCAGTCCCGAGTCGCCATCAGTTTGCGCGGTCAGTACAGATCTGGTTCTCCCGTCCTTGTCCAATAAACTCACCATGCGGGGTCCGTCGGGGAGCACACTGAGGGCCACACCGGGTTTTCCGTCTTTGTCGTTGAGCAGCAGGAAGGTGGTATCATCCACCAAGCCCAAGGCCGCACGACCCTTTCCATCCGTATCCCTGAGGACAAACATCTCTGCCTCGAGTACCTTGCCAACCCGAGTCGACATGACTTGCATTATGATCAACTGGAGACCGATCACAGCGACCGTCACTGACACTAGCCACTGCCACCGCCGATTCTGTCGTTCCAGGCGGTCGAGCCGCCGCACCAGGATTTCCATCGTTGGCTGGTTCATCCTGACCTCCCTCCTTGGTGACGGCGTCACCCGTTGTGTCGACTGTCACGATACGAACGATACCGCGTCCCCCTGCGTTCCCAAGGGAATTTACGGTCAAGCAAGATAAGGAACTGCGTTTTAAAAGACGTCAAAATATATATTTTCGGATAAGTACCTGTCAATATGCAGTTTTTGCATGCCATTGCTGTAAAAGGTTTTGACGTCACCACTACCAGAAAAAACAACGGTTTAATAACGCCGGTGTGTCGATCGCGGGGTTGAGGTGGGTGGACGGCAATGCCGGTACGAACGGCACTACTGTCGGAACAACAGAGGGGGGAGGAGAGTGATTATTTTGAATTTGAAATTGCGGTGACGATGGCAACGCCAGTACTGGTGCCGATTCTGTCAGCTCCGGCCTCGATCATTCTTATCGCGGTCTCGGCATCTCGAATCCCGCCGGCGGCCTTGACCTTCGCGCTGTTCCCAACGACTGCCTTGAGAAGTTTCACATCCTCAACTGTCGCGCCTCTGCCTGGATAAAAGCCGGTCGATGTCTTTACGAAATGGGCACCTGCCTGGACGACCATTTTTGCCGCGTCCGTTTTCTCCCCATCTGATAAGAGAGCTGTCTCGATAATAACCTTGAGAATGATGTCCTTGCCAGCAGCCGTGCCGACGGCTCGAATATCCTCCTCGACAAGCTTCAAATTACCCTCTTTCAGCCAGCCGATATTCATAACCATGTCGAGTTCAGTTGAACCTTCAGACAGCGCCTGCTCCGCCTCGACGACTTTGAGGCGCGTCGTCGTTGCTCCCGTAGAAAATCCCACCGTCGAGCCCACATGAATTCCCGTCCCACGCAAAGCCTCAACCGCCACTCGGATGCGGCATGGATTAACACTCACCGCATAGAAGCCGTAGCCGGTCGCCTCCTGGCAAAGCGCGAGGATATCTTTTTCTGTTGCCTCGGGTCTCACATTGGTGTGATCGATTCTTCTCGCAACCTGAGTTCGATCCATCATCCTTCTCCCTCTAGATCTCCCTTGCAAGGCGAGAGAGGAAAGACCTCGTGGACGATTGCGGCACGGTTTTGGTCGCGGAGGACTTGGTGGGTTTTGGTTTAGGAGGTTCGGGGTCGTTCTTCACCCCGCACGCCGTCAAAAGCCACATGCCCATCAGCAAGGGGACGAGACAGGAGGTGCCCCTCATCCTCTCCCTCTTTCCTTTTTGAGATCGGCCCTGGCGGTCTGAATCGCCTTGCGAACCTGCTCCGGAGCCGTCCCCCCTACAATCCCTCGTCGACTGAGTGATGCTTCCAGCCCGATATAGCCGTGAAATCCCTCGTCGAAGAGAGGAGAGTACTGGCGAAGCTCCTCGAGGGTAAGCTGGTCGAGTCGCTTCTTCCGCTCGAGGGAGTACCTGACGATCCTCCCGACAACCTCATGGGCCTGACGAAAGGGAAGCCCCTTACTCACCAGGTAATCCGCGGCATCCGTGGCATTCAAGAATCCTTCCTCCGCCGCCTGGCGCATGCGGTCGGCGTTCACCTGAAGGCCACGCACCAATGGGGAGAGGACCTGGAGGGTTCCTCGCACGGTGTCGACCGTATCAAAGACTGGCTCCTTGTCTTCTTGGAGGTCCCGGTTGTAACTCAAGGGAAGCCCTTTGATGGTGGTCAAGAGGGCCACCAAATCGCCGATGACCCGACCCGCCTTTCCGCGGGCCAACTCGGCAACATCCGGGTTTTTCTTCTGCGGCATGAGACTCGAGCCGGTGGCGAAGGCCTCTGGCAGCTCGAGAAAGGCAAACTCCGCCGAAGCCCACAGAACGATCTCCTCACCCAGGCGGGAGAGATGAACCATGGTCATACTCGCACCCGTCAGAAACTCTATGGCGAAGTCTCGGTCCGAAACGGCATCGACGCTGTTGCGGGACACTTCAGAAAATCCCAGATCCTGAGCGAGCGCCTCCCGGTCGATCCCGTAGGCAGATCCCGCCAACGCCCCGGAGCCTAACGGCATGACATTGACACGCTTCAGACAATCTGCCAGTCGCGCCGCATCGCGATTGAGCATCTCCACGTAGGCCAGCAGGTGGTGTGCCCAGAGAATCGGCTGGGCCCGCTGCAGGTGCGTGTAGCCTGGCACGATAACGTCGAGGCGCCCCTCGGCCTGATCCAGCAGCGCCTCCTGAAGCCCACGGATCTCAGCCAGGATCTCACCGATCTCTGCTCTGAGATAGAGCCGCAAGTCCAACGCGACCTGCTCGTTTCGGCTCCGGCCGGTGTGCAGCTTGCCCCCCACCTCCCCAATCTTCTCGATCAGCCGGCCTTCGATATACATATGGATGTCTTCGTACGCGGGGTCCAGTTCGACGCTCCCCCTGTGGAACTCGTCTTTGACCTCTTCAAGACCCTGAATAATCCTCCCCCCTTCAACGTCCGTCAGGACGCCGGCGTTCATCAAGGCCCGCACGTAGGCAATGGATCCTTGGATATCGTATGGATAGAGACGCCAATCAAAGGGGAGCGAGGCGGTGTATTCCTCCACCCTGCGCTCCGCTGGCCCAGCAAATCGGCCTCCCCACGCCTTCTTGGCTTTGCCCATCGCTACTTTTTCCCTCGGGGCCGTTGTATGGCTTGAAGCCGCAATCGCAGGGCGTTCAGGCGGATAAATCCCTCGGCGTCCTTTTGGTGATAGACCTGATCCGCTTCGAACGTGGCCATCTCGGGATCATAGAGTGAGACAGCGGATTTTCTCCCGACGACGATGCAGTTCCCTTTGAAGAGCTTGACGCGAGCGATCCCGCTGACGGGCTTCTGAGTCTCGTCGATCGTCCGCTGAAGGACCTCCATTTCAGGAGAATACCAGTACCCGTAGTACACCAGCTCGGCGAATCGAGGGATGAGCGCATCCCGGAGGTGCATGACTTCTCGATCCATCGTGATCGACTCCACGGCCCGATGGGCGATCTGCAGCATCGTCCCGCCGGGTGTCTCGTAGACCCCTCGGGACTTTATCCCCACGTAGCGATTCTCAACGATGTCGACCCGGCCGATGCCGTTTTTACCACCGATTTCATTCAGGGTTGCCAAGAGCCTCGCCGGCGACAGTTTCCGGCCGTTCACGGCCACAGGAAGTCCCTCGTTGAACTCAATCTCCGTATAGGTCGGATGGTCAGGGGCCTTTTCAGGAGAGACGGTCAAGGTGAACATCTCCTCGGACGGCTCCTGCCAGGGATCTTCGAGCACCCCCCCCTCGAAGCTCATGTGAAAGAGATTTCGATCACTCGAGTACAGCTTCTCCGGGGTCACCGGGACCGGAATGCCATGCCGCTTTGCATAGGCCACGAGGTCGGAGCGGGACTTGAGGTCCCACTCCCTCCACGGGGCGACGATGGTGATGTGCGGATCGAGTGCCAGATAGGTCAGCTCGAAGCGTACCTGGTCGTTCCCTTTCCCGGTGGCCCCATGGGCGACCGCATCCGCCTTCTCCCGTCGGGCGACCTCAATCTGTTTCTTGGCAATAAGGGGCCGTGCCATAGAAGTCCCGAGCAGATATCCCCCCTCATACACGGCGTTGGCCTTCAAGCAGGGAAAGACGAAATCCCGGACGAATTCCTCTTTCAGGTCTTCGACGTAGACCCGGCTCGCCCCCGTCTTCAGGGCTTTCTCGTTCACATCACTGAGTTCCTCTCCCTGACCCAGATCAGCACAGAAGGCAATGACCTCGCACCCGTACGTCTCGATGAGCCAGTGTAAGATCACCGACGTGTCGAGCCCCCCGCTATACGCCAACACCACTTTTCTAATCTTTGCCGCCACGCTCTGGTCCCGTCCTTCTGCTTCTTGGGGAAAGCGGACCCTCAGCCCATCACAATCCGTCCCCCAACAGCTTGACCAAGATCGCTTTCTGCATATGGAGGCGGTTCTCCGCCTGGTCGAGGATGATGGAATGCGGTCCGTCCATTACCTCGTCCGTGATCTCTTCCCCCCGATGGGCCGGAAGACAGTGCATCACGAGAACATCCTTCTTGGCTAACTTGACCAGGGCCTGGTTCACCTGAAGGCTTTGGAAGTCTCGCATCCGCTTGGTCCGCTGCTCCTCGTGCCCCATGCTGGTCCATACATCCGTATAGAGCACATCCGCGTCCCGAGCCGCCCGGGCTGCATCATCGGTGATCTCGAGCGTCGCGAAGGTCGCCTCTGATTCCAACCGCGCCTTGGTGAACACATCGCGATGCGGTTCGTATCCCTTGGGGCAGGCCACGGTGAGATGAATCCCCATCTTCGCCGCCCCGTAGAGCCAGGAATGGCAAACGTTATTGACATCCCCGATAAAGGCGACCCGGAGTCCTTTGAGTTTCCCCGTCTTCTCGTGCAAGGTGAAGAGATCACAGAGGACCTGGCACGGATGGAGGAGATCGGTGAGGCCGTTGATCACCGGGACCGTCGCGTACTTGGCGAGTCGCTCCACCAGCGCGTGGTCGAAGGTGCGGGCGACGATGCCGTCCACCCATCGCGAGAGATTCCTGGCCCCATCCTCCACGGTCTCGCGTTCCCCCAAACGGATGTCCTGCGGGGCCAAATAGATGGCATGCCCCCCCAACTGGATCATGGCCACTTCGAAGGTCACCCGGGTCCTGAGCGAGGGCTTTTCAAAGATGAGGGCCAAGGTCTTTCCGGACAATCGGGGATGTGGCCTTCCTCGGGTGAGCCGACGCTTCAGATCGGTGGCCAGGGCGAAGAACGCTTCGATCTCCTCGCGACTAAGATCACGGATAGAGATAAGGTCCCGCTTCACCCTGTCACCTCGCGAAGGACAGTGTCCAGAACCCCGACCGCCTGTCTCACCTCTCCCTCACTCACGATGAGGGGCGGGGCGAATCGGATGACCTTCTCGCCCGCGCTGCTTAACAGCAGCCCACCGTCGAGGCATCGAGCGAGGACGGGCTTTGCCTCGCGATCGAGTTCCATTCCGATGAGCAACCCCTTCCCGCGGACCATCTTCACCGCACGATGAGCGGCCTGAAGTTTTCGAAGTTCCTGCAGGAGCCGCTCCCCCATTTGAGCTGCCCGGAAGACCAGATCCTCCTCTAGCAGCGTCGTCAGCGTTGCGAACGCGGCAGCGGTCACCAACGGATTCCCTCCAAACGTGGCGGCGTGTGTCCCAGGGGTAAAGCTGGCCGCCACCTCTTCCCTGGCCACCATGGCCCCGATGGGAAGTCCCCCGCCCAGGGCCTTTGCGAGCGTCATGATGTCTGGTTCAACTCCCCAGTGCTCGTACGCAAAGAGCCGGCCGGTCCGGCCGATCCCGGTTTGGACCTCATCGAAGATCAAGAGGGCTCCCACCTCATCGCACAGCTTTCGAAGCCCCTGGAGGTATCCTTCTGAGGGGATACGGATCCCGCCTTCTCCCTGGATCGGTTCCACGAGGATGGCCGCCGTCTGGGGACCCAGAGCCCGCTCCACCGCCGTCAGATCATCGAAGGGAACATAGTGGAACCCAGGAAGAAGGGGCTCGAAGCCTTTCTGATACTTAGCCTGAGCGGTGGCGGTCACGGTGGCTAACGTCCGACCGTGAAACCCGCTTTCCATGGTGATGATCTCGAATCGCTTCTCATTTCCGTGGTCCTTGGCGTGCTTCCGGGCCAGCTTGATGGCCGCTTCGTTGGCCTCGGCGCCACTGTTACAAAAAAAGACCCGGTCGGCAAAGGAGTGCCGGCACAAGAGTTCGGCGAGCGAGATCTGGGGCTCGATATAATAGAGGTTGCTCACGTGATGGAGCCTTGCCGCCTGGGTCTGAACGGCCTGGACGAGAGCCGGATGGCAGTGGCCCAAGGCGCAGACGGCGATTCCGGCCACGAAGTCGAGATACTCTTTTCCGTCGACATCCCAGACGCGGCACCCCTCTCCCCTCTGGAGGATCACCGGGAATCTGGCGTACGTATTGGCCAAAGAACGATCCGCCCTGGCCATCAAGTCTTTCGTCCTGTCCATACACTTCCCTCAAACCAGCTATCAGCTGTCCGCTGTCAGCCGTGAGCACCTCAAAACATGAGCTATCACTTGCCAGCAGTCAGCAAGGAGTTGATGAACTATCAACACGAAAGCTGATAGCTAATCGGTGACAGCTCGTGAATTGCGGACAGCTGACCGCTGACTGCCGACGGCTATCTCTGTGATTGCTGACAGCCGACTGCTGGCTGCTGACTGCTACTATCAGGCGGTGACCTCCGTCCCGACGCCCTCGGCGGTCAAGAGCTCTAAGAGTAGGGCATGGGGGATGGTGCCATTAATGATGTGGGTCTTGTGAACCCCCCCTTCGAGGGCTCGCAGGCAGGCCCGCACTTTGGGTAGCATGCCCGTCGAGATCACCTGCTCCTCCACGAGCTTCTCGACCTCGTCCCGACTGAGGGTGGAGTAAAGCTTGCCCTCCCGGTTGAGAATTCCATCGATGTCGGTAAGCAAAATCAGCTTTTCCGCACCGAGGGCCGCCGCGATCTCTCCTGCGGCCAGATCGGCGTTGATGTTATAGGTGACCCCCTCCTCATCCACGCCGGTCGGAGCGATCACCGGGATGAAACCCGCCTCTTCGAGGGACTGCACCACCTTCGGATTCACCGCGACCACTTCCCCCACCAGGCCCAGATCTAACAACTCGGTCTCAGCCCCTTTGCGCCGGTGGGTCGTCTTGCGCGCCCTGATAAAGTTTCCATCTTTTCCGGAAAGCCCCACCGCCCTCCCGCCGCTGCGGTTGACCAATCCGACGATGTCCTGGTTTATGGTTCCTACCAAGACTGTTTCCACGATGTGCATGGTCTCCGGATCGGTGACCCGGAGGCCGTCGATGAAGGTAGGGGTGAGCCCGGCCCTCGCCATGGCCTCCCCGATCTGGGGACCGCCACCATGGACGATCACCGGCCGCATCCCGATAAAGCGCATCAGGACGATGTCCTTTGCCACCTCTGCCTTGAGCTTCTCCTCCACCATCGCGGCCCCGCCATACTTGACCACGATGGTCTTTCCGAAGAAGCTCCGGATGTACGGGAGGGCCTCTATGAGGATCTGGGCCTTGGCAACCGCTGATTCGATGCGAAACTCACCCACGTGTCCGCTCCGCTCTGGGTTTTGGGTGTTAGGTGTTTGGTGTTCCGTCTCAATCCTCAGTCCTCGATTCTCGACTCTCCGTTCCCCCCCTGCGAGCGGGCTGTTTCGAATTTGGGATTTCGAATTTCGGATTT
>CAYGBT010000053.1:8546-17097 GCA_964348275.1 uncultured bacterium
ATTCGAAATCCGAAATCTCTGTCCTCTCGACTCTCGACTATAATATGTAGCGGCTCAAGTCTTCATCCCGGATGATGTCCTGCAGCTTCTCCCGGACATACGCCGCATTGATGTCCACCTTGACCCCCTCCATGTTGGGGGCTTCAAAGGAGACATCCTCGAGGAGCCGCTCCATAATCGTGTAGAGGCGTCTCGCGCCGATGTTCTCGGTGGCGTGATTCACCGCGGTGGCGATGTTGGCGATCTCCTCGATGGCATCAGAGGTCAAGTTCAGATCCACTCCCTCGGTGGCCAGAAGGGCCGTGTACTGCTTGCTGAGCGCATTCTGGGGCTCGGTCAGGATCCGGACAAAGTCCTCCTTGGTGAGACTTCTCAGTTCTACCCGAAGGGGAAAACGGCCCTGAATCTCCGGGATCAGGTCCGCCGGCTTTGACGCATGAAAGGCCCCCGCCGCAATAAAAAGGATATGGTCGCTCCGGACCATCCCGTGCTTCGTGCTCACGGTGGATCCTTCCACAATCGGGAGGAGGTCTCGCTGCACCCCCTCTCGAGACACATCAGGACCGTATCCCCGCTCGCGCCCCGCAATCTTGTCGATCTCATCCAGGAAGACGATCCCGGAGTTTTCGACCCGGCGGATCGCTTCGGCAATCACCTCGTCCATGTCGACCAGTTTTTGGGCCTCTTCTTGAGCCAGGATCCGTCGGGCCTCCTTGACCTTCACCTTGCGCCGCTTCATCCGATGGGGCAAAAGGTTGTCCAGCATCTCCCGGACCTGATCCATCCCCTCCACGCCCGCTCCCGGGAGCACTTCAATCATGGGGAGGGCTCGGTCTCGAACCTCGATCTCCACCATTCGGTCATCGAGTCTTCCCTCCTGGAGCATTGTCCGGAATTTCTCCCGGGTCTCGTGCGGGGCAGCCTGGGGCGCTTCGAACCCTACCGGCGGCGCGCCAACCCGGCTCGGAGGGACGAGGAGATCGAGCAGTCGTTCCTCGGCCAGCTCGGCCGCCCGCACAGCCACGGCTGCCGTGCGCTCGCTCTTGACCATGTTGACGGCAATGTCGGTGAGATCCCGGATGATCGAATCCACATCCCGTCCCACATAGCCCACTTCGGTAAACTTGGACGCCTCCACCTTCAGGAAAGGGGCCTCGGCCAACTTGGCCAACCGCCTGGCAATCTCAGTCTTGCCGACACCAGTGGGCCCGATCATGATGATGTTCTTCGGGGCTACCTCGTCCCGAAGGTCTGGGGCGAGCCGCTGGCGCCGCCACCGGTTCCGGACCGCGATGGCGACCGCCTTCTTGGCCGCCTGTTGCCCGATGATGTACTTATCTAGCTCGGCCACAATCTGCTTCGGTGTCAAACGGTCCACAATCCCCCACCATCCGATGTCCGGAAAATTTCGAATTTGGGATTTCGGATTTAAGCCGCGGTTCTCTCAAATTCGAAATTCGCAATTCGAAATCGTTCGACTGAGGCTCACGACTCGAAGTCCGAAATCGCACTTGCCTCGCGACGCTACGCTCTTAACTCTCCGCTTAACGCTAGAGCTCCTCGACGGTGATCTGGTCATTACTAAACACAGACAATTGAGCCGCGATCCGCAACGACTCTTGCATAATGGTCTTGAGGTCGAGATCGGTGAATTTGACCAGCGCCCGGGCGGCCGCTGCCGCGTACGGACCGCCCGAGCCGATCCCGATGATTCCGTCATCTGGCTCGATCACGTCTCCGGTGCCGGAGATAATAAAGGAGTGGTTCTGATCCACCACTGCCAGCAAGGCCTCCAATCGGCGGAGGACCCGATCCGTCCGCCAGTCCTTGGCCAGCTCCACGGCGGCCCGTGGCAGGTTTCCCCGGTATTCTTCCAGCTTTCCCTCGAGCTTGGAGAACAAGGCAAAGGCGTCGGCGGCTGCCCCCGCAAATCCCACGATGATCCGGTCTTCGTACATCCGCCGAACCTTTCTGGCCGTGTGCTTCATCACCGTTTCGCCCAAGGAAACCTGGCCGTCGCCGGCCACGGCGACGCGACCCTTGTGGCGGACCGACAGAATTGTCGTTCCCCGTATCTTCAGTTCACGGTTCACGGTTAACGGCCCCACAGAAAGTTCATGGTTGATGGTTCATGGTTCTTGGCCAGAGGCCACGTGCCCCGACTCCGAGTTCCCTTCATCCCTTCATCCCTTCATCCGTTGCACCTTGACCCTGAAGCCTGAACTCTGAACGATGAACCCTTTAGGCTTTCGGATGGGCCTTGTCGTACACCTCCATGAGCTGATCCAGATTCACGTGGGTGTAGCGCTGGGTCGTGGTCAGTCTGGCATGTCCCAGCAGTTCCTGGATCACCCGGAGATCTGCCCCCGCTTGCAAAAGATGCGTCGCAAAGCTATGCCGAAGTCCGTGGGGCGTGATGGCCTTGCCCACCCCGCTCTTCCGGAGGTACTTTTCGAGAAGCCGCTCCACACTCCGAGAGGTCAAGCGTCCCCCTCGGCGATTGAGAAAAAGGGGTGCGCGGCGCAACGGAAGCGCAGGGGGAGTTGCAAGCATCTCCCGCGCAGCCAAGTATGCCGCTAACGCCTCTGCCGCCGGCCGTCCGATCGGGACGATTCGCTCCTTGTTCCCCTTGCCCCTGACTTTCACCAGACGCTGCCCGAGGTCGATGTCTTCGACGGTCAGCCCTGTGAGCTCTCCCACCCGGATCCCCGACGCGTAGAAGAGCTCCAGGATCGCTCGGTCCCGGAGCGACAGAGGGGTTTTGCCCTGGGGCGTCGCCAGGAGTCTAAAGGCTTGATCCACCGTGAGGTGCGACGGCAGCGGCTTGGGAAGTTTGGGGGTGGTAACCAGGGCAGCGGGATTCCAACTGAGGTGCGCTCGACGGCAGCAGAACTGGAAGAAGGAGCGCATCGCCGCCACCTTGCGAGCACGCGACCCTGGGCTCAGCCCCCGATTTCGAAGGGAAGCCATGAACGTCCGCACCGTGAGCGGATCTACACGCCTGAGCAGTTTCACCTCGGGCACGCCCGGATATGTTTGGCGGAGAAAGCCGAGGAACTGAACCAGGTCCACCCGGTAACTGCGCAGCGTATGCGGGGAGGCCCCCTCAGCCTCCAGCTCACGAAGATACTGCACGATGAGTTGCTGCACTGCACGCCCCCATAGCAACCGAGGGGATAGCCCGATCGCTATCCCCTCGGGGATGCACGATACGGCCTGGTGCAGGAAAGATCAAGCAAAAATTCGGATCCAGGCCTCGGTGGCATTGAGAGACCGCTGCGCCAAGGCAGCATGGCGCTCCCGCCGGTCACGGACTCTGGATGCGAGAGGTGGTAAGAGGCCGAAGTTCGCATTCATCGGTTGAAATCGGGAGGGATCTGCGGACGTGATGTAGCGGAGAAGCGAGCCCAACATCGTATCGGCGGGCGGGCTCACTGGTTCGAGGCCCTGGACAAGGCGCGCTGCATTTATTCCGGCGAGTAGCCCAGACACCATCGACTCCAAATACCCTTCGACTCCAATCAGCTGCCCGGCAATGAACACACCTTTGTCCCCCTTGAACTGAAGCGCCGGCTCCAGCAAGAGGGGGGCGGGGACATAGGTGTTCCGATGGACGCTACCATAGCGGAGGAACTCCGCCTGCTCGAGGCCGGGGATCATCCGAAAGATTCGCTGCTGCTCCATCCGTCTGAGCCGGGTCTGAAACCCCACCATGTTCACCATCTGGCCCGCCTTGTCTTCCTGGCGAAGCTGGACCACGGCACAAGGGCGCCGCCCGCTTCGCGGATCAGTCAGTCCGACCGGCTTGAGGGGCCCATACGTGAGCGCCTCCTTCCCACGCCGTGCCAGCTCCTCGATGGGGAGGCACCCCTCAAAGAAGCAGGCTTCCTCGAGGTCCTCGAAATCGTGGAGCGGATAAAGTTCTGCCGAGAGGAGTGCCTGCCAAAACGCTCCGTACTCCTCCTCGGTCATGGGACAGTTCCAGTAGTCCTCACCCCCCTTGCCATACCGGGAAGCCGCAAAGACCTTACTTCGATCCACCGACTCGGTCGCCAGGATGGGAGAGATGGCATCATAGAAGGATAGAAGACGGGTGCCCAACACCGCGGAATCGCTCGGGAGCTGCTCCTCCAGATACTTACGGAAGAGGCGCTGGAGGCTTGCGGCGAGCGGACTCGACGTGAGGGGACCCGTGGCGATGATCAGGGGTCGCTCGTCAGGAATTTCCGTCACTTCTTCTCGATGGAGCGCAACGAGGGGGTGCCCTGTGATCCGGCAGGTGACCTCTTGGGCAAAGGCGGTTCGATCGACCGCTAGCGCAGTCCCGGCCGGGACCGCGTGGTTCCTGGCCGTCTGCTGGATCACGGACCCCATCCGCTCTGCCTCGGCGTGAAGCAGGCCGGAGGCACTGCCCAATTCCTGAGACTTCAAGGAATTGCTACAGACCAGCTCCGCGAGCAGATTGGTCTGATGCGCCGGGGTGCTGACGGCCGGCCGCATCTCGAAGAGGCGCACCGGGACGCCCCGTTGGACCGCTTGCCAAGCCGCCTCCGCACCCGCCAGCCCACCGCCGACGATGGTGACGAAGGTATTGGGCCTCATGTACGTGATTATGCCGAGGGTTTGCGGTAATTGCAACCCTCTGTGGCGCACCGAAGCTCCGCACCTCGACGAGTTCGGTGCTGCACGAGGAAGGGGGCCCCGCATTCGGGGCAGGGTTCAGGGATGGGACGATTCCAGAGGACGAAGGTACACTCGGGATAACTCGTGCACCCGTAGAAGGCCTTTCCCCGTTTGGAGCGGCGCTGGGTCAGGGGCGCGCCGCACCGGGGGCATTTAACATCGAGGGGAAGCGATCTCACAGTCCGACACTTTGGATAGGTGGAGCAGGCCAGGAAACGGCCGTACCGGCCATGGCGAATCACCATTGGGGCCCCACAGGTCTCGCATTTCTCATCGGTGGGTTCCGCTACGGGTTTCTCCTTCCCTTCAGGGCGGAGGACGTTCCGGCATTCGGGGTAGCCGGTGCAAGCAGAGAAGAGTCCGTAGCGGCCCCGCTTCAGTACCATGAGCCTTCCGCACTTCTCGCACACTTTATCCTCGATCACCGTCGGCCGACGATCGTCGACCGCCTCTGCACCCTCCGCACTCCTTCCCTCGGTCATCGGTCCTCGGTCATCGGTCTGCGCCAGCTCACGGGTGTTCTTACACTCGGGGTAGGCCGAGCAGGCCAGGAACTTCCCAAACCGACCCCACCGGATGACCATAGGGCTCCCGCACTTCTCACAGGTCTCCTCGGTCTTCTCCTCGAGGGCCTTGAGATTCTCCATGCCGGTTTTCGCTTCCTCCAACCACTTGGAGAAGGCCCCGTAGAAGCGCCGCGTCTCATCCAGCCAGTCGACCTTCCCCTCCTCGATCTCATCAAGGGTCGACTCCATCTTGGCGGTAAACTCATAGTCCATGATCCGGGGAAAGCTCTTGACCAGAAGATCCACCACCACTCCCCCCACCTCCGTCGGCCTGAACTTGCCCTTCTCCTTCACCACGTAGTCTCGATTCTGGATAATCTGCAGGATGGGTGCATACGTGCTCGGCCGGCCGATTCCCTTCTCTTCGAGTTCTTTCACTAACGTAGCCTCGGTATACCGGGGCGGTGGGTTCGTGAAATGCTGCGCCGGATCGAGCGACCGGAGGTCCAGCACCTCCCCCGCCTGAAGAGGGGGAAGTCTCATTTCTCCGTTCCCCTCAGCCTCTCCCTCGGCCTCCTGAGCCTCTTCTGTCCGCGGCTTGACCCCTTCGTCGATCCCTTCCACGTAGATCCGCATGAATCCTTCAAACCGCGTGATGCGGCCCGTGGCCCGGAGCAGGAAGCGACCCGCCTCAACGTCGACCGTGGTCACGTCGAAGAGCGCGGGGGGCATCTGTGAGGCGACGAATCGGTTCCAGATCAGGGTGTAGAGGCTGAGCTGGTCTTTGGAGAGGTACCGGGCCACTGTGGCGGGATCGCGAAAGGCGGAGGTGGGCCGGATGGCCTCGTGGGCTTCCTGGGCAGCCTTGGCACTCTTGTAGACGGGGGGTCGCTCGGGAACGTACTCCGCGCCAAACCGCTCGACGATGTATCGGCGGGCCTCCTCCACCGCCTCGGTCGACACGCGGGTCGAGTCGGTCCGCATGTAGGTGATCAGGCCGACCGCTCCCTCCTCCCCCAGCCCGATCCCCTCGTAGAGTTGCTGGGCGACGGCCATAGCCCGCCTAGCGGTCATTCTGAGCTTTCGAACCGCCTCCTGCTGGAGCTTCGATGTCGTAAAGGGAGGAACAGGATGGCGCCGCCGCTCTCGGGTGCTGACCTCCTTGACCTGAAAACGCTCTTGTTCGAGCTCGCGGAGGATCGTCTGGGCCTCGGCCTCCGAGCGAACTTCAACTTTTTCCCCATTGACCCTGAAGAGCCGGGTGCGAAACTCCGGGGGCTCGCTTGCGGCCAGGAGGGCCTCAATGGTCCAATACTCCTGCGACACAAAGGCGCGAATCTCGTGCTCGCGATCGACGATCAGTCGGAGCGCCACGGACTGAACCCGGCCAGCACTCAGCCCCCGCCTGACCTTTTCCCAGAGGAGGGGGCTCACCTGGTATCCCACCAGACGATCAAGGATCCGGCGTGCCTGCTGGGCCTCTACCTTTTTCAGGTCAAGGGAGCCAGGATGCGCAAAGGCCTCTTGAACTGCCCGTTTGGTCACCTCGTGAAAGACCACGCGATGCACGGCCCCCTTCGCCGGCTTCAGCTCCTGGACGAGGTGCCACCCGATGGCCTCCCCTTCCCGATCCGGATCGGTAGCCAGGTAGATCCCTTGGGAGCCCCGGGCGGTCTTCCGGAGCTCCTCCAAGACTTTCTCCCGTCCCTTCACCACCTGGTACTGGGCCTTGAAGTTCCGCTTGGTATCGACCGCAAGGCGATTCGGCGGGAGATCGCGGACGTGGCCGTACGAGGCCTTGACCACATACTCTTTCCCCAGAAATTTGTTGATGGTCTTGGCCTTGGCCGGCGATTCCACAATGACCAGCGATTTCCGCACGCTTCGTATTCCTCCTTCGAATAGCAGCCAGTTATCAGCAATCAGCAAAACAAGCTTTCAGCAATCAGCCACCAGCATATGCAAAGTGGCAGCCAACAGTCTCCGGTCAACTGTCAGCAAAGGATTTCGGCCGCTGATCGCTGTCTTTATCATAATCATACGTGGTGTACGCGCACAAATGTCTTGCCCGAAAGTTGCTTTATCCAGCCCTTCATCTCCAGGGACAAGAGAGCGGCCGCCACCGCCGGGACGGCGAGCCTTGAGCCGGCGATGACGGCGTCGATATGGAGTGGCTCCTCTCCGAGCAGTTGAAGCACCCGCCCCTCCTCCCCTTCGAGAGGCGGCAGGGATGGCGCCAAACGGACTGCCTCCTGTGGAAAAAGGACCTGCTCCCCGAACTCTTCCACAATGTCTTCCCACCCCTCGGTGAGTTTGGCCCCCGCCTTGATCAGCCGGTGACATCCCTGACTGAACCGACCTCTGGCCCTCCCTGGGACAGCGAAAACCTCCCTTCCCTGCTCGAGGGCATGGTTTGCCGTGATGAGCGCTCCGCTATCTACCGCTGCTTCAACTACGACAACTCCAATCGAGAGTCCGCTGATCAACCGGTTCCGTTGGGGAAAATTTCCCTTCAGCGGACCGGTTCCCAGTGGAAACTCACTCACAAGGGCCCCCTGCTCTGCAATTGATTCCGCAAGCTTCCGATGCTCCGCCGGATAGACGATGTCGGCCCCCGATCCCAAGACGGCGATGGTGCGTCCGCCCGCTCTGAGTGCGCCGCGATGCGCCGCCGCATCGATCCCCCTGGCCAAGCCACTCACGATGGTCAGCCCGCGCATCACTAAATCGGAGGCAAGCTGGTCAGCCACCTCGCGACCGTACGGCGTGGCGTTTCTGGACCCCACGATGGCCACCGCCCTCCCGTCCCGTTGCTCCCAGCTTCCGCGAATGTAGAGCACAGGCGGGGGCTGGGGGATCCTCCGAAGAGGGCTTGGGTACTCCGCGTCCCGGAGCGTCAGAAACCGGAGCCTTCGGGCGGCCATCCGCTTCCGTTCCCGAGTGATCGTCTCTTCCGCGGGAAAGGAACGAATGGCCTTGGCCGTGACAGGACCGATGCCCGGAATACCTTCGAGCGCCTTCAGCGGTGCTTTCAAGATGCGTCTGGCAGTCCCGAAGTGCTCTAGGAGGAGGGTAAACGTAGCGGGTCCCACATGTGGCACCATGTTGAGTGCCAGCCATGCCTCCCGCTCCTGCATGAACCCCCCGAAATAAATCAGTCACTGTCGCGGCGTATAGGGGTGGAATTATACAGGGGGAAAAACAAGAGTCAAGAGGGGCTCCTCGGAGAGGTATCGGCTGTCAGCCATCAGCAGAATTCGGATTGCGGATTTCGAATTTCGGATTGAAGGAAAAGGGTATGCCTGGAAAATCCGAAATCCACAATCGTTCGACTGAGGGCCTCGACGGTGAGCCCTTCGACA
>CAYGBT010000054.1:0-17039 GCA_964348275.1 uncultured bacterium
TTCTTCCCCGACATGGCCCTCTGGCTTCCCCGCCTCATCGGATGGTATGAATAATGAAACCCACCGCACATCGTCCAACCGTTTTGGCCACCCAGGGGATGGTGGTCACTCCCCATTATCTCGCCTCGGCCGCCGGTCTCCGGGTCCTTCAGGCCGGGGGCAACGCGATCGATGCCGCCATCGCGGCTGCGGCGGTCTGCTCCGTCGTGTATCCCCACATGTGCAGTATCGGAGGGGATAATTTCTGGTTGATTTACGATGCCAAGACCAGAACAGTCCGTGCCCTCAACGGTTCAGGGCGGTCGGGCGAACGCTGTACCATTGACCTGTACCGCAGCATGGGCAACGCCGATGCCATCCCGCGCCGAGGATTTCTGGCGGCTAATACGGTGCCGGGGGCGGTGGATGGTTGGGCGACCGTCCACGACTATGGGCGCTGGAATTTGGGGACAAAGCTTCTGTGGTCCTCTCTTTTCGAGGAGGCCGTTGAATACGCTGAGGCCGGATACCCGGTCACGCCGAGCCAGGCGGTGTGGACTGCGCGAAACACCGAGGATGGGTCCGATCCTCTCCGAGGACTGCAACGGTGGGAAGGGTTCCGGCGGACCTTTCTCAAGCCGGATGGCCGACCGTATCAGCCCGGCGAAGTGATGAAGCAGCCGGAGCTCGCTCGCACGCTCAAGACCATTGCCTACGGGGGAGGTCGATTCTTTTATGAGGGAGATATCACTCGCCGGATTGTCCGCTATCTCGATCGGCACGGCGGCGTGCTGACGGAACGGGACTTTTACGAGCACCGTTCGGATTGGGTTGAGCCGATTCGAGCCGATTACCGGAGACACGCGGTCCATGGGTTTCCTCCGAACACTCAAGGGGTGGCAGCCCTGATGATCTTAGGCATCTTGAGCCACTTCGATTTGCGGCGATTAGGAGAGGGGACCGTCGATTATTATCATGTGCAGGTGGAGGGCACGAAGCTGGCCTTTGCCGACCGGGATCGATGGGTGACCGATCCGGCCTGCACCCGGATTCCCGTGGATCGCCTCCTCTCCCCTCGGTATACGCAGGATCGAGCCCGGCTGATCAACATGACCAGAGCTGTACCACACTATGAGCCTGGGCTCGTGAAGGGGGATACGGTCTACATCGGCACCGTTGATTCGGCAGGGAACGGCGTGTCAATGCTGCAGAGCATCTATTTCGATTTCGGATCGGGAATCGTTGCCGAGGACACGGGGGTCCTCCTCCAGAATCGGGGGACCTTTTTCTCCCTGGATCCAATGCACGTCAACCGTCTTGAGCCAAGGAAACGAACATTTCACACCCTCATCCCTGCCATGCTCCTCAAGGATGATCGGCTCTTCATGGTGTATGGCACCATGGGAGGAGAAGGACAGCCCCAAACCCAATCAGCCCTGGTCACCAGGATCGTCGATTTCGGGTTCGGACTCCAGGAGGCGATCGAGGCTCCCCGCTGGCTGTACGGCCGAACGTGGGGAATGACGACTACCGATCTTCTCTTGGAGTCCCGGATACCGACGTCGGTGGTGGATGGGCTGCGGCATCGGGGGCACCCGGTCCGGGTCGTGGGCGCGTGGGACGACGTGATGGGCCATGCGCAGGCGATCCTCATCCATCCTGAGACCGGCGTCCGGCACGGGGGGGCTGATCCCCGCGGAGACGGCCAGGCCCTTGGCTACTAAAGTAAACGCACAGCGTGCGTTTGCTTTGGAGCAACGGTTCGACCATGCACACCGCCCTGACCCTGTCGAAGGGTGGAACAATGGAACAATAGAGTGATCTTGGGAAAAAATGCTCCATTGTGGTTCGACACGCTCACCATCCCGAGGAAGATCGAGGGGCGGTCCAATGTTCTCTTGTTCAATTGTCACATAAAATGCGTGTGTATTAGCAGTCAACCGTCCGCAGTCAGCGTATTTGGAGCTGTCAGCTATCAGTTCTGGATCTCCAAGCTGACTGCTGTACCCGATTGCTGACTGCTGACATTCTGCTGATCGCTGGCAGCCGAAAGCTGGAGACAAGCTTGCGAGGGACAGGATGTACTGCCGATGGGTAGCAGTTCTCGGACTCGTGGTCAGCCTGGTGAGTTGCGCTGTCGGAGACAAGGCGGCGCTCGCGGAGCGAGCCTATCAGCGTGGCACACGGCAGGAAGAGGGAGGGCAGATCGAAGATGCGCTGCAAAGCTACCAAGAAGCCATCCGATTGCGACCGGAGTATACCGAGCCGCATCGTCGGCGCGCAATCCTGCTGGCGGCCCGTGGTGAGGGTGAGCGGCTTCGTCAAGAATATCGCGCGTGGCTGGAGCGACGGCCCGATAGCCCGGTGTACCACTATCTCTATGGTCGGCTTTTAGAGGACCCGGCGTCTCAGCTTGCCGAGTTTGACCGGGCCATTGCCCTTGATCCCACCTACTATTGGGGGTATTTCGGGCGGGCATATCTCTTAGCGGAGCAGGGCGAGATCGAGCAGGCCATTGCGGCGTTCAAGACAGCCCGCGATCTTCGTCCCGATAACCCGAGGCCGTACCTGTTCTTGGGATATCTTTACACCCTCACGGGACAGGTAGACGCGGCGGTCGAGTCGTATCATAACGCTATCCGATTGGATCCACGTCAACCCCTGCCCTATCGACGGCTTGCATCACTCTACGTCCAACGGGGAGAGTTTCCCCTAGCTATCGAGGCGTACCGCACAGCTGCGAAGTTGGACGCACAGGATGCCCAGAGTCGCTTTTACTTGGGGAACCTCCTGAAGGACTCGGGAGACATCGAGGGAGCTGTAGAGGCTTTGGAGTTGGCGGTCGAGATCCAGCCGGGATTTGTCGATGCCTGGCGAAACTTGGGTCTTATCCATCATGAACGCGGGGAGCTCGAGCGCGCAAGCGCGGCCTACGAGCGGGCGGCCGAGTTCGATCCAGACAGCTCGGTGGTCTCGTACCTCCTCGGCGTGGCTCGGCTTCGAATGGAGAAGTACGATGCGGCTGCGCAAGCGTTTCAACGGGTCATTCACATTGAACCGGATCAGGGGCGAGCCTACTACTTTCTCGGCGAGATCGCCCGGCGTCAGGGGGATCATCAACAGGCGGCGGCAGCGTATGAGAGAGCGGCGAAATCCTTAGGTCCGCATCCAGAAGTATACTATCGGCTCGGTCGGGCGTATGCGGCAATTGGGAAGTATGGCCAATCGATAGCCGTCCTTCGAATCAGTGTGGATCTTTTGAAGGAAGCACCCGAAGGGGACGTCGGTAGTGGTGGGGAAGGTGGACTCGCCATCGATATTCCCCGTGCGCCTGACATTGCGACCGTGTATAGCTGGTTGGGCCGGGTCCTGGTATCGACGGGGGACCTGTCAGCGGCCGAGGCCGCCTATAAGAAGGCGGTTATGCATCGGTCAAAATTGCCCGAGGTGCATCGGGCGCTGGGAGAGATATACGAGAAACGCGGTGACCGCCAGCTTGCCATCGGGGCGTATGAGACGTACCTTGAGCTTGCCCCAGATGGGGGCAGCGCAGAGAGTGTTCGCCGTCGTCTCGAAATCCTGAGGAAAACGCGATAGGCGGGATAGTCCCTCTCAGCCAAAGTGGTCCGAAACTCTTGTTTGGTGGATTGGTGGGGCGTGAGGGATATCAGAGTCGGCGGCGCTCTTCGAGCGCAATCAATTCGCCTTTCAGTCCACGCACTCCGGGGACTGTCTGGGCGATCCGGTCCGCCTCGTCGCGGTCGAGGACTTCCGCAACGACCCCGCGAAGGGTCACTTCGCCATCGTTGGCGACCGCATCCACATCCAGATGGGCCGTTTCCCGGTGGGACTTCAAGGTCGCCTTGACCTTCGCCGCAAGCGCCAGGTTTTGAAGTTTTCTTCGCGAGGTCTCGGTGGGCTGAAACTCCGGGGCTTCGGCTAGCCGCATCACCTGGGCAACCGCCATGGCCAAAGAGACCTTACCGGTGTTGATGGTGAGGTCATAGCCGTGGGGGTCAGCCCAGTCGACCTCGAAGAACTGACGGATCCGGCTGGCCACCCCTTCATCGTGGTGACGGATCTGCTTGCGAGCCTCTGCCTCTCCGACCGAGAGGCCCTCCATGAACCGGCGCATCCGGACGTCGAGGGGGGCACAGACGCGGATCCGGATCGCGTGATCCACTTCCTTGAGGAGCTGCGTCGACCAGCGTCCCAAGATCACCACCCGCTCCCTCAGCGCGAATTCGTACACCTCGGCGGCCACGAAGGTGTGGTGACGCCGTGCCGTCTCGCTCAAGACTTCGAAAAATCCCGGCTTCTCCTCGACCGCCTCCACGAGCTTTGCTTCCAACGCGTGATACTCCCGCGCCGCCTCCCGGATGATGTCTTGACGGATGAATTCGTAGCCGAGTTGGCGAGCCACCTCCTGACCGATGGAGGTCCCGAGGCTCCACATCTCTTTCGTCATGGCGAGGATCGGCATGACGGTCCTCGAATGTTGGATAGCCCTGCGGGTGCCGCTGGAGATAGCCGGCTAGGCCTTAGCCAATGCAACACGCCGCCGCAAGTGGCTAATTATGAAGCCGACCACAGGGAGCGAGTACAGCATCAAGCTGGTCCCCATGAGGGCCGCAGCGATCGGATGGGAAAATACACCCCCCTCGAAGCCGAAGAAGATGCCGACGGAGCCGTGGGACATGATGAGGCTCTGGCGCAGGGAGACCTCTGTTCCAGGGCCGAGGACAAGAGCGAGGACCATGGGGGCAAGCGGATAGTCGAGCTTTCGGAAGAAGTAACCGGCGACCCCGAAGACGAAGACTAAGACCATGTCGAAGACACTAAAGGTCGGCGCGTACCCTCCGACCGCACAGACGACGATGACCAGCGGGGCCAGGATAGTAAAGGGGAGCCACAGGATCATGGTGAAAACCGGGATGGCAAAAAGATTGATCAGGACGGCCAGAACGTTGGCCACATAGAGGCTGCCGATGAGCCCCCAGACAAACTCGCGGTGTTCGATGAAGAGCATCGGGCCCGGGAGGAGTCCCCAGATCACGAGGGCACCCAGCATGACGGCAGTTGTCGGCGAGCCGGGGATGCCCAGGGTCAGCATGGGGAGCATGGCCCCGGTGCTTGCCGCGTTATTGGCCGTCTCCGGCGCGATGACCCCTTCGATGGTCCCGGTCCCAAAGCTCTCAGGGTGCCTGGAAAAGCGTTTCACCACGCTGTAACTCATGAATGAGGCTGGGGTGGCCCCTGCCGCCGGCAGCATCCCCACGAAGAATCCCAGGAGCGAACCAATCCCGAAGGCCTTTTTGAACACGGCCATCTCTTTGATGGTGGCCAGGATATCCCGCAGCCGGACCTTCGCCTGAACGCGTTCACCGGCTACAAGCCTTTCCTCGGCCGTGCTCAGGATCTCGCCGACTCCGTAGAGGCCGATGGCGAGGACCAGGAAGTTGATCCCGTGGTAGAAGCCTGGAATGTCGCCGAAAATCATGCGCGGTCGGCCGCTCACGATATCGAGTCCCACAGTGCTGAGCATGAGCCCCATGAGGGTGGCGATGACCGACTTCAATGGGTTGGTGCCCCCCAACCCGGCGAACGTGGCGTACGCGAGGAGCATGAGGGTGAAGACCTCTGGTGGGCCAAATCTCAGAGCAAATTCAGCGAGGGGCGGCGCGAAGAGGGTAAAGAGGATGATCGAGACGGTGCCCCCGACGAAGGAGCTGACCGCGGCGGCGACGAGCGCATGGGCGGCGCGCCCCTTCTTGGCCAGGGGGTATCCGTCGAATGTCGTCGCCACGGCAGTGGAGGCGCCAGGGATGTTCAGGGTGATGGAGCTGATGGCGCCACCGTACATGGCACCGTAGTAGATGGCGGCGAGGAAAATGATGCCTGCGGTGGGGGGAACGGCAAAGGTGATCGGGATGAGGATCGCCACGCCGTTCACCGAGCCGAGACCCGGCATGGCACCGATTGCGGTGCCCAGCATGACCCCGAGCACCGCCATGATCAGGTTCAAGGGGCTGAGGGCTATACTGAATCCAAACAGGAGATTTCCGAAAACCTCCATGTGACGTCTCACGAAAAAGGGGCGGCGTTCCCCCGCCCCTTGCTGTTGCCCCTACCCGTGTTCGGTGGTCGGCGTTTTTTCTCCTGTCTCCTAGTGCCGTTCCAAGGATCGATGTGTGTTAACTTTGTCGCTGCGCTCGTTCACGACCCTTCGAACACGGCAGGCCGCTCAAATTCGGCCTATCAAGGTGGAACGGCCCTAGTACAAAAAGTAAAACAGCTCTTCGAGATAACCCTTTGGCAGCGGGATGAGCAAGAACTTCTCAAACAGCAGGAAGACTCCCGTGGGGACAGCTAGGGTGACCAGGATGACGATCGGCCACGAATGCTTCCCCATTACACGGGTGTAATAAGACAGGAAAAGCATGGCCGCCAGATACGTGCTGATCACATCGATCAAGGCGAGCATGATGAAGCCGGGGACGGCGATAAAGAGGACTTGCCTCAGGCCTCCCTCGGTGAAGAATCGCTCAGCGGCTCGGCGGGGTGCAGAGCCCTTGAGGAGCTCCTGCACCCCAACCGCAACCGCGACCGCACCCATGATGACCGAAAGCCAGAAGGGGAAGAACCCCCCTCCGGGGCCTGACCCGCGGACCCATCCGATGGGAAGCTCCTGCGCGTACCAGGCGAAGACGGCCGCTACGGCAACCAACACCAGGACAGATGCGAGCTCGGCCCGGCGCATCAGCTAGATCTCTCCCATGGCCGCGAGCAGCTTCTTGTGTTTGGCATCTTCTTTGGCAAAGAACTGGCCGAGCTGATCGCCGGTGAGAAAGCCCAGATCACCTGTGCAATGGAGGGCTTTTTTCTTACAATAGTCCTGCCACTCCTTGGAGTTGGAGAGCTTCGCAAACAAGTCCTCATACCACTTTCGTGCATCGGCCGGAATCCCGCCAGGCGCGTTAATGCTCCGCTGCATGTAGTAGACGAGGTCTTTGCCGAGCTCTCGGAAGGTCGGCACGTTTGGAAACTGGGGCAGCCGCTCTGGCGTAAACGCGGCCAGTGGGCGAGAGCGGCCGGCCTCGAGCCAGGAGATCTGCTCGGACGGGTTGTTTACCGTGGAATCAACGTGTCCCCCAATCAGCTCTTTTGCCACCGTGCCCCCGCCTTTGTAAGGGACGTAGGTGTGCTTGATGCCGTACGCGTCCTCGAGCAGGCCAGTGACCAGGGAATCTTCCTGCCCCTTGCCGGTCCCGCCCATTTTCCACTTGCCGCCCGCGGCTTTTACGGCCTTGACGTACTGGTCCACGTTCTTAATATCCGACTTCGAGTTGACCCAGAGGATGAAGGTATCCATCGCCATCCGGGCGATCGGCGTGAAGTCCCGATAGCTCAGCCCCAACTTGGCACGTAGGGGAGTGGTGAAGAAGCTGTTCAGGGTCACCAGGATGACGTGCGGGTCGCCGTGACTGTCCTTGAGGAAGCGAAGCGCCTCTGCACCGGCACCGCCGGGTTTATTAACTGGGATCAGCGGTTGCGCCGACCAGCCATGCTCCTGCACGATCTTCTGCATCAGCCTCGCGATCCGGTCCGCGCCACCCCCCTTGCCGGCCATGATGACGAACGTGATCGGCTTCTTAGGCTGCCAAGCCGCCTCAGCGTCCGTGTCCGTGAGCAGGACAGTCCCTGGTCCGAGAAACATCAGAAGCAATCCTACTACCGCGAGAGATACCCATTTCTTTCTACGCATGGTGCCCCTCCTTTTGAGGAGTTGAATGGGAGAACTGGGCGATTATTTACGCCCGATGCCGCCAGGGCTCGCGTGTGATCACGAGAAAGGTTTCCGATTCAGTGAACGTGATTCTCGCTCCCTGTGTTCCCTGATTTGTATCATTATTTTCCTATCGATGGAAGTAAGCAATTATTTTCCGATCGATGGAAGTAAGCAATGATAAGAGCGAAAATTCGTTTTGTCAAATAATTGTCAATGTTTTTCGTATGATGAAAAATGGGTCATCATTGCCGGTGTAGGCTTACGTGGACTTCGTTTTAGAAATACAATCCGGGGCTTAGAGCCTTGCGAATTCAGGGGGAGGAATGAAGCAAAAAGGGCGGAGCCACGCCTCACGGGCGTGGCTCCGCGGGGGTCTCCTTACTCGTTGGCTTTGGCCGCGGCGACCTCTTGCTCGGCGCGAGCGAGCTGCTTGCGGATATCGTCACCCATCTCGATGCAGACGGCGCCGGGGATGAGCCACCGGTCCCACATGAGATCCACCTTCTTCTGGAAGTACTCGATGTCCTCGTCCGTGAAGTGGGCAAACCGTCCCTGCTTCAGTAAATAGTCGCGGACCGGCTTCCGCTTTCGCCCCTGCGCGATGCCTTTGGACTTGCCGTAGAACTTGAGCAGCCCATCCTCGACCTCGAAGAGGGGCCAGACCCCGGTCTCCACCGCCAACTCGCCGAGTTCATGGGAGAGTATCGGGTCGTAGTCCCAGCCCTTGGGGCAGGGGTCCAGAGAGTGGATGAAGGTGGGGCCGCCGATCGTGAGAGCCTTTCGGATCCGGTTCATCATCTCCAGGGCGTAGGACGCGTCCACGGTGGCAACGTAACGGCATTCGGGGTGTCCGGCGGCGAGCATCCCCGCCACGTTCTTCTTCCAGCGCTTGTGTAGAATCCGTCGGGCCTTCCCCGGAGGGGAAAAGGTGGTGTTGGCCCCGTACGGGGTCATGCTCGAGAGTTGGATGTCGGTGTTGGCGTACGACTCGTTGTCGTACATGAGGATCAGGAAGTTATACTCGGGGTAGGTCAAGGCCGCCGAGATCGCGCTCAGCCCCATATCGGCGCCGCCCCCATCCCCACAGAAGGCGATGACATTGATTGGCTCTTCCTTGATCCGGTTCTTGCGCATGAGCACCTTGAGTCCCGCCGCGGTTCCGACGGCGGCCGAGCCGGACGCCCCGAGCTGGGTATGCATCCAGGGAACCACCCAGGATGTAGAGTAATACGTCGTGTTCGCGACGTACATGCAACCCGTGGACCCCAGGACCACGGTGCGCGGGCCGGCGGCCTTGGCCATAAGCTTCATCACCAGGGCCGACTCACACCCCTGACAGGTCCGGTGCCCCGAGGTGAAGTACTCCTCGATCGTAATCTTCTTGACCCCCTTGAAGGGGTCAAGGGTCTGGGTCGGTAGTACCGTTAACTCCTGTGCCATGTTCGCTACCCCCTCACGCCAATCCAATAGTTGGGTTGCTCGACTTTGCCAGTCTTGGCCACCTTGAGTAGGATCTCGCTCATTTCGGTCACGCTATCCAAAGTCACCTCACGCCCACCGAGGCCGCAGACGAAACTGATGACGTGGGGCCGCTTCGGCAGGTCGTAGAGGGCGGACCGCACTTCGTTGTAGAGTACCGCGCCGTGGTTGGGAGAGCCAAAGGAGTAGTCACGATCGATCACGCCCACCGCCTTGACGCGGGTGAGTGCTTCCTGGACTTCCGGCGTCGGGAACGGGCGGAGCCACCGCAAGCGCACAAAGCCGACCTTGTGCCCCTGATCCCGCAGTTTCCGGACACCCACCTTCACCGGTAAAGAGAGAGTCCCCTGGCCGAAGAGGATCACATCGGCGTCATCGGCCATATACGATTCGACAAAGGGGTTGCCCCCTTGCCGGCCGAAGATCTTGTGGAAGTCCCGAGAGGCCTCCTGGATCACCCCACGGGCGCGGCGCATGGCTTCATCGTTCTGCTTGCGAACTTCCATCACCCAATCTTCATTGGCCTGCGGGGCGACAGTGATCGGATTATCGGGGTGGAGGAGTTTGTCCCCCCGATCGTACTTGGGCAAGAATTGGTCCACCTTCGCTTTGCTCGGCACTTGGACAAGCGCCTCGGAGTGGGTGAGAAACGCCCCATCTGCCCCAATGGCGCACGGGAGGAAGACCCGCTGGTCTTCCGCCACCCGATAGGCGATCAGGGCCGTATCGAGAGCCTCTTGGGCCGTATCCACCCAGGTGAGCATCCATCCCAAGTCCCGGACGCACAAAGCATCGTTGTGTTCGCAGCCAAAGGCGCCGGGATCGTCGAGCGCCCGGTTCCCGACCAAACACAGCATTGGAAGCCGTAGGGCTGGAGTCACCGCGAGGGCCTCCATGGCGTACATCCATCCGACCCCGCTCGAACCACAAAAGACCCTGGCGCCCACCGCAGAGGCATGCTTGACGATCTCGAACTGGTCGTGCTCGCTGGCGGCGACGATATACTCTGCATCCAGCTCGCCGTTTGAGATCAGCTTTGCCACCGCCTGCATGACGGTGTCGTAGGGCCGAATCGGATAGGCGGTGACCACGTCAAGATCCGCCAGGCGCAAGGCCTCGGCGATGGCCCCACAGCCGCTGATGAGCATCTCCTTGTCGGCCGTCGGCGCGGGTTTCGTTGCTACGCTCATTGCGTCACCTCCGTGATTTTCACAATGTCTCTATCTCTCATCGTACAACGGGCCTTGCCGTTCGTCCTTTAGCCTGGCCCGGCACCCGGCTCCTCGGTAACGATCGCCACACCGCTGTGGGCCTCACCGGCCGCCGCCATCTTGGCTAACTCTTCTTCGTATTGTCCACGGAACCGGAACCCGTGGGAGCGATACGTTACCACCTTGTCTTGGATCTTGCCCTTGAGCCACGTGTCGTAGGCTCCTTTGTCCTTCTCGTACATCTCAAATTGGCTAGCGTTATCATGGAACACCGATTCGTTCACCATGGTAATGCAGTTCTCCACCGGGCAGACCGCCTCACAGACCCCACACCCGCAGCAGGCCTCCATGTTGGCGTCGTAGTGGCCGGACGGAGTGACATCGAAGCAGGAGTCAGGGCACTGCAACCAGCAGAGGGTGCATTTGGTGCAAATCTCGAAATCTACCACTGGTCGCATGGTGCGCGTGGAGAACTTCTTGAAGGTGGGATTACGACCCGGGCGGTATCCCCCCTCCCAGCCCTCCACGTCCTGCTGCACCGGAATTCCAGGAATCACCAACCCTTCCTTCATCTCCCACCACTTGGGGAGCTGGAACTCGTAGGGTTTTTCCGGATTCCCCTCGCCGGGACCGACCTTCCGGACCTCGACCCGCTCGTAGGCCTTGCGGGCGGACGCCACCTTGAGATCGTCCTTCCACTCGTCCCGAATAGCGGCTTCCACTGATTCGATCTTGACGACGTGGGGGGCAACCTTGGCAATGGCCCCAAGGACCCGGACGTCCGTGTGGTCATCCTTGTAAACCCAAAGGCCGGAGAAGCTGGCAGTCCCTTTGATGATGCCCAAATTCCACTCGGCGTCCTTCTTGTGGCAGTCCTTGAGCAGCTCGTCGGGGGTCTGCGTGGAGGTGGCCAGCACCGTTCCACCAGGCTTCGTGAGCTTGTTGATCGGGTGCAGCCCGTACCAGGCCCAGGATTCCAGTCCCTTGCAGAGGGTGTCGTCCACCGCCACGGTGACGTCATTGTCGGTAGGCTCGTAGCGTGAAAGGTATGCCTGAAGTGTCTCTTCGTTGTCCGCCACGACGGCAAAGCTCTTGGCCGGGATGCCATTTCGTTCCGGCGAATCCCCATACCGCCCAAAGGAGATCCCGACCTTGCCCTCCTTCCGGGCCGCCAGGACGATCGCGCGTGTTATGCGCTGTCCCAGGTGCTTCTGGAAGATCCCCCGGTATACGACTTCGACCGAACCATGCATGCTGCTTCCTCCTGTCTAGTAAAGAGAGTTATGCCTCCGTGCTGCCATCGTCATCACTTGACGTGATTTTCACGACTCCCTCGTCGTCGCCTCCTTTCTCTTTCAACTCCTCCGCGGAGGGTCTAAGGACATTGTGTTCGATGGTCTCGAGATGATTCAGCATGGCCTCTTGTGCCTTCTCGGGGTCTTTCCGCTGGATGGCTTCCAGGATTTCCCGGTGGCCCGCAAGCGAGCGGGGAGGTCGCCCCTTGGTTTGAAGGGACCGCTCCCGGGTTTCCCGGAGCCTGTCCACGATGGCATCGGTGAGCCTCAGGAGAACCTCATTCTTCGCCGCCTCCGCCAGGGCGGAATGAAAACGCGTATCGGCCTCGACCCCGGTCTCGCCCGTGGCGATCTGCCGCGTCTGCTCGTCTAAAATGGCCTCGAGTTCGGCTACTTCCTCTGCCGTGGCCCGGTCGGCCGCCAAGGCTGCGATGGCCGGCTCGAGAATCTTCCGTGCCTCGAATACCTGGAGGAGAGGATCCCTTTGGTGTTGAAGCGCGGACGCGACAGACGCGAGGAGCGTCTCGACCGTCGTCGCGATGTAAGTTCCCTCACCCTGTCGGATCTCTATAAACCCTCGAGATTCAAGGGCACGAATCGCTTCCCGAACAGAGGCCCGGCTCACCTGGAACATCTCCGAGAGTTCCCGTTCTGAGGGGAGTTGATCCCCAGGGCGTAACTTCCCATCGGCAATCAGTTCCTTTACCTGGGCGACAATATCTTCGTAAACCCTTGTTTTTTTAATCGCTCTGAGTATCATGGGGCTCCGATTCTGGTTGAGGTCTGAAGGTCTGAAGGTCTGCTGGTCAGACCGCGACCAATATCCTCCACGTCTCTAATCTTGTCAAGAAAAATTTTTTTAGGTGACCCGTCTTTGCTAGATTAGGAAATGCCCGCGAAGAGATTTCACCGAGACAGAGGGAGGGGAAGCGAAGATGAAAAGAGGAAGCATTCGGAAGCAGGGGAGCCCGCACGTCATCGGTCATTGGCGGGCGGATCTTCATAGCCTCGTGGTCGAGACAGAGGATACCGAGTTACGGCGAGTGGCCGGTGAGATCCTACGAACCCCCCAGGCTATTCCGGTGCACGCACCGGAGAGGCATGCGGGACTGAGCTATTCCGAAGATGTCATTGAGAGGCCGGCGAAGCTGAAGTATCTTGCCCTTTTCGCCCTTGAGATGGAGGAACGGGGTTTCGAGGTGGAGCCCGAGGACGAAGATGAAGAAGATGACGATGACGAAGATGAAGATACGGAGGCTGAGGACATGGAAGATCTCGAGGAAGAGGAAATAGACAATGAGAATGAATAAGTGGTGATGGCTTGAGCAGGACGAGAAAAGCGTGCTGGTCCCAGGGAGTCTATTCGAACAGCGAAGGCTGAGCACCCGCTGGCCGCCGGAAGGCGGCGGTTAAGAGGGGTAGGTCCCGTTCGGCGATACCGGCCCTCCGGCACGCGAGGGCGAACAGGTCAGCAGTCTGCTCGGCGAAAATCCCCTCTCCTTTCATCCGGGATCCGAACCGCGGGTCGTTGAGCCGTCCTCCTCGGATCGCTCGTATCCGGTTCAGCACCCTGTCTTTTTTCCTAGGATGGTGCTGTGAGAGCCACGCTTCGAAGAGCGGGGCGACAGCGTACGGGAGCCGGAGGGGGATGTAACCGGCAAACTTGGCCCCGGCCCTGGCGGCCGCGGCGATGATGGCGGGCATTTCGTGATCCGTCAGTCCCGGGATGACTGGCGCGACCATCACCCCAATGGGTACGATAGCCTGGGCCAGCGCTTCAATGGCGGCCAGGCGGCGAGCCGGGTGCGACGTCCTTGGCTCCATGGTCCGGGCCAGCGACGCATCCAAGGTCGTTATGGAGAGATAGACGGCGGCCGCCCGGTGGCGCGCCAGCTCAGCCAGGAGATCGAGATCCCGCGTGACCAGGTAGTTCTTCGTGATGATCACCACGGGGTTTCGGAGCTCGGCAAGCACCTCAAGGGAGCCTCGCGTAATCCTCAGGTGTCTCTCTACCGGCTGATAAGGGTCGGTCGCCCCGCTGATGGCCAGGGGCTGCGGTTTCCACCGGGGCGAGGACAATTCGCGCCGTAGTAACGCCGGGGCATCTTCCTTTACCAGGATCTTTGTCTCGAAGTCGAGGCCGGCCGACAGTCCCAGGTATTCGTGGGTTGGGCGAGCGTAGCAGTAGCTGCAGCCGTGCTCACAGCCCCGGTAGGGGTTGATGCTGGCTTCGAACCCGACGTCGGGACTCTCGTTATACGTGATGAGTGAGCGGGAGGGATCCTTGATGAACTGTGTTTCAGGGGCGGGATCCTCCGCATCGGTCGAGTTCGGGTCGCAGGTGTAGGACAGCGTCTCGAATCGGTTCGGGGGATTGTCAGCGGCGCCGCGGCCGCGGACTGGGAGTCGATGGCTACTCATCCTCGAACTCTCATTATCGGCCAAAGAGATCCTTGAGGCTCTTGAGGAGTTGTTCTTCCGGTTGTTCCTTTTGAGGCTTCGCGGTCTCCGGAGCTGAAGGAGGCGCTTGCTCTTGTTGTGGCGTGGGCTGCGAAGGAGATGCTTGCCCCTCTTGTGTTGGTTCCTGTGGCGGAGGGGAAGGTTTTTTCTTTTTGAGAAGGCCCTTCGTGAGCTCTTCGACCCCTTGCTGCGCCAAACCACGCTGCACCAGGCGCGCCACGTACTCCAGGTCGGGTTTTGGCGTCACGCTCGGGAGGGTACCGGACAACGTAAAGGGGATCTCCACACGGCCCTGGCGATCCGCGAGGAACTTGAGGACCTTGGTGCTGGAAATCAGGTCCGCCGAGAGCTGCGGCGAGAGGAGCAGCTGTCCACGCAAGTTCAAACGTTGGTCGAGCGTTACCCACCCGTTTCCCCGGACCACCCATTCGGAGGCGGCCATGAGCAGGTTGTCGAGATGAACCTTTCCCTCTCGGATGTTGAGCGAGCCTTTGAGCTCGCCGAACTCGGAGTTTTGGGTCGTGAAAATGGCTGGATATTTGCCTCGGATGTTGGGTGAGATCAGCTGGGAAATTCCGGGGACACCGGTGAGGCCGGTGAGGGCGCCTTCAGCGATATTGACGTCGAGGAGCGCGCCCTTCTGGACGTCTGCCTGTCCCTGTCCGGTGAGCGTTTGTTGGAAGTCCGTCCATTGATTGCCGGTGCCGTTCAGTTTCAGGTCAAGGTTGGCCTGCCCCCGAATGTGCGTCGCCCCAGATCCAGATGCTGGACGGAAAAACTCGGAGACGTCAATCCTGCGGGCTTGCGCGGTGACGGTAAAGTCGGGGGGCGTCTTCCGCATGTCGTACCGCCCCTGTCCTTGGAGGGAGCCGTTGAGGGTCTGAAGTTGGAAGCTCTCGATCGTTGCGATCTGATTGGTCATGGAGACCATCGCCTGCAGGTTCCTGTAATCCAGGTCGGCGAGCATCCCGCGGGCCGACACAATTTTTCCCTGATATACCAGCGATCGCTGGCCCATCGAGGCGCGGCCGTCGCTCTTGACGTCCCGCAACACTTCCGGCTTGTTGGTGGCTGCGCTCCCTTGGCGAAAATCAGACACCCAGAGCTCCGGAGCCGTAAGCCGGTACGTCAGCATCATCGGGACGAATTTCTCGATCCGGGCCGCCAGGCGCATTTGAGACTTCCCCACGCCGAGGGGAGTCTCGGGAAGCTCAGCGCGTTGACCGGTGAAGGTGACGGTGGCGCCCTGCGCCGTAAAGGGTTGAGGGAACTGTGGGAGTGTGGCTCGAAGATCGGTGAACTTGAGCGAGCCGTTGATATCCGGGATGTGGTCTTTTTTCCACTTGCCCCGGACGCGGGCGTGCACCTGCGCGCCCCCGGCCAGGCTATAGCCCCGGAGCACTGGAAGGAGTTTCTCCCAGCCGACCATGTCCGTTCGACTCGAGTCCATATCAAGATGCAACACAGGTGTTCGACCTCGCGTAATCGTTCCAGTGGCTGTGAGTTTCATCGTATGCAGCGTGATGGTGGTCTTCCGCAGCGCAATCTCCTTCTTGGTAACCCGGGCGTCGGTAGAGAGGGTCAGGGGAATTCCTTTCGCTTTACGGAACCGATCCCCTAGGTGTATCGCGCTCGCCGTAACGTCTACGTCGCCTGCCAGGGCAAACTGTTCCAGGGTCCCATCCACGTGCGCGCTGACCGAGAGCGGTCCATCGGCGTTGAGGTCTTTCGGCAGAGTCTCAGCGAGAGGGGCGAAACGTCTCAGATGCGCCACGGGCACCGGTCCCAGCGTGATGTCACCGCTCATGGTGAGATTTGTGAGGTTGCTCGAGGCCAGCGAGAGGGGGAGCGGGCCTATCTTTCCTTGGATCTCGAGGTTCTGTCGATCAGCGTTGACGGCTGCGGTCAGGTTAATCGAGACGGGTCCTTCATAGCCGAGGTCCGCGACCGTAAGATCAATCCGACTCACGCGAAGGTCGACACCGTCCTTTCGGTCTACGTAGCGCACGTCGCCATCGGCCACGTCCACCAGGGAGACAAGGAGGGGGAGGGCTTCGGCTGTTGCTGGGGGACCGGCACCCTGCGGTTCCTGTTGTCGTTCTTCTCGCTTCGGAGGGCCGATACTCGCAAAGTTGAAATTTCCCTTCTTATCGCGAATGACCGTAATTTCCGGCTGATGCAGGATCATCCGTTTGACGCGCAGCTCTTTTCGGAGTAGCGGGAAAAACTCCACGTTCACCTGAAGATCGGCGGCACGAAGGAAGTCCTTCCGGGAAAACGACCTGTCATCCGCCAGGGAAACGTTTGTGAGGCGCACCCCGATCCCCCCCCACACGGTGACACCAATGTCCTCGACAGCGACTTTCCGTCCCAGCGCCTGCTCGGCCTGGGCCAAGATGTAGTCTTTGTTGCGATTGACCAGTCTTCCCAGGTTCATCAGGGCGAAAGCGACAAGAGCGCCCAGGATGAATACAATGACTGCCGCGATCACGAGTTTCCGCATGGTATGCTGCCCTCGGTGGGAAATCACCTGTGCGAATACAGTTTATTCCCTGAGTCCAGGAAACCGGAATTGGATTTGAATGTCAAGCCCGATATCTGCGGTCGTTCCGTTGCGTGCCCGCCAATCGGACGCACATCATTCGATGAGGGACGTATCCAGTATCAGAGGCCCATGACTGAGATCTGTGAGCAAAACAGGAGCTAGCCCGGATTATGCACATAGAAGTGAATAATCTCCCCTCCGGGCTTCGACTCCGCCCCGCGTTTGGGGGGCGTCGCTCAGGGCTAGCCTTGAGTCCCGCCGCAGCGGCGGGATCGAAACCT
>CAYGBT010000055.1:0-16300 GCA_964348275.1 uncultured bacterium
GTCGACTGTCGCGTTGATGAGGTGTTTGACCTCCTCCCGCTTCGAGACGTCCGTCTTCTGGAAAAAGGCTGTCGGTCCTAAGGCGTAAAGGTCCTTAACCGTTGCCTCACCTGCCTGCTCATTGAGGTCGGCGACGACCACGTTCACGCTGGCTTTCGCCAGCGCGAAAACGATGGCTTTCCCGATCCCCCTCGCTCCACCCGTCACGATCCCCACCTTGCCGTCCAAACGCATAACTATGCCTCCCTTTCAGATCCCGCTGCTCAAGCCTCTTAGACACGGATCACCGGGGCGTGTTGGCATCCTTAGTACCGTGCTCTGACGCACGTGAATTCCGCGGGCATGTCCGCTGCCAGGATTCTAATCAATAATGCTTGAGGCGGGCGGCGAGCAGTACGGCGATGATGGTCATGCCGTCGACAATCTCGCCGGCCAGGACCATCTGAAGAACATCGCGAAAGGGGAAGGGGCGGACCTCGATGAATTCCGTCTCGTCCGGGGGCGGTCGCTCCAGTTTGGCCAAATCCTCCCCCAGGAAGAGGTTGGCCGTCTCGTCCATGACACTCTTGCTCGTGTGATAGGTACTTACATGGGTCAGGCGGCCAGCTCGATAGCCAATCTCTTCTGCGAGTTCGCGTTGGGCCGCCTCTTCGTTCGACTCCCCGGAATGAACCCCCCCTGTTGGCATCTCCCATGTCACTCGACCGGCCACGTAGCGGTATTGTTGAATAAGGAGCACCGTGTCGGGATCGAGGAAGGGGAGGATTCCGACACAGTGCCCACACGTCACCACGCCATAGATGGTCTTCCGCCCGTCGGGCAGTTCCGCCAAATCTTCCCGGAGGGAGAGCCATTTATTGCTGTAGATCGCTTTGGTGGAAAGGGTTTTCCAGGGGATCTCCGACGGTTTCTTCATCGTGCACGCTCCTTGAAAAATCCTCGGGTATGCCGGGCCGCGTCACCCTCCGGGCTGTGCAGCGAGGCCTTCAAACGCTCCAGGTCGTTGGCAGTATCGATGTCGAACCACGTCGGAAGACAGGCCACCTTCAGTCCTTGAATCTCCGCCCGGCGGGTCGTCTCCGGCATGACCTGCGCTGTGCTCCAGGCCATGTCCTCGAACAGGTCCCGATAGAGTTTTCGTAAACCGATGAGGTAGTAGCCTCCATCCTCGCTCGGACCCAACACCAGGTCAACCGCGGGTGTCGCGATGAGATCGAGGGCCTGCTGCAAATACGGGGCAGGAAGGGTTGGCGTGTCGCTATCGATGGCCATCGCCCCCCCATACCCCTGAGCAAAGAGCTGATCGAAGCTGTTCGCAAGCCTCGATCCCAGATCGGGTCCACGCTGGGGGAACAGGAAAAAGTCCGGGGCGAGCTCCTCGAAGAAGATTCTCCCTTCGTCAGGTGTGTAGGCGATGGCCGGGCTGGCCTTCTCAAGCATCCTCACCTGCTCAATTTTGTCGAGAAGGAAACAGCGGTAGAGCTCAGCTGCTTCGGTGGTGGAAAAGGGAGGGCACAGTCTTGTCTTGACCTCGCCTGCCCGTGGGGCCTTGGCCATGATCGCGACAGCGAATCGCATCATTCGTCGCTTCTCATCAGAGGTCGCGGACCCGGACGAGGGCGACCCGATCTTCGCTCTTGAGCGCCAGATAGAGAAGCCCTGCCTCTGCATTCAATGCCACGTTGGAGACATTCTGGGGGATGTGCCTCATCCCGATTACCTTGAGGGTTGCCTCATCCACGATGGAGAGGGTGTTCTCCCGATTATTGACAACATAAACCCGATTGACCTTCTCATCAAGGGCAATGCCGATGGGGTAGTGCGCGACGGGAATAGTAGCGAGACGGTGTATCTGTCGGCCGTCGAGGGCGGTGACGCTGTCGGCCTCCGTGTTCAGGACGTATACAACCCCGCTTTCGGGATTGACTTGCAGGTGGGTGGGACCATGGCCGACCGCGATCTCAGCGAGTCGGTGACCCATCCTCCCATCGACGACGATGACGCGGTCTGATTTCACGCTCACCACAAAGACTCGCCCCGTAGCGGGATCCGCAGCGACACCCCCGGGTCCTGGTCCTACCGGAACCGTATACAAGACCCGGCCTGTCCGGCCATCAAAGGCCGTGAGGGATCCTTCCGCTTCGTTTCCGACAAAGACCCGATGGGAGGAGCGGTCGACCGCGATCCCGTGGGGCCGTCTCCCGACGCCGACCCGAAAGCGTTCCTTGAGATCCCGGGTTCCAAAGACAGCAACAAAAGCGCTCCCTTCGTTCGGTGCATAAAGGTGGCCGAGCCCGGGATCCACCGCGAGGTGTCTCGCCCTAGTAGTCAGTAGGATGGTCCCGACCTTCTGCCCGCCTGAACGGAGGACGGTGATGGTCGCGCTCCCTTCATTGGCGACGAAGACCTGTTCTGATCCGGGATCGAATATGACATCATTAGGCCACTGACCGACGGGGACCGTGGTTAGTCGGGGAACCTCGTGGTTCTGCAGACATCCAACGAGCGCCAGAGGGATCACCAGAGCACCGAGGAATATATGGAGAAGGCTTCGCCCCGGACCGGCTGCTGGATTTCGGGCATTTGTCCTACGTCGGATCATGCTGACCTTCTTCCCGTCCGATCCGGACGCGGTGAACTTTGCGTGGCGACGATGTGTCGTAAAGAACGGGACGGTAGGATCCTCTTCCAACCCTTTCGAGATACAAGAAGAGTTCCCTTTCCAGCTCTGCTGCGAGCTCCGGTTTTTCCTGGAGCAGGTTGATCCGCTCCCGGGGGTCCCTAACTGTATTGAAGAGCTGTAAGAGATCGAAATCGGCGAAATAGACTAATTTCCATTCCCAGTTCCGGTAAAGGAAGTACCGCTCCTTGAACGACGCCCTTCCGAGAACATCCCTGTTGAGATACCGGTCCCGCTCCTTGCCCAGCAGCAGGGGAACAAGGGACGTCCCCATATGAGGATCGTTGTATGGCGGATGGACCGAGTATCCCGCCAGCTCAGCTATGGTGGGAGCTATATCGGCGGCGACGACTGGAACATCTTCCACCCGACCGCGAATCCCATGAGCGAGCAGAATCACGGGGATTCGGATCTCCTCCTCGTATAAGGTATGGCCGTGAAGGCTGGCCCCATGTTCCCAGAACTGCTCCCCATGGTCAGCGGTCAGCAGGATGACGGTTCGATGGTAGATGCGTCGTTGTTTGAGCCACCCCAGGAAGCGACTAAACGCTCTGTCCACATACGAGACGTTGTTGTCGTAGACGTCCCTCGGGGTGTCACCGAAGTCTAGACCGTCTGCTTTCTTCCAGAGATCATTGTGCACATCCATGAGATGGAGAAAGGCGAGAAACCGTTCACCCTTTTCCAGTTGACCAATGGCGTTTTGGGCCCAGCCGAACACTTCGTCAGCTGGGACGGAGCGTTGGCGATGATTTGTCGTAGGTCCACCTAACTCGATGACCGGGAAATCAGGGGGAAAAATGGCTCGGGGGCCGAAGTCCTTGACGACCATGACCTTTTGGATGCCTTCGGCTTGCGCGATCTTAAAATAGAGATTTTCATGGTGCAGATTAGGACCGTAAAGGGTGAAGCGGCTTCTTCCCGCGACCAAGAAAGGAAAGGCGGCGAAAGTACCACCCCCCTGACTGTAGGCGCGACGAAAGGAAATGGCTTCCTCGGTGGCCCACTTGTCCAAGAAAGGCGTGAGGTTACGATGGTACCCCGCGGAGTGAAATGCATCCCCACGCAGGGCATCCACGACGATCACCACGAGATTGAAGTCTTTGGGAAGCAGCGAGGGGCTGGTTTTCTCCAGGGTCCAGGGGAGCGGCCATGGGTCTTGATGGTATTTCTGTATCGGAGCCTGCCCCAGGCGGACCCATTTTCGCAGTCCTATAACGTCAGAGAGCGCCCTTGCGTACGTGGCATCGACCATACTGTACTCGTTGAACTGTAAGAGTGCGGCTTTGATCTCTCGATATCGCTCGAGAGAGACAAACGGAGAAAGCCCGAGGGGAACGACCAGCGCCAGAGCCATCCATCCTTTTCTGGTATTTGCCAAACGCCTTGGACGCAGTGACCGGAGCTCTTCAAGGATCAAGACCTGGATGCCTGCCGCCACGACGGCTGTGACCTTCAGAATGGTTCCCTTCAAATAGGAAAACACTGTGAACCAGGGATTGAACAGACCACCGTAGAGAGTGTAGAACACCAACACCAGGGACCCCACAAGGGAAGCAATAAGGAGAAACCGCCAGGACCATCGGCCGCAGCCTTGACGGGTCAACAGCCTCGTGACCGGGAAAAGAAGCGTAGCCGCCATGGAAAGCGCCATCATTCCGATCAGGCTCTGGTCACGCCCCCGAGGGGCATGAGGCGCCAGCCGTCGAAAGGCCATGTAACTCAGGATGCCTCCACCTCCACAGAGAAAAATGAAAAGGGGCAGCAACGTGCTTCTGAGGTGGAGAGAGCTGAGCTCCCACTCAATCCCATACGCCAGTGAGGCGAGAGAAATCCCACCATAGAGTCCTGAAATAAGAAGGAAAGGCAAAAACTCCATGAGTCTCTTGAAGTGATCTTGACCGTCCAGCCTGATCCAGAGAACCCGTAGGGTACCCAAAATGACCAGCATACCGATGCCGAAGCAAAGGCCAGTGGTGCCGGAAAGTATCGGTGGAAACATGTGACTCAGGATGACCTCAAAGTTGGAATCCAACTGAACGTATTCCTGCACGCGCTGCCAGGAAGGATCGAGGGAAGCGGGGAATGCTGCGAAGAAAAAGAGAGACGACAGAAACAGGAAATGGCTTCCGTCCCTCAAATCCAAAATATGGATGGATTGACCCGGCGCTAACTCGTTGGATCGCCACAAGCTCTTAAAGACCTGCAGCAAAATAGACACTTGAAGTAAGGTGTGGCCCCAGGGAATGAGTCCATCCCACCGATGGAGCAACGCACTGGCTAGCATGCCGAGCGCAACTAATTCCACCCCAACTAGCGCCTTCATCCAATGGGGATAATCTTCGTGAGTGCCTCGAATCCAGAGATACTGCAGCCCACAGCTGAGCAAGAGATATCCGAAACCAGACCAGAGGAGCTCGATCATATGGATCCGTATCCACTGGAAGAAAGGACTTTCTCCTGGTGAGATGGACTTACCAAGATCGCTCTGAGTGGCGGCAAACAGGGAGAGAAGGACGAACATCAAAAAAGCGCCAAACAATTGGAGCCAGGGAGTAATGCAGAGCAATCTCGAGAGGACAAGCTTCTCCGTCGGGGAGCCCCTTCGTGATACACGGATGTGAGAGTTCATGAGGAGCGGGTGCTCTCGGCGCAAATTGGATGATCGTCGCGTCGGAGGTACCTTCGGTCAGTCGGCCGGTGGCTGGGATCCCAAGAGCTCCGTCCAACGCTCCGGTGGGATCGCCAGGGCAGCTTCTACGACACGTGGGTCGAACTGCTTCCCTGACTCTCGGCGCAGCTCCTCAAGGGCCTCGGAAACGGGGCGGGCACGTCGGTACGGTCGATCGTGGGTCATAGCGTCAAGCGCGTCCACCACGGAGAAGATCCGGGCTGTGAGCGGGATTTCTTCACCGCGGAAGCTCTGCGGATACCCGCCGCCGTCAAACCGCTCGTGATGCCCACCTACGACATCAATGGCAGGGGTCAGCAAGGGTACCGTCTCGAGGATGTCTACACCACACCCCGGGTGCTGCTCGACCAGCTGCCGCTCGTCGGGCGTGAGCGGCCCGGGCTTTTGCAGCACCGCCTCAGAAATGCGGATTTCGCCGATATCGTGAAGGAGCGCGCCGAGTTCTAACGCCTCACGCTGGGTTGGGGAGAGCTCCAGACGATCTGCCAGCGCCAGCACCGCCCCCGCCAATTGTGAGAGCGACCCGGTCTCACTGCCTTGTGCCTGCAACACCCGCACCAGCACATCCACCACATTCCGGTGGGAGACGTGGACGCGCTCGACCATGAGGTAAAGCACATTGCCGAGCAGGCCAATCTCGTCCCGGGACTTTATGCGCTCCTGAGTCGTAAGGTCTCCGTCAACGACCCGCCGGGCCAACCTCGACAGTTGTCCCACCGGTCGGGTGATTTGCCTGGCCAGAACAAGCCCAGCCACCAAGGCCAGTACCGCACCCGCCAGCGAATGAAGGTAGAGCCGTCGCCGGACCGCCGCCAGCTGCTCCAGGTAGACATTGGCACGGAAATCCACATCCAAGGCGGCCACAGTTTGGCCCGCCGTATTGCGGATCGGGGCGAACGCGGTAATCCAAGTCCCATGCTCATTCGTGTAAATGTCCGTGTAGGCCGGCGTCCCGTCCGCGAAGACACGGCGCAGGATGGGTTGAATCTCTGGAGCGAGCACATACTGTTTCCCGACCGGCTCCTCTCCATGACTGATGATTGCGAAGCGAGCCATCTTCCCTTCAACGTCGGAAAGGGTGTAGACGGGATCGCCCAGCTCATTCTTTTCCTGGATCTGTTGGAGTTTAGTCCTGATCGATTTGTACGCCTCTGTATCGTTGCGTCCGACCTTGACCACTTGCTCGTGGAGGTCCCCGTCCACAACGAGCGCGCCTGTCCGCGCGGTATGGAGCAATAAGGATCCCAGAGACTCACGCACCCATCGCTGCTGATCCCGATATTGAAGGAGACCACTCAAAAAGATCCCCAGGGCGGTGAGGAGCAGGAAACTGGCAGCGAGACGGCATCCCAGCCGCCGCCAGATCGGTAAACGAACACGTATGGTCGTGCCGGCGCCTGGACCCTCCATATCAGCCCTCTCTTTCCTGTCCCAGGGTGATCTCAGATACGTCCCGCTCGAAGAAGAGCTCAACCGTCCAGTCGAGGACAACCCGTAAGCGGGCCACGAGGGTGGGCAGCTTGAGCATATAAATCGTCTTCCACAAAAACCAGGCCGGGAACCCGACGAGCTTAATCCCCCGGAGGTCGGCGACTGCGGTCCGCCGGCTGAGGGGGACCATCTCTCCTAACACGCGGAACCGGAACGGTCTTTTTTTCTGGCCGGTGAGTTCCGCTTCCAGTATCGCTGCAAGAGCCCATGCTTGGCGAACAGCGACCTGGGCTGTCGCCACATAGGGAGCTCCGGTATGGGGATCAGTCTGGGCCGCGTTATCACCCAACGCGTACACGTCACGCACCCCTTCGGCCTCGAAGAATTCATTCACCTTCAAGCGATTATCCCGTTCCTTAGCGATGGGGAGATTCGCGACCACGGGGCTGACCCGCGTTCCGGCAGTCCAAATGACACAGCGGCTCGCAATGGTTCTGCCATCCGTAAGGGTGAGTCCGTCCGCTGACACCGCCGCGGCCCGGGTCCTCTCGACCTCGATCCCCCGAACAAGCAGTTGATCCTGCGCGTAAGCCGCAAGGTTTGTGGCTGTCTGGGGGAGAACGGTGCTCCCGACCAGAACGAGGCGGATGCTCTCACGGCGAATAGACGGGTAGTGGGGGAGGAGAATTCCTCGCGCTAGCTCCTCGATGGCCGCCATGAGCTCGGTCCCCGCGTGCCCCGCCCCTACGACAACGAAGGTAAGAAATTGCCGCTGGACCCACGGATCATCATTCAGGGCGGCCGTTTCGAAGAGGTTAATCACGCGATTGCGAATGCGCATGGTGTCCCCTGCCTCCTTGAAGGGCAGGGCGTATTCTACCGCCCCGGGGGCGATGTCCATATTGGGAGTGGCACCCAGGGAGAGCACCAGTTTGTCATAGTGGACGCGTTGGCGGACTGGAGAGCGTCGGTGGCGGACGATCACGCGACGCCGATCGAGATCGATGGCTTCGACCGACATTTCTCCAAACTCGACACCCCATTTCCCGCATAGGGGCCGGATGGGATAGAGGACGTGACGGGTTTCGACCGCTCCCGTGGCGGCCTCGGCCAGCATCGGGGTAAACAAGAAGAAGTTCTGCTCGCTCACGAGGGTGATGTGGACCGGCAAGATCCCGGCGGTCCGCTTGGCCAATTCCAAGGCGGTGGTCACACCTGCAAAGCCGCCGCCCAGGATGACAATGCGGGGTGCCAGCGAGGTTGAGGGCCGCGCCAAAACGCGGCCGCCGATCGGAAGGAGGGCACCTTCCTGTTGCATCTTCGAGGCCATTTGCGATTCCGTGGTTTTCATTCTTCACTCACCGTTCACCGGCCCACGTTGAAGGTTCCGCCGTCGATTTTCCCTCGGCAGTCCTGGCCACGATATTCCCCGCTGAGCTTGGCCCCCGCGATCGCTACCGTCCCTTCGCCACTCCCGGGACATTTCTTCGAGATCGACCGGATAACGAAGGTACCCCGGTTCCCCTCCACCTTTCCCTCCAGGGAACCTTTGATGCCTCCCTGAAGTTTCACAATTCCATGAATCTCCGCCCCGCTCTGCACAAGCACGAGCGTCATTCGTCCTGCACTCCCGGGGTCGCGGAACTTGCCGTACCACATCCCGGTCAGCGGGCCCTGCGACGATTTTCCCCTCTTGGTGTCGTGAATGGCATATGCCTTTCCGTCCATCGACGCGGCGTACAGTGTTCCGTCAGACCCAAGGGCGGCGGAGGAGATCAAGGTTCCCTGTGTGGTGAACTTCCACAGAGGTTTTGCCCACTCCCCGGACTCCGGCGGCCGGACGGCATGCAGGGTCCCTTTTTCGTCGCCGATGTAAACCGTCCCGTCCCTCGAAAGCAAGGGGGACGACTGGATGCCCGGTCCCAGGTTGTAGCGCCACAGAACCTTAGAACCGCTCCCGAAGAATCCTTTGGACTCGCGAATGGCGTAGAGGACCCCATTCTTTCCCCCAAAGTAGATTGTCCGGTCCGCTCCGATGGCCGCCGATGAAAAAATTGCAAAGGTCCGGTACCCGGACTTGGCAACCCCGTCGAAGGTCCACTGCACCTTTCCCGCTTGAGTATCGAGGGCGTACAGAATCCCGTCGTTTCCGCCAATGTACAGCGTTCCCGCTTCGTCGATGGCGGGGGCATTCTCGAACCCACCCTTGTCATCCCGCGCCCCCGAGTGAAAGGTCCACCGGACCTTGACCGGTTCTTCTGCCTGCTTGGGCGGCTCGAGGGCGTAGACCGTGCCATCCATCGAAGCTACATAGACGATCCCGTCAGCGTCGACGGCCGGAGAGGTGATGAGGGTTCCCTGTGTTTGGAATCGCCACCTCACCCTCGGTCCTTTGCCGTCGCGGGGCGGCGTCACCCCATAGTAAGCCCAGTCGTCGGCACCGATGACGAGGGTTCCGTCAGGGGTGAAGGTCGGCGAGGTCTGGATCGTGGTGCCGAGATTAAACGACCAGACCACTTCCGGCATGATCCCCTTGCGTGGGGCCCTCAGGGCATACACGTTTCCGTCCTTGGCACCGAAATAGACAATCCCCTGCCGGTCGATGTAGGGGGTGGAATAGATCGCGAATGTATCAAACTCGGTGGGGAAGGCCCAGCGAATGTCTCCATTCTCGGGGTCGAGCGCGTAAAGGATACCGTTGTTCGATCCGAGGTATACGGTGCCGTCGGGACCGATCACGGGGTCCGTCTCGATCCCCCCTTCCTTGTCGCGCCTGCCGGTCGAGAAAGTCCACTTCAATCGGTTCGAGCCAGGCCCGGTATAGGCACTTCGACCGGTGTGTGTCTTATCACCGCGGTACTTGGGCCACGGGGAATCGGCCAGTGTGGGGAGGAGCAGTTGACTCGCCTGTGCCGCAGCGCCTGAAGCGTGGGCAGCTGGGCCCGAAAGGACGAGGGTCCAGGACATAACGACACCGAGCGGCCAGAGGCTCCATCCCCCCGTAACCCTCCATTGCCTCGGCCTCATCCTATGGGCCTCCTTTCCACGGGGACGACGACTGGGGTGATTTGCTGGTGCTCTTCCATAAATGTTGCCACACGGCTCTCGCCTTCCTCATCCCCGTCACGGGAAGCGCTGATGACTTTGGGATTTTTCACGACACTCAACGCGGTCTCCCAAAGGCTCAGGAATGCCACGGAAGCGAATCCGATGGTGTACAGGAGGAGGAAGGGATCGACGATTCTGCCCCGCTGGATGAAAAGGGAAACACCATACATACAGTACAGCGCGACGAGGACCTCGACGAGGCTCAACCAGGGTATGGGGGGGCGGTATCGCTTGCCCACCCATGTGTCCGAACGTTTTTCGATCCGGAATTTCGGGGTTCGCACGAAGGCTCCGTCGACGTTTAAGAGGGCTTCCAGGATGGCCTTGGTATTGTTCAGGGCAATTCCGGTCCCTAGGATGAGGAGGGACGGAAAGTACCGAAGGCGTCGCTTCCAGTCGGGATAGAGATTCCGTTGGGCGTACAAGTACATGCTTGATGGCCCAAAGGTCGCCACCGAAAAAAAAGCGGCTGCCGCAAAGAGGTGCTCCCTGACGGCGAAGAATCCGTCGAACCAGAGCAGGAGTGGCGAGCTCATGGCGACGAGGAGCATGAGGGGATGGACCATGTAGTTGGTGAGGTGAAAGATCCCTTGATACTTTGTGAAGAATGGGACGTCGGCCTTCAAGATCCGGGGGATGAGTTTTATGGCGGTTTGGATCGACCCCTTGGCCCAGCGGTGTTGCTGGCTCTTAGCGGCGGACATCTGGACCGGGACCTCGGCCGGGCAGACGACCTGCGGCAAAAATTTCATCCGCCACCCCTTGAGCTGGGCCCGATAGCTCAGATCCAGATCCTCCGTGAGGGTGTCCGCGTGCCACCCACCCGCGTCGTCGATGGCCTGCCGCCGCCAGATCCCCGCGGTGCCATTGAAGTTCATGAAGAGCCCAGACCAACACCGGGCTCCCTGCTCCACCCAGAAGTGGCCGTCGATCCCAAAGCTCTGGGCCAAGGTGAGAAAGGAGTAATCTCGATTGATGTGGCCCCAACGGACCTGGACCATGGCCATGGCGGGATCCTGGAAGAAGGGGAGCGTCTTGGTGAGGAAGTCCGGGTTGGGCATGAAGTCGGCGTCGAAGATGGCAATGAACTCTCCTCGGGCGACCTCAAGCCCCTCCTTTAAGGCGCCGGCCTTGTATCCAGTCCTCTTGACACGATGGAGAAGCGTGATGTCCAAACCGGCTCGACGGTAGCCATCGATGAGGGGACGGGCGATGGCCGTTGTTTCATCCGTAGAGTCGTCCAAAACCTGAATCTCGAGCCGGTCCCTCGGATAGTTCAACCGTACGACCGCGTCGATCAGCCGCTGGATGACGTATCGCTCGTTGTAGATCGGCAGTTGCACCGTGACCCGAGGGAGATGCTCGTTCGTGGTATCCCATGTCTTCCAGACCTCTTCGTCGTGTTGCAACATCCTTGCTCTTGCGCGGCGTTGCAGGAAGATCATAACGTAGCAATTGATCCCATAGAGAAAGAGACAAAAGAGGGCACCGAGGTATACGAGCAGCAAGATCACGACCGGAACGTTTGAGGGAATCATTGCGACTTCTCCATCGCAAGGGTCATGGCCTCATCGGGAACAGCCCCCGGGGAGCGGAACCGGATGGTTTGGATGCCAAGGAGTACGTACAGAGGAATAAATTCCACGAGTCGAATGCCCAGGGGAACATCCGGGAACGACTCGCTGTATTTGAGGTACGAGAGCATGATGGCCCCACTGAAATACAGCCAACCCCATGTCGGATAAATGCAGAGGAAGGGGAGGATCCAGATCAGGTACCACGGATGAAAGCTCGTCGGCAGCAGAAGCAGATACGCACTGACCATCAGGTATCCACGCCAGGCGACATCATCGTCTTGCCGTTTGAAAGCCACGTAGCTGGCCACGACGCCGAGAAGGCCCGTCAGGAGGTACATGGCAGTCAGGCGCGGGGATGCGGTGATCGGAACCAGAGCGAGGGTGAGAAAGTACCGGAGTCCAACGTTAAAGTCCTCCCAAGGGCCAAAGTACGAAGGAAGAAATCCCAGGACCTTTTCTCCTGCACCATAAAGATAAAGGAGGTACCCGAGCAGGACTGTGGCCCCAAAGGCGAGGGGGAAAAGCCTGTCTCGTCTCTTGTACAGGGCGGGGACGAGGACTGCCGGGTAGAGTTTGATCAGGGTAGCCATCCCGATCGCCGCTCCGGAGAGGAGTGGCTTTTCGTCCATTCTGGCCAGAAGGGCGAGAAGAATGAAAGGGAGCATCAGGGCCTCCAGATGGCCGCTTCCGGCAAATTCAAAGACCACGAGCGGAGACCACGCGTAGAGGAGCACTCGATCTGAACGGACTCCGGTCTTCTTCAAGAGACGAATGATGAGGAGGATGGTCCCGATGTCGAACAGGATCATGATCCCCTTCAAGCCGGCAATACTGTCGGGCAAGATTATGGCGTGTAAGGCGAAAAGCATCTGCGCCCCGGGCGGATAGACGGTGGGAGCCTCTGGTCGATTGATGTGGGGAAAAATTGCCTCATCCCTGAGATGGGCCAATTCCTGAGCCGAGGGGGGATACACGTAGGGGTTGATCCCGGCTGTCTGGACCCGCCCGTCCCAGATATACCGATACAGATCGCTGGAGAGAACGAGGGGGGAAAAGAGGAGAGCGACGCGGAATAGAATGGCGAATCCTACGATCAGACCAAGAAAGGTCGGCCCGCGATGCTGCCTGAGGATGGCGGCAACCGCAACCCCGTACAGGGCGAACAAGAGGATATACAAATAGGGGTAAGCGGCAAGCCTCCCTCCTTGCGGGCCGATGATATCGACACGTTTCAAGAAGGGAACAATGCCGAAATTCAGGACGTAAAGAAGCGCCGAAACGCTGCCCGCCCCCATCAGCAGAAGAAAGGTGCGACTCCTCCAGCCCATCAACACCTCCTCAGATGAGCCAAAGGAACAGCCGTCCGACTCCCGTCTGCCGCCTCTCTGGTCGAGAAAGCCGGTTCCAGAGCAGTTGGTCTACGCCCAAGGTTCGTCCCGCCCTGCTGTGCGCAAACACCAAGTGTGGAGCGATGAGGAGGGGCCACACCCAGTACCACTCACCAGGCACCGAGTAGGCCCCCAACATGATGTTGAACTGGAACAGGGCTCCTCCAATTCCTCCGAGGACTGTGAAGAGTCCGAGGAGCAGGGAAAGCCCCAGGGACATTTCGGTTAAGAAAGTCAGATAGCCGAACATGTTAAAGTTGGGCAAGACGATGTCATGCAAGAAATTCTTATAGAACTCAAAGGTAGGATTCTTGATCTCCGTCCAGATAAACCCATAGAGCCATCCGAACCGTTGCCCGTCGTTAATGACCCAGGGAGCCTTTTGGAGGGCCATATCGAGCCAGAGAATGCCAAACATCATCCGAAAGAGTCCGAGGGACAGCGCAGAAACCTGCCGCATCGGCGATTCTGATCCAAAGCCCATTGTTTTTCTCCTTAAATGCTCCAGAGGAGTCCGCACCCCCGACATGGATCGGGCGGGACATCGCTTTCAAAGGTCTCTCGAAGTTTTTGGTACCGTTCTCCGTTCCAGATGTTCCCAAAATCCTCCGTGAAGGCATTGCCCAAGAGGGATCCCCGATAGTTTTTCGCCGAAAAAGGGGCGATGCAACAGGGGAGGACGTTGCCGTTCGCGGTAACGTAGCTCAGCGTCCATGGACGCTGGCAGCCGGACCAGGGACGTTTGCCCAGCTTCGTGCCTTTGAGACTCTCCAGGGGTGTGGTCAGGCCCGAGGCCTTGAAGGTGATCGGAAGGGTCCGCGCCAGCTCCTCGGCCTCCTCGATCAGTTGCGCTTCCCGCTCTTGGAGTGCTCGGTGAAGCGATTGGTCGGCCACCGCCATCCCGTGGCCATAATAGACGAGGCGCTGCACATGAACTTCCGGAACACCCATCTTGCCGGCGAGACGGACCAAGGCCGGAAGCTCGTCGAGATTGACCTTCATCGCGGTGAACCACAGAGATACCCGGGGCGTGTGTCGCGCGAGTTTCTTTTGCAGATCAAGTAGCTTCTCGACGTTCCGTATGACGCGGTCGAACTGGTCCACCCCGCGGATCTTCGCGTACGTTTCGCGGGTTGCACCGTCCATGGAGACCCGGAACTCATCCAAGCGGCTCTCGATGAGCTGGCGGGCGCGCTTCGGGGTCAAGCTGATGGCGTCGGAATTAAAGAGGACCGTTGCCCCCCTTGCCTTCAAGTACGCGACCATCTCGAAGATTTCTGGGTTTAGGAGCGGCTCGCCGATCCCGTGAAGAATCACCCTGTCCAGGACCGGGAACTGATCCACAATGCCTTTGAGCTCATACAAGGTCAGGTCCTTGGCGGGCTCCAAAGTCAAAAACGTCCGGATGCACGTTTGACACTCCGAATCGCACCGGTTGGTCGTTTCAAGATACAGGGTCCGAGGTAATTCCGGAACCACGAGAGGACGCTTCGGCTCGTTCATCTTGCTCCTCCAGACGAAGGGCTATCTCGCCGAGACGACAGTGGTGCAGGCACTTCCCACCTTGGGGAGCTCTTGCCCCAGCGCCGGTTCCCAGTCGATGATGATCTTATCTTTTCGCTCAAAGGGGCAATACGGATCAGACGCTTGCAGGTCACCGAGTAATGCCCGCCTTCCTGCGCAGCCGCCGCCGCAGGGACACCCAGCGCATGCTGGGGGCACTTGTCTGGCGCCGAGAAACTCCGGCGTCTCGATGATGTCCTCTCCGAGAGCCGTGAGGTCGGTAAGGGTTAGCCGACTTTTCGGCCAGTAGGTACAGGGAAGGATGCGACCGTCAGGGGCCACGCGGACCGTGGACCGGCCACATCCTGGACCGGAGAACCCCTCGATCTCGAGCGCTGCGGCCAGGACGGGTTCGGTCGTGGCGACGAGGCGCGCCGACCCCAAAAGCCGTTTAAACCCTTCCCAGAATTGGTCGTAATTCAAGGTAAACTGATCCGTTTTGGCGGGTTGATAGATGTTGACCCGAAGGTTGGCACCCACCGAGGAGGCCACCTTGGCGAGGTCCCCTAATTTATCGTAATTGATGCGCATCATTACCGCGGTCACCGTGACCGACAGACCGAGAGCGGCGCACCGCTCGATGGCACCCATGACGGCTCGCCAGTTGCCTGTCCCTCTGAAGGCATCATGTTCCCTCTCTGTGGGGAAGTCCAAAGAGAACTCTACGCTGTGGAAGCGTTTGACCGACTGGTCGTTGAGGGCTTGAATGCTCAGGCCATTCGAGGTGATCGTAGTCTTGATCCCCTGGGCGTAAAGATAATCCAGAATAGCCTGATATTGGGGGTGGAGCCCGTTTTCCCCTACCCCGAGGTTCATCGATCGAATGGGAATGCTCTCGCAGACCTGCCGCACATCTTTGAGCGTGAGACGATCAATCACCATATCGGGGCGATAGCAGTGGGGACACCGTAAATCGCATTCGTTCGTGAGGCCGATACCGACAGAAAATGCCATCGTGTTACCTCCTCCAGGCATACCGGAGTGTGGTGGAGAGCAGATGATAGCCTGCAAGGAGGCTGCCTTTCATCGTGCCTGCCACCTTTGACTGCCCAATCCTCTTGCGACAGCTCACCGGAACATTCACGACCCGGTAACCTTTCTTGGCCGCCTTGACGACCATCTCCACAGGCCATCCATAGGTTTTGTGCTCCATACCGAGGTCACGGAGGGTGTCGGCTCTCATGGCCCGAAATGGCCCGATGTCGGTCAGGGCGAGGCCATAGAGCAGCCAGAGCATCCACGTAACCACCCGGTTGCCGGCGCGCTGGTGAGATGTCAATGCGCCCTCCTCGGTGAGGCCAGCGGTGCGTGATCCAATGACCAGATCGGCGGCGTCCTCGAGGATCGGTTGGAGAACGATCGGCATCTCGCTGGGATCATCGCTCCTGTCGCCATCAAGAAAGATGAGGACGTCGGCGCCCTCGGCTGCCCTCGCCCCAGCTGAACAAGCCGCTCCATAGCCGCGTGACGGCTCGCGAATCACCCTGGCACCGGCGGCTCGAGCTACCTCCGCCGTTCGGTCCGTGCTTCCATTGTCCGCCACTATGATTTCACTCACGAGGTCCCAGGGGACTTCTCTGACGACCGCACCGATGGCATCTTCTTCATTTAAGGCAGGAATAATGACCGAGATTCGCATCAGCGTGTCATGTGGTTATCCTGCCCGTCTTCCCCAGAAATGGAGGAAGCGAGCCATGTTTTTGAAGGGAGAGTGTGCTCCAGCCTCGCCTTCCAGGTGGAGGAGGGCGGTCAGGTCGGAGGTATCCTCCAAGACTCGCGCCGGGAGATAGTCGGAAAAGACGATGATCCCCTCGTGGAAGACGACCTCGATGCCGGCGGCCTCAAGTTGCGCGTAAAGCTC
>CAYGBT010000056.1:0-16182 GCA_964348275.1 uncultured bacterium
GGTTTGCCATCCGGGAAGGGGGCAAGACGGTCGGCGCCGGGGTGGTGAGCGAGGTACTCAAATAGCAATCAGCGGTCAGCTGTCAGCAGTGAGCCCGGGGGATCGAAAAGCGGACTGCTGACGGCTGATAGCGGACAGTGAATAGAGGTATGGAGGCCCAACGGATTCGGATACGGCTGAAGGCGTACGACCACCGGATTCTGGATCAGTCCGCGAGGGAGATCGTGAGTACGGTCGAGCGGACTGGTGCGGGGGTTTCGGGACCTATTCCCCTCCCGTCGAAAATTAGCCGGTATACGGTCCTCCGGTCCCCGCACGTGGATAAGAAGTCTCGGGAACAGTTTGAAGTCCGCATCCATGTCCGCCTCCTGGACATCCTGCGGCCGACACCTCAGACCGTGGACGCCCTTATGCGGCTGGACTTACCGGCGGGAGTTGATGTCGAAATTAAGTTATAGCGTCCGAAGTCCGAGGTCCGACGTCATCAGCCTTCGGACTTTTTTTGACTTCGGACCTCGGACTTCGGACCTCGGACCGTTATCATGCAAATAGGGATTGGGCTTCTAGGCCGGAAAGTAGGGATGACCCAGGTCTTCGACCAGAACGGGCGGGCGATTCCTGTGACCGTGGTGGAGGCCGGTCCCTGTACGATCGTCCAAAAAAAGACCGTGGCGAAAGACGGCTACGAGGCGGTCCAGGTGGGCTATTTATCGGAGAAGCCAAATCGGGTCTCCAAGCCGCTCGGCGGCCACTTCGCGAAAGCCGACGTGGCTCCCATGCGCTATCTTCAGGAGATGCGGCTTCATTCAGCAGCCGAGTATCGCACGGGCCAGACCCTCACGGTGGAGTTGTTTGTTCAAGGAGAAGAGGTAGTGGTGAGCGGGACTTCGAAGGGGCGAGGGTTCCAGGGGGGGGTGAGACGTTGGGGCTACCGGGGGGGCGCGAAAAGTCACGGGTCCATGTTTCATCGGGCCCCGGGATCAATTGGTGCCTCCTCCTTTCCCTCTCGGGTCTTTAAGGGACACCGGATGCCTGGACGGATGGGGGGAGCCCGGGTGACCATCCGTGGACTCCGGGTAGTTGGAAGCGATCCGAGTCGAAACCTCCTCTTAATTCGCGGGGCGGTCCCCGGACCTCAGGGAGGACTGGTCGCCGTTCGAAAGTCGGGCAAAGCGGTCCTCGGGAGCCAGCCAAGCGCGGCCGACACAAAGCAAGCAAAGCCGGAAGAAACGCCCAGCTGAGGTGTGAGGCTCGTGACCGCGGGGTGTTGGAGTGACAATGACACGGGTGCTCGCTGTCGTGAACCCGCAGAATGAGAAGGTGGACGAGGTTGCCCTATCCAAAGCCGTCTTTGAGGCTCCGGTGAAGGGGCAGCTCCTTCACGAAGCGGTCCGCTGGCAACGGGCGCGCCGGCGGCGGGGGACCGCATCTACCAAAGGACGGTCCGAGCTCTCTGGGGGTGGGAGGAAGCCGTGGCGTCAGAAGGGGACCGGTCGAGCACGGGCCGGGAGCATCCGTTCCCCTCTGTGGCGACATGGCGGCACCGTCCACGGTCCGAAGCCCAAGGATTGGAGCTTTAGCTTCCCCAAGGCGCTCCGACGGGAAGCCCTATGCAGCGCCCTCTCTGCCAAGGTCGCGGCAGGCGAGGTCCAGGTTCTGGAAGATTTCAGCATGGACCGGCCCAGCACGAAGACGTTCCAGTCTCTCCTGCGAGGCCTGGGCCTGGCCGGAAAGGTATTGGTGGTGATTCCTCAAAGGGAGGAGGCGGTGGAAAAATCTGCCCGGAACCTCCCAGGGGTGAAGGTTCTCCCTGCGCGGGGGGTAAACGTGGCCGACGTGCTGTATGCTGACGCCGTCCTGTTTACCCGGGACGCTCTCGTCAAGGTTGAGGAGGGCTTGGCTCCATGAGGGAAGCGCACCAGATCGTTCGCCGTCCGGTGGTCACCGAGAAGGGGACAGCACTGAAAGAGCAGAACAAATATTGCTTCGAGGTGGATCGGCGGGCAAACAAGGTGGAGGTCAAGCGGGCAGTGGAAGCCCTCTTTAACGTCAAGGTCGCTGCCGTCCACACCGTGGCCATGCGGGGGAGGATCAAGCGTCTTGGACGGTTCGCGGGGCGGACCTCAGATTGGAAGAAAGCCATAGTGACGCTCAAGGAGGGGCACAGCATCGAGTTCTTTGAGGGGGTCTAACAAAGGCAGCAGTCAGCTATCCGCTTTATTGGAGGAAATGCTGACTGCTGATTGCTGACGGCGGAAGAGCTGAAAACATGGGGATTAAAAGTTACAAACCAACCTCCGCGGGCCGTCGCTTCCAGTCGGTGGCTACCTTTGAGGGGATTACTGCGAAGCGGCCTGCTAAGAGTCTTGTCACACCCCTTCGCAAGACGGGCGGTCGAAATGAGCAGGGGCGCATCACGACCCGTCACAGGGGAGGAAGGCATAAGCGGAGGTACCGTCTCGTCGATTTTAGACGGGACAAGTTTGGTGTTCCGGCCAGGGTTGCCAGCGTCGAGTACGACCCAAATCGATCGGCTCGGATCGCCCTTCTCCACTTCGCGGACGGAGAGAAGCGCTACATTCTGGCCCCAGAGGGGCTGGAGGTCGGGGCCCAGGTCATGTCCGGCCCACAGGCGGAGCTCAACGTAGGCAATGCCCTTCCGCTCCGACTGATTCCGACCGGGTCAGTGATCCACAACATCGAGCTCTGGCAGGGCAAGGGGGGACAGCTCTGTCGGAGTGCTGGGGCCTCGGCTCAACTGGTGGCAAAGGAGGGGGACCGGGCCCTGCTCAAGTTACCTTCGGGAGAAGTGCGGAAGGTCCGCGTGGATTGCATGGCTACCCTCGGGCAGGTAGGGAACCTCGAGCACGAGAATGTCTCCCTGGGTAAGGCGGGCCGTACCCGCTGGCTGGGGATCCGGCCATCGGTCCGAGGGGTGGCCATGAACCCTCACGATCACCCCTTGGGGGGTGGCGAAGGGAAGAGTGCGGGGGGACGACATCCGTGCACCCCATGGGGTAAACCAACGAAGGGCTACAAAACGCGCAGAAAAAGGAAGCGTTCCGACCGCGAGATTGTCACCCGGCGTAAGCGTAAATGAAAAACAGCAGACGGTCCCCGGTCGGTCAACGGAGAGTTTTGACCGGGAACCTCGGACAGAGGACGGGAGGACAGCTGGAATGGGACGATCGCTCAAGAAGGGGCCGTACGTTGAGCCCAAGCTGCTCCGGAAAATTGAGGAACTGAATCGGACCCGAGATCACCGAGTCATCAAGACTTGGTCCCGTCGATCGACCCTGACCCCGGAATTCGTGGGACATACCCTGGCGGTGCATAACGGGAAAAAGTTCATTCCGATCTATGTCACCGAGAATATGGTTGGCCACAAGCTCGGTGAGTTCGCTCCGACTCGGACTTTCCGGGCCCACAGCGGGCCTACGGCCAAGTCGACCGCCCTCAAGTAAGTGGAAAGTAGCCGTCGGTCGTCAGCCGCAAGCTGGAGATGGTCGAGATATCATGGGAGGCGGAGCGTAGTTCGCAGGGTGCGGGTATGGAGACGCGGGCGATCCTCAAGTTTGTCAGAGTGCCACCCCGGAAGGCCCGGCTGGTGGTTGACCTGATCCGGGGTCGAGATGTGGAGCAGGCCCTGACCATTATCCGTTTCACTCCCAAGCGAGCGGCCCGGGTGATCGAAAAGGTCTTGAAGTCTGCCATGGCCAATGCGCAACATAACCACGGAATGAGGGATGTGGAACGTCTCTTTGTGAAGGCTGCCTTTGTGGACGAGGGTCCGCGGTGGAAGCGGTGGACACCGAGGGCGATGGGAAGGGCAACGCCGATCCAGAAACGAACCAGCCATATCACTATCGTACTCGACGAGCGTCCGGCCTCATAAGGAGGGGGGAGATGGGACAAAAGGTACATCCTGTGGGATTCCGTTTAGGATACATCAAGACCTGGCAATCGCGCTGGTTTGCCACCAGGTCTTATGCGGATCAGCTCCACGATGACATCAAGATCCGTCGGTATCTCAAGGAGAGACTGTACCACGCCGGCATCTCTCGGATCCTCTTCGAACGGAAGGCCAATCAGCTCCGCATTATTGTGCATGCCGCCCGACCCGGGATCATTATCGGCCGTAAGGGCTCCGAGGTCGACAAGCTCCGGCAGGAGCTTGCGACCATGACTGATAAGGAGATCCAACTGGACATCACCGAGGTTCGCAAGGCAGAAACCGACGCGCAGTTGGTCGCGGAGAGCATCGCTGCCCAGCTCGAGCGACGGGTGGCCTTTCGACGAGCCATGAAGAAGGCAGTGCAGTCGTCCATGCGGTTGGGGGCCCAGGGGGTCAAGGTTATGGTCTCGGGACGGCTGGGGGGGGCCGAGATCGCCCGGACCGAATGGTACCGGGAGGGGCGGGTCCCCCTGCATACCCTTCGGGCGAATATCGATTACGGCCTTGCCGAGGCCCGGACAACCTATGGAAGAATTGGGGTTAAGGCGTGGATCTTTCATGGAGAGGTCATGCCTGAGACCGCGGGGGAAGTCGGGGAGAGGCCTACGAGTCCAGGCGCGCCCGAGGGGAGGGAACGACGCCGGAGAAAGGTCGCGGGGAGTCAATAGAGGTCGCCCATGTTAATGCCCAAGAGGACCAAATACCGGAAGCAACAGCGGGGACGAACGCGAGGGGTGGCCAAGGGGGGGACCGCGCTGACCTTCGGCGAGTATGGTCTCAAGGCCGTGGAGCCAGCGTGGGTCACCAACCGGCAGATCGAGGCGGCCCGGCGGGCCATCACCCGGTATGTCAAACGAGGCGGGAAGGTCTGGATCCGGATCTTCCCCGACAAACCGCTGACGGCCAAGCCGGCGGAGACCCGAATGGGTAAAGGCAAGGGTGCCGTGGAGGGCTGGGTTGCGGTCGTGAGGCCGGGCCGGATCCTGTACGAGATAAAGGGGGTCACCGAGGCCGAGGCTCGGGAGGCCATGCGGCTCGCAGGCTATAAGCTGTCCGTCGCCACGAAATTCGTCATGCGTTCCAGAGAGGCAGGGGGAAGATGAACGCCAAGGACCTCCGTGAACTCACTACCGAGGAGCTGGAGCAGAAGCGGGGCGATTTCAGGGAGGATCTCTTCCGCCTGAGAATGCGAAAAGCCGTCGCACAGCTTGAAAACCCTATGCGCCTTCGCCAGCTTCGACGGGACATTGCCCGGATCGAGAGCATCCTTCGAGAGCGGCAGACGGACCAGAATAAGAGCCCTCGGGAGGCGGAGTCGGATGGGTGAGCAGCGCAAGCAGCGGAAGGTCTTCGTCGGCACCGTGGTCAGCGACCGGATGCAAAAGACCGTGGTGGTATCCGTGGAGCGATTCTTCCGACATCCCGAGTATAACAAGCTCGTGCGCCGTCGGACCAAGGTGAAGGCCCACGACGAAGAGCAGAAATGCCGGATGGGGGACAGAGTCAGAATCATGGAAACCCGTCCCCTCAGCCGAGACAAACGGTGGCGAATCGTCGAGGTCGTTCAAAAGGCGGTCTAGGATTTGAAGCACCAAACATCACAAGTTGACGTGCATGACTGCAGGAATCGGTTATGGTTGGGCTCAGGACAATTTTGGATGTGGCAGACAACTCTGGAGCCAAGCGGATTTCGGTGATCAAGGTCCTTGGTGGTTCCGCAAAGCGCTATGGGCGAATCGGGGATGTCATCGTGGCGAACGTGAAGGAAGCTATCCCTGAGGGTACTGTGAAGAAGGGAGACGTCGTCCGGGCGGTGGTCGTGCGGACCGCGAAAGAGGTCCGACGTGCCGACGGATCTTACATCAAGTTCGATCGGAATGCGGCTGTCCTGATCAACGAACAGCACAATCCCCTCGGGACCCGGATCTTCGGCCCGGTCGCCCGGGAGCTCCGCGAAAAGCAGTTCATGAAGATTATCTCGTTGGCCCCGGAAGTCGTCTAAGGGAAGCCAGAGGCTCGATCGCCGGAGAAGGAACAGGTCCGGGGGGCAACATGGCGTCACGGCCGACATTGCGGATACGAAAGAATGACCTGGTCATGGTCATTGCTGGCAAAGACAAGGGGAAGCGGGGTAAGGTGCTCAACGTCATCCCGGAGAGCGGTACTGTGCTGGTCGAGCGGATCAACATCGTGAAGCGTCACTCTCGTCCGGGGGGGAAGACCCCACACGGAGGGATTGTCGAAAAGGAGGCCCCGCTCCATGTCTCCAACCTAATGGTTGTCTGCTCCCGGTGTGACCGGCCGGTGCGGACCGGGCACAGCTTCCTTGCTGACGGACGAAAGGTTCGAGTCTGTAAGCAATGCGGCGAGGCCGTGGACTAAAGTAAACGCACTCAGTGCGTTTACTTTGGAGCAATGGAGCAGTGGTTCGACAGGGCTTCGACGTTGAGCTCAGCCGAACCGTTCGATGGTGAGCCTGTCGAACCACTTATTGAGTTGGAACGGCACTAGGAGGGAACGGATGGCGGAGAAGCCGAAGAAGAAGAGCGAAAAGGTTCCGGCATCCGAGTCTAAGACGCCGACAGCCGAGGCGAAGGCACCGGCTGCCGGGCCGAAGGTTCCGCCAAGCGGACCGAGGCCGGCTGTGCCCAAGACCCCGGCCCGGCTCCGAGAGCGGTATCGCCAACAGATGGTTCCCGCTCTCATGAAGCGGTTTGGGTACACGAATATCTTTCAGGCCCCTCGGCTGATGAAGGTTGTGATCAATATGGGATTGGGGGAAGCGGTGGGGAATGTCAAGGTCATTGACAGTGCCCTCGAGGAGTTGGCGATTATCTCGGGGCAGCGACCGGTGGTCACGCGGGCCAAGAGATCCGAGGCAGGTTTCAAGCTGCGGACCGGGATGCCCATCGGCTGCAAGGTGACCCTTCGGGGAGATCGGATGTACGAGTTTTTGGAACGGTTTCTCAATATTGCCCTGCCGAGGATCCGGGACTTTCGGGGTGTCTCTCCCCATTCCTTTGACGGGCGCGGGAATTATTCCCTCGGCGTGAAGGAGCAGCTCATCTTTCCGGAAATTAAATACGACAAGGTTGACATGGTCCGGGGGATGGATATCTGTATCCACACCACCGCTGGAAACGATGAAGAGGCGAGAGCCTTGCTGGAGCAACTCGGTTTTCCCTTTCGGTCCTGAGGGAGGAGGAGCGTGGCGAAAACGTCCCTGATCATGAAGGCGCAACGGCAGCCGAAGTTTCGGGTGCGGCGGTATCACCGGTGTCGGATCTGTGGCCGCCCCCGGGGCTATTTGAGACGGTTTGCCATGTGCCGCATCTGCTTCCGGGAGTTGGCCCTCCGAGGAGAGATCCCTGGTGTTACCAAGGCCAGCTGGTAAACGTTCGGTTCACAGTTTAGAGTTCACAGTTCACGGTAAGGACGGTGCGCGTTTTTCGTCCGTGAACCGTGAACCGTCAACCGTGAACGGGGGTTAGGGATGTTGAGTGATCCTATTGCCGACACGCTCACTCGGATTCGGAACGCCAATGTCGCAGGGCATGAGAAGGTGGACATTCCGTCCTCGCGGCTCAAGGTAGAGATAGCCCGAATTTTAAAGGAAGAGGGTTTCATTAAGGGCTATAAGGTCATCGATGACACCAAGCAGGGGGTCCTCCGGGTCTATCTCAAGTACGGACCGGGCAATGAGCGGGTTCTCCGGGGGATTGCGCGGGCCAGCAAGCCTGGACTGCGAGTTTACGCCGGGGCACGGAAGATTCCTCGAGTCCTGAGCGGCATGGGGATTGCGATCGTCTCCACCTCCAAAGGGGTCATGACCGATCGGGAGGCTCGGAGGCAAGCAGTAGGGGGTGAGGTCCTCTGCTACGTCTGGTAAGTTGAGTTCACGGTTCATGGTTCACAGTTCACGGACCAGGCATTTTCAAGAAGCTGTGGACCGTGAACAGTCAACTGTGAACGCTGAAAAGGAGTGAGTCATGTCGCGAATCGGTCGGTTGCCCATTCGCATCCCGAGCAATGTTCAGGTCTCCATCACCAACGGGTTAGTGGAGGTGCAAGGTCCCAAAGGGAAGCTCGCTCTCGAGGTGCACCCGGCCATCCGGGTTGGAGTAGAAGAAGGGAGGCTCCTCTGCGAACGTCCAACCGATCAGAAATCCCACCGGGCCCTCCACGGTCTCACGCGAGCGCTGATCGCGAACATGATCCAGGGCGTGACTGACGGATTTCACAAGAAGCTCGAGCTCAGCGGTGTGGGATACCGTGCTCAGATCCAAGGTCAAGTTCTCACGATGAGCCTCGGTTATACAAATCCCGTAGTGTACGTCCTGCCTCCTGACGTCAAGGCAACGGTGGAGAATCAGACGCTGATCACGGTCTCGGGAATTGACAAGCAGCGGGTGGGGGCGGTGGCCGCGAAGATCCGCGGTCTTCGGCCTCCGGAACCCTATAAGGGGAAGGGGGTCAAGTATGCGGACGAGCGGATCCGCCGAAAGGCCGGGAAGGCCGGGGCGAAGTAAGGAATTCTCGTGAGCGTCATCGATTGGAACAAGAAGCGGGCTGCCCGGCAGAGAAGGCAACGGCGTGTCCGAAAAAAGGTCTTTGGAGTGCCAGGGCAACCTCGGCTGGCGGTCTTCAAATCTCGCCGCCATATCTATGCCCAAATTATCGATGATCTGGAGGGGCGAACGTTGGCGGCCGCTTCCACCTCCTCCCCCGAATTCACGGGCCGGGGGGTCAAGGGATCGAAGGGCGATGCCGCCAAGGTGGTCGGGGAGATCTTGGCCGAGAAGGCCCTCAAGGTCGACGTCCGGCGAGTGGTTTTCGACCGTGGCGGATACAGGTACCACGGGCGGGTCAAGGCCCTGGCAAGCGGAGCTCGCGAAAAGGGATTGGTTTTTTAGTGGAGGGATCTGTGAGGGCAGAGCAGATCGATCCTCAGACGCTGAACCTCACCGAGCGCGTCATCCACATCAATCGCGTGGCAAAGGTGGTCAAGGGCGGGCGCCGGTTCAGCTTCAGCGCCCTAGTGGCCGTGGGAGACCAGGCGGGGCATGTGGGGCTCGGCCTGGGGAAGGCCCATGAAGTTCCGGAGGCGATCCGCAAGGCGATCGAGGGGGCCAAAAAGCGACTGGTCAAGGTACCGCTCCGGGGGAAGACCATCCCCCACCAAATCCTCGGTCGGTATGGGGCAGGGCAAGTCTTAATGAAGCCGGCCGCGGAGGGGACCGGAATCGTGGCAGGGGGTGCCGTGCGCGCGATCTTCGAAGCGGCGGGTGTCCAAAACGTGCTGGCGAAGTCTCTCGGGAGTGGCAATCCGCACAATGTAGCTAAGGCGACCATGGCTGGGATTGTGGGCCTTCGTTCTCCCGAAGACGTGGGCCGCCTCCGCGGCAAGAAGGAGACGGAGGAAGCAAGTGGGGAGTCAGCTGGTGGGTGATCACAGGCCGGGAGGAGAGGGTAGGGGAACCCGATGAGGCTTCACGAGCTGAAACCAGTCCCTGGCTCGCGAAAGCAACGCAAGCGGATAGGTCGGGGTCCAGGGTCAGGGCGCGGGCAAACCTCCGGCCGGGGGGACAAGGGGCAGAAGGCGCGGTCTGGGGCGAGCCTTCCATCCTGGTTCGAAGGGGGCCAGATGCCGCTGAGCCGGCGCGTGCCCAAGCGGGGCTTTCGGAATCGCTTTCGAAAAGAGTATGCCATCGTCAATCTTCGGGATTTGGATCGGATCGAAGTCGGGACAACAGTCACTCCCCTTCTCCTCTTGGAACGAGGCCTCATTAAAACCTTCAAAGACGGGGTCAAGATCCTGGGGGACGGAGATCTTTCGCATGCTCTTACCGTAGAGGCACACCATTTTTCTCAAGCGGCCCTCCGCAAGATTCGCGCCGCAGGAGGCGTGGCTGAGGTGATCCAGGAGCGATGAGCGAGATCACCAACATTTTTAAGGTCCCCGAGCTCAAGAGGCGCATCCTATTCACCACCCTGATCCTGGTCGTCTATCGCATCGGGGCCCACATCCCCACTCCGGGCATCGATGCCTCGGCGTTGGGTGCTCTCTTCACTGGGGCTGCCGGGACGCTCTTCGGCTTCTTCGATCTCTTCTCTGGGGGGGCATTACGGCGGGCCAGCATCTTTGCCTTAGGCATCATGCCCTATATCGATGCCTCGATCATCCTGCAACTGTTAGCAGTGGTGGTTCCGGCTATCGAGCGGCTCCAGAAGGAAGGGGCCGAGGGGCGAAAGAAGATTACCCAGTATACCCGGTACGGAACGGTCCTCATCGCCATGATTCAGGGGATGGGCATTGCGATCGGTCTGGAGGGGGTCACTGCCGATGGTCAGTTGGTGGTGCCCAATCCCGGCTGGGGCTTCCGAATCATGACCACCCTGACCCTGACGGCAGGCAGTGTCCTTCTCATGTGGCTGGGAGAGCAGATTTCGGAGCGGGGGATCGGCAACGGCATCTCGTTACTCATTTTTGCCGGCATCATCGTCCGGATGCCCGAAGCCATCATCCAGTCCTTCCAGCTCCTCCGGACCGGTGAGATGAAGGCGTATATCTTCCTCTTTCTCTTAATTCTTATGGTCGTGGTGGTGGCGGGAGTGGTCATCATGACGTTGGGCCAACGGCCCATCCCAGTGCAGTACGCCAAGCGGGTCGTCGGCCGGAGGGTCTACGGGGGTCAGGCGACGCACATCCCGCTGCGGGTCAACACGGCTGGAGTCATCCCGGTCATCTTCGCCGCCTCGATCATCGTCTTGCCCCCGACGGTGGCCCGGTTCGTCTCTCATCCCTGGATGCAGTGGTTGGCGCAAACCCTCTCCCCAGGGACCATCAGTTATTTCTTGCTCTATGGGGGGAGTATCATTTTCTTCACCTACTTCTATACCGCCATCATCTTCAACCCTGCTGATGTGGCGGAGAACCTCAAGAAATACGGCGGTTTCATCCCTGGGATCCGTCCGGGGGTGAAGACGGCGGAGTTCATCGAGAAGGTGCTCGATCGGATCACCTTTGTCGGAGCCGTCTACCTGGCGCTGATCTCCATTTTCCCGGAACTGCTGATCGTCTGGGCGAATGTTCCCTTCTTTTTCGGTGGGACCTCCCTGCTCATCGTAGTCGGCGTTGCTCTCGATACCGCGCAACAGATCGAGGCTCATCTCCTTATGCGCCACTATGAAGGGTTTCTCAAGAAAGGGAAGGTCAAGGGACGCGCCTTCTGAAGCTTGAATGGGGTGGTCATTTCAGGTATTATAAAGGTTTAAAGATGCACGTCATCCTCTTGGGCCCTCCCGGGGCGGGGAAGGGGACTCAGGCAAAAATGCTCACCGAGCGGTACGGGGTGCCGCAGATCTCCACCGGGGATATCCTGCGGGCCGCTGTAGGGGCCGGGACGCCGCTCGGGCGAGAGGCCAAGACCTACATGGATCGGGGAGCGCTGGTCCCGGATGAGGTGGTCATCGGCATCGTCCGGGATCGTCTGGCAGAACCTGACTGCCACGGGGGCTACCTCCTTGACGGGTTTCCCCGGACCGTGGCGCAGGCCGAGGCACTGACGCGCATGCTGCGGGATCTCGGAACTCGGCTCCCCATCGTGGTGAATCTGGACGTTGCAGAGGGGGAGCTCGTCCGCCGCTTGTCCGGACGACGAACGTGCCAGGGCTGCAGTGAGCCCTTCCACGTGGACTTTCATCCCCCTCGAGTAGAGGGGACATGTGATAAGTGTGGCGGGACTCTCATCCAACGCGAGGATGATCGGGAAGAGACGATCCGTCGCCGTCTCCAGGTCTATCGCGAGCAGACCGAGCCCCTCATCGGTTATTATCAGACCCAGGGACGGTTGAAGACGGTGGATGGACTGGGGGAGACGGGGGAGATCTTTGGACGAATCTCGAGCACACTGGAGGAGTGAGGCAATTAAGCTGCCGCTCCACAGTCCCATTGAATACAAGGCGCTGTGGGAAGTCGATCGCATAGGGCGAGCCAGCCGGGTCGTTGCCGAGGCCTTGCTGATGCTCCGGGAGAAGAGTCAACCGGGGGTGAAGACGATAGAGCTGGACCGCTTCGCCGAAACCTCGCTCCTCGAACGGGGGGCGCAGCCGGCCTTCAAGGGATACCGGGGTTATCCCTATACCCTGTGTACCTCAGTGAACGAGGAGGTAGTTCATGGGTTGCCCTCTGAGCGTCGGATCCATGAGGGAGACATCCTGAGTTTAGACCTGGGGGCAATTGTGGACGGATATTATGGAGATGCGGCGATTACCGTTCCCGTCGGGGAAATCTCGCCCGAGGGCAGACGACTGCTCCAGGTGACCCAGGAGGCCTTACACTGCGGGATCGCCCAAGCGGTGCCAGGGCACTACCTAAGCGATATATCCCATGCGATTCAGCGTCACGTGGAATCTCATGGCTTTTCGGTGGTTCGGATCTTCGTCGGGCATGGGATCGGGAGGGCTCTCCATGAAGAACCCCAGATCCCTAACTTTGGCCCACCGGGTCGCGGACCTCTGCTCAAGGCCGGTATGGTACTGGCCATCGAACCCATGGTGAATGCTGGGACCCATGAGGTGGCCGTGCTGGAGGACCGGTGGACCGCCGTGAGTCAGGATCGATCGCTCTCTGCCCACTTCGAACACACGGTCGTCATTACTGAAAAGGGTCCTGAGATCCTTACCCTTTCCGAATCAGGGGAAGGTTGGTAGAAATCCAATGGCCAGGAAACACCGAGGACAGACCAAAGCAAAAAAGAAAGAAGAAGGGCAGCCTAAGAAGGAAGAGGCTATCGAGGTCGAGGGGACCGTCGTCGAGCCCCTCCCGAATGCCATGTTCCGGGTGGAACTCGAGACAGGCCACAAGGTGCTGGCGCACATCTCGGGGAAGATGCGGATGCATTTTATCCGAATTCTCCCCGGGGATAAAGTGATTGTAGAGCTGAGTCCTTACGATTTGAGTCGAGGCCGCATCATTTACCGTTACAAATAGTCTGAAGTCCGATGTCCGAAGTCGTATAAGAAGACCTCGGACGTCGGACCTCGGACGTCGGACGAGATCATGAAAGTGCGGGCGTCGGTGAAACCAATCTGTGAAAAGTGCAAGATCATCAAACGAAAGGGGGTCGTGCGGATCGTCTGCGAGAACCCGCGGCACAAGCAACGCCAGGGCTAACGGGGGTCCATGGTTGAGGGTTCAGAGTTCAGAGTCGATGACGGATGACAGACGACCAACGACCGAATCCAGACGGTCAACGGATGAGGAGGAGGTGAAATGGCGCGGATTACAGGTGTGGATCTTCCCCGTGAGAAACGGCTGGAGGTGGCTCTCACCTACATCTATGGGATTGGCCGCTCGTCCTCTCGGAAGATACTCGATGGAGCAAATGTCAGCCCTGATGTGCGAGTGAAAAACTTGACTGAGGACGAGGTCAATCGAATCCGACGGGTGATCGAGGGGCAGCACAGGGTCGAAGGTGACCTTCGTCGGGATGTGGCGATGAACACCAAGCGACTTATAGACATCGGCTGCTACCGGGGTCTCAGACATCGGCGGGGGCTCCCGGTCCGCGGTCAGCGGACCCACACAAATGCCAGAACTCGGAAAGGGCCTCGCCGGGGGACTGTGGGTGCCCGGCGGAAGAAATAGGGGGGCAGAATATGGCGACGGGACGGCGTCGGGGGGTAACGCGGGGAGTCCCCAAGAAGGATGCGAAAAACATCGTACAAGGGGTCGCCCATGTCCAGGCGACCTTCAATAACACCATCATAACCATTACCGATCCTCGGGGAAATGTGGTGAGCTGGGCTAGCGCCGGCAGTGTGGGCTTCAAGGGGTCGCGAAAAAGCACTCCCTTTGCTGCGCAGACTGCTGCGGATAACGCGGCCCAAAAGGCCATGGGCCACGGGATGAAAGAAGTAAAGGTCTATGTGAAGGGCCCGGGAGCTGGCCGAGAGGCGGCTATCCGATCGTTGCAGGCGGCGGGACTCGAGGTGACGGCGATCAAAGATGTGACCCCCATCCCGCACAATGGCTGCCGCCCACCAAAGCGTCGCCGGGTATAAGGCGGAGGAGTCGGGAGCGTGGCGAGACATACCGGTTCGGTTTGCAAGCTCTGCCGGCGGGAGGGGTTGAAGCTGTTCCTGAAGGGGGACCGGTGCTTCAGTCCCAAATGTGCTATAGAGAAGCGGAGCTATCCCCCCGGGGAGCATGGGCAGCGGCGGCGTGTGAAGCTGACTGACTACGGGCTTCAGCTTCGCGAGAAGCAAAAGATGAAGAGGATCTACGGGGTCTTGGAGCGGCAATTTCGGAACTATTTCCATATGGCTGAACGACAGAAAGGCATTACCGGTGAGGGCCTCCTCCGCTTGCTCGAGCGGCGAATGGATAATGTGGTCTACCGTTTAGGCTTTTCTACGTCTCGGGCAGAAGCCCGCCAATTGGTGAGACATGGCCACTTTTTGGTGAATGGTCGGAGGGTGGACATTCCCTCCTATCTGGTTCGGTCCGGAGATCATATTCAGGTCTCCCAGAAGAGCCGAGATCTCCTCGCAATCAGGGCGGCGTTGGAGGGGGCGAAAAAGCGAGAACTTCCTTCGTGGCTTGAGCTGGATTCCGAAGCCATGCGTGGTCTGGTCCGGGGCCTCCCTGCTCGGGAAGATATCGTCATCCCGGTCCAAGAGCAATTGGTGGTGGCCTTGTATTCGAAGTAGCGGCGCGAAGCACAGCAGTCCCGCGGAGGACGGGGCACGGAGGTTGTTGTTGATGTTGCAGAAATTGAGAGGCTTCCACAAGCCGAAACGTCTGGAATGTGAACTGGAGACCTTAACCAGTACCTATGGGAAGTTCATCGCCGAACCCTTGGAGCGGGGATTCGGTCAAACCCTGGGTAACTCGCTGCGCCGGGTCCTTCTCTCTTCCATCGAGGGAGCAGCGGTAACATCGGTCCGGATTGCGGGCGTCTACCATGAGTTCTCCACCATCCCTGGTGTCAAGGAAGACGTGACGGATTTCATCCTGAATTTGAAAGCGCTCCGGGTCAAGCTGGCAGGGGAAGGGCCAAAGACCCTCCAGTTGAAGGCCACGGGCCCGGGAGAAGTCCGGGCCTCTCAGATTGTGACCGATGCCGATGTGGAGGTGCTGAACCCCGACCTCTATATTACGACCCTGGACAGGGATGGCAAGTTAGAGCTGGAGATTGAGGTGGGGAGGGGGCGGGGCTACGTCTCTGCGGAGCGGAACAAGCGCGAGAATCAGCCGGTTGATGTGATCTCCGTTGACTCGGTCTTCTCCCCCATCGTCCGAGTCAACTTTCAGGTGGAAGATACGCGGGTGGGTCACGCCACGGATTACAACAGGTTGATTCTCGAAGTTTGGACGGATGGAAGCCTCCTCCCACAAGAGGCCGTGGTCCAAGCGGCGCGGATCCTCAAAGACCACCTCAACATCTTCAGCATCTTTGATGAAGAGCCGGAGGAACAAGAACGGGTGGTGGATGCGGTGAAGGAGCGGGCAATCGAATACCTCACCCGGAGCGTTGATGAGCTCGAGCTCTCGGTCCGATCGGCCAATTGTCTCAAGACCTCCCATATTCAGTACATCTGGCAGCTGGTTCAGAAGACCGAGGCCGAGATGCTCAAGACCAAGAATTTCGGCCGGAAATCCTTGAACGAGATTAAGGAGATCTTGTCTGGCATGCAGCTTCAGTTTGGGATGAAGTTGGACGACATCCCCGGAGGTCCATGGTCGGGCAAGAAGAAGACAGATGAAAAGTGATGAGGAGACCCGCGGATGCGGCATCGAAGGTTGAAAAGGAAGCTTGGACGGACCTCAGCCCATCGGGAGGCTCTCCTGCGCAATCTGGCAACTTCTCTGCTCCTGTATGAGAAGATCATCACCACCGCCGCCAAGGCTAAAGAGCTTCGAAAGATCGTCGAACGGATGATCACGCTGGCGAAGCGGAAAGACCTTCATGCCCGGCGGCAAGCGGCAGAGGTGATCCAGGATGAACGGGTTCTGAAGAAGCTTTTTGAGACTATGGGAGAGAGGTACCAGGGGCGGAACGGGGGGTATACCCGGATCACCAAACTGGATTATCGAGTGGGGGACGGAGCCCCTCTGGCTGCTGTCGAACTGGTGGCCACCGAGGTGAGTGCTGAGGGGGCGGCCAAGCGCAGAAAGAAGGAAAAAAGGAAGGAGTAGCAGGCTGCCTTCCGTTGACCGTGCC
>CAYGBT010000057.1:0-15527 GCA_964348275.1 uncultured bacterium
GGTTTGCCATCCGGGAAGGGGGCAAGACGGTCGGCGCCGGGGTGGTGAGCGAGGTGGAGAAGTAGGCGTGAGCAGACGGCTGTCAGCGATCAGCATCAAGGATCGAAAGGCTGATTGCGGATAGTGGTGAGCGGAGCGAGCGTGCGAGAGATCATCGCCTTAGCGTGCGGAGATTGTAAGCGTCGAAATTATTCGACGATGAAGAATAAGAAGAATACGCCAGACCGGCTGGAGCGAAAAAAATATTGCCGGTGGTGCCGGAAGCATACCACCCACCGGGAAGTCAAATAGGGCAGGGCGGTTTTTCGGGAGGCGACCAGGGCGTCGTTACCGATTCGGGGGACGAAGGCCAGTAGCTCAATTGGCAGAGCACCGGTCTCCAAAACCGGCGGTTGGGGGTTCGAGTCCCTCCTGGCCTGCCAGTGTGGTTCACGGTTCATAGTTCAGCGTTCAGGGCTTGGGAACCCGAAGTTCTGCCATGAACCAGGAACCATGAACTCTGAACTGGGGACTGAGATGCAGGAATGGGTCCGAAAGGTCGTTCGGTTCTTTAGAGAAGTTCGGGCCGAGCTCGGGAAGGTCTCCTGGCCTCCACGCAAGGAAGTCATCGGCTCAACCGCCGTGGTGATTGTCTCGGTGTTCATTGTCTCATTCTTTCTGGGGCTAATCGATGTGATTCTCCAAAGAATCATGTCGGTTGTCCTCCGGTAATTGACGCATGGTTACGATGGAACAAAAAGAGCAACGGTGGTACGTGGTCCACACGTACTCGGGGTTTGAGGGCAAGGTGAGGGCGAGCATTGAGCAGAGGGCAACTGCCTTGGGCCTTCGGGAAAAGATCTCGGAGATTCTGATTCCAACTGAGGATGTGGTCGAGCTCAAAAAAGGGAAGAAGCGGATCGCATCCCGCAAGTTCTTTCCGGGCTATCTCCTCATCCGGATGGAGATGTCGGATGATTTGTGGTACCTGGTCCGGAGTACCCCCAAGGTGACCGGTTTCGTTGGACCCGGGACCCGGCCGACGCCCATCCCTGAGGAGGAGGTCGCCCAGATCCGCCAGCAGGTGGAGGAGGGCGCAGAGAAGCCCAGACATAAGGTCCAATTTGTGCGGGGCGAGGCGGTCCGTGTCATTGATGGGCCCTTCACCAACTTCACCGGCATTGTTGAGGAGGTCAAGCCAGAGAAGGGAAGACTGAAAGTGATGGTGAGTATCTTTGGTCGTCCCACTCCGGTCGACTTGGAGTTCTTGCAAGTGGAAAGGGTCTAGTGAGCAGCCACTAGCAGTCGGCTATCAGCTGTCAGCACAAGCCAACGACAGGAAGGATTTCCTGCTGACTGCTGATGGCTGACAGCTGACGGCTGAGCTGGAGGTGCAATGGCCAAGAAAGTCGCGGCGATCGTCAAACTGCAGGTGCCAGCGGGTAAGGCAAATCCTTCCCCACCGGTCGGTCCGGCGCTGGGACAGCATGGGGTGAACATCATGGAGTTCTGCAAGGCCTATAATGCCAAGACCCAGCACCAAGAGGGGTTGGTGATCCCTGTAGTGATCACCGTCTATGCCGATCGCTCCTTTACATTTATTACGAAGACGCCACCGGCCTCGATCCTCCTGAAACAGGCAGCGGGGATTGCCCAGGCGTCGAAGGAGCCGAACCGGGTTAAGGTCGGGAAGGTCACCCGGGTTCAAGTGGAAGAAATCGCCAAGACTAAGATGCCGGATCTGAATGCCAATACGCTGGATGCGGCTGTCCGGATCGTTGAAGGGACCGCGCGAAGCATGGGGATCGAGGTTATACCATGACGACAGCGATCAGCCATCGGCTGTCAGCAGTCGGCTACAGAATTATGTTGTTGCTGATAGGTGACTGCTGGTTTCTGACAGGTCTTCCGAGACGAAGTCGGAGGAAGGGATGACATATTCAAAGCGGTATACGAAGGCGACAGCGGCGGTGGCCGAACAGGTGCCGGGACCCGTCGATCTCAAGACGGCCATCTCGGCGGTCAAGTCAGTGGCGTCGGCCAAGTTCAACGAGACCATGGAGATGGCGGTCCGTCTGGGCGTGGATCCTCGCAAGGCGGAACAGATGGTTCGAGGCACAGTTGTCCTTCCCCACGGAACGGGCAAGTCAGTCCGGGTCCTGGTCTTTGCCAAAGGGGAGAAAGAGAAGGAGGCCATGGACGCTGGGGCTGATTATGTCGGGGGCGAGGACCTGATGGAAAGGGTTCAACAGGGGTGGCTAGAATTTGACCGGGCCATTGCCACCCCTGATGTGATGGGTCAGGTGGGGAAGCTGGGGAAGATCTTGGGTCCCCGAGGGCTCATGCCGAATCCGAAGACCGGCACAGTCACCTTTGATATCGCGCGAGCGGTGAAGGATTTTAAGGCAGGCAAGATCGAGTACCGGGTGGACAAGGCGGGCATTGTCCATGCCCCCTTTGGGAAGGTCTCTTTCTCGGAGGATCACCTGACCGAGAACGCCACAGCTCTCCTGGAAGCGCTGGTCCGGGCAAAGCCCCCGACCAGCAAGGGGAAGTACGTGAGGGGAGTTGCCGTCTCATCGACGATGGGTCCGTCGGTTCGGATTGACTTGGGCGTCGTCTCTGGACTGGGGAAGACATCATAATAGTAGTACGACGGGGCAAAAGGCCAGGACGGCTTTGAACGTATAGGAGAGGTGATGGTCCGGGTATCGGCACGGCGGCAGGCACGGGTTGAAGAGGTGGAGCGACTCAAGGAGAGGCTTCGGGAGACCAAGAGCTTGATTCTCACCGATTATCGGGGCCTCACGGTCGGAGAGATCACCGAGCTTCGGCGGGTTCTTCGTGAAGTGTCAGCTGAGTATCGTGTCGTCAAAAACAGCCTGACGCAACTGGCTGCGCACGAGCTGGGGATCCAAGAGCTTGAGCCGTACCTGGAGGGGCCTACCGCAGTTGCTTTCGCCTCTGGGGATCCGGTGGCGACCGCCAAAATGCTGACAGCCTTTTCCAAGAAGGTCCCGGTTCTGCAAGTCAAGGCGGGGTTGGTGGAGGGCCGAATCCTTCCGCGAGAGGAAGTTCTGGCTATGGCGGAGCTGCCTCCTCGCGAGGTGATGGTGGCCCGGCTGATGGGACTCATGGTAGCGCCGCTTCGAGGACTTGGTGGTGTCCTGGCTGGCTCCCTGCGGGGATTCGTGGTGGGCTTGGGTCAGGTGCGGCAGAAGAAAACGGCGAGTGGAGAATAAGTCGGGCGAAGTTACAACCACTTACACGTATCAACCATAGGAGGATTCGATGGCGAAGGTTACGGTCCAGGATTTTCTCGAATCCATCGACACATGGACTGTCCGGGAACTGCATGAGGCGGTGAAGGCCCTCGAGGAGAAGTACGGGATCTCTGCCGCCGCTGTCGCCGCCCCGGTGGCAGTGACCGCGGGGGCGCCGGCCCCCGGTGCCGCGGCGCCGGCGGAGGAGCAGACGGAATTTAATGTCGTTCTGGCCAACGCTGGCTCGAAAAAGATTCAGGTGATCAAGGAAGTTCGGGCTGTCACCAGCCTGGGACTGAAGGAGGCCAAGGATCTGGTCGATGGAGCGCCGAAGCCGGTCAAGGAGGGAGTCTCCAAGCAGGAGGCCGAAGAGATCAAGACCAAGTTAGAGGCGGCGGGTGCGACTGTTGAGATCAAGTAGCCGTGTGCATTGCGAGCGTCACGGGTAACTGAGGCCGGGTGGATGCCTCTCTCAACCGGGGAGAGGCTTGCAAACCCTTTGCAATGAGGTGGAGGTAGCATGGCGGTTGCGAAGTCCAAGGAGCTGGAGCGCCGGATCAGCTTCGCGAAGTTTCCAGAGATCATCGCCATTCCCAATCTTATCGAGATTCAGCGGGGTTCTTTCCTGCAGTTTCTCCAGTTGGAGGTGTCTCCGGAGCGACGGGAGGAGACTGGACTTCAGGGGGTCTTCAGCAGCATTTTCCCCATCAGCGATTACGAGGACTCAGCCTCTCTCGAGTTTGTGAAGTACGATTTCGGTGAACCGAAGTATACGCCAGAGGAGTGTCGGGAGAAGGGAATGACCTATTCGGTTCCCTTGAAGGTCACCCTGCGCCTGGTGGTCTGGGACAAATCGGGCAATGGGGCCCGGGGGATCCGGGATGTGAAGGAGCAGGAAGTGTACCTGGGGGAGATGCCCGTGATGAGTGAGCACGGCACCTTCATCATCAACGGGACGGAGCGTGTGGTCGTGAGCCAGCTCCACCGGTCCCCTGGGGCCTTCTTCGACCACGATGCCGGCAGGACCCACAGCGGTGGCAAGGTCCTCTATCACGCTCGGTTGATCCCCAACCGGGGTTCGTGGCTTGAGTTCGAGTTCGACGCTCACGATATCCTCCATGTCCGGGTGGATCGCCGCCGGAAGTTTCTCGTCACCATCCTCCTCCGGGCGATCGGCTACGGGTCCAACGAGGAGATCCTTTCCCTCTTTTATGAGCGAGATACGGTTCGCTTTGACGGAAGCCGGGATTTGGTCTTGGAGGGGGTCAGTTCGGGATGGCGGACCGCCAAGGACCTCACCGATCCAAAGGGGAAAGAGGTACTTCTCCAGAGGGGGAAGCGGATCACCGGCGCGGCCCTCAAGAGGCTCCAGTCCGCTCGAGTTAAAGAAGTGCCGATCTACCCGGAGGACCTCATCGGTCGGATCCTGGCTGTGGATGTCGTCGATGACCAGACAGGCGAGGTGGTCGCAGAGTGCGCCGAGGGGATTACCGAGGAGGTCCTGGGCCGATTGGTTGAACGAAAGGTGCGGCAGTTGCATCTCCTTCGAGGCACCGATGAGCGCGAGGTTTTTGAGATTCGCGATACCATCCTGCGGGATTCCACTAGGTCGCAAGAGGATGCCCTGGTCGAAATTTACCGACGGATGCGCCCGGGCGATCCGCCAACGCTGGAGAGTGCGCGGACGTTGCTCCACAATATGTTTTTCAACCCGCGCCGGTACGATCTCTCCAAGGTTGGCCGGTTTAAGTTGAACAGTAAGCTCGGGGTAGAGACACCACTCGAGATCCGGACGCTCCAGAAGGAGGATATCGCGGCGGTGGTGCGGTACCTTCTCAACTTGAAGCACGGCGAGGGGCATGTAGATGACATCGATCACCTGGGTAACCGCCGGGTCCGCTCAGCAGGAGAGCTGCTTGAGGAGCAGTTCCGCATTGGCCTCGGGCGGATGGAGCGGGCGGTCCGAGAACGGATGAGCACCCAGGAAGTCGAGACCCTCATGCCTCACGATCTGGTGAATGCCAAGCCAGTCACCGCCGCCCTGAAGGAGTTTTTCGGTTCCTCGCAGCTCTCGCAGTTTATGGATCAGACGAATCCGTTAGCCGAGCTCACGCATAAGCGGCGGTTATCCGCCCTCGGGCCTGGCGGACTCTCCCGGGAGCGGGCCGGCTTTGAGGTGCGGGACGTCCACCCCACCCATTGCGGGCGGATGTGTCCCATTGAGACGCCTGAGGGGCCCAACGTGGGTTTGATTTCGTCCCTTTCCACCTATGCCCGGGTCAACGAGTTGGGTTTTATCGAAACGCCCTACCGGAAGGTCCGGGATGGCCGGGTTACAGACGAGATCGAGTATCTGACGGCCGATGTCGATGAGCGCTTTATCATCGCCCAAGCCAATGCCCCCACCGATGCCCGGGGGCGATTCGTGAACGAGCGGGTGCAGGCACGCTTCACCGGGAACTTCATTATGGCTCCCCGGGAAAAAGTGGCCTACATGGACGTTTCCCCCAAGCAGTTGGTGGGGGTGTCGAGCGCCCTGATTCCGTTTCTGGAACATGACGACGCCAATCGGGCCCTCATGGGAGCGAACATGCAACGGCAGGCCGTCCCCCTTCTCCGTCCGAAGGCCCCGATTGTAGGGACGGGAATGGAGTTAGTGGCGGCACAGGACTCCGGGGCGGTGGTGACGGCGCGGAGGTCCGGAACGGTGGAGTCTGTCTCGGCGAATCGGATTATCATCCGGGTCGATGGGGATCGCGAGGAGCACCTCAAGGTTCCCAACGTCGACATTTACACCCTGCTGAAATTCGAGCGCAGCAATCAGAATACCTGTATCAACCAGAGGCCCATCGTGCGGGTACGCCAGCGGATCAAGAAAGGTCAAGTCATTGCGGATGGTCCTGCGACTCAGAGCGGTGAGCTGGCATTGGGTCAAAACGTGTTGGTCGCCTTCATGCCCTGGGGGGGCTATAACTTCGAGGACGCGGTCCTCATCAGCGAGCGCTTGGTGAAGGATGATCGGTACACGTCCATCCATATCGAAGAGTTTGAGATCGAGGCCAGAGATACGAAGCTGGGGAAAGAGGAAATTACCCGGGACATTCCCAACGTGGGCGAGGATGCATTGAAAGATCTGGACGAGAGTGGAATCATCCGGATCGGTGCCGAGGTGAAACCGGGAGATATTGTGGTGGGCAAGGTCACCCCCAAGGGGGAGACGGTGCTGACGCCCGAAGAGCGCCTCCTGCGCGCCATCTTCGGTGAGAAGGCTGAGGATGTCCGGGATGCCTCGCTCTATGTTCCCCCGGGAATCCAGGGTACCGTCGTCGGGGTGAAGGTCTTTTCACGAAAGGGCGTGGACAAGGACGAGCGAGCCAAGTCTATCGAGGATGAGGAGATTGCCCGGCTCCAGAAGGACTTTGACGACGAGATTACCATTATCGCCAATGAACGGGACCGGCGGATTCGAGAGCTCATCACCGGCCGCATTGTGGGGAAGGATGTCAAAGTCAAGGGAAGCCGGAAGGTCCTGGTCCCAAAACGCAAGAAGCTGACCGAGGAGCTACTCAGCACCTTCGCCGAAGAAGAGCTGCTGGAGATTGCCAAGGTCTTATCCGAGGAGACGGTCCAAAGGGTGGAGCGGATAGCGACCGCCGCCGATAACCAGATTCACGTGCTCCAGACTCTCCTGGATAATCGGATTGCCCGTCTGCGAAAGGGCGATGAGCTGGCTCCGGGCGTCTTCAAGATGGTGAAGGCCTATGTAGCGATGAAGCGGAAGCTCTCGGTAGGGGATAAGATGGCCGGTCGTCATGGAAATAAGGGGGTCATCTCTAAAATCCTCCCCGAGGAGGACATGCCTTATCTGCCCGACGGAACCCCGGTCGAAGTGATCCTCAATCCCTTAGGGGTTCCTTCCCGCATGAATGTCGGGCAGATCCTGGAAACGCACGTCGGTTGGGCAGCGCATACTTTGGGCCTTAAGGTGGATGCGCCGGTTTTCGATGGGCCTTCGGAGAAGGAGATCAAGGACCTGTTGAAGAAAGCTGGCTTACCCGTGTCTGGGAAGCCTCTCCTTTACGACGGGCGAACGGGCAGGCCGTTTCACCAACCGGTTACCGCAGGCTATCTCTACCTCATGAAGCTGGCCCATCTCGTGGAGGATAAGATTCACGCGCGTTCCATTGGCCCCTATTCGCTCGTGACCCAACAGCCGTTAGGTGGAAAGGCCCAGTTCGGCGGTCAGCGCTTTGGGGAGATGGAAGTCTGGGCCCTGGAGGCGTACGGGGCGGCCCATACGCTGCAAGAGATCCTGACGGTCAAGTCGGACGATGTGGTCGGACGGACGAAGATGTACGAATCGATCGTCAAGGGAGACTGCACCTTAGAGCCTGGAATTCCGGAGTCCTTCAATGTCCTGGTCAAGGAACTCCAAAGTCTTGCCCTGGATGTAGATCTGGTCACGGAAAAGAAGTGAGCGAGCAGCGTGGAGAGGCATCGGGCAGGTTCGAGGCAAGAAGAATTCACCTTTTGATTGGTTGTCGGCGTTCGGTCCGTAAACGGCCCGGTTTGCGGGACGCGTTCGAAGAGGGAGGAAAGGCGAGTGGATAAGTTTTTCGGGTTTTTTGACGAAAAGCCCATCGATCCGACAAGCTTTAAGGCCATCCGGATTGGGTTGGCCTCGCCGGAGAAAATCCGTTCCTGGTCCCACGGAGAGGTAAAGAAGCCGGAGACGATCAACTACCGGACCTTCAAACCGGAACGAGACGGACTGTTCTGTGCGAAGATCTTCGGCCCGACGAAGGACTGGGAGTGCAACTGTGGAAAGTTCAAAGGGATCAAACATCGGAACGTCGTGTGTGACAAGTGCGGCGTGGAGGTGATCCGGTCCAAGGTCCGGCGCCAGCGTCTGGGACATATTGAACTTGCCTCCCGCGTCGTCCACATCTGGTTTTTCAAGTCGATTCCATCGCGGATCGGGTATCTCCTCGACATGTCCCTCCGGGACCTAGAGAAGGTCCTGTATTTCGAGGAGTATGTCGTGGTGGATCGTGGGAGTACCCCTCTCAAGCTAAAGGAACTCCTCACCGAGGACCGATATCGGAAGCTTCAAGAGGAGCATGGAAATGGTTTCAAGGCGGAGATTGGCGCAGAAGCCATTCGAACACTCCTCAAGCAGGTCGACATCCGGAAACTGGCAGAGGAGCTGCGGGGACATATGCAGCGGGAGACCTCCCAGCAAACCCGGAAAAAGATCGTGAAACGCCTCCGAATCGTGGACGCTTTTCTGACGTCGGGGAACAAACCGGAGTGGATGATCCTCGAAGTGATCCCGGTCCTCCCGCCGGAACTGAGGCCCCTGGTTCCCCTGGACGGGGGCCGCTTCGCCACCTCGGACCTGAACGACCTGTACCGACGGGTCATTAACCGAAATAATCGCCTGAAACGCCTGATGGAGCTTCGGGCCCCCGATATCATCATCCGCAACGAGAAACGAATGCTCCAAGAGGCGGTAGACGCCCTCTTTGACAACGGGAGGCGGGGGCGGGCCTTGAAGGGACAGAATAATCGCCCCCTCAAGTCCCTCTCCGATATGCTGAAAGGGAAGCAAGGGCGATTTCGACAAAACCTTTTAGGAAAACGGGTGGATTACTCGGGGCGCTCTGTCATCGTCGTGGGACCGGAACTCAAGCTCCACCAGTGTGGTCTCCCGAAGAAGATGGCGCTGGAGCTGTTCAAGCCGTTTGTATTCCGGAAACTACTCCAGCAACACGAACAGGTCACCACTATCAAGAGTGTCAAGAAGATGGTCGAGAAGGGTCGTCCGGAGGTCTGGGACGCTCTGGAGGAGGTGATCCGCGAGCATCCCGTCCTCCTGAATCGGGCCCCGACACTGCATCGGCTGGGCATCCAGGCTTTCGAGCCCATCCTGGTGGAAGGAGAGGCCATCAAAATTCATCCCCTCGTCTGCGCCGCCTTCAACGCCGACTTCGATGGGGACCAAATGGCCGTTCATGTCCCCCTCTCTTTCGAAGCGATCTTGGAAGCTCGGGTCCTGATGTGGGCGCCCCACAATATTCTGTCGCCGGCTAACGGCATGCCGCTGGCCGCGCCGAGTCAGGATGTTGTGCTCGGCCTGTACTACGTCACCAAGGCCCGAGCCGACGAAAAGGGAGAAGGGAAGGTCTTTGGGTCCATGGAGGAGGTTCGCTCCGCCTATGATGCTGACGAAGTGGGGCTTCTCGCCAGGATCAAGCTGCGATGGAATGGGGACCTGATCGACACCACCGTCGGCCGCGTCGTCTTCAACGAGATCCTACCCCCGAGCCTTCGATTTATTAACCAAGAGATGAGCAAGCGTGAGCTCACTCGGCTGGCCTCCCAGTGCTTCTACGTTTTGGGGAATGCCGAGACGGTCCGGCTCTTGGATAATCTCAAGGATCTGGGCTTCCGGTACGCCACCCTGGCGGGGGTCTCCATCGGGATTGATGATTTGCACATCCCGTCCAGGAAAGAGGAGATCATTGAGGCGGCGCGGAAGGAGGTCATCAAGATCGAGCAGGAGTACTTGGATGGTCTGATCACCAAGGGGGAGCGGTACAACAAGGTCATCGATATCTGGACGCAGGTGTCGGAGCAGGTTTCCGACGAACTCTTCCGCGAGATCGAAGCCATGAAGGATGGGGAGTTTAACCCGGTCTTCATGATGGCGGACTCCGGAGCCCGAGGGAGCAAGCAGCAGATCCGTCAGCTGGCTGGGATGCGAGGTCTCATGGCCAAGCCCTCGGGGGAGATCATCGAAACGCCGATCACCAGTAATTTTAGGGAGGGCCTCACGGTGCTCCAGTACTTTATCTCGACCCACGGGGCCCGGAAGGGGTTGGCCGACACGGCGCTCAAGACCGCCGACTCGGGGTATCTCACCCGGCGGCTGGTGGATGTGGCCCAGGATGTTCTCGTCACCGAGGTGGATTGTGGTACCCCCAACGGGATCTGGGTCACCGCTCTGGTGGAGGCGGGTGAAATCATCCAGCCGCTCCGGGACCGGATCCTGGGTCGGGTCGCGCTGGATGATGTCACCGATCCATTCACGGGCGAGACCATCCTTGAGGCCAATGAGGAGATGACGGAACCGTTAGCGGCGCGAATCGAAGATGCGGGCATCGACAAGGTAAAGATTCGATCCGTCCTCACCTGTGAGGCCAGGCGAGGAGTGTGCGTCAAGTGCTATGGCCGAAATCTGGCTACCGGTCGAATGGTAGAGCTCGGGGAGGCGGTCGGCGTCTTGGCCGCCCAGTCAATCGGTGAGCCGGGGACGCAGTTGACCATGAGGACCTTCCACATCGGGGGTACCGCGACGCGCCTGGCAGAGCAGACCACGCTAGAGAACAAGTTTGCGGGGACCGTGCAGTTCCACGCCATCCGGACGGTCCGAAATGCAGCCGGAGATCTGGTTGTCATGAACCGGAATGGCGCCATCACGATCGTGGATGAAAAGGGCCGTAAGAAAGAGATCTATCAAGTGGTTTACGGGGCCCGATTGAAGGTGCAGGATGGCCAGCGAGTGGCCTCGGGCACAACGTTAGCGGAGTGGGATCCCTTCACCTCGGTGATTCTCTCTGAGGCATCTGGCCACGTGGTGGTCAAAGATGTGAGTGAGGGGGTGACCATGCAAGAGGAGGTGGATGAGGTCACCGGGCTGGCTCAACGGGTCATTGTGGAGCACGGCAAAGAAGAGCTCCAACCCCGGGCTTCGGTGAAGGACGAAAGAGGCGTCACCGTCTTTCGGACGCTGCTGCCGGTGGGTGCCCACCTCACGGTGCAGGATGGTCAAGCGATCTCCGCCGGTGATCCGATTGTCAAGATCCCTCGGGAGACGACAAAGACCAAGGACATTACCGGGGGTCTGCCACGGGTTGCAGAGCTCTTTGAAGCTCGGCGGCCCCGGGAGGCGGCGGTCATCTCGGAGATCGACGGACGAGTAAAGTTTGCTGGCATGGCGAAGGGAATGCGAAAGATCGAGATCGTGGCGGAGAATGGTGAGAAAAAGGAATATCTGATCCCTCGGGGCAAGCATATCAATGTGCTCGAGGGAGATGAGATCAAAGCTGGAGAACCCCTCATGGATGGGCCCATCAATCCCCACGATATCTTGGATGTCCTTGGCGATCAGGAACTGCAGCGGTACCTCGTCAACGAAGTCCAAGAGGTCTATCGCCTCCAAGGGGTCAACATCAACGATAAGCACATTGAAGTGATTGTCCGACAGATGCTCAAGCGAGTACGCATCGAGACGGTCGGGGACACCAACTTCCTCGTAGGGGAACACGTGGACAAGCACGTATTCCTCGAGGAGAACCAGAGGGTTCTGGCCGCTGGCGGGGCCCCCGCCACCGCCAAGCCGCTCCTCCTCGGTATCACGAAGGCTTCGCTGTCCACGGACAGTTTCGTCTCCGCGGCGTCCTTCCAGGAGACCACCAAGGTCCTCACCGAGGCCGCCATTAATGGGGCGCGGGACGAGCTGAGGGGGCTCAAGGAAAACGTCATCATGGGCCGCTTGATCCCGGCAGGCACGGGAATGGCGTGGTATCGTGAGACGGGTATCAATGTCCCGGAGGTTCAGCCGCGACTGGAAGAGAGCCAGCAGACGTCCGAGGAGGCGACTGCGACGATGGAACCGATGGAGATCGACCTCTAGAGTAAACGCACTAAGTGCGTTTACTTTGAAGCAATGGAGCAGTGGTTCGACAGGCTCACGGCCCTGGTTCGAGAGCCTCACCACCCCGAGGAGCATCGAGGGGCGAGGAAGATCGAGGGGGAAGATCGAGGGGCGGTCTAATGCTCTATTGCTCCATTATCACAAGACTTAATACGTTTGCATTTGTGCCGTTCCAACGTGATAAGCTGATTTAGAGGCTTGCCGTGTTGCAGGGGTCGTCAGCGAGTGCGTCAAGATAGTTGGCACCAGGAGGTGGAACGTTACGAGTTGAGAGGGGCAGGGAGGCGAAAAAGTCCTTGACAATAGGGACCTTGAACGTTAACCTCAGAAAGTTTAGGGACAATTGACCGGGGGTTTGTCGGTGCCAACGATTAATCAACTGGTTCGCAAGGGCCGACTGGAAATTCGGAAGAAAGAGAAGGCCCCTGCGCTACACCGGTCGCCCCAGAAACGGGGCGTCTGCATCCGGGTCTACACCACTACCCCGAAGAAGCCGAATTCGGCCCTTCGGAAGGTGGCAAGGGTTCGCTTGACCAATGGGATCGAGGTCACAACCTATATTCCAGGGATCGGACATAACCTACAGGAGCACTCCATCGTCCTAATCCGTGGAGGACGGGTGAAAGACCTACCCGGTGTCCGGTATCATGTGATCCGCGGGACCCTGGACGCGGCAGGGGTTCAGGATCGCCGGCAGGGGCGTTCCCTTTACGGGGCGAAGCGACCCAAGTCGAGTTGATCGGATGCGGCACTGAGGTTCATTTGTTTTCAATCCTCGGTGCCGCTTTTCGTTTCGGGTGGCAGATGAGGTGATTGGATGCCCAGACGGCGCGTCGCGGAAAAGCGAGAGATCCTTCCCGACCCGGTTTATCATAACCGGCTGGTGGCCAAATTTGTGAACTGCATGATGCGAGCAGGCAAGAAATCGCTGGCCGAGCAGATTTTTTACCAGTCCATGGGGATCATTGAAGGGCGAATGAAAACCGATCCCTTGGCGGTCTTCAAGCAGGCGGTAGATAATGTAAAACCGGTGGTGCAGGTCAAGTCCCGAAGGGTTGGGGGAGCAACCTACCAAGTCCCGGTGGAGGTCCGCTCCGAGCGCCGCCTCTCCATGGCATTCCGGTGGCTGATCACGTACGCCCGACAACGCTCGGAGAAGACTATGGAGGAACGGTTGGCCGCTGAGCTGATCGAAGCGGCCAACAATCGCGGAACGGCGGTTAAGAAGAAGGAAGACACGCATCGCATGGCAGAGGCCAACAAGGCCTTTGCTCACTACCGTTGGTAAAAAGGCCCCCATCCCGACCATTCGGGTGGTGTAGCATCGGGAGAGGGGCCTTCAATGTCCCGGGGGGAAGGGCAAGGTAAGGGAACAGTGAAGGTTTCCAAAGATCACATTCGGAACATCGGAATTATGGCGCACATCGATGCGGGCAAGACCACCACGACCGAACGCGTCCTCTACTATACGGGACGGACGCATCGGATGGGTGAGGTGGATACGGGCTCGGCGGAGATGGACTGGATGGAGCAAGAGAAGGAGCGGGGGATTACCATCACCGCTGCCTCCACGACCTGCTTTTGGCGCGATCATCAGATCAATATCATTGATACGCCTGGGCATGTCGATTTCACCGTGGAGGTCGAGCGGTCCCTCAGGGTCCTTGACGGGGCTGTGATCATCTTTGATGCGGTCTCGGGGGTGGAGCCGCAGTCGGAGACCGTCTGGCGGCAGGCGGACAAGTACCAGGTTCCTCGCGTCGCCTTCATCAACAAGATGGACCGGGTGGGAGCGGACTTCTTCATGTCGGTGAGGTCCATCGCCGAGCGCCTCGGGGCTTGTCCGGTGCCTATCCAGCTTCCGATTGGGCACGAGGCCAGCTTTGCCGGCGTCATCGATTTGATCCGGATGCAGGCGATTGTCTGGGAAGAAGAAACGTTAGGGGCCGAGTTTCATATGCGGGAGATCCCCTCGGTCTATGCGGATCAGGCCCTCCAGTACCGTGAAAAGCTCTTGGAGGCCGTTGCGGAGCAGGATGAGTCCCTGCTGCGCAAGTATGTCGAGGGGGGGGAGATCTCTGACCAGGAGATTCGGGCGGCCATCCGGAAGGCCACGTTGTCCCTGAGGATTACGCCTGTCCTCTGCGGAGCCTCGTTCAAAAACAAGGGGGTTCAACCCTTGCTCGATGCGGTCGTAGATTATCTTCCCTCCCCCGTGGATCTCCCGCCAGTCGCCGGGGTGAATCCGAAGACGGGAAAGGAAGAAAAACGATCGCCGGCCGATAAAGAACCACTGGCTGCATTGGCCTTCAAGCTTGTGGCTGACCCTTACGTGGGTCAGCTCTGTTATTTTCGAGTGTATTCCGGGATCATGGAGTCCGGTTCCCACGTCTATAACTCCACGAAAGGGACCCGGGAGCGGATCGGCCGCTTGCTCCGCATGCATGCGAATAAACGGGAGGATGTGAAGACCGTTCAGGCGGGGAACATAGCAGCCGCTGTTGGTCTGAAAAATGCCAAAACGGGTGATACCCTGTGCAAGGAAGCCCACCCAATCCTCCTCGAAGCGATCGAGTTCCCCGTCCCCGTCCTTGCGGTGGCCATCGAGCCCAGGACCAAGGAGGGAGCGGAAAGACTTTCCATGGCACTGCAGGCCCTGGCCAACGAAGATCCCACCTTCCACACCCGGGTGGACGAGGATACCGGTCAGACCATCATTTCCGGAATGGGAGAACTCCACCTTGAGATCATCGTCGATCGCCTCCTTCGGGAATTTAAGGTGGAGGCTAACGTGGGTCGGCCTCAGGTGGCGTACCGGGAAACCATTACGCGCCCGGTCGAGGTGGAAAAGAAGTTCGTGCGGCAGACCGGTGGTCGGGGGCAGTACGGCCATGTCTTCCTTCACGTGGAGCCCCAGGAGGCGGGAGGTGGTTTACAGTTTGAGAACAAGATCGTGGGGGGGGTGATCCCTCGCGAGTACATCCCTTCCGTTGGGAAGGGTGTTCGGGAGGCGGCCGAGAGCGGCGTGCTGGCAGGGTATCCAGTGGTGGATATCAAGGTGACGCTCACCGACGGTTCTTACCATGAGGTGGACTCCTCCGATCTGGCCTTCAAGATCGCCGGCTCGATGGCCTTCAAGGAGGCGGTGAAACAGGGCGACCCCATCCTCTTGGAGCCGATCATGCAGGTGGATGTCGTCGTGCCGGAGGAATTTCTGGGAGAAGTGATCGGAGATTTGAATTCCCGCAGGGGTCGGATCGTGGGGATCGACACGCGGCCAGCGGCCCGGGTCGTTCGGGCTGAGGTTCCGTTGGCGGCGATGTTTGGGTACGCGACCGATCTGAGATCGGCAACGCAGGGCCGGGCGACGTACACGATGCAGTTCGCCCGGTATGAGCCGCTCCCTGCAAACATTGCCGAGGAGATCATTGGGCGGACGGTGGGTCGAAGCTCGACTGCGTAGAAACAGACGAAGGGGAGTAAAGTAGCTAGACACGGGAGGAGCCAGGGATGGCCAAGCAAAAATTTGTACGGACGAAAGAGCACGTAAACGTCGGGACCATTGG
>CAYGBT010000058.1:0-15471 GCA_964348275.1 uncultured bacterium
GACAGCTAAGGGGCTATCTCATGAGAATCCTGTATAACGTCGGCCTCTTCTTTGCGTTGTTTTCCCATGTGCCCCGCCTGCTCCGCCGGAGTAACCGAGGCGGTTTCGGGCTTGCCGAGCGGCTGGGCCGATATCCTGATGCCTTGACGGCCAGGTTTCATGGAAAGCATCCCCTGTGGCTCCACTCGGTTTCGGTGGGAGAAGCCGTCGTCGGAAGCATTCTGGTTTCAAGACTCCTCGCCAGGCGTTCCGAAGTTCCGGTGCTCGTCTCCACGGTCACCGCGACAGGTCGAAAGGTCGCTCAGGAGCGAATTTCCCAGGCGGACGCGCATATTTACTTTCCCCTCGATTTCCCGGGCCCGGTGGCCCGGGCCCTCACGGCTGTTCAGCCCCGGATCGTTCTGCTCACAGAGGGGGAGATATGGCCTAATTTCCTTGAGGCCTGCTCGCTCCGAAAGATCCCGGTCCTCCTCATCAACGGTCGCGTCTCACGTCGGTCGTTTCAGCGGTACCGGGTCGTTAAGCCGTTCTTCCGAAAGGTGCTCGAGCGCATTACGTATTTCTGCATGCAGGGCGATTTGGATGCTGAGAGGATCGTCACGTTGGGAGCCGATCCCAAGCGGGTGGTCGTTACCGGGAATATTAAGTACGACGACGAGGCACCAAATGGCCAATTTCCCTCTCATCTTGCTTTTGTCGCTCGTCTCATGAACGATCGGCCTGTCTGGGTTGCAGGGAGTACGCACCGGGGAGAGGAAAGTTTTATCCTCCAAGCCTTTCGTGAGGTCAGGAAGGAGGCCTCTGAGGCGGTCTTGGTACTCGCGCCGCGCCATCCGGAACGCATTCCTGAAGTCGAGGCACTTCTTCAGGAAGCAGAGCTGCCCTCTGTCCGGCGGAGCCAATTAGCAGAAGGGGTATCCGAACTCGCTCCCGTCATCCTGGTCGACACCATGGGCGAGCTTGGCCAACTCTATGCCTTAGCGACGGTGGCCTTTGTCGGGGGCAGCTTGGTGCCGGTAGGGGGCCACAATATCCTGGAACCCGCCCGATATCGAAGGCCGATTTTCTTTGGGCCCTACATGGACAACTTTGCCGAAGTGGCTGAGGCCTTCCTGGCAGAAGGGATGCCCCACCAGGTTCGTGACACCGGTGAGCTGGTCGCGCGGGTCCTGGAGTTCTTTGAGAATTCCGACGCGGCAAAGCAGATGGGGGAAGCCGCGCATCGCGTGCTGACCAGGAACCAGGGGGCAGCGGAGCGGACCGCAGCGGTCGTCGAAGGGTTTCTGTGAATCCAAGTCTCCTCCAATACTATCGTCAATGGATTGCTGGGTACGGCCCCTGGGGACGGCCGGTGCGGTGTCTGCTCCGCGGGGCGTCCTGGATCTACGGTCTGGGTGTCGTAGGGCGTCTTGCCCTGTACCGGTCAGGCCTGTTCCGAAGGGTCCGCCTTTCCGCTCCAGTCATTAGCATTGGAAACATCACGGCCGGAGGGACCGGAAAAACTCCATTCGTAATGCTTTTGGTCCAGGAAATGAGAGATCGTGGTCTTCGGCCCGTCGTGGTGGTCAGGGGTTACCGGGGGAAAAGAGAGGGGAAGACGCTGGTTGTCTCGGACGGTGCGACAATTCGAATGGGCTATCCCGAGGTGGGGGATGAAGCACTGCTGCTGGCGCGGAAGCTGTCGGGCGTTCCCATTGTGATGTCCGCGGATCGGGTGAAGGGATGCCAGGTAGCCATCCAAGAGTGCGGGGCGCAAGTCATCTTGTTGGATGATGGCTTCCAACATCTGCGGATTCAACGGGACCTGGATATCCTCCTCGTGGACCGAGAAAATCCGTTTGGATACGGCTATCTTCTTCCCCGAGGGCTCCTACGAGAGCCCCTGGGTGCCCTTCAACGGGCGGATCTCATTGTCATAACAGGGACAGGCGGCCCTGGAGACCGCCTGGACATTCCCCCACATCTAAGCCACGCCGGCCGCGCCCCTCACCTAAACACCATCTATACCCCTACCGCCTTGACCAATGTAAACACTGGACAGACGGTCGCCGACGAGGAGTTGCGCCCTCAAGTGGTGGTTGCCTTCTCGGGGATTGGGAAGCCGGCGGCCTTCGCGCGGACCCTTGCCTCTCTCGGGATCTTTCCCAAGGATCATCTTATTTTTCCTGACCATCACCCCTACAATGCGTCAGACCTTATTGCGATCGGGCGGTGCATGAAGGAGGTGGGGGCGACGGTCGCCCTTACGACAGAGAAGGACGCAGTGCGACTTGAAAAGCTTCGCCTCACGTTTCCCGTTCACACGTTAGGGGTCAACCTGACGATTCGTCGGGGCCAGGCGGAGCTCAAGCGTGTTTTGGATGGCCTGTTTCCGTAGAGGTGAAGGGTGAAAGGGCAACCTTGGTGGGTTGACGTGGCGACCTATGCGCTGGCCTTGGGGGTGGCCTTTCCCGTTGCCTACCTCCCCTTGTGGATCGCGTACCGTCTCGGCGAGACCTTGGCTCGTTTCGTTTTTTTTGTGGATCGCCGCCACCGAAGGGTGGCCTATGAAAACTTGCATCTGGCCTTCGGAAGCTCCTGCACGCCGGACGAGATCATGGCGATGGCTCGGTCTCATTTTCGTTCCCTTGGCCAGACTTTTGTGGACACCTGTCGCTTGCTTCGGCTCAACCCGCAGCGCTTGATGGATGGGCTTGAGGTCGAGGGACTTGAGGTCCTGGAGTCCCCCAAGGGGAAGGGCCAAGGGGTTCTCTATGTGACGGGACACTTTGGCCCCTGGGAGTATCTTCCAGCGGTCTCTACCCATTTGGCAGGCGAGCCCCTGACCGTTGTGGCCCGTCCCCTGGACAATCCCTATCTGGATCGGTTGGTGAATGACATCAGACATCGCTGGGGCAGCCGGGTGGTTGAGAAACGGAACGCCATGAGGGCCCTGATGGACGTCCTCCAAAAGGGCGGAAAGGTCGGTGTCCTCATCGATCAACACGTCTCCCGGAAAGAGGGGATCTTTGTGAATTTCTTTGGCCATCCGGCGTGCACGACATTTGCCCCCGCCCTCTTGGCCCTTCGAAGCGATGCCGCCGTCATCCCTGTGGTGGTTCTCCGAGAGGGGAGGGGACGGTTTCGAATCCTTCTGGGAAAGGAGGTCAGTTCGCCCCGCACGGGGAATGTCAAAGAGGATGTCGCCGCTTTGACCGCCGCCATGACAACGGCACTGGAAGAGCTCATCCGGCGCCGTCCAGAGCAGTGGCTTTGGGTCCACCGGCGGTGGAAACTCCTGAAGAAAAGAAGCAGTCAGCCGTCCGCTGTCAGCGACGGGTAAGCTTGAAAGCTAGGACGCTGGCAAGCTAGCAGGCGGGAGGGCTCGAACGCTAGCAAGCTGGCATGCCAAAACGCGAGAGGGCTAAAATGCTGGAAGCTTCTGAGGCAGCTTACTTCGCCTGGCTGGGAGCGTTCTGGTATGCTAGTTGTGCAGTTTCATGACATTGTGAACAGATGCTGACTGTGGATTGCTGACAGCTCTGAAGGCGAGTTATATGAGGATTGTCGAGCGGAAGGTGATGAATCCGAACGACATCCATCGGATCCTGATTCGGGGTGTGAACTGGGTCGGGGATGCGGTGATGACGACGCCGGCGATCGCCGGGATCCGCCAGACCTTTCCCCATGCGAAAATCTCTCTGCTAGTCAAGCCACGGGTGGCAGGAGTCTTTGCGGGGAGTCGTCATATCGACGAAATCCTCCTCTACGAGCAGAATGGCCGTCATGGGGGCCTGTCCGGGTTGTTCCGCCTGGTCCAAGAGCTTCGTCGTTCCCATTTTGACTTGGCCATTCTGCTTCAGAACGCATTTGAAGCAGCCCTCCTTGCGTTCCTGGCTCGAATCCCCCACCGGATTGGCTACAATACCCAGGGAAGGGGTCTCCTTCTGACTACGATGGTAGTCCGAAATCGATCGACGCGAGAACTTCATCACGTCGACTATTACCAGACCCTCCTAAGGACCCTCGGCTGGTTCGTGGGAGAGCGGGAGCCACTCCTGCACCTCAGCCGCGAAGTAGAGGAGAGGGCAAGAGTTCTGCTTGGGGAAGTGGGAATACATCCAGATGAAGCCCTCATTGGCTTTAATCCCGGCTCGACCTATGGCTCGGCCAAGCGCTGGCCGGTAGACCGGTATGCAAGGTTAGCCGATCGCCTGATTCAAAATCTGGGGGTGAGGGTGCTGTTGACCGGGGCGCAAGGCGATGGGGCGGTGGCCAAAGCAGTTCGATCGGCCACCCGGCATCCGGAGCGGGTCGTCGATCTCACGGGGCGAACGGATATTCATCTTCTCGCCGCGGTACTCAAGCGTTGCGCCGTATTTGTGACAAATGATACCGGAGCCATGCATGTCGGGGCAGCCGTGAGCGTGCCAGTCGTGGCGATTTTTGGACCGACCGATCCCAAAGCAACCTCGCCTGTGGGGGGGCACCTGCTCCTCAGGCAGCCGGTCCCTTGCAGCCCCTGCCACCTCAGAGAGTGTCCGATTGATCACCGGTGTATGACGGGAATCTCTGTTGATGATGTTTCTTCTTCAATTGTAGATATTTACAATACAAATGTAAAGTAGTATGTAAGGTTTAAACGCGGGATGAAGGGCACACCAGCGGTCTTTCTGGATCGGGACGGAACAATAAACGAGGACCCGGAATATCTCAAGGACCCCTCCGAGGTCTGCCTTTTGCCAGGCGTCGGCCTAGGCCTCCGGCTGCTTCAAGAGGAGGGCTACCGTCTGGTGGTGGTGAGTAACCAGTCAGGGGTCGCGCGCGGGATCCTGACGGAAGCGGTGCTCACTGAGATCCACACGAGGCTCGAAACCTTACTCAGGGCAGAGGGGATATCGCTGACTGGTACGTATTACTGCCTCCACCACCCGGAAGGCACTCCCCCGTATCGGCAGGTGTGCAGTTGCCGAAAGCCGAGCGGAGGATTGGTGGAGCGCGCAGCGAGGGAGCATGGAATTGATTTGAGCCGCTCGTACGTCATCGGGGATAAACTCGTCGATATCGAGCTCGCACGGCAAATGGGGATGCCCGCCATCCTCGTCCTCACCGGACAGGGACAACTCCAGGAGTGGTCGGGACCGATGCAGCCGGATCACGTCGCCTCGGACCTGACGGCTGCCGCCCGATGGATCCTCCAGAGGCGGTTTGCATGAGCGAGGCGGATATCCGGGCTCTGCGAATGGAACTCTCTGCTCTCCGGGAAGAGATCCGTGCCCTGCGCGTGAGCACGGGGACAGGACTCGTTTCCATGGTAGAAGTGCTCCGCCGTCGTGGGATTGCAGTGGCCCGTTCAAATCCGGCTGATGATCTTCTTTTTTCTTCCCGCCTTTCCACCCGGATGTCGCAACGCTTCTACGATTTGCTCAAAAAATATTCCTTTCGCCTCTTTCTTCGAGATGTCATTACTCACCGGCACCACCTGACGCAAAAAAGGCTTACCCGGTTCTGTTCCAGCAAGACGGCTGCGGAATACCTGGAGGTACTCTGTCAGGCCCGGATCGTCCAGGATAATGGGAGAGGGAGGTACCGGTTAGTCAAGAACCTGCAGAGCTTCGGCCCCACATTGGAGTGGTTTGTCGCCCAGGTCTTTCAGCGAGAATTTTGCTCGCCAGCACTGTGGGGGGTGCGCTTGCTGGATATGTCGCCCGGGGGCGATTACGATGTCCTGAGCTTGGTGGAGGGTGATCTCTTGTATGTCGAGGTCAAGTCCTCGCCCCCAAAGCACATCGAGCAACGTGAAATCGCCGCCTTCCTAGATCGGGTCGGAGAATTGATCCCGAACGCCGCCCTTTTTTTCGTGGATACGGAACTCCGCATGAAAGACAAGATTGTAGTGATGTTCGAGGACGAGTACCGGCGGCGGGGCAGGACAGTGCATGCCAAACGGTTAGTGGATGAGCTGTTCCTGTGCGAGGACCGGATCTTTTTGGTAAACAGCAGACCGGGGCTCGTGAGCAGTTTGGGCCGCTGTTTGCGGTACTGGTTAGGGAATCGATGACCGACGACGACTCGACTGAGCTCGCCGAAGTCCGACAGCCAAGAGCTCGGAGGGACCTTCCTCGGGGGTGCCATATTCTCGGAGGACTTAATGCGAAGAGGCCACGTTCCGCATGTTTAGGCCTTGTAATTTGCCAATGCGGGCCACCCCCGCCTGCGCTTAGCTTTCCGAATGCCTTCGGAACCGACGCAAGCCAGATGTCGCCTGCCTCGGAAGGAACCCCCCTCCTCGCTCTTTGCGACATCGGACTTCGGACCTCGGATAGGAGTGAGCCATGATACGGCGTGCTGCGGTGGCAGGCCTGTTTTATGACGGTAGCGCAAAATCGCTTCGACCTCAAATCGAGGACCTTCTCCCGAGGATGGAGGAGAAAGTCGAAGCGGTCGGGGTTGTGGTCCCGCATGCGGGCTATATCTACTCCGGCGGGGTGGCCGGAGCGGTGTACACTCGCCTGGCGCCTGTCCACAGTTGTGTCGTCCTGGGTCCCAACCATACAGGGCTCGGGGCGGGGGCAGCCATCATGACTGCCGGAACGTGGGAAACCCCTTTGGGGGAGGTCACCATCGATACTGAGCTTGCCCGGGCTATCATGGATCGATCCAGGATCCTCGAGGAAGATGATAGGGCCCATCGAAAAGAGCACTCGATCGAAGTCCAACTGCCGTTCCTGCAGGTTCTGTTCCCCGCGGTACCATTTGTTCCTATCTGTCTGATGAGTCACGAGTATGGCGCGTGCCAGGATGTGGGACGGGCCGTGGCCGAGACGATCCAGACTTCGGGAAAGCGGGTGCTTCTAATCGCCAGCACGGACATGAGTCATTACATTCCGCAGGCAATCGCGAAAGTCAAAGATCAGTTGGCGATCGACTCGATCGTGGATCTGGATCCCCAACGGCTGCACACCACGGTTCTGCGAGAGCGGATCAGCATGTGTGGATTCCATCCGACCACCGCGATGCTGGTCGCGGTCAAGGCGTTAGGAGCGACCCGCGCCGAGCTGATTCGCTACGCCACTTCGGCCGATGTGACGAAGGATTACGAGTCCGTGGTCGGCTACGCCGGTCTCCTGATACGATAGGGCTGACCCTTACTCGATGAAATAGCTTTTCTAACGAGGAGCAAACGAGATGCGGATGGATGGACGAAGCATCCTGAGATCGTGAGAGACCTCCCGACGGAGGGCGGGTGCACGTGTTGCGAGCGTAGAATGATTCGCCCGTTACGAAGGCAGGGATAGGGATGGTCGGGAAACAGAAGGCCAGGTGCCGAGCGAATGGACCCGGTATTATTCAAAATCGGTGAGGTTCGCGTTTGGTACTACGGGCTGGCATACGCCATAGGTTTCCTCAGCACCCACCTGTGGGTGTTGAGGAGAAGAGGGAATCTTGATTGGAGCCGGGCTGATGTTTATGACTTCTCGCTTGTCTTCATTCTCAGCGTGTTGTTTTTTGGTCGTGCCTTCGATATTGCGGTGTATGAATGGGATTATAACCGAGAACATTCCTTTCATCTGTTGAGTTACTGGCGCGGAGGAATGGCCACGCATGGCGTCCTTCTCGGAGCTGTTGTCGGTGCCGGGCTCTTCTGCTGGATCAGGAAGAAAAACTTCCTTGCCCTGACAGATGAAATCGTCATTCCTGGGGCCTTGTTGATGGCTTTGGGGCGGATCGGAAACCACATTAACGGTGAGGTCTGTGGGTACATCACGAATGTCAGTTGGGCGGTAAAGTTTCCCTATGCTCCCGGCCATCGGCATCCGGTTGCCCTTTACGAGTTTGCCAAGAACCTTGCAATCATTCCCATTTTGCTCTACGTACGAAGGACGCCCGAGCGCCCGACGGGTCTGCTCCTCGGACATTTCATATTCTGGTACGGATTCCTCCGTCTGTTCAGCGATTACTTTCGAGACTATGATTCCTACTGGCTGGGGATTGGGAGAGGTCAATACTTCAATTTGCTGATGGCCCTCTGTGGCCTCGGAATCATTTGGATTCTAACGAAGTTTGTTCAACAGGAAGGCATGGCTCTTGATGCATCCGACCGACAAGCGCGGGATCGGGCGGAGGTTTCATTGTGGGTCAAAGGGGCCCTCTTTTACGGCCTGGTGCTATTCTGTTTGACTATCCCAAGTGGATGGACACAGGATGTTCTCGAGGTTTTGCGGTCGCGGAACAGCCCATAACAGCGAGTTGGCCGACTCTCGGGTTGCAGTTAGACGTTGATAGATGAAGGTGGTTCTGCGATAAAGATACGAGGAGGTTGCCATGCGCATCGGAGTCTTTGGCACAGGTGGCGCAGGTGGCTATTTTGGCGGACGGCTAGCCCAGGCTGGAGAGGATCTGGTGTTTATCGCCCGTGGAGAGCATTTGAAGGCTCTGCGGACACACGGCCTCCGCGTGGAGAGTGCGAAGGGCGACTTCGCATTGCAAGCGGTGCAGGCGACCGATGACCCAGCCCAGGCAGGAGTCGTGGACGTGGTCTTGCTGGGAGTAAAGACCTGGCAGGTGTCGGAGGCGGCACAGGCCATGCGACCCATGGTAGGACCGGAAACGTTTGTGGTGCCACTGCAGAACGGGGTGGAGGCGCCTGCTCAATTAGCATCGCTATTGGGTGTCCAGCACGTTTTAGGTGGATTGGCCAAGATTGTCAGTTTCACAGTTGGACCAGGCCGTATTCGGCATCCCGGATTAGAGCCTCACGTGGTTTTTGGAGAATTGGATAACCATCGGTCCGAGCGTACCGAGCGGCTGCGTCAAGCTTTTGAGCGGGCACAGGTATCGGTAGAAATCCCACCGGATATCCAGGCAGCCCTGTGGGACAAGTTTTTGTTTGTGGTCTCATGGGGCGGGGTGGGGGCTGTGACCCGTGCGCCAGTCGGGGTGTTGCGCAGCCTGCCCGAGACGCGCCAGATGCTGGAACAGGCGATGCACGAGATTTTCACACTCGCCCGGGTGCGCGAAGTCGCTTTGCCAGAAGATGCAGTTCGCAAGACCATGACGTTCATGGACGGCATGCCGCCAGGTGGAACGACATCGCTGCAGCGAGATATTGCGGACGGGAAACCTTCAGAGCTCGACGCGTGGAACGGTTCCGTCGTACGTTTAGGTCACGAAAGCGGAGTGGCCACCCCCGTTCATGCCTTTATCTACCACAGCTTGTTACCGCTCGAATCGCGGGCACGAGGCCAGGTGGAGTTTACAGCGTGACGCCTGCCGGGGAGAGATTGGGTAAGCCAAAAACGGGAGGGAAGGTGGCGAAGGCTCAGCGCGGGTCAAAGAAATCTTTGAAGGCCGCAGTGGTTGGCATTTTGCTGTCCGCGTTCCTCACCGGCGCTCGTGTCCCGGGCCAGGTACAGGAGTTGCCCATATTTGATGCCCATATTCACTACAGTCAGTCCGACTGGGATGTCCTGCACCCTCAGCAGGTGCTGGCTATTCTCGATCGCGCCGGGGTCCGCGTCGCCCTCGTGTCGAGCACACCGGACGATGGGACGCTGAAACTTTATAAGACAGCCCCCCACCGGATCATTCCCTTCCTGAGACCCTATCGCAACCGTGCAGACATGGCGGGCTGGCACAGCGATCCAGCGGTGCAGGCCTACGTCGAGGAGCGGCTCAAAAGGGGAATTTACAAGGGAATTGGTGAGTTTCACCTTTCGGCGAAAGATGTTGATACACCAGTCGTCAAACGTTTCGCAGGGCTGGCAGCGGAGCAGCAGCTCTTTTTTCACGCGCACGTCGATGAGGTTGCGGTTGAAAAGCTCCTGACGCTTTACCCGCGGGTCCGCATTCTCTGGGCTCATGCCGGGATGTCCACGCCGGTCGAGGAGGTGGGACGGCTCCTGGGCCGCTTTCAGAAGCTCTGGGTCGAGCTGGCCCTTCGTTTGGATGTGGCACCGGGCGGCACCCTGGACCCAGAGTGGCGTGCCCTCCTCCTGCGTTACCCGGATCGCTTCATGGTGGGCACCGATACGTGGGTGACCTCTCGTTGGGAAACGCTGGTGGAAGAGGTGCAGGCGACCCGCGGCTGGCTGCGTCATCTCCCCCCTATGGTGGCCGAGCAGATTGCCTACAAAAACGGTGAGCGCCTCTTCGTGAACCCATAGAAACGTGACCCGACTGGGAGACGTCTCGGCATTGTAAGTTGCAATCCTGTCATGCCTTTGGTAGCCTCCTCTCTTGCCATGACACCGAACACGCAAGACGAGACGCCCAAAATTCGCTTGCTCTTCGTATGTATCGGCAACATCTGCCGTAGCCCAATGGCTTCCGGTCTTGCCCGGAGAATGCTTGAGGGACACGCAGAGATCGAGAGTGCCGGAATTGCGCCCTATGGCGATAGTGCCACGGAAGAAACGATTCAGGTGATGGAGCAGGAAGGCATTGATCTCTCTGGCCACAAACCGAAAAACGTCGCAGCGCTGTCACTCCGCGACTTTGACTGTATCGTGGCCATGGACTCCCTCGTGTACCGCTATTTGAACGAGAACTGTCGCGTCCCCAAAATCAAGCTCATTGGATGGAATATTCACGATCCGTTTGGCCAGAACATCGACGTTTACCAGCAGTCCTTCGAGGCGATCCGTTCCCACATGGAGGATTTTGTCGCTCAGCTTGGGGTGGTACCTGGTGAGGATAAGTAAGGTGGAGAATGTGAAGAGACGAGCAGCCTCAGCCATCGTGGCGGTCGCGATGGGCCTAGGTATTTGTGCAGGAGCCGTTGTTGCACGTGCCAGAGAAGCCGAGCTTACGGAACTCATAACCGACGCAGACGCAATCGTCGCGGCAGAAATCCTCAGGACAGACTATACAGCCACAGCAGCTGATGGCCCCATGTATGGAGAGGCAAAGATCCTCAAAGTAATAAAAGGTCGACTGACCCACAATTCTATGCTCCGTTTTGGGGCTAGTGGCTGGTGGAGTCCTACCTACAAAGCGGGGGAACGTAGGATTCTTTTCCTACAACGCGTCACCTCGAAAGATTACTATTCTTCGGCCCGGTGGGCGACTCTCCATGCGGATGGAATTGATTTTTTCTTTTCGATGGATTCCATCGATGCCTTGTCCGGCGGCTCGTTGAGGGCCTTCTTGAGAAAAATTGAGGATACGCACCGCACTCCCCTAAAAATACAAATCGTGCAGAAGGAGCCCTCGGTGCGAATTCTGTCCGTTACGCTGATTAACGAGAGTGATCAGCCTATATGGTTGAACCCGTCAAGGGTGACGGCCAGTTTTGAGGCGAACAACATTCATTACTCGCGGGATGTTAAATTAGGCGATGGAAGGCAACGCGCTTGGGTCAAAATAGTGCCCGCAGGACGTATCACTGGCACCGTGAGGATCGCAAGCAGAGAAGTAAAGGGTACAAATCAGATTATGCTATGGGTCGTTCATAGAAGCGTCTATTTCCCAAATCGGTGCTGGGTTGGCACCCTGTCAGCCCTTGTTCGCTTGGGCGATTGATACACTCCGATCGTAGGAGAGTGTGGTGAGGAAGATATTCGGGTTATGTTTCGTACTCATTGTTCTATCGGTTTGGGGTGCTGTGCCGGCTTGGGCCGGGGAGGCAGACGTATTGGCCGTGGAGGTCACTAAGACGCCCGACGGGAAGTATGGTTTCGCGGTGACCGTCCGGCATGATGATGCAGGGTGGAATCATTACGCTGACCAGTGGCAAGTGCTCGACCCCGATGGCACGGTGCTGGCAACGCGAATCCTTTTCCATCCTCATGTGGATGAACAACCCTTCACCAGATCCTTAAACGGCATAGCGATCCCCGAGGGTGTCCGCCGCGTCCGCGTACGAGCCCATGATAAGGTCCACGGCTTTGGTGGTCTGGATAAAGAGGTTATGCTGCCACAATAGGCTGGAGTACTGGTCGAAAGATATTCCGGATCTCCATCGAACATCAAAGTCGGCCCTCCATGGTTGCTCGCGTGTGCCGAACCTGACATCTGTAAGGGGCATCGGTCCCCATCCCTCTTTTTCAAAACGAGCAGTGCCTGCGATCGATACAAATCTTTAGTGATATATATTTATGCATTACTTGTTAAAGTAGAAAATTATAATCTCTCCGTGCCTTTTTCCGAACACGGAAAGCGCGTAGCTTTGTGAGTCAGCCAGAAGGGTAAAGGAGCCTGATAGAAGTTGGAAAAAGAATCGCCACCCTGTAAAATAATTAGTTATCACGCGTCGAAGTCTTCTGATGTGATATGCGAGACGTGAAAAGCGTAGTCATCTTCAGTTTCGTCCTAGCCATAGCTCCAATCGCCTGGGCGGGAGGGTCCAACTACGGCATCACTCCCGGGGCGAGGCTCCGAGTCGAAGGCAAGATTACGGAATGGAGAGTTCCTACACTCCAGTTCCCACGCGACCCCACTCCAGGGAGCGATGGCAACATTTACATCGCGGTTATGGCTGGTAGCAAGATTGCACGCTTTGACCTGGTCACTCAGTTGTTCACGGAATGGGCTTTGCCGCCAAGGGCAAAGCCGCATGGCCTCCTCGTGGATCACAGTGGCCAGGTTTGGTATGCGGGCAACGGAAATGGCACCATCGGTCGCCTGGATCCCACCACGGGCACGGTTGTAGAGCACAGGCTTCCTTCAGGCGGCGATCCGCACACGCTGGTCATCGACGAGCGGAGTGTCATCTGGTTCACAGTGCAGCGCGGCAACCGGATCGGGCGGCTGGACACGCGGTCGGGGGTGATCACCGAGTACAAGGCGGCCGGCCGGCCCTTTGGGCTTGCGATTGATTTGGGAGGCAATGTTTGGTTCTGTCTGATCGGGGCCGATAAACTAGGAAAGCTGGATCCCAGAACGGGGACGATGACTGAAATCTCCCTCGAGCGTGAGTCGCAGCCGCGGCGCATGGCGACGGCCCCCGACGGATCGCTTTGGGTCACGCTTTTCGGCAAGGGGACTTTGATCCGCGTGGATCCTGTTGGTGAGAAGGTGGTCAATGAGTACCCGTTGCCTGGCGGTCCTAGCGGGGGTCCCTACGCCGTGACCGTGGACGGGGCGGGCATGGTGTGGGCCAATGAGTTTTACACCAATGCGGTTATACGATTAAACCCAAGGACCAATCAAATCCGGGGGTACACACTTCCCTCCAGGGGTTACGGGATCCGAAAAATGATCGTGGATGCAGAGGGGCGACTCTGGTATGTGGGCAGCCATAACGGTCGCCTCGGCGTCATCGAGTAAGGGTGAGTATTAGGAGAGCCATGATGGCATACGATGCAGAACGACAGGTGGCTGTGGAGGCTGTCCTCAAAGCCTGCCGCCTCTGTGAGGCAGTCCAGGCTGCCCTCGTCTCCGATGAAACGATAGCGAAGGGGGATCAGTCTCCGGTCACCGCTGCAGACTTCGGCAGCCAAGCCGTGATCAATCTGGAGTTGCTCAGAGCCTTTCCCGAGGACCCCATCGTGGCAGAAGAGGATGCCGCTTTTCTGCGGACTCCCCGGGGTGCGGACTTAAAGGGTGGGGTGGTTCGTCATGTCTCTGCCATCGTTCCGGGTGTCACGGAAGAGGAGATTTTGGGGGCGATCGACCGTGGCACCTGGGGCGGCGGGCCCACCGGCCGTCACTGGACCCTCGATCCCATCGACGGCACCATGGGGTTTCTCCGTGGTGACCAGTATGCCGTTGCGCTGGCCCTCATCGAGGAGGGCGAAGTGGTCTTGGGCGTCCTGGGATGTCCGAATCTCCCCGTACACGCCAGTGCTCCCGAGGGACCCCGAGGCTGTCTGTTCATAGCCTTAAGGAGTCATGGAGCGACCGTGCGAGGGGTCGATGACCCCACGGAGAAGAGGATCACCGTCACGGATATTGCCGATCCTACGATGGCGTCCTTCTGTGAGTCCTTTGAAGGAAGCCATTCCTCGCAGCGCGACGCGGCCCGCATCGCAGCAATTCTTGGTGTGACCGCACCGCCCCTTCGCATTGACAGCCAGTGTAAGTACGCCGTCCTCGCCCGCGGCGATGTCTCGATCTACTTGCGGCTTCCGGTTCGGGTCGACTACGAAGAGAGAATCTGGGACCACGCGGCTGGCTCGGTCATGGTGAAAGAGGCGGGGGGCGAGGTGAGCGATGTCCATGGCCAACCGCTAGACTTTTCGCTCGGTCGGAAGCTTCACCACAACGTTGGTGTCGTCGCGACCAACGGCAAGCTCCATCCTCAAGTCATCGGCGCTCTCGAGTCGGCTCTTGGGCCCGATTGAAGGAGGGGAGGCCGGTAAAATTCCTTCCTGGAAAGTACATTGAATCCAGGGGAGCGGCGTGGTATAGGAAGCGACCGGTTTCGCCTGTTTCAGTTGGTGTATGGAGTGACCCGTGTCGGAACTTCGCCGAGATCCCATCCATCAGCGATGGGTTGTCATCCTGGGGCAAAAATGGAAAGAGGTGGCTCGCAGACTGGAGCAGCCTCGTCCCGGTTCGCAACAGCTATGCCCCTTCTGTCCAGGCCAAGAGGGGCAGACACCGCAGGAAATCTTTGCCCTCCGTGACTCGGAAACCCGGCCAAATGAGCCGGGGTGGAGGGTGCGGGTGGTGCCGAACAAGTTCCCCTTCTTGCGGATGGAAGAGGAGCTGGTGCGGACAGGGGAGGGGGTCTACGATAAGGTAGCCGGGACTGGTGCCCATGAGATCGTGATCGAGTCCCCGACCCATGACCAGGATTGGGATGGCCTTGGCCCAGGAGGGGTTAACGAGGTACTGCAGACCTACCGGGAGCGGGTCCGCAGCCTACCCGGGGATGTCCGGTTCCGCAGTATCGTCGTCACCCGGAATTATGGACCAGGGCTTGCTTTCCTCCCCCATCCCCACTCCCATATCGTGGCCTTTCCGGTGGTGCCTCGGCGTATTGAAGAGGAGCTTCGAAACACGCGAGAGTACCATCAACGGAAGGAGCGCTGTGTCTTTTGTGACACGGTTCGCGAGGAGATCGGGGAAGGACGACGGCTTGTTGCGGAGGGGAGATCCTTCGTGGCCTTTGTTCCCTACGCAGCCCGTTATCCGCTGGAACTCTGGTTCCTCCCTATTCAGCATGGACACGACTTTGGAGCTACATCGGATGGAGACTTGCCGGAGTTGGGCGAGCATCTGTATGAGATCATCCGCCGCCTCCACATCCTCTTTCCTTATCCGGCCTATAGCTTAGTGCTTCACAGCTCCCCCTGCGGCAGCTACGCTGAGGCTCGGTATCATTGGCACATCGAGCTGCGCGTCCGCCTCCCGCTCGCCGAAGGGTTCGAATGGGGGACGGGGTTCTTTGTGAATCCCGTTGCCCCCGAAGAGGCGGCCCACTTGTTGCGGGCGATCGAGCCATAAGGCCTCCTACACTTTCTCCTTGACAAGGCCAGCGGGACAGGGATTGACCTGCCCCCCTCAAATCGGTCCGAGATGTGGTAATGCTTTTTAGACCGATTC
>CAYGBT010000059.1:0-15455 GCA_964348275.1 uncultured bacterium
CGGATTGTCATCTACGACTAGGATCGCCGGCATCGCGCCACCCGTGCAAAAGCCTCAGCTAAGATTGCCGACTTCCTAAGTGGACTCAAAATTAAAACGCCCTCCAGGCTGTACTCTGCCTGAGAGAGCGTCTGAATGCTTGGTGCGCCGTCGATTGTGCCTTGCGGTGGGCCGGGGGCTCTGGCTACCCCGGTTTCATTTTCCTACTACCTTCCTAGAAAAATTTTGAACACTATCGAGCATGTTAAAGGAGATTTCAATGACGCCGGTCAGCTATCTATGTGATTTGATGCGGTGGTATTTTAGGAGGCTGGCCTTTTGGGGATCTAAGAATTGGAACCGCTTAATTTGAGAAGAAAAAGCCGTCTCGGGCCGTTTTATATCGGGAAGGCTTTTTTTTGCTGTTGCGCCTTCGATTGGGCCTGAGGTGGGCTCAGTAAATCTACTAACGCAGCAAGCCTCGGGTGTGATAGAATTTGTGCATAGAACTGGGGTGAAGGTTAGCACCAAGATGATGAGACATAAGCCCTCACGGTGCCATGCCATGGGGGCTGTTTTGTTGGCTGCCCTCCTTGCCTTTGCCTCCACCATTCCAGCCCAGCCCCACCCCGCCGGTCTCAACGCCCACGCCGCAATGTTGGAGAAATAAACTGTATGCCTTCGCGAGCTTCCAATTCGCCCACACTCACTCCGCGATTCGCCGATGCCCTTCAGTATGCCATCCGGCTCCACGCCTCGCAGAAGAGGAAGGGCACGGAGATTCCTTACGTTGCCCACCTTGTGGGCGTGACCGCGCTCGTCTTGGAGGACGGAGGGGATGAGGATGAGGCTATCGCGGCCCTGTTGCACGATGCGGTTGAGGATCAAGGGGGGAGGCCGACCCTGACGAAGATTCGCCGCCGGTTCGGGGATCGGGTCGCTCGTATAGTCGAGGGCTGCACCGACTCGGACACAATCCCCAAACCCTCCTGGCGGAAGCGCAAAGAGCAGCACCTCAACCACCTGCGCCACGCCTCTTCGGATGTGCGCCGGGTGTCCGCTGCTGATAAGTTATACAACGCACGGGCGATTCTCGCAGACTTCCGGGTCGAGGGAGACCGGCTGTGGAAGCGATTCAGCGGGGGCAAGGAAGGCACCTTGTGGTATTACCGGGCGTTCGTGAATGTCCTCCGTGAGTCCGACTCCGGCTTCATCGTCGAAGAGTTGGACTGCGTTGTGACCGAGTTGGAGCGAATCGTGGAAGCCTCTGACGACCCTGGACCTTGACACCCTTCGCCTAGCACGGGATACTTAGGACCGCCACAGGAGACGCACGGATGGAACCGGGGTAGGGATAGGACTTAGCCCGCCTCCGGCACAATCGACGGCCCACCAAGCATCCAGACGCCTTCCTGGGCGGAGCACGGCTCGGGGGGCGTTTTCATTTTCAAGCCGGCACATCCCCAAGTCCCTAAACATTCCTTGCGCGCCCCTGATAGTGGCATAGATCGACGAGGGGGGAGTTGTTTGTTAGTTCCGTTGTCCACTGCTGTCAGCAGAAGAAAAGGGGAAGAACAAAATGAATTTCAGAATCAAGAAATGTCTTGGCGTCGGCGTCCTTGTATCAAGTCTGCTTATCTTTGCAGGCAATGCCCTGGGCCAGCAACACTCATCTCGAAAGGCCAAGGGCCAATTTGTCGGATCGTGGAAACTCGTCTCGTATGAGGTTGGTGCAAGCCATCCGTTGGGAGGGGACGCGGTCGGGTTGCTCACTTATGGTGCGGATGGCCGTATGTCGCTACAAGTTATGCGTCCCAACCGACCGAAGATTGGGATATCTGGGGAGGAGGGGGGGTACGAAGCGGGGACCGCACAAGAGGTCATGTCTGCCTACAGAGGATACCTTGCCTACTTTGGCACCTACGAGGTCGACGAAAAAGGCGGCTTTGTCACTCACCACATTGAAGGGAGTCTGTTTCCGAACTGGGTGGGTATAAAGCGATACGAGTTGTACAACTTTTCCGGCGACCGACTGACGTTCGGCGTAGACCCGATATGGTTTATCTGGAAGCGCGTAAAGTGAGGTCGATACGCAGGAATGAAACCGGGGTGACCATAACCTCCGGCCCAATCGTTGGCGAACTACAGATTCAGATGTCTTCTCGGGTTCAGTACGCCCCGGGAGGGCGTTTTGGCTTTTGCGGACCTGTTCCAAACTGCCTCCGACCCGAAGGAGTGGCGCGAAGGAGGGCGTGATGAGGCGACCGATGGTTGGAGTTCTGATAGTAGTTGCCATCCTCATTGGGTTTGGGATCGGATACTTCTGGCGCGGTCAAGAGGTCGATAAGCTGCGGGACGAGCTAGGCGACGTCAAGTCCTCAATGGGATTCGAGGTTAACACTCTCCGCGATGAGCTAGGGAGGCTAAGAGCCGCGCTAGAAGAGACAGAGCGCCGTCTTGAGCAGGAGCAAAAAACCGTCAAGACGCTGGAGGATCTGCTGATGAAGGCCCGCGTTCTGAAATGACGGTACGAAGCTTAGAGGATACATTGGCCGAAAAACTCGACCCACGCCAAGTCGTCACTTTCGAGGAACTGCTCATGTCGATGATGTACGAACAGGAGGCCACGAGGCGAATACTGGTACGGAAGGGCCTGCTGACCAACGAAGAGGTGTTGGAGGAGGTCAAGGCGGTTCGGCGGGAGATGGAGGGGATGCGGGGGCGGTAGGGAGGAGAGCGATCCTCGACGGATGGGGATGGGTGCGGGAAACTAAACCTTCTTCCGAGCAAGCCGCCCTTTTTTTGCACGCGGTATGGCCTTGATCCACGCCTCCCGGACCAGGGCCTCGGACCGGGTCAGGCCGTCTTCCTCATAATGCAGTTCGACCGGCAGCCGGGTCCGGGTGTAGGCGGCGCCCTTTCCCGCCTGGTGCTTCCTCAGGCGCTCCTGCACGTCCTTGGCGATCCCCGTGTAGTAGGTCCCGTCCCGGCAGCGCAGGATGTAGACCGACCATGTGGTCGCCTGCCGCCGGGGGTCCTCCGCCATCCGCTGGAGCATCCTCAAGTACTTCGGCTTCATACCCGACCATTATAGCCGATCTAAGTTGTAGAATGCACTTCCCGATTGGACGTGTTGCACTTACCATGCGCTGGGTACAAAGAGAGATCTGCTTCGCCCTCCCTCCCCGTCTGAGCAGCCGCACCGTCTCCGCAAGGAAGTCATCCCGTAGGTGAGTGTACCGTGCGGTCATGCTCGGGCTCTTATGGGGGGCGAGGGCCTATTGCTACCCCGGTTCCATCCCTTGACGTCCCACAAAGGACCTGAGTATCTGCTAGGAGGTAAGGAGTGTCAACTTACAGAGTTTTCTTGCTTGGAAGAGTGCTTATGAAAGACGAGTTCTGTCAGTTTAGCCGGTTGCGGATAGGGTGCGTTCTTGGGTCACGACAGGGTACTTTTTGCCGCGTCCTGAAGGTCAGTCTTTGCTACCATGCTGCTACCAGACCGCCCCGTACGAGGAGCATCCAGGCACACCATCGGTCACTCCAAATTCTCGAGTTTTTGTGCAGAACCTCGGCCCATTCCTTTCCACCGTTGCGAGGTCTTCCGTACATCGGCCATCTCTGAGTATCCGCTTGCTCATTCTTGACTGCCCTTCGTTATTGCCCGCTCTTCCTTTGACGCCGCTGTGCTATCCTCCACCTGTCCGAGATTTGTCCGAGAACCCTCGCCGACCCAATGACACCTGAGCATACAAAGCAAGGCGCAAAGCGCTAGAGGTTTTGGATCTTGTTGTGGTGAGTTGGGCTAGGTTTCTGGTGAGTCTTGTTTCGTAATCAGCAGGTCAGGAGTTCAACCCTCCTCCCCGGCTTCAAAAATTCCTGCGAGTTACGTCCTTCCATAACGTCCCGTATCCATTGATTGTCACCAAATTGTAACCGTCAACAACTGGGCGGCCTCTGGCCTCGCTGTCAGGGGCCGCTGCTTCAACCAGAAGGATGTACGGGGAGCCGCCCTGTCCTTCCCAGAAGACAAATGGCAAGCCAGACCCCATCCCATCCCTATTACTTTCGACCGATACTGAAGGAGACCACCGGCCAGCGCCAGAGGGTCATGGCCGTTGCGTAGCAACAGACAGGTCCTGCAGACCTGATTGCGCGGCCGGTGTCCCATCGTCTCGTGTGCCCGTGAGCACGCATAGGTGACTGACGACTAGTCCATAGAGACTCTGCGGGATCCGGCCGACGGGAGCAGCCTTTTCACTTGACGTGCTTTTTCATAGGTGACCCCCTGACCTCCAACCTTCTTTGACCCCCAACGTTCATGACAACCTAGAAGGCTTGGCGGGAACGGAACGGCGGTAGGTATGATAAGAGCGAGCCTCTCTCCGGCACGATCGACGGTGCGTCAATAGACCAGATGCCTTTTCGGGTGAAATACGGCCCGGAAGGGCGTTTTGTTTTTCATGAGTGATCTATTCAGGAGGACTACTGCACAATGTACAGAAACATTTTCGAATGGGCGGTGTGGACGAAGATTGAAGCCAAGCCACGAAGGGGAACTTGTCTCACCCACTCGGGTTAGCGTGAGACCAGCAGGAATGACGCCAGCCCTAACATAGCCAAACAGCTTCCGACCAGTAGAAAAATGATGGTCTGGGACCCGACGTCAACACCGGAGGGCACTCCCACTGCAATGGTGCCTACAAGACTGGTCGCCAGGCAGATGACACGCGCTGGCTGCCTCCCCGTCGCTGACTTCATTGCAAGGCCTTGCCGTCTGGCGAGGTGAGGAATGGCTATCCCACCACGGGATACCGCCGCCCGCAGCCATCGCCACGCCGCCCCAGCGCTCGGAGCTATCCTGAACAGGGCCCCCCGGACGCGGCGGAGCTTCCAACCCTGCATCCGCACAGCGAGGCTATGGAGCAGCCGCTCCGCCTCTGCCTTCTCCCCCGTCTTGGTCAATAGGCGTGCGAGGGTGAAGCTTGCTTCGAAATGCCACGGCTCGATCTCACGGAGCCGGCGGAGCAGGCGGATTTCTTCTAGACGGTGCTTCCGGCCCCGAAAATGGCGGCACCCGTCGAGCAGGGCCTGGACCGCATCTGCGGGTTGTCGCAGCTCGCAGTATAGCGAGGCGATGGCCTCCCAGGCTTCGAGTTGGCGGGGGAGATAGCGCGCCGCCTGGAGGTAGATGCTGAGCGTTTTGTCGAAGCGGTCCTCGTGCTGGTATCCTTCTCCCGCGGCGACGAAGCTCGCCCAGGCCTTGGCCCGCTGCCGCCGCTGGGCGAGAAGGGGTGCCAGCTTCCCATGGGTGACGTGGTCGGCCGGATCGACGGCCAGCACCTCCCGATACAGGGCGATGGCCTTCCGCACTCTCCGCTTCGCCGCCGCCCGGTCGGCAGCCGCGACGATGCTCAAGCGATCGTAGGCCTTATCGCGCTTGAACCACATGATAGCCCTTTTCCGCGAACGGCGCGGGTTGCCTGTGGGGCCGAAGGATGTTCCGTGCCTGCCCCCAGCTTCCACGAGCAGCCCGCTGGATGCCCACGTAATACCTTGCGATACCTTATGGTAAGACCCGAACTACATCGGTGCCCGTGATGGTAGTCCCGTCGAAGGTCTGGCCCACCAGGACCGCTTCGGTGTCTGTTGCATCCAGCTGGAGCGCTTGGGTGTCCACATGCACCACGAGATCTAAGCTCCCATCCCCATCGACATCCTCGAAGGCCGCCATCGGGGTGCCGTTTCGTTTCAGTTTTACAGGACTCTCGGCCAGCGTGACCGTCGTCGGATCTACCGTTGTCGCATTGAACGTGGCTGTGCTGAGGACCGCCACCGCAACCGTCCCCCGGGAACGCAAGTTAATGCTGTTCGGGTTACCCCCGGGAGTAATAACGATGGTCACATCCTGGGTTACATCCTGCTCCCCCGCAATAACGGGATCGGCCCGGAACACGCCTTCGGTTCCGTCGGCAAGGCGGGCAATGAACGCGACCTGGCCGGCAGCGTTCAGCCCCTCTCGGCCAAAGTTAATAATCTGTGTCACCGTGGACGTCGCAAGGGGGTCGCCGACAGCAATCACCTTGTCTGCAATCGGGTCAGGCCCGGTGAAGATGCCGATCCCCCCTGCATCGAGAGAGGCATGGAAAGCCACTTGACCCGAGTCGTTGAGGGAGACGGCGTACAAGAAGCTGAAGGGGCCGCCGGTGTCGGCGATGCTGGTGAGAGTAGTCCCGTCGTCACTCCTGAGGATTTCGCTGCCCCCGGCGTCGAGGAAGCCCTGAAAGGCCAGTTGGCCCCCGTCGTTGAGGGAAGGGTCTCCGAAGCCGCTATAGGAGCCGCTGGAATCGGCAACGGGTGTGGGAGTGGTCCCGGTACTCATCATGATATATTTGAGGGTGACGCTGCCTACCCCTTCCTGGAATACCCGTTCGTGGAACCTGAAAGCCACCGTGCCCCCGTCGTTGAGGGAGGGATCGCCATAGCCGCTAAAGGGATCATTCGTGAAGACGACGGTGTTGGGCGAGCTTCCGTCACTCGTGAGGATGCCGGTCCCCCCTGCATCGAACCGGGCTGAAAAGGCCACCGTGCCGTCATTGTTAATCGAGGGAAACAGGCCGAGGAAGTTGAAGGGACCCCTGGTATCCGCGACGCTGGTGAGAGTCGTCCCGTCACCTCTGTAGATAGCGTTGTCCCCCGTGTCGAGGCGCACCCAGAAGGCGACCATTCCCCCATTGCTAATGGAGGGCGGGCCTGGGGCGCTTAAGGGACCGGTGGTATCAGCGATGCTGCTGAGCGTGCTCCCGTCGCCGGTGAATATGCCGCTCTCCCCCGAATTGAGGACAGCCGAGAAGGCCACCGTGCCCCCGTCGTTGATCGAGGCGGAGCCGAAGAACGAAAAACCACTAGTGTCGCTGCTCGTCTCGGCAATCTTTGTGAACGTATAGGATGTAGCCTCACCGGCCGCCGGTAAACCGAGCAGCAGGCCCAATGCCAGTCCCCACCCCATCACGTGTGTCTGGATGCCAGTGCCACCTTTTACCTCTTTCCCCATGGTAGAACCTCCCGGCAGCGGAGGTTGTGGGACGGAGATTCAAAGCCCTTGCTCCGCTGTTGAGTCCGACTTTTCCCCAATGGGAGGTTCAAGAACTGTGCCGCGGATGCCCGCCCGGCACGACGGAGGGAGCAACTCTTTGAAATTTCAGCTGACTTAGCCGCCATAGAACCATGCTTCTGAGATTGGACTCTTGGAGGATGCTTGCCAAAGTGTCAGAGAGGAAGGTTTTTAGTTTGGACATCTTGTCGCAAAGGGGGCTTCTCGGACCTTCAACGGCAGATCGGGGAACGAAGGTCCACGTGAGGATTTATGTTCCTTCCCCCGCCATCTCTTCACCACAGTGCGAATTACAACCAGTACCCTCCCCCGTGAAGATTGGCAGTTGAAATCTTCTCAGTGACTTCACGGTCTCCCCGCGATCATGAGAGCGTGTCCCAGGAGTGACCCCATTCCCCGCGGTCGATGGCCCAGATGTTCAGTGTGCCTACAGCATGCGTGGTGGCGACGGCGTCATTGGGCACGACCCGGCCGACAAAACAACGCTGCCCCCCATTCTCGAAAAATCCCTCGACCGCATAGGCCAGGTAGGAGGCATCGGGGAAGTAACCGCCATAACAGCGCTGAAAGTCCGACCAGCTAGTGATCAGCCGAGGAGTCTCCGGCCACCGCTGGGTAGCCCCCAGGAACCCGGCCGTACTAGTACTCACACCCTCGATGGGTCTGACCCCTCTCCTGAATTCCTCAATATACACACCGGGTGATAGATACTCAGGCATGGATCTCCGTCCGCCTCGGTAGCTGATTCAGCTAATACAGCATTATTTCAGCGAATCAGACGAACCGTTACACCACGGTAATGCCCGGGTCGCTCTCGTGTGAATCGGTCCATTCCGGGGTGTGAAGGAAAGGCACCGGTTGAGAACGGCGGCCTCGTCAGGTGAGGTTCTCCCTCTGTGTCCGCCTGCTCACCATCATCCTAGAGCATGGGTGGGACACGGCCATGCGGGTCGGTTGTCCGATCCCTGAACCACCTAACGTCTCATCGCCGCATCGCATACGGCATACCCACGCGGCCAACTTTCTTATGGATGAAATCTTGTCACGGGTTTTGAATGCATTCCCGCCACGCCTTAGGGGGGCTGCAGCCTCTTGACACCGGTCGCATTCTCGACGATGCTTGAGCCCTGCGCAGGGGAGGCAGGGATGGAACCGGGGTAGGGATAGTTCATAGCCCCCCTCCGGCACAATCGACGGCGCAACACAGAGCGAGACGCCCTCTCAGGCGAAGCACGGCCTGGGAAGCTGTTTTGCTTTTTCAGTCAAGGAAGGTGCAAGAAGGACAACCTCATGCTGAATCGACGCATGCGTTTCGCCGTTGCATTCATCTACTCATCGCTCAAGCCGAAAAGACCCTTTTGGGCGGCTGGAGCAAGATAGCCCCTATTGCCCCCCATAAGATATCTTGAGACCTCAGGACCATGCGAGTCATTCTTTATACGGGGAAAGGAGGGGTCGGGAAGACGACGGTGTCGGCCGCCACGGGGCTCAGCGCGGCCCGGCTCGGCTATAAGACGCTCGTGCTCAGCACCGATCCCGCCCACAGCCTCGCCGATGCCTTCGACATGCCCTTAGGCCCGGACCCCGTCCTGGTGGCGGAGAACCTCTGGGGGCAGGAAGTCAATGTCCTAGAGGATCTCAACCGATACTGGGGGGAGGTACAGCAGTATCTCACGGCCCTTTTCGCCAGCCGCGGCCTCGACGATGTGGTGGCCGAGGAGATGGCGGTCTTGCCGGGAATGGAGGAAATTTGCAGTCTCCTCCACATCCGGCAGCATTTCCAGGAGGGCAAATTTGACTGCCTCATCGTCGACTGCGCTCCCACGGGCGAGACCATGCGCCTCCTCTCGTTCCCGCATGTGGCCCGATGGTACATGGAAAAGCTCTTCCCCTGGGAGCGGCGGATCGTCACCTCCCTCGGCCCGGTCGTTCAGCCCCTCGTCCCCGTTCCCCTCCCCAAGGATGATTTCTACGCCGCCCTGGAACGCCTCTTTTACCGTATCGATGGCATTAAAGAGATCCTGGTGAACCCCGAACATTCCACTATCCGGTTGGTGCTCAATCCGGAGAGGATGGTGATCAAGGAGGCCCAGCGGTCGCTGACCTATCTCAATCTTTACGGCTATGTCACCGACGCGGTTATCAGCAACCGGGTGATGCCGCAGGAGGCAGCCTCAGGGTACTTCGCTGCATGGCGGGAGGTCCAACAACGACACCGGCGGACGATCCAGGAGGCCTTTGCCCCCCTACCTATCTGGGAGGTCCCCCTCTTCGGGAGTGAGGTGGTGGGCCTGTCGAAGCTTCAGCTCATGGCTGAAACCCTTTTCGAGGGGAAGGACCCAACCCAGGTCCACTTCCAGGGCTATGTCCAAACGGTGCGGAAGACCGGAAAGGCGTTTACCTTGAAGCTGAAACTCCCGTTTGCGGAAAAGGGGGATCTCTCGCTGCTCAAGCGGGGGGAGGAACTGATAGTCTCCATCGGCAACTTCCGACGGGACTTGATCCTCCCCCGGGCCGTGACCAACCTGCCGGTCGCCAAGGCTCGGTTAGAGGAGGGAGTCCTCACGGTGCGGTTCGCCGCGAACGAAGGAGGTGATACGGGTGGTAAGGGAGAAGGGTCCTGAGCGATGCCCCCATCGGTGGTGCTTCTTCTGCGCGTGCTACGAGGCGGGGCTCAATGTCGGCGATGGGCTCAAGGGGTTCGTCCCTGAAGAGTTCCGGCACCACCTGAGCACAGCCCAGCGGGAGACTCTGCTGGCCCTGCGCAGCATCCTGGACTGCTGCATCAGGGGTATGGAGGAAAAGCCGGGCACTCGCCGACGGCCCCAGAAGGTGAGAGTTGAGTAGGAGGTAGAGCCAGTCTGCGCTTGACAGAGGGTATGCCCGTCAAAGTAGAAAAGAGCTAACTCCGGGCGAACCTTCTGGGTTGTCGCGTGGTCCATGGATAACGGCAGCTCTGGGTAGGATGTAGTATTGAAACCGGGGTGACCATAGCTCCCGGCCCACCTCAGGCACAATCAGCGGCGCACCAAACAGTCAGACGCCCTCTCGGGCCGTACGGTCCGGAGGGCGTTTTGCTGTTTCGGAGGGCACACACCCACGGCGTCAGCGGAAGCTTGGAGCGCCTCGCCGGTGCGAGGGCCCGTGCCAGCCCTGCGCGGTCTAAACGGGCTTCCGGCGGAACGGCCGAACGACCGCCTCAGGGACGGCAGCAAAAAGGGGTGGGGTATAACACTCCTCAGCGACCTAAGAGATTTATACCCATGAGAGCCGGAAAGACCTGGCCTGCATCCGAAGCTCCCGTGGCCGGCTCGAGGGATAGGGCTTCCGGTGAGGGGTCCCCGCCGCATAACCGAACTCCAAGTTCGCATATGCCTCCATTTCAGCAGCATTTGCGAACTCTGAATTCGGAAACACACAGTTATGCGGCGCTGCGTGGGCGGCAATGACTAAGATAGGACGTGGCCTATGAGTACACCTCACTTGAACATCGTTACGGGGGCGTTTGGGTATACCGGTAAGTACATAACCCGGCGACTTCTCGAAATGGGCGAAAGAGTGAAAACCATCACCGGCCACCCCAAGAGGCCGAACCCTTTCGATGGTGAGGTAAGCGCAGTCCCCTTCACCTTCGACAAACCTGCCGAATTGGCCAAGAGTCTTGAAGGAGCCACAACACTCTACAATACCTATTGGATCCGCTTCACTTATGGGCGAGTCACCTTCGATCGAGCGATCCAGAACACTCTCGCCCTGTTTCGAGCAGCCCGAGAGGCTGGGGTACGTAGGGTCGTTCATGTCAGCATCACAAAGCCCAGCGAGGACTCCCCCCTCCCTTATTTCAGGGGCAAGGCGATTCTAGAAAAGGTACTGAAAGATTCCGGCTTGTCTTACGCCATCATCAGACCAACCGTCATATTTGGACATGGGGACATTCTGATCAACAACATCGCCTGGCTCCTACGAAAGTTTCTGGTGTTCGCAATACCAGGCTCTGGTAGATACAAACTTCAACCCGTCTATGTTGAAGATATGGCGAACATAGCCGTTAAAGCCGGTCACCATGACACGAACACTATCATCGATGCTGTTGGCCCGGAAATCTACACCTATGAGGACTTGGTCAGGCTGATCGCCGAAACGATTGGAAGTTCGGCTCGCATCATTCACGTGCCGCCCACCTTGACCCTTGTCCTTACAAAGGTGCTTAACCTCATCGTCCGGGATGTCGTCTTAACGCGGGAAGAAATCGACGGCCTGATGACTGGCCTATTGGTATCACATGCCCGGCCAACCGGGAAAACTTGTTTAAGCCAATGGCTTAAGCTGAACGCGGACACAATTGGACGTCAGTATGCTTCCGAAGTGGGCCGCCACTACCAATAAGTATGAAGGTTCCCAAGTAACGCCGCATAACTATGGGTTACCGGCTCTGCGTCGCTTCCGGGCACTCCCCGCAACTTGGCGCGCTGGCCACTTCTGCGCTCGTTTGGCGAGCACTCCATCATCTGGATCGTCATTTCAACGGAGATAGGTGCCCTAATTGATGAGATGAGAAGAGGCACCCATGTTGACGTAACAAGCCCTTCCAGGGTCGGTCGTAGCAAATAACCCGCCTTCGGTTACTGCCTTTGGTATTCCCCAAACTCGCTTCGCGGGTTCGCATCCGGCTTCATTTTCAATACCCGATGAATCCGTGCTCCAAGTTCTAAGCGTGTCCTTTCACCGCCCTCTATCCACTGCGGTGTGGGTTACAACCAGTAATCCGCACTTTTCACTCGCCCGGGAAAAGCTATCACCCTTGTTTCACTCAAGTCTCTCAGGAGAGTTAGTATGTTGTTGCCGCCCCAGGGGACACTCAATGGTAGCAAGACCTAACGCACGCTGGAGGCATCCTACTGCTTCGACCTGCTGGAAGAAGGGAAAGCTAGCGGTCCCGGAGGCACGGGCATGCCCAAGCAGGTACCCCCGTCACCTGCCACAAGCACGCAATATGTGGACCCATCTGACCAATGGGCCACAATATCTTGTTTTTTGTCTTGACATGTCCGAGGTCAGAGGAGTATATGGTTGGACTAACAGACATCATCAGATTGCGCCCTCCGTTTAGCGGCACCTTGACTACGGTGCCAGTCGCGTCGTTATCGTGACAAGAAAATTGATCAAAGGTTGGCAGGTGCAATGACGGAAAGAGGTCATCTGAAGAGAACCCTGTGGCTGGCGGGACGCACACTGTGGAAGTGTTCGAGATCTCCACCACCAGGCGAGGGAACATGTTTGGGACATTCGTCGCTAGAGGAGAGATGGGAAGAGAATCTGCATGACGAGAGGAGGGAATCGATGGATCAGATTGGGCAAGGCTTGTCGGGGCTGAGGGAACTGATCGATCACTATGGGAAGGAGATCCTAGCCATTTCGGAGGAAGTCCTCAACGGGGGTGGGGAATCTTCAATGGAGGAGTTGCGGGACAAAGTCACCGAGATCCAAGACCGCATCCATCATGAGGCGTTGGCGCGGTACGATCACCTCGTGGAGGCCGGCGCAGAGCTGGAGCGGGAGTATCTGAGCAGGATCAACCTGATCAAGGAGGCGCTGGAGCGCGCGGCGTTGCTCAAAGAGTTCATCAACACGACGGTTAGACCGGCAGCGGTTCAATAGACCGACCAACGCCGCCGGCTATCCTCCGCATGGGTGAGCAGCTCTTGCGCCTCCGCTCTCTATAGTAAGTTTCCCCAAAGCGGATGCGCCGATGGAACCGGGGTGACTATATCCCCCGGCCCACCGCAGGCACAACCGACGGCGCACCAAGCACTGAGGCGCCCTCTCGGGAATAGCACGGCCCGGGAGGGCGTTGTGTTTTCGAGAAGGGAATCCCCCCTCTCCCATCTCCATGATGTCAGAGAGTGACTGTCGTATAGCATGACATCGCTTACAGGTTCTTAAGTGTCAAAAGTAGCAAGACATCGATTACAGTTGCCTCGAGGGTTTGGTGACCACATAGCGATAGACCTTCGAGAACCGCCCACGGTAGATATGAAAAATCCCTTGACAGACACCGGAACCCGCCCGAAAATGCGTGCAAATTGCGATTGCAAGGCTAAATTTACTTTTTGCACATGAAAAAAGAATGCGGCGCACGCGAGGTTGCCCGATTAGTCGGCATTCCCTATCGGACCCTTATGCACTGGGTCGCGACCGGGTTGGTGGCCCCCGAGACCCTGGTCCGATCGGGGGGGCGCGCCCTAGTGCGTTTTGGCCCCGAGGATGTCCGCGAGGTCCAGCTGATCGCCGAACTACGCCGCCACCTGAGCGGGCCGCACCTGCGAGAGACCCTCAATTATCTGCGGCGTCTGGGGCATAACCCCCTTTGCACCGGGAGATTCATGGTGGTGGAGCTGTACTCGGGACGGAAGGAGTTCATCAAATTGGTGGGGAGCCGGGAGGCGATTCGCCTGCTCCGGCAGGTGCCTGCGGGCCAGCGTTCATTGATCCCTTACACAGAGGCGGAGCTTGAGGCTGGGCTCAAGACGGGGAAGATCAAAGTTCTCTTCAGCAGTGGCTAGGGCTGGTGCGGGAGACTGATGAATATTTCCCCTGAAAGGCCATGGTCAGGTGCGGGAGGTCAGGTTCCCAAAAGGACCTGGCGCTCTTTCTTTGAAGACGGATGACTGGGAGGATGGGGCGTTACGCAAGGCTTGAGCACGGTTCCCCTCCATCCTTCTCACTTGTCGGCTGTTTAGACCCAAAAGGTCAGGTGCAAGTGGGAGGTGTGTGATGAGGGAAGAGAGCACTCTCGGCGGTTTGACAAAGGCTTGGGTCAAGCGCGCTACCAACAACGTTGGAGATCTCCCGCATCAAGCCCTTGTGGGCTCTGCCCACTGGGCGGGCTGCGCCAGCACCTACTGGCACCTGGGGCGGGGTCGGCGCCAGCGAGCGCTCTCCCCGGCACTGGCGGTGATCGATGGGGGTCGAGAAGCCCCCGAACAGCGAGGCGCCATCGCTTGCATAAATATTTTTGCGGTGGAACCGTGGACCGGAGATCTCCTCATCGAGCGGTTCCTGAACACCCATGCTACCCAGTTGCAATTTCTTGATGGCTTTCGACAGGCGATCCTCGCCCCGCCCCAGAGTAATCCCGATGTGTATATCGCGGTGACCTTTTGGGACAGCCCCGCTCAGGCCCAAGCGGCACCTGAGCTTCCCGAAGACATGCAGGAGTTGATCCTTGTCCGCTCGAGGATGCTTGAAATTGTCGGACGGAAGTTTCGCCCGAGATGGGACGGCATTGAGCGACGACGCACAGAGCGGCGGATGGGGGTGGATCGGCGCCAGGCCGGGGCCATCAGGTGATGGACACGTCGTTCGTTCCCCTCCTATTACACCCGGCTGGGGATCGAACCGACAGCGTCTTCGGAGGAAATCCGGCGGGCCTTTCGGGCGGCGGTGAGGAAACTCCCTCCGACGGATGCCCCGGGGCAGTGGCGTAAGCTACTGGAGGCCTATGCGCTGCTATCGGATCCCATCGCCCGGCGGAGGTACGATGCCCGGTGTCGGGGAGGTGCTTGGGGTCGCCAGATCGCCGCTAGGCTGCCAACCCGCCGCGGTTCGCCCTCCCAGCTTCGCCTGATGCTGTGGTGTGGCCTCGCGGTATCATCCTGGGCGATCCACCACGTGATTGCAAGGGGGAACCAGCGCGGGAAAACGCCGCCAAAGCGGCACCGGCCCCCTCTGCCTGTTGCTCGCCAGAATCATCGGGGCACCGCACTTGTCCTTCTGGAGGCTTTTGTCAGTGAGGCTCGCCGGCTCATGACCACGGAGGCTCCTCCGAGACAACTGGGCCAAGAGTTCCCGGCCTTGCTCGCCAGCTATCGCAGTGCGGTCGCCCGGCATTTGCGGGACCTGCAGGCTGTCCAGTTGAGCCAGCCATGCGAGGCCGACGGAGAACGCGAGGCCCTAGCTCTAATGGCGATCTGGATTCTCGCGGAACGAAGGGAATGCAGGCCCACGCAGAAGCTATCAAGCCTCGAAGCGCCAGGCGAAAACGTCGCCCGTCACTCGCCGTTACAGGGCATCCCGTCCGCCGCCGAATTGCTTGTAAACTCGATCGTCGTTTATCCTCAAACGAGGACGTCGCAATGAGTTACCTCCTCGATGAGCGTCGTTTACCCCGTGTTTCCTGCGACCTCTCAGTAGAGTACCAGGCCAGGGATGCCCGTACCCAGCGGGGGCGGATCACCGACATCTCGACCGCCGGGGCACGCATCACGACGCAGGGGGCGATCCCCGCTATCGGAGCCGACGTGCTGCTCCGCTTCCACCTCCCCCTCACCAAACGTCCGATCCAGGCTATGGGCAACGTGAG
>CAYGBT010000060.1:0-13330 GCA_964348275.1 uncultured bacterium
TGCGAAAGGCTAGGCCGCCTCCTTCATCACCTCCACCTTCTGGGCAGCCTCCTCTTCTGCTCTGCACTTGTGGCAGAAATACACCGGGTCGTTAAGTTCCTTGCTCCGCTCGTAGCCCGACAGGACGGACCCGCACGTCGAGCAGGTGGGTGGAGCGGCCATCGTCCTCACCTCCTTCTGGCCCGGTCCCATGCTCTGACCTCGCATTCCTTTATCCGACAAACTCAGGAATCAGTACGCCGATCTCCTGCTTGCAGCCATCCGATGGGAAGAGAATTTGAGGGGACAGCACCTATAGGCCGCATTCACGGTCAACTGGCCTTTTTCAGCTCCACCTTCTCCTCAACCTTCTTCTTGAACCAGTCCATATCGATGATGTAACGCTCGTGGGTCCCCTCGCAGATCTTCTCGAACTCGTCGTAAACCTCCAGGGCAAAGCCGAGCCGCCGACCCTCCAACCTCTCGAACCGGACCACGGCTTTGATCTCCATCCCGACGGGAGTGGAGGCAAGCTGCGTAAGGCTAATCTTCGTCCCCACGGTGAATTGGCCCGGCTCGAGATACGGACCGACCGCTTTAGCAGCGGCGAGCTGAAGAAAGGACACGAGGGAAGCGGTTGCCAAGACCTCGGGCAGATCCGGATTGAGGAGTGAAGCGGCCTGCCCGGGCCCGACAGTCATCCGATCCTCATACACCAGCCCAACATTGAGCTTCTCCATCGTTCCTCCTCAGATGACGCCCAGGGACCGATTCAGTAGCCTCATCGGCCAAGCGGACATGGAGGGCCGGCCGATCGTATCCAAGCGCGCTACAGGGGAATATTGCCGTGCTTCTTCGGGGGGTTGGTGTCGCGCTTGGTGGCCGTCATCCGCAGGGCACTGATCAGCCTCGGGCGGGTCTCTTTTGGCTCGATCACGTCATCGATGTACCCTTTCTCTGCCGCCACATAGGGGTTTGCAAATTTGTCCCTAAATTCCTCGACCCGTTCAGCCCGGAAAGCCTCGGCATCCTCTGCCTTGCTCAGCTCCCGGCGGTACAGAATATTCACCGCCCCCTCGGGCCCCATCACGGCAATCTCCGCCGTCGGAAAGGCCAGATTGTAATCGGCCCGCATGTGCTTGGACCCCATGACGGTATAGGCACCGCCATAGGACTTGCGGGCGATGACTGTGAGTTTCGGCACCGTGGCCTCACCATAGGCGTAAAGCAGCTTGGCCCCATGCTTGATGATCCCACCGTGTTCCTGGGCGGTGCCGGGGAGATAGCCCGGGACATCCTCAAAGGTGATGATGGGGATGTTGAAGCAGTCGCAGAAGCGGATGAACCGAGCGGCCTTGATGGAAGAGTTGATATCGAGACAGCCGGCCAGCACCATGGGCTGGTTGGCGACGATCCCCACGGACTGGCCGTCGAGCCGCGCGAAGCCGATGATGATGTTCTGGGCGAGGTGCTCTTGCACCTCGAAAAAGTACCCATCATCGACGACGAACCGGATCAGTGTCTTCATGTCATACGGCTTGACGGGATTGTCAGGGACGATCGCATCAAGGACCTCCTCCATCCGGTTGGGATCGTCGGTCGACGGCCGCCGCGGCGGGTCTTCGAGATTGTTCTGGGGCAGAAAGCTCAGGAGCTCCCGAACCGTTAGCATGCACTCCTCCTCCGAGTCGACGGCGAAATGGGCCACCCCGGAGGTGGCATTATGGATCATCGCCCCGCCGAGCTCCTCAAAGGTCACCTCCTCTTGGAGGACTGTCTTGATGACATCGGGGCCGGTTATAAACATGCAGCTATTCCCCTTGACCATGATGACGAAGTCCGTCAGGGCAGGGGAGTAGACGGCCCCGCCGGCGCAGGGGCCCATGATCGCTGTAATCTGGGGAATGACCCCAGAGGCCAGGACGTTCCTCAAGAAGATGTCGGCATAACCCGCCAGCGAGTCGACCCCCTCCTGGATCCTGGCTCCCCCCGAGTCGTTGAGGCCGATGATGGGTACCCCCATCTTGACCGCGAGGTCCATGACCTTACAGACCTTCTGAGCATTCGCCAGGCTTAAGGTCCCCCCAAAGCTGGTGAAGTCCTGGGCAAAGACACAGACTGGTCGACCGTCAATGGTGCCGTAGCCGGTGACCACCGCATCCCCCGGGATCTTCTGCTTTTCCATCCCGAAGTCGGTGCAGCGGTGGGTGACCAGCATATCCAGTTCGGTGAGGCTTCCGGGATCGAGCAGCAAATCCAACCGTTCCCGCGCGGTGAGTTTGCCGGCCTGGTGCTGCCGTTCGATCCGCTCCTTTCCGCCCCCTACGAGGGCCGCCTCCCGTCTTCTCCGCAGCTCCTCGAGCCTCTCCTCAATCGCCATGGCACCTTCCCCCGCCTCTCTATCGATGGTTACGTGTTCCGCCTGTCGAAAGCACTTCCTGCTCTTGTCCTCATTGAGAGAACCCTCGTCTTTGTAACGGTACCTCCTCAGATTACGCCGTGGTCCTGCTCACCTCGGAAAAGCAAAAACGCCCTCCGGGCTATGCTCCGCCCGGAAGGGCGTCTGAATGCTTGGTGCGCCGTCGATGGTGCCTGCGGTCGGCCGGGGACTGTCTTTACCCCGGTTCCATGCTGCAACTGCTGAAGGGGAGGCTACGACTCCCCTCGTGGCTGGATCAGTTACGCGACAACGTCAATCCTATTCGTAATTTGTTGCAAGGCGAAGGAAAGGGCAATGGCGGTGGTCAGCTATTCACATGATCCGGATCACTTCAGACGAGGGCCTGGCGGAGGGTATAGAGGCAATTGCTGGACACCGTGCAAGGAGTGTCAAGCTATAGGGGATCTCTTACCGAGAAGAATGCCTGCGAAAGGCGGCGTTCCATCAGGTCAGGGCGGTTGCGTATGGGTTGCGTTTTTGGGTCACGAAAGGGCATATTTTGCCGCGTCCTGGAGGTCAGTCCTTGCTACCACGCGGCTCCCAGAACACCTCGTACGACGGATATCCAGGTATACCATCGCTCACTCGAAATTGTCGGGTTCTTGGGGGATCGGTTCTGTCTATTTTTTCATGGGCTGCCAGATGCCAAAAACTGCCCCGATGGGATCACTGATCACACCCAACCACCCGTAATTTGGGACCTCCATTTTGTCCTGAAGGATCGTCGCCCCGAGCGATTTCGCCTTCTTGATTGACGCGGCCACATCGTCTACCAGGATGTAAGCCAACCAGTGAGACGGGACATTGGGGACAGGATTTTCCATGATGCCCCCCCGGTTCCTTCACCCACCTCCACCATCGTGTAGGTCATATCGCCAATCTGGTGGTCTTCTAACTTCCAATCAAACAATTTCATGTAAAAGTCTTTCGCCTTACGTGTGTCACTTGTCTGGAGTTCAACGTGTACGAACGGATTGCCCATAATGAGTCTCCTTCTTTGGTGTCCGTGTTACGGAGGTCGGTCAGGGGTCTATCTCTAAGACGCTCAAGACGGTACTAGTGCTTATAAAGCACGATGATATTCCAATGTCCACCGGTAGCAAAATGGCGTCTGCATCACAATCAGGAGCGAACCTGTTTTTCGGACCAGGGAGAGGCCTATGCTTTGCCCAGGGAAATCCCCTATAGCCCCAGTGGATAGGGGTCTGAGGACCGTGTTTCTGTTCTACCCCTAAAACGCAAAAAGGCCCCAGGGATCCCTGGGACCTTTTTGCGTTTCTTGTCTTACCCGGCAGGATTAATCATTTCCGGCTTCGGTAAGAAGTTCATCCACCGAGATGCCCACGGAATTGGCGATGTTAGAGTCCGCCAAGGCAATCGCCGGCGTGGCGAAGAGCGCCAGTACGAGCACGATAGTTGCAAGCCGCTTCATGGTTTCTCACCTCCTTTCCTTTACGTCTCTGTATCGCGCTTCATTGATGCCGCGGGGGCCATGGCCTCACGTGAGAGTCCCCCGTTCTTCAGCGGGAGCTAGACGGGTTGGGGTCTCTCGATCGTAAAAATCGTTTCCCTTACACCAACAGACGAGGTCTCCTCAGCACCCGCCCAGACTGGCCATGCCACAAGTAGGGCGATCGCCATAAGGGCCCCCAGGCGTTTTCTCAAACCCATGTGTCGTTGCATCATGGTCCGCCTCCTTGTTTCCCGGAGAGGACACCTTACATGTTCAGGTAACCCATGCGGTCAAACGTCCCGGTGTTGTGCATCAACTTCTCCGACGCGCCATCGACCTTGTCTCGCAATTGGCGTGCCACAGGAGTTCTGCTCTTACTGAGTAGAGATATTCGACTGAATAATAAGGGGTAGCTGGACTTCGGGGTGTGAAAGTAAGGAGATGAGAAGACTACACATTTCCGCGATATATCGCAGACAGCGAAATATCGCGGGATAGCGGGATGCGGCGGCGCTAACTGGCGCGCCGTTCTTTTTTGATGCCCAGTCTCTTCATACGAGATCGGAGAGTGCTGGGGTTGAGCCTCAGCCGCACGGCAGCGCCGTGCTCGCCCTCAATCCTCCAGCCGGTTTTCTCCAGAACCCCAAGGATGTGATTACGCTCTACCTCTGCAAGAGTGAGCGAGCTAGTCGTGTGCAGGTCAGAGGGTCGCACCGACTCGAGAGCCTCACCGAGCCCAATGGCCGAGCCGGACGCGAGAATCACGGCTCGTTCGATAATGTTTTCTAACTCCCTAACATTGCCAGGCCACCGATAGGCCTGCAGCATGTCCATGACTTTCTGAGGGATACTTTCGATCCTCTTCCCAAACATTGTGCCATACTTGTGTGTGAAATACCTCACTAAGAGAGGGATGTCTTCTATTCGGTCCCGAAGGGGAGGAAGGGATATGGGGAAAACGTTTAGCCGGTAATAGAGGTCTTCGCGGAAATCACCGACCTTGATTGCCTGTTCAAGGTCCCGATGGGTGGCGACAATGACCCGCACATCCACAGTGACGGGGCGGGACCCTCCCACGCGCAGGAACTCCCGTTCCTGAAGAACCCGGAGGAGCTTGGCCTGTAGTTCGCGGGGCAGGTCGCCGATTTCGTCCAGAAAGATCGTCCCTCCATTGGCCATCTCAAAACGACCGGCCTGTTGCGAGGATGCGCCCGTGAAGGCGCCTTTTTCGTGACCAAAAAGCTCGCTTTCGATAAGCGTCGGTGGCAGCGCTGCGCAGTTAACACTGACCAGCGGTCGTTCTTTCCGTGGACTCAAGTTGTGTATCGCTCGAGCAACGAGCTCCTTACCCGTACCGGTTTCTCCCAGGATCAAGACCGTGGCATCCGTCGAGGCCACCTGTTCCGCCTTGTGGAGAGCTTCCTTCAGGGCATCACTCTGGCCAATCATCTCTCCGAACTTATGGCTCAGTTTGACTTCTTTCCGCAGATAGATGTTCTCCGCCTGGAGCTGGTTTTTCAATTGTTCTACTTCTGAGAGCGCATTCCGGAGTTGCTGTTGATAATCAAGAATCTGCTGCTCGGCCTTCTTGCGCTCGGTGATGTCCCGGATAGCGGCCGAGACCAGGACGCCTTCCTCGGTCTCAATTGGGCTGAGCGAGATCTCGACCGGAAACTCGGTGTCATCCTTGCGCCGACCGGACAGATCTAGGGATGCCCCCATCGGTCGGACACGGGGATGGCTGAAGTAGGACTTCCGGTGTTCGACGTGTTGGTCCTGGAAGCGTTCGGGCAAGAGGATCTCGACACCTTGTCCGATCAGCTCCTCGCGAGCGTAACCGAAGAGTCTCTCTGTCTGCGCGTTCACCAAAAGGATCTTCCCGTGCTCGTTGATATAGACCATGGCATCCGGGGCAGAGTCCAAGAACCGGCGAAACGTCTCGTCCGCCCACGTGCGCTTGTTCTCCAATGATTTGAAGGCAGTGACCCGTTGTCGCATGCCTACCAGCCCGTGTGTGCGTTGCTTTTTTGCCTTCTCTTCATCTTTTACACGTCGCATAGCCTTCCGAAAATAGGCAGCAATTCAATCTAACCGTGGTTCCTTGGTCTTCGCGTGATCCAGATGGTGGCATTTATGTGGGGTCATTGTGTGCACGGCCACAGGACAGAGGCTATAGATCCATCATCCTCGGCCGAGAGCGGGCGGCGGCGCGTGCAAGGGGAGTATGCTGGATTCAAAAGCGAAAACACCCTCTCGGCCCGTGGTCCGCCCGGAAGGGCGTCTGAATGCTCGTTTCGCCGTCGATGGTGCCTGGGGTGGGCTAAGAATACGACGCGCACCCCGGTTCCATGCTTACATCTCCCGGTGGGGCCTTAAGTATTCTCGACGAAGCAAGGTAGTATTAACTACATATTAGCCAATGGGTTCGCGCCGACAACTCGTAAAAGTACGAGATCTTGCCCCAAAATTTACGGACTTTCCCATTGCGCACTCCGAATTGTCGGATTCTTGCGGGGATTGGTCGCCCTGGGCTTGCTCAGGTGGGGCTGGGGAGATTTATGAATCAGTGGGACAGAAGTTCAGCAGAGGCCCGGCGCTAGGCCTGCAGGGCGGGCGCGAGCACGTCCTGGGCGAAGGTCTCGAACGTGGTCGGCGTCGTCGTGTCCGGCGTGCGCTCGACTTCGTCCGTGATGGTGCCAGCCTGGAGCGCGGTGTACATCTCGAGCATCGCGTCGGCCACGCCCTCGCTGGCGCCCATACCGATGAGGGCCTCCTTTGTCTCTGCGGGCGGAACCCGGACGTGCCGGACCTCCTTGCCGATTGCCTGGCTGATGATCCTGGCGCACTCGTCAAAGCTGTAGGCCTTGGGGCCGTGGAGGGAGACATTCTTGGGCTGGGAAGGCGCAGGGCCAGTGATGACGCGGGCTGCGCGCTCGGCGATGTCCGTTGTGGCGATCATGGGCAACGTGATGTCACCGGAGACGGGCATGAAGATGCTGTTCATGCGCCGGATGGAGTCGAGATCCCAGAGGTAGTTCTCCATGAACCACGTGGGGCGCAGGTTGGTCAGGCACCTCGTGGCCTGGGCGAAAATCTTTTCGGCGTCGTGGAGGCCGAGGATGGGACCGGTGCCTTCGGCCAGGTGCGCGCCGATGCTGGAGAGGAGCACGGTGTGCTTGATCATGTTGGCCTTCACCGCATCCGCACCGGCCTTGGCGAGCTCCCCGTCGTAGGCGCGGTAATTGGGAACGGCAAAGTTGGGGGGGCAGAGAAAAAAGAGTGCGTCGGCGCCTTTGGTCGCCTTCTTGACGTAGGCCGCGTCACCCAGGTCCCCCTGGACGACCTTCGCCCCTTTGGCGTGCTCCGCCTTGAGCTTGTCGGGATTGCGCGCGAGGAGGATCAGCTCGTGGCCGCCCGCGTCGAGCAACCGATGCGTGAGGCTCCGTCCGATGTTTCCGGTCGGCGTGGTAATCGCGATTCTCACAGGACCCTCCTCGTGTGTTGATGTGGGACACGTGTAAGCATTGCTCAGCTCACCAGAGGTGTCAAGCGGTGCTATGTTAATTCTCGGAGCATGTGACATTACATCGATGGTTTGTTCTATTTCATCTGCTCCACCGGCCAAATTTGACTAATTGTCAACAAAAGATTTAACCCTTTTTTTGCCCTCTTTTTGCCCCCTCGAAGTGGGATATAATTTTCTCGAGTCGTAGGGGAGAGGATCCAAGGTGGGGGACGCATGTCGGTCTACCTTAACGCAATAATGATTGGACTGCTCCACGGTGTGGAACCCGGCCATGGTTGGCCGGTGGCCGTTGCCTACTCCCTCCAACGCAAGGGGCAGACCTGGTATGGATTCCTTACTTCGGGCATCCTTGCCTTTTTCCACCTCATTTCATCCCTGGCAGTCGTGGTGGTCTTTCTTCTCGTCAATCAGGCGATCGATCTCGCTTCGCTTCCTCTCGTTCGGTACGGGGTGGTCGTGTTACTTCTCTATATGGCCTATCGGGCATACCGCGGAAACCACAGCCATCACCATGGTCATCACCATCATGATCACCCGCACAGCTACGGCCACGAGCACGGCCATGTCCATCCTCGGATGACGCCGCAGTCCCTCTGGGACATGGCGGTATTTGCCTTCCTCCTCGGATTCATCCACGAGGAAGAGTTTGCCCTCTTGGCCCTCTGCCTGGGGGGAATCCACTGCGTCGCACTCATGCTGACATACGCGTTAGCTGTCACTGCTTCCCTCATCGGCGTAACCCTCTTGGCCATTCACGGCTACCGATTGGTGGAGGACCGGCTGAAGCAGTACGAGCAATATCTGCCAAAAGCCCTGGCCGGACTTTTTGTTCTGATAGCAATCTTGTACTTCGTCCGCGCCCTCTAACCCCCATCAGCCCACGAGCTATACCCTGAGCCCCTCGACCAAGCTCGGGGTGAACCCGTCGAACCGCTGTGATCACTCAACTCTCAACTTGCCCTGAGCGAAGTCGAAGGGCACTCAACCCTCGACTAACTTGGTCCGGTGCCTATATTTGTAGTGGGGGAGTTTCCGGGAATCTTTGCCCTATTCCGAGTCGAAGGGCCTGCCGTGAGCCCCGTCGAACGGGTATCGCTCGACTCTCGACACTCTACCCTCGACTAACTGCGGACTCTCCGCTAACAATCGGAGGTGAGACACATGAGCGCGCTCGAGATTATCGCGACCATCTTTGCGATCTTGGTCTTGGTGAAGATGGTGGTGGTGCTGATCAATCCACAGGTATGGATGAAGAAAGTCGCTGAACCGCTCCTGGGCAATCCCTGGTTGGCGACCACCGTGTATGGGGTCTTGGCGATCGCGGTCGGGTACTATGTGTTGACACGCATGAATATCGTCGACGTTGCTGCGGTGATGGCCTTCACCGCGCTCGTGGGCGGTTTGGGCATATTGCCATTTGCAGATGCATTCATGAAGATCGCTGAGGAGATGTCAGCGGACCGATCAAAGCTGCTGCGGAACGCGTGGCTCGCCATCGTGATCTGGACCGTGATCGCCCTCTGGGTCCTGACCTCCGTTTTTTCGTGACTCCATCAGTCCCCTGAGCCCCGCCCTGAATCCCTCGACCAAGCTTGGGGTAAACCCGTCGAATGGTTGTCGAATGGCTCTCAACTCTCGACTATATTCTGACTCTCCACCCTCAACTCTCCACTCTCGACCCTCCGGTGCAACGTCCGAAGTCCGAGGTCCAAGAAATCCGAAATCCGCAATCGTTCGACTGAGGCTCACGACTCGAAGTCCCAAATCCGAAATCTGGCCGCTCTCGACTCTGTGTTAAACACTGATTGACGGGCCAACCCGAATCCCTTAAGGTATCGCCAACATTCGGCCCATCAACCTGAAGAAGTTTGACCGCATCATCAAGAACACATTGAACGCTGTGCCGTCTTTGTGCCGAAAAATATTGACCGGACTCATCCTCCCACTGTGGCTGGCCCTGGCCGTCCCTGCGCTGGCCCAGATCGACCCCGAGCCGCGGAAGCTACTCCACTTGGGCTTCAACCAGTCGCTCCGGACGGACGGTCCAAACGAGGTGTACGCGTTCTACTACTGGAACATACCGGACTTCCCGCAAACCAATCAAACCCTGCGCATGGTGTTCGCTCCCACGTTCGTGACCGGCGAGCTAGGCTTTCGGGACCTGCTGCGCGAGCACACCGACCTGGCCGTGGAAGTCTTCGGCGGCGGCTTTTACAACAACTACAACGAGGTGCGGCGTGGCAACTATACTCGCGACGAGTCCTTTTACGGCCACGGCGGCGGTATCAACGTCAGCTTTTTTCATCTGTTCAATCCCGGGGCGACGATTCCGCTGAATGGCGTTTTGCGCGGCGGCGTGAACTATCACGTGTTCGCCAAAAGTAGTGAAACCGAGGACACCTTCGAACTACCCGAGGACCAGCCATTTTTGACCCTGCGGGCAGGCCTGCGTTTCGGAGGAAAAGAGCCGGTGCTCTGGCCGCGCCTGGCCTCAGAAGTGTCCGTGTGGTACGAGCTGCACCACCGCCCCGACAGCGGCCGCTACGGCTTTGCCGATGACCGGGAGCTGAAGTCCACCAGTCACCGCTTCCTCGGCCGCATCGAGATGACCCACACCTTCCCGGAGAACAAGCATCGTTTTAGCCTCGGACTGATCGGGGGAGCCGTGCTGGATGCGGACCGTTTCAGCGCCTACCGCGTGGGCGGTGCCCTTCCTTTTGCCTCGGAGTTTCCGCTCTATATGCCGGGCTACTTCCACAAGGAGCTTTCGACCGAGCGCCTCGGCTTACTCTACGGCACGTACACACTACCGCTGGACTCTGCGGAACGGTATTCCTTGACCGCTGGGGGCGCGACGGGTTGGGTGGACTACATCGAGGGCCTGGGACAGCCGGGTCAATGGCATACGGGGGTGGGCGGCATCCTCGGGTACACGCCCGAAAGTCGGCGCTGGCGCGTGGGCGTCGGCTACAACTATGGGTTCAATGCCATTCGGGATGATGATCGGGGAGGACACAACGTCGGGATCCTCTTCATGTACAACCTTGGCGATCCCAAGACCGCTTCCGACCGCGTGTTCGAGGAGCTGTTGGATGTGCGCACACCCAGACCCAAGCCGCTGCGATAGAGGGGAGAGCTCAGAGTTGAGAGTCGAGTGCGGTCAAGCAAGGAAATTCGACTCCATCCCAATTTGGTGCATGGCCGCCTGGCCGCGACCGGCTTTTCGGGTTGACACACCCGCCTAAATTCCTTAAGTTAGCGCCAACATTAAGCTGAGAGTCTAGAGTTGAGAGCCGAGAGTTAGGATCGACATGGAAAGGGTAGGACCCGGACACACTGCAGCACCGGGCGGGTCGTACGCCCCCCGGTGCTTTGTGTTTCAGAGCGGCAACTGTGGCTTTGCGAGGGATTGCTCCACAACCTGACGGACCCCTCACACCCGGTCCACCACGAATGGCAATCGAAGTGACGGCGTAGCTGAGGGCTGCGGAAGGAATGGGAGGGGAAGTACGGGGCGAGTCAAGGGCAGACTTGACCCCTTTTCGATGACCCCTTTTCTGAAGAGCTGAGAATGCGGATGTCGGGGGGAGGACCGTGGAGCAGTGGAATGTTGGGATCTTCATCTTTGAGGATGTCGAGGTGCTGGACTTCGCCGGCCCCTACGAAGTCTTCTCGCGCACGCGCCTCGTGCCCGGGGTGGAATCGCGTCGCTCGGACGAGGGCGCCCCGTTCCGCGTCTTCACGGTGGCCAAGTCGCTCGAGACGGTGGTGGCCATCGGGGGCCTGCGGATTCTCCCTGATTTCGCCTTTGACAACGCGCCGAAGATCGACCTGCTCGTCGTCCCGGGCGGCTTTGGGACCCGCCCGCTCCTCAATGATGCGGAAACCCTGCAGTGGATCCGGCGGGTCGCCGCCCAGGCGCGCAAGATCACCTCGGTCTGCACCGGTTCCCTCCTCCTGGCCAAGACCGGGATGTTGGAAGGCCGGCGGGCCACGACCCACTGGGGCGCGCTCGACCTGCTCGAATCGCTCGACCCGGCGATGAAGGTAGAGCGGGATCGCAGGGTGGTGGACGACGGTATCATCAGCTCGGCCGGGGTCGCCTCGGGCATTGATATGTCCTTCTATGTCGTGGAGTCGCTGTTTGGGGGCGAGGTCGCCGATGAGACGGCCCACTTCATGGAATACCGTCGTGCTTAATCCCCGTCAGCTTTCCCGAGCCGGACGGGCTGAAGGCGGATCTGGGGAAGACGTGCCAGGTGAAGCAGCTTATGGCGACGCGGACGAGGCAGTCGAAGGGCTTGCTCTCAACCCTCAACTCTCGACTCTCAGCTATTTATGAATGGAGAAGAGACATGGCACGAATAATAGGGACAATCGTGATAGCCGGCGCGGCAGTTCTCTTTTTGGCGCAGGGCGCATTTGCCTTTCAATGTGAGGGAGGCATCATCAGCCGGGGTGACTTTATTGACATTGTCATTGCGAAGTGCGGTGAACCCACGTCGAGTCGGGTCGTCCAAGAGGAACTGACCGGTTCATTCGGCGACACAGCAACCACCGAGGGGCCGGGGCAGGTCATTCGAGAGGGGACTTTCACCAAAACGGTCGAGCAGACCGAAGTCCTGATGTACGACTGCGGGGACAATCGGCTGATTCATCTGCTGACCTTCAGGGGTGGGAGACTGAAAAAGATCGAGACCGACGGATATGGGACTGGCCCGAGTCGGTGCGACTGAAACGTAATTGATAAGTTGTCGCCAACATTGATCGTAATTTCATTCCACCACGAATGGAAATCCAAGTAGCGGGGTAGCGGAGGGCTGAGGGACGAGAGTTGAGAGTTCAGGACGGAATGGGAGGAGAAACGTGGGGTGCCTGGAGCCATTGCCACGGGGGTGAGTCAAGAGCAGACTTGACCCCTTTGCCCCTCTGCCCCGCCTGCGCCCGCGGACTGCATCTGGTTATCTCGGTCCAAAGTCCCAAGCATACGAAAATAGGTCGCACCCCATTTTCTTAAAGTATGTATTATGTTCCCGGAATTGGCCAGACACGTCCAAGAAATCAGGGACCAGTACAAAGGAGGTGGCCGATGAGGAGGAACGGCCGGATAAGCGGTACAGCCGCACTGCTTGTCTTGGTCATGGCCGGGCTGACCCAAGCTGGGGAGGGGGTCCCGACCAAGGTGATGGTGCGGGCCGTCTCGCGGGACGCCAAGGTGATAGGGAGCAACGTGGGCGGAGCCCGAATCACCATTCGGGACGTGGCCAGCGGTGCGGTCCTGGCCGAGGGCATACAGAAGGGGGAGACGGGGAGCACCGATCTGATCATGGTCCGGCCCCGCGCCCGGGGGGCGACAATCTTTGACACCGCCGGGACGGCAAGTTTCCTCGTGACGCTGACGCTCGAGCGGCCTACCATCGTTGAGGTGACGGCCGAGGGGCCCTTGGGGACCCCGCAGTCCACACAGCGCGCGTCGAAGACTTTGCTCTTGGTCCCCGGCCAGGATGTGCTGGGCGAGGGGATCATTTTGGAGATCCACGGGTTTACGGTGGACCTACTGTCCCCCACAGCCCACGCACGCACGTCCGTCCGCTCCCCGGTCGAGGTTCGGGCGACCGTGACGTTGACCTGAGGGTGCCCCACCGAGCCCGGAGGGCTCTGGGACGCTAGGAAGATCCGCGTGGTCGCGCGGGCGCTCCGAGATGGCCAGGTCCTGACGGAGGCGCCCCTCTCGTACGCCGGGCAAAAGAGCACCTTCGCCGGGCAGGTGGTGCTGGACAGCACGGGACCGGCGGAGTTGGAAGTACTGGCTATGGACCCGTCCAACGCCAACTTCGGCATGGCCAGGCGCACCGTGGTCGTAGGCCCGTGACCTGTTGAGATGATCCTGGCGAAGTTAGAGGGTACCGGACACCTTTGGACGAAAAGGGCG